>CAZKFT010000016.1:13158-42471 GCA_964552205.1 uncultured Gammaproteobacteria bacterium
TCATGATCGGGTCACGATCGGGGCATAACAGGGTCATGACCGGGTCACGATCGGGACATTGAAGGGTCATGATCGGCAAATTCTTTGTCGACACCCAATAAAAATGCGCTGTAAAATTCTCTTGTTTTAGGGATGAATATCAATTCCGATGCATGAGGAAGAACAATATCTTGATCTTTTACGTCGCATTCTGCACAGTGGCGATGTCAAAAGTGATCGAACTGGAGTTGGGACTCGATCTATCTTTGGTGCAAGTATGCGGTTTTCTTTGCAAGACCATTTCCCGCTCTTTACAACAAAACGTGTTTTTTGGAGAGGTGTGATGGAAGAACTGTTTTGGTTTATTTCTGGTTGCACGGACGCTCGTAAACTGGCAGCCAAAGGTGTCCACATCTGGGATCAAAACTCGAAAAAGGAATTTCTCCAATCACGAGGACTTTCCTATGAAGAAGGAGACCTTGGACCAATCTATGGCTTTCAATGGCGTCACTATGGGGCAACCTATCACGGCTGCCATGCCGATTATTCCAACCAAGGATACGATCAATTACAAGAAGTCATCCACAAGATCAAAACCAACCCCAACGATCGACGTCTCATCATTTCCGCTTGGAACCCGTCTGATATTCCACTGATGGCTCTTCCTCCTTGCCATGTGCTTTGTCAGTTTTACGTGGCAAACGGTCGACTCTCTTGTCAGCTTTATCAGCGAAGTGCCGATATGGGGCTTGGAGTCCCGTTTAATGTCGCTTCCTATGCTTTGTTGACTTGTATGATTGCTCATGTGTGCGGATTGGAAAGGGGTGAATTCATTCACGTTTTGGGTGATGCTCATATCTACAACAATCACGTGGAAGCAATCCAAGAACAGATCAAACGAACTCCTTATCCCTTACCGACACTCAAGTTTACACGTCCCATCTCCAATATTGACGATTTTGTTACCTCGGATATCGAATTGCTGTATTATCAAGCACATCCGGCAATCGAAATGAAAATGGCTGTTTAAAATGCATAAACCCCTTTCTTGATAAGGATAATCATAACTGTGAGCGTAATTGCAAAAGTAATTGCAAATGCAAGCCAATAAAAGAATGTCTGTACTGTTATGTTTTTCAGAGTGTCATCATTTCGCTCAGTGACCGGTTTGTCTCTAAAAATGGCCAATCGAATCCAAACAATAAATAAAAGTACAAACGCAACCAAGGAAAAGATGACTGCCACAATCAACGAAAATAATGCACCATTCATTTTACGAAAAAAACTGCTCTCTACTAGGATCAAGATAACTTATTTATTCCTTGGGAGTCGCAATTGGATCACTCTTTGATGTTGATGATATTTCGGTACCCTTTTTCAGTTGAACAAATCCAATAGTGCTCACAACACCCGAGGTGGCTAATGCGAGACCTGAAATAACAGCAGCAGCTGTAGCTGCGTCTGCTGCTGTCTTCTTCTCAGGGAATTTACGAGAATCAGCGGCAGCAATCGCCGTCAAGATCACCAACACCAAAAAGAAAATAAAAGACACAAGCCCAATAACGGCCATATACAAATATGTCTTTTTTAACCTTGCATTGATCGTAATATCTCCTTTAGGCATTTTCAAAAATTCGTCTTCTATTATCTATCCACAATAAAAGATCAAAGAAATGGGAGAAAAACGCGCTTTTCATCAACTCGGTTTGCCAGCGATCGCAGAACACAATCTTCAGATGGAAACGAAAACCCCTGTTGAAAAACGCCGGCTCGAGAATGAACCTGAAGAACGGAAAATCAAAAAACCAAGATTGGATCATAACATGATGATGAAATCAAGCAGCCGGCTTTATTTTACAAAGATGATCCTTCAAAGCATGCCCTTGTTTGACCTTTTCCCCTACATCAAACACCTTTCGGGGTTGTGTCCTCATATGGAAGAAGTGATCGACAAATTGATCATTGCCCAAAAATTCTATGCGATAGGGAGTGCCTTCCAAATCAACCCAAATGCTTTCACCTCGAGCAATGTCAAACAAAGACTTGGTCTACCGTTCTGTCCTCGTGCCTTTGTCATCGTCGAAGCTTATTTGCCTACTTTTTACACCATCTTTGTCATTGCAGGACATAATGGACAGATACACAACGATTTAACAGAACACGAAACCCTGCAGAATCGATTTCTAGAGGGCAACCACGTATACACCGTCCCAATTGTGTATTTCAATCAGATGGTCGAAGAGACTTTTTTGATTCCTCTCAAAAACTTTCGTGTTGGAATTCAACCCCAAAAACACGTATTTCATGCCGTCACAATCGATCAAATGCAACCCAAAATATTCAATTCTACTCACACCCTACACTTGGTGTACAATGAAAATTCAACCGACTTGTTAGCCCACCGAATTTCACAGTCCACGGCACAACCATTTCAATATGTCGGCCTGAATGAATTTCCGAATACTTTTGAAAAGGCGACAACCGAACTAATGCTTGGATTTTATGCCTTATGGAATGAGCGTTCTATGTTCTTTCCGCACATTGCCTATTGGAAACGAGAGTCTTCACCCTCCAATATGCTCACATGTAATCAACAATTTATCACGATTAGCCGTGGTATTGTCTTTTACAAACGAATTGAAGATTGTTACGCTCTGTTGATGAGCCTACAAAACCAGAGCACAAAAGGCATGTTGAGTATTCCACGCGAAAAAGTGACTCCTCTACCGTGCAATTCGAAATTCTGGAAACTTGATGAATCCCAGATTTATGTCCCTGAAATTGAGATTGTCTTTACCGACTGGTTTTTTCCACATGGGGAGATCCCACCTCTGATTCAAGACATATTTCGAGAACCGATCAAACCGTACACCTATGTTTCTCGATTTGGTCCAAGAGATCCCCAACCTTTGATCACCCATCATCACGGATTACCCTTCTTTCAACCCTTGTGCTCGACTCTGTCATTGGGTTGGTCGACACTGCCCTTTTATAAATCCTACGTCTCTTCGGGCTATTTTATCTGCCTCGAACATCCACGTTTTCCCATATTTGAGGTCAAACATGTGTTTGGATCACCTAAAAGCACCGAACTCATTATTATCCACAATCAAAAGCACTACTCTATCCCCTTGAATTATCTTGAAGATCTGCCCTTTCATTCATTTCCGAACTACGAATCCGCGATAGAATTTCGGGTTCATCGACTGGCCTCTCTCAAATCCAAACTGGAAAACATATCGGCTGGTGATGTGGTTACGTATCGCAGTGTGGAAAAAAAGAAAAGCAAGTTTTCAATCGACTCTGCTTATCTATCGACGACGATGGTGATTGCCGTTATCGAGACCAAAACAACACCAAAATATACTCCACCTAAATTGGATGTGATGGACTGGCCAGGTCCCGAAATCATGCAGCCGGACCCTACTCCTCTCAAATTGATGCTGCTGGACGGCGTTCAAATCGATTCAAGCCAAATTGTCGAGATCCACCCAAATCCATCGATTAGTGGCGTGTGCCATCAAGGCATATGGATCCCGAGCATCCACTTTAGCCGTTTCCGAATCGAAGTGAAACACCAGAAAAAACAATTTGGAAACTTGATGTTGAAAGAAGTGGCTACAACACCTCACGACAATATCATAGGCAAATCAAATTGTCTCATATTCCAACAAAAGAATTTGCAAACAAAGTACAACTTTAAGGATGGATGTGTTGCAATACCGCTCAATCATCTCTTGTACATCTAAATAAAAACAACACCACGCACACTATGTTACTGATTTATAGGATCAAAAGGGTAGGCATCTTTGATCGAGTGTAAGACAAGAAAAGAAGGGTTTTGATAAAATTTTCCATATCCCAATTTGTTCATGTTTTCATGAAAGGATATATGTTCGTTCAAACTCTGTTCGTAAAAAGCACCTGATTGGATAATGGAGTTCAAGTCATAGAGTGCAGCACCTTCGAATGCCGATTGTACGGGATACGGAGTTTCTCCTCGTTTTCGTTCTGGTTTTTTCTCACCTTGCCATACATCTCCTGCACATTCATGGTGTACAAAGTCATGACTAGAGAAGAAACGAAAGTCTGACTGTAGAGCGTAAGCAGCCATCATATCCCAATTTTTATACGAGAAACTGGATGCCAAACCATCGATCGAGATCGGTCCATGCTGGTTAAAGTCGACGACCAGTAGGTTGTCCCAGTCGCCATAAAAATGTTTGATGTGATTCAATAAGCGATTTCGATATTGAGCAAGGAGAAATGCTTTGCTTGCATTAGATGGAAGATGGCAGTCTTGGTCCTCCCAACATTCCAATAGTTCAACATGTTTATTTTTGTTTATCCATTTTTTGATCATTGAACGTGTTTCGTCGACAGAGTTATTCTCGAAAATGATAATCCGATAATCGAGGAAGGTTTTACCAATTTTCTCGAGGCGAATCATCTGGTTTGCAAGTGTATCAGCTACATCACGAGCAAGTCCTGCAATGACGAGTTTCCGTTTCTTCATTTGGGTATACCCCTTTTGGACACGAGAGTAATAGTCTTCGGACGTGGAAGGCACGGGTAAGAATTCAAGTTCAGGAAACATGACTTGATTCAGGGTGGGATGGATGCGTTTTTCTTGGTTTTCGAGTCGGTTGACATGATTGACGCTGCACATCGAGGCCCAGAGTGTGACAAAGACGAGTATGTACAGTATCAATAAGGCCAGATAAATAAAGGTAACGGTCCGAAAATCTTTTCGTGCTTGCTTGATTTCATCTTCGATAATTTTCTTCTGGAGCAATGGTTCGCCCTCCATGATTTTCAGTTCTAAAAGAATAAGAATCCTAAAAATTGTTCCCAAATTAAATAGTTTGTTTGGAAATGGGCAATATTTCTTTTGTAAGCCAAAAGTCTGTGATGACTGCGATTGAGCGAGTCGTGGTTCAAAGTGCACAAAATTGTTCACAGACCAGCGACTTTGAACAAAAAATAGTTATCAATGGTGATGGAACTGTGGTTGATCAGATCCGGCTACAAATGAACGTGGAAAGTTTTCAAAAGTGCTTTGGAAATATCGAAGTGCAAACCGATTTGAAACAGAAAATTGCAAAAACTATCAAATCGACAGTTGACCAACAGGCCGCTCCTTGGTGGTTGGGCGGTTTTAACTTGTCCAGCGTCAAACAAGAATCGGTGGATGAAATTGTTGCCGAATCGATCATCAGCAACTACCAAGGCTGTGACAAGAGTCTTACGTTTGATCAGGGGTTGGAGATTAATGCACGATTTGTGCAGGCGACAAACATCTTTTTCAGTGCCAATGTTGGGGATAAACTGGATTGTGCGTTTGGCAGCAAGAGTTTGGCCAAGGTCTCCCAAGATATCGCTATCCAAATGTCGTCCCTTGTCAAACAAAGCAATCCGATTCTGGGACTCTTAACGACTATCATCATTGTGGTTGGCGTCTTGATTGCCCTTTCGACCGTCGGATACATTATCTTTCGAGTGACACGAAGCAAACAAGCAGCGATGTTGGCAAAACAAAAGAGAGAGAATCAAGCGAAATTGGCACAACAAAAATTAGAATTTCAGTATAAAGACAAACTCGAGGAAAATCAAATGAAAAGAGAACAGCAACGACTCAAAAAAGAAGAACAACGGCTAAAAAGATTATCACGTGCCAATAGGTCGCCCAAATCACAACAACAAAGACGCAAATAGTAATAAAAGATTTTATTCATCTTGGGATTTGGTAGAGGTGTCGTCGTCGGTCGATTCTTCGTCGCTTTGAATTTCGACAGAGACAGCGAGCTGTTTGTCTTTTTTCACAATGAAATTCCAGATATCGTCAAAAGAGCTTGCTCGGACATAAGGAAATAAGGATGTGACGTTGAATACATCGGAAATGTACGTAATCACATGTTTTGAACGTTGTGTAGCTTGTCGAAACAAATCTAAAAAATCATTGCTTTTACTACTCGTTTCTATATCTGGAAATTCAAAGTAGAGCCATGGATTATTTGATTGTAGCTGGATGGCAAATAAGACATGGTTTGTTTTTGAAAACATATCGAAAGTAATAAACACACGAAAGGAAACTGGAATGGAATCTATGATAAGCGAGTCTGAAGTAACATAATGAAGGTTCCACGTTTGAGACGAATGATAGGCAAAAATTCGTGCCATCTTATTCATATTTGCTTTCTTTCTCAAAATCAAATTTTCGCGTGGTACGCGGTGACGGGAGCCAAAATGATTTGCCCCACACTTTTTCTGATGTTGCTCAATAGAGAGAAAGATGTCCAAAAAAATCAAACTGATTATCATATCGATCGTGTGTTTGACACTCATTATTCTCGTCCCTCTTCTCACGACACTCACATATCAACGGGGTATCAAATATATGGGCTCGAAACGCAGGCGTCCTGGCTTGGTCCAAGATTCTCAAAACGCGGAGAAAAATCAAATTCTATCTGGTTGTGCCGGTCTCATCAAACCTCGCGGATGCTACTGTGTTCGAAACGCCGACTGTGCCTCTGGAAAATGTATTGGTCATGTTTGTACTCAATAAAGGGAATGTTTATTCCTTATTATGTTCAGGAGAGGACCACTTTTTGCCCCACTTTTTCCAGAACTCGGAGCGTTTAATGGATTGGAGTTCATCTGCCATGCGCTGAAGCTTTTGACAGTCTTTGGGGTTCTTACAATCCAAGGGTCGCCCGTTGATCATCGTGGGAGTATATTTAGACTCAACTTCTCCGACGGATCCGTCAGATTCATAATCTTCTTCAGCAGAATTATATCCTTGTTCCATCTTGTTTTCGATTCTTATTTTGTGCTACACTATTATCTGTAATTAAAGAAAAATTCAACGTCTCAAAAGTTGAAAAAATCAAAAAATTAACGCACACCAAAACAATCGTTTTTGAACTTAGTATAAGAAGAAGTGAACTGCTCGACAAATATGAGTGACGAAGAATTAAAAGTAAGCGAATTGATCGAAGAAAGTGAAAAAGCCAACACATGTCCAGCCATCAAACAACAACTTTTCCAATATCTCGATCGATTCATCTGCGGTGAAAAAAGCAAGTTCCCCAACGTTCAGTTCACCAATGGAACCATCGGTCAGACCTACTGCATCAGCATCCCTGAAGACGAATATGTCGCATTTCTCGATATGCTAGCCCGAGCAGCCGAGCAAAAAGAGAAATTCTGCATCGATGAAAAGGTTGAAAACGCCCAATTCAAGTTTTTCATGGATCTCGATATCAACATCGACGACAATGTTCGAAAAGAATTCCAAAAGACCGACTTTGATCTCGCACTCATCCTCAAAGAAATTGTCAACATCGTCTCTGATTTTTTCCCTCAATTGAAACGTGCAAACACCAAAGAAACAAACTGGAATTCCAACGACGCCTATTTGGACATGGAAAAACTTTGTTGGTATGGAGGATGGAAACGAAACGGAAATGAAGACCCATTTCAATCCGTCGATTTCTCTCGACTCTATTCCTTGGCATGTATCTCGAAAACATCCAACAAGATTGGTATTCACCTGTATTGGATCGGAGCCATTTTAGTCACCTACGAACAGGCACTCACCATCGTGCACAACACCATCCTCACTATGACAAAAAAATTCCCCAATTTCCCTCTGCCCTGGGATAAAGTGATTGACACAAGCATTTATAAGCTCGGCGGATCCGGCATGCGGATGATCCACACACATAAATATGAATCATGTACCGTCTGCAAAGGCTCTGGCAAATACGTCTACTCGCCCAACGATTTTCAAGGCGAATTGCAGCCAACAGGACCACAGAAAAAACGTACCTGCTCCAAGTGCAGCGGAGAAAAGGGCATCTACGTTGAAAAAGTGTATCGACCGACATTGTTGCTCGATGGCCACGGCGAAATTGTCAACAAGGACAAACCTTCTGCTGCTTTTCGAGAAAAACGCAAACATGTCTTGCCTTTGGAATGGCTGTTTCACAACATTCGACAACAATTTTATGCAACGTCGATCAAAACCGCTGCACGATCCCAAATACCAAGCTTTTACCAGGAACCCGAACATGCCGTTCACCCGTCCTTCTCTAACGTCCAAAAACGAGAATTTCGAAAAGTCAAACAACTCACACAAAACCAGCCTGTTGATCTCGAAGACATCTTTTGTGCGGGCGGTCTCTCCAACATGACCAACCGAGCAGCCAAACATCTTGAAAAAGACTCTCAATTAGGAAAACTGTTAGAGAAGGAAATTCAACGCTTGTGCCCTGAATGGGCAAGCATTGCTGTGTCCTCGATCAAGTTCCAACCCGCTTCACACACAAGTTCTTGGTCTTTGACCATTCTTGTACACAACGAGGGAAGTAGTCACTGTGAAATCAAGAAGGACCGACACTCGAAAAATTCCAAGATTTATTTTGTGGTCTCGGGATCGCGTCAAGAGATCCGACAAAAATGCCTCTCCAACCAATGTAACAAGAAACGCACCACGTGGAAATTATCGGATCGACTCGTCTATCTCCTGGATGAAAACCGACTGTCGTACAAGACGAAAAAGACCCTGATTGAACAGCACTTGATCACGAAACAACAGGCGAAACCGGTGCCGACTCCCGAGGTTGTGAAACCATCTCCTGTGGCAGTTTCCTCCAAAGAAGAAGAACAAAAGCCTCGGGTTCAGTTACAGACACTGTTACAACACCCTGTCTTGGGCGTTACGGGTTTCTCATCGATGAATCGCAAGTCCATTGACAACCAAGCTGAAATGTTTCAAAAGAGCTTTTTCCAATCACAAGCTCACGTGTTTGCAAAGAGCCATGATTTCAAGGCGACAATGAAACGAAGTATTGTCTCCAACAAAACGACTAGTAAACGCAAATATATTGATCTTTTGGAATAAATCTTTATTGGACAAAGTCTTTACAATCCTCGATGACCTTGTCGGTCGTGTAGATTTTTGTGCTGGTACCTTGAGCGTCAGTCCTTTGTACCGACATAGATAATGACGTTGAGTCGGTCAATGATGCAGGAATATAGATTTGGCATTCGATGGTTGATTTTTGTGTACCATAAGCATAGAGATCAGCTACACGAAATCGAAGAATCTTGTCTTTTTCAAAGAAGTCGTTAGCTTCGATATATGTATACGATTGTACTGTTTTGGTGGCTGTTCCATTCACAACGTTGATCTGATACACATACACACCACTATTGAAAAAATTCTCACTTTCGTTTCGAATAATCAAAAACTCATTATTGATGGTTTTCCACTGGAAGCGATGTAGGAGCTGTGACACATAATAATAGTTACACACAAGGTTGGTGGGTCGTTCGTCAAGAGGTATTTGGGGGTTGTCAAGGATTTTTTCGTCGTTCGATTTTTTCTGACGGATAAAGAGAACGAGAGCAAAAATCGCTACACAGATCGTAATGTAAATTACGATTGCGAGATAGGAGGCAAATATGTAATATCCTTTGGCCTTTTGTGTCATTATGAACCTGCATTCTACTTATGTACTGAAGAAAAAACATTTATTCGTGAATTTCCTCAATTTTTACAGAACTAGCAGGGATGGTCGCTGGACCCGATTCCATGGTGATCACGATATGGGGCTTGTGCAGCTCCTTTTGTACGAGCGTTTCTAACACCTGTTCCAAACTCGAAGACGTGTCCTTTTCAAACCCTTCTGCCAAGACAGAAAACTGATTGTATAGGAATGTTGTCAGATCTTCGGATGGTTGTTCGTGAAGGATCGAGTCCAAGCTCTTTTTTTGCGGTTCAGAAGAGCGACGTGTCGGGTTGATGGTTTTTGTTTCCTCAAACAACTTGTTTTTTTTCGTTCGCTCAAGTTCTTCCTTTTGAACTCTTTCCATTTCGTCTTTTCTGGCTTGATCTTCAAACACGGGAGAGGTGCGAAAGTCTTTGGAGAGACCTTTGTGAGGTTTGGTCTGTGGACGAGCGTAGGGTGTGTCTGCAAACAAAAAGTCGTAATAAAACTCGTACAATTCGTCTTTGGACTTGAGCTTAGGAAAACGAAGACCATGTTGAGTGATGGCAGGTTGAAAGTGTTGATGTACGAGCTGAAGTTTTCGTTTGCGGTCCTCACTCATTGCGAGTGCCGACCGTTTGTAGTCAGCACGATGCATCCATACCAATAACAAGGTACTCAAAACAATCAAGGCAACGACGAAAGAAACAAAAGCCAGCAAGGAACGCTTGCTCTGCTGCATGATTATTGTTCTCTATACCATAACCCAAAAAACAGCTACAAAAACATCAACGTATCAGATTTTTTATTCAATATTTTGCTGATTATTGAGTCTGTGATTTTGTCGAGGATCTTGTTTTTCTTTCGCTCGCAGGTTGGGCTGCCTTGGGTTTGGGTGCCTTAGGTTTGGGTGCCGTCTTTTCTCCCTTGGCTTTGGGTACCTTGGGTTTGGGTGCCTTCTTTTCTCCCTTGGCTTTGGGTACCTTGGACTTCGTTGCCCTGGATTTCTTTGCAACAACTAGACCATCAATTTGAGCCAAGGCATTTCCTGCGGCGATTTTTGATTTATCGCTTTCAACTTCCTTGAGGATGCTTGGGCGATGGTCAGCAATAAGCTTAATAGCAGTGAGTGCAGATTGGAGTGTGAAGGTCTTTTTCTCTTGTTTCTTACTTCTAATGAGAGAAGTGTTAAAGACTGTCGCGATTTGTTGCAAAGTGTTTAATAAAACTTTTGCGAGGTATTCAACAACCTTTTTGTGGATTCTGAATGTGATGTCCTCATTCCCTTCCTTTTCTCGTTTTTGTTTGGGTTGTTTTTTGCTTCCTTCTTTGCTTTTTTTCAAGAGTTGCTTCTCGATTCCAGCAACTTCTGTTCTTTTTCCAGTCGATGAATGAAATAAGGGTTCGCCAATATTAAGATACATTTTTTCTTTGTGGATGGAACGAATCGCATCAGCAACATGGTCTAAACCAAGGGTAACCTTTCTTGATTTGTGTCGGTAGGAATTAGCCTCATCAAAGATAAACTTTAACAGATGGACAAAAAATCGTTGAATAAGCAAGACAGCTTTAGGAGAAATGTTTTTACAGTTGAATTTTTGAAGGACGTATCTAACTTGACTGTTGTTAAACGGCTTAGTTGTAAGTTGGGTCCCATTCATATGATGATCGAAGACTCGCTTCACTCCAGCTGAAAAATATAAAGAGCGTTTGACACGCTTTGATTTGTTTTCTTTCGGTTGAGTTGACATCGTATGCGGTGTGTTTTTAAAAGTGATTCTACTCTCTTAAAAATGGCATTTTTTTCCTTCCTTTTCCGACTCGCTCCTCCTGAAAACAAAAAAATTTGAGCGCTCATTGTCTTGCACAACCACAAAAAAACGCGATTTTAGTGCATTTCTGCAAGTCCATCAATTCTAACCTATCCATGGAGCCTGAGAACGAATTCGTCTTTCCAGAAGAAGAAGAAAACACAATTAACGAGGGTTCTCTTCAACATGAAGAAAAGCAGGAGAAAGAAGCCGAGATGATGCAACCTGCCACCTATTCGGGACCTAAAAAAACCACCAATGAAGATGAAAATTTTCTTGAATCTCGCAGAAACTGGCTCTACCAACAAATCCTCCAATCACCCGATGGAATCCCAGTGTCGATCTTACAAACAGATCAAACTGTTGAACAGTCAAAACTGATGAAGATTCCTCTTAACATTATCTATGTCAACGCCAACCTTAAACGCCTGATCTTTTCCATCGGTGGCATACCCGTCACCGAAAAGCTCTTTCTCGCGTGTGCCTGCGAGGTCAACGGGATCCCAAAACGTAATATGAACTTGTGGGGAAAAGACTTTACCGCTCACGTAAACGCAACAGACGTCTTTGATCCCAAGAATCAATCAAAAAAGAAGGAATGGTATTTTTTGTATTCCATCATCCCGGTCTACTTTCGAAACAATGTCCGCAACAAAACCAAAGACAACCCAAAGGAAATGGAAGAATTTGTGGCTAAGCACGGAGAGCCCATCAACAAAACCAAGGACTTTGTCGACGCGTTCACCAAGAAATTCAAAAACATTCTCAGTACCGAAGAGCTCAAACAAATCCAGACCAACCTGAACAAGAAACGAAAAGCGGACGAAGCCGATGGCGAAACCACAGCACCTGCCAAGAAAAGAAAATCAACGAAAACAAAAGAATCGAAAGACTCACAGACTATCAACCCGTCTCTTCATGAGACCCTCGAGAAGATGTGCAAAGAGTTTACCACAAAGGTGATTGAACAAGTCACAAAACACCAGCGCACCGAATCCTTATCATAAAAGAATAATAAACAATCTTACAATTATGGATTTGTTGTGTAAAAAAAAGACAAAAGCAGAACCAACCGCAAAGAAGCGTGCACCCAAAAAGAAAAAAGCACAATTCAACTTTGCTGAATGGAAACCATTTATTGATGCCGAACTTCTCTCTTCTCCTCATTTTTTTTCCAAACAAGATCGCTACTTTGTTTATGGGCTATCCCAAAAAGAGATCCCATATGTGGTTGGCATTGACATTGGGACAGCTCATCTTGCCTTTTCAGGCGTGAATGAGGATCGCAAACTAACATGGGTTTGTCTTATTTCACAACGAGTAGATACTGTGCACGACGCTTGCCAATTCCTGACCGAGCTTCTTTGGGATCCTCAGCACAAAAAGGATTTCTTCTGGTTGAGGGATTGTAAAACAATTCGAATTGAATTGCAGCACCAAGTGAATCCCTCTGCCCGAGTGGTAGCAAACGTTCTCAAATCGCTTTTTTATGCAAGAGGATTTGCAACAGGTTCTCCTGTGGATGTTCAATTTGTGCATGGCAACCACAAATACTCGATTGTGCCCGCGTGGTTCAAGGACGGTCCTGAACGACCTACTGAAAAATCGGGAAAGGAAAACAAGGCAATTCGAAAGAAAATGGCAGTAGAAGATATGCATTTCTTATTTTCCAAATGGGAACAAAGAGAGATGGCTCACTTTTTCATCGCAATTGATGACCTCGATCAACACCATGATTTGGCAGATGGCTATTTGATTGCTCTTCGAAAGTGGTTTGAAAAATCTCCCTCCAAGAACAAAAGAAAGAAATAAACACATTTTATTGTAGTCGAGAGACAGATCCTTGTAATCTCAGTTTTGGCCAAATGGATATCAGTTGTTTCTGAAGAATAGCTTTGGCGATGTGAATGGATTCTTCTGCTGCAGGTGATTCACTGATATACCAGCCTGTTTGAATGTCGAAATACCAATGCACGTTTGTGAATTCGCGGCACATATGAGAGAAAAAACAACACTCTAGCTGAATATCGCTGAGGTAGCTCGATAGTTCTTTGTTGGCGATATCAGGACTCGAAATATCCAAGGCGTAGAGATGCATGTTTTTTTGGAAATTTTGGGTTTTGAAATTCTGTTCGTTCCTGCACTCTTACATCCGCGGATCTTTTTGTTCGTTAACTATGCAGAAGAAATTTCCGATGTCGACGCCAGAAACACCCAATAGTACGTGGGAAGCTGAGGAGAAGAAATTGAAAAAGATCACCTGGATCCTTTCTGGTGTTTGTGTGGTCGTGATTCTGATTTTCGTTTTTCTTGCCATCTTTGTGTTTTGGAATGCACCTGAACAAGAAATTCAGACAGCAGGAAAACATGTCAACTTTTACAAGCCATTGCCTTCGTTGCCCCAATATCGTCCACCCAACGTTTTGAAAAAGGGTTTGTTTGGTGTTACCGTGTCTTGTCCTCAAGATGTGTTCAATTTGGCAATCTTTCAACAAAGATGGAAGACACGCCAAGATTATAATTCGGAAAAGATAGAGTTTAGTGGCTTTGAATTCACTTTGGAGAACAACGAGTCCACTCTTGTGATCAAAGAAGAGAACAGTCAAGTACGATTCTTTTTCCGTGATGTCGTTCCCAGCGATACCCCAGAATTCTTCCAGATTACTGAAAAGTTCGACTTGGACCGTCGAGACTATCAGGTCGTGACGTTGACCTTGCTCAAAGATGAATCTATTGATTTGCTTATTCGAAGATACGTCAATGGTATTTTAGACGATCAAAATGTCATATATGTTAACTTGGTCCCACGAAAAAAGAAGGCGTGTGTGCAATAATTATTTATTTACAATTCGTCGGCCAATTCGCTTGCTCTCATCTGTGAGGAAAGGAGGGGGAAAATTTGTTCGGGTTCCATATGTTCAACCATTTTTTCAGCCATTGCGAGAACACTTTGTGCCATAGTAGGGTCTGTTAAAAGTTTTTTCGTGGCTTTCTTTTGGAGTTGTTTGATGTCTGTATTACCGCTTAAAAGCTCTTCTCTGTTCTCTTGATATACCATGGATGAAATCTTTTCCATCTCGGGAATACAATCAGCAGGGACCAAGTTTTTGGCTTCGGCGAGGAGAGCCATTGATTTCAAAGGTTGCCACAAGACCTCCCAGTCATCTTCGGTCATCAAGTTGGCTCTTTCTTTGATATTCAGAATATCGAGCATAGGGATGGTGGGAGCAATTCTCAAAAACGTAGCAACGTTTTCGGGAGTGCATTTATAAAGGATGTGGCGGTGATTCTTTGTTTCCTTCATGAACTTGCGGATATGAATATCGGGTTTGTCCCGAGCGTCACGTCGCAACTTTTCTTCTAGAGTATCGTAGAATTGCTTGTCATTGATGAATTTGGATTTCAAAAGATAAAAGATCAGATACAAGTTGTAGTTGAACTGCTGAACGGTCATGGCCGAAAATTGCCCGCCTGATTCTTTAATCTCGTCAGGCATCGGAAAAGCTGGTTGGCTCATCATTTTCGTTTGTTATCTACTCATTCCTTCTGAAAAATACAAAAGCATTACAAACGCAACTACTGAAAACGATTTATTTAAGAATTTCTGAAAGGTACTTGTCCAACAGAACGCTAGTGCTTTGCTCTGGCGTAAACTTGTCTTTTGACAAATACCCTCGAATTGTTCCATCTTGCGTTTTGAGATGATCTTGAATGGTTTGCTTGGATCCTGGATATGAAAGACTGTTCAAGGACAAATTTTTAAGGGATTCAAGTGTTTTTGCTTTGACTTTTTGAATTGCCGATTCAATATCTTCCATCACAGGCGTCTTGCTACTGAACTTGTAATACGCTTCATCTGCTGCCTTGATATGAATTTCTTGTTTCAGGTAACGATCTTCCGGAGAGGTGTCCCAGAAATGGCAATAGGCTTGTGACTTTTTGATCATTTCTTCAATGCTGAGCACTGTGCAAACGTCTCTGTGCCCACACAAAATTGAATAGTTTTCCTTTTTCTGTGATTGGATGTCGCTATATTGTTTTGTCAACCGTTCAATCTCTTCCAGCAAGAGCGGATAATAAAGTACATTTCTTTCGCGAGACAATCGGTTGAGCAAGTTTTCTCTTTCTTTTGCATAAGGACTTGATTCGGGTACATTTTTCAAATAAGAATACATTGCCTTCCAACGTTTGGTTGAAACGGGTATTGGCAATCCACCTACTTTAAAACTCACAGTGATGTATCCCTCTCTGACCAGGGTTCGGATATCCCAGACAAATCCCTCTGCTACTTTCTGCCCGTCTGGTTGTCCAAAAATATAATAGAACAAGCTGTAATGATCGTGAGCATCTCGGTATTCGCTGTTTGTCATTCGGTAATAACGAAATGTAGAATAGCAGCTCTTAATCCTTTCCATGTATTCTTTGTGCTCCTCCTGGAATGTGGCTCTTAAAAGATCATTGACTGCATCCCGGAGAAAGAGTCTCTCCGAGTGCGAAGGATCAGGCACCCAACTTTGTTTTTCCATTTTTACTTAGACTGTATTGGTAACTGACAAAATTTTGGAGGGATCGATAAACACACTGTAAATACATGCTGACCGTAGGGATCCTGGATAGCTGAGAACCAGATTGTTGAAGAGGTGGTCGATAATCTGATCCCGATTCAGCGATTCTTCATTTACACTAAGGGGATTTTTGATTTCGCTAATGTTGTCAATTTCCTTTTGAATTTCTCGTGGATAGTTGTTGCACGAAATTTGAAGTTTACCAATCGATACGTGCTCAATAATATCCACAGGACCACCACAATCTGGGCAGCGTTGTGTCAACAACAAGGTTTGTTTCAAAAAACGACTCAAATCTTCCATGGGAAATGATGTATTGAGCACACACTATTCTTCATAGGCGCTATTGTTTGCTGCAGAGAATGACATTGTTGCAGCTACACACCATCGTTTCATACTTCATTTTGCCTTTTTCCAAGCAGTCTGAGCGAGAGTGCCAGAATTTTTCAGGATGACAGTCGCACCAGTAGTATTTTCCTCCCGCGTCAATCAAACCGCCACAACCAAGGCACTTGGCCGTTTTCGGCATTCTTGGAGGTTTTGCAATTCGAATGTGGACTTTTGGGGTCGTTGTGGTGCCTAAACCAAGTCAAGGCCATCAAAAACAGTATTTTACCAGGTTTAATCTCCTCGATGGTCGTTTCCAAGTCTTCGTCAACTGGCATTTTGTCAGTCTCTTCAACTTCTTCCATCTCATGATCTGAAAGCTCGATAAGTTCTTCGGACGGTTTGGCTTCTTTTTGTTTTTCCTTTGGTGTTTCTTTGTTGTCAGATCGAATGACCTTGTTCTTCTTTCCAGGCGGCGTCTTTTCTTTCTTCTTAATAGAGCCTTTTTTCGGTTTGACAATCTTTTCTTTTGTTTTGCTTGGCGGTTTGGGTGCTTGAGTAGCAGGAATTTGTTCTTGGCTCGAACTTTCAATATCTTCCGCAGCTTCCTCTTCTTGGGAACCAATGATATCTTCTTTACCAAATAAAGATTCAAACCGCTGCACATTGCTTGCAACTTGTTCTTTTTGTGAGGCCGAGACAGGAGGAGTCTTGTCCTTTGGAGGATTGGAAATGGGGATGGTCTTTGACTGGTACAGGGGAGTTGACTCGGGAGGGGGCATACTCTTGTCAGGAAGTGTTGTTCTGGGGGAAGGGGTTGGTGCTTCTGAAGTTTTTTCTCTTGACAAAGGAGTTGTAACAGGGGCAGAGACTGGCTTTTCAGGAGCTATAATAGGTTTTTCAGGAGCAGCAACAGACTTTTCAACTGGCTTTTCAAGAGGAGCAACAAGCTTTTCAGCTGGCTTTTCGGGAGGAGCAACAGACTTTTCAACTGGCTTTTCAGGAGGAGCAACAAGCTTTTCAGCTGGCTTTTCGGGGGGAGCAACAGGCTTTTCAACTGGCTTTTCAGGAGGAGCAACAGGCTTTTCAACTGGCTTTTCGGGAGGAGCAACAGGCTTTTCAACTGGCTTTTCAGGAGGAGCAACAGACTTTTCAGGAGGAGGTTTTTCAATTGGTTTTGTGGGAGGAGCCACAGGTGCCTTTTCGAGTGGGGCAACGAGCTTTTCCGTTGAAGGAGCAACAGGTTTTGGTGAAGAGAAAATCACTGTTTCAACAGATTTGTCGGAAGCGACTGCCTTTTCAATTGTAGGAGCAACAGATTTGTCGGGAGGTGCAACAGGTCTATCCGGGTTATAAAAACAACAAATCATTTACTTTTCAGGAGCAAGAGTCACAGGCGAGGATGGTTTTTTCGGGGCAGGCGGAGGAGCAATTGAATCCTTGACAACAGTGTCATGAGGAGGAGAAGAGACGATGGGCGTCGGCGGCTTCTCAGGGGGAGACTTTGGTTTTTCAGATAACTTTGGAGATGCCGATTTTTCGGGCGTAGGAGGGATCGGGGTAGCCGGTATTTCGGGGGTGGGTCTTGACTTTTCTGGGGGCGGTGCAGGTGGTTGTGCGGGTGTGGGAGGACGTGTTGTTTCAGCAGTGGGAGGCGGCAAGGAAGAGTTGGCAGGTTTTGAGGGTTGTTCGAGTGGTTTTGGTGGTTCCTTGCGGGCATTCTTTGCAATAGTTTGGTCAACTGGTTCTTCTGCTTTACGTTTTTGAGTAGTCTGCATGGATGGCGGCAAGGCTTGTGTGGTTGGTGGAAGTGGAGCAGGTCGTTCGGGCATGGTGATAGCTTTCTTCAGGTGCATGTCTCGAAAATAAACAATGTTTTCGGCTCGACAACGACTCCATTTTGCACAATCTTCATAACGAAACTCTTCTGTGGGAGGCGGAAAGACGCCTGTTTGTTCGTATTGTGAGCGAAAGGGTTCCCCGTACAAGCGGAATCGAATCTTTTTTTCGTTCTCTGAGTTCTCGATAAAAACAATCATGTTCTTTTCTTCTTGGCTCATTTCATCGCAGTTGATAAAGAAGAGGGCTCCTTTGTCGTTGATTTGAATGGTGCTTCGATTTACACGGAAGGAGGACAATTTGGAAAAGTGGTATTTGTCGGGGTAGATACGCTCGAGGAGTTGCAACGTTGGATCGGGGTTGTAGTCAGAAACCATCTTTTGAAGGAGCACAAAGAAGGGCTTGATGTGAGAAGGATTGAACTTGACATTGAAAAAGAGACCACCGAGCAACTCGCAAAAATTATGATGAAATGGGAGTTCGAAAAGGTCGTTGTCAGCAAAGAAAGATTGTTGGTAGGCATAGAAGACATAAAGGAACTGGTTGCTGATTAGTTTCATTCGAAAGCGAAATTCGGTCGACAATGCGGAAAAGAATTGGCTGGGACTCACTTGAGGATGTTGAAACAAGTTTTCACCCAGGTAGCAGAGTGCAAGGAGGTGGAAGAAGTTGCCATTTTCCCATTTCTAAGAGCGTCAATCATATTTCAAGGTGGAATTACCAATTCTTTAGGAAGGTGAGACAAATATTCCTTGACATAAAGCGAGAAATCAAAGCTGTTGAGATGAAATGGCTTGAATTGGGTTGTCTTTTCAAGAATAAAGGGAAGAATGGAGGAACGATTTCCTTGAGGAAGGTGGGCAATAAGATTTGAAATCTGAGTTGAAATGTGATCAAATTCGATACTAACAAGGAAGGAATTGGAGGCATCAACAAACTTTTCAAAGGTACTTCGAATCGTGCCAATAAGACATGGGTGAATCTGATTCTTTGTATTTTCACGTTCTTGTAAATGAAAAGTCACACGGATGAAAAAATCCTCCTTCTTAAAAGAGACATCCATCGTCCAAAAAGTTTCTCGATTGGAAAGCAAAAAAAAGTCGCGAATTCGCGGAACAATTTTTTTCGACCGAGCGGTCGTCACATGAATTTTCCGTTTTTTTATGATAGCAGATTGTTGAATTTTTTTTAAAAAAATGGCTCCTACTAAACAAACAAAACGCGTTGTGGCCCCCAAAGCCAAAAAGTCTTCCCGAGTGGTGAAGAAGGTCCCTGTCTCTGGGACCATTGAAATGACCTGCTTGAACACCAAGAGCTCCTCTTGCAACCGCTCCAAGAAGAGAATTTCTGGTGTCATGGCCATCCACTCGGTCAGCAGTGGTTACAAGAAGAACGGCGAACCCATGGAACGCCACTCTTATTATTTCCAAGGCGTCTGCCCCGATTGCAGTCGTAAACTCACTGTTTTCCTCAAGAAAGAACAGCGTTCCCAATACTTTAAGGCGTAAAAATAGCAGCGCATTGTTTGATACCAATAAACACACCTGACCCATATTTGTGTTATGGAACAATTTGAGTATGTCAAGGCCATTAAATTTGGGGTGATGAGCAAAGAGGCGATTCGCCGAGGCTCTGTATGCCAAGTTGTGACCGATGATATCAACCACAAAAAAGAAAACGAGCACCACGGATATGTGGGAGGCCTATTTGATCTGCGAATGGGCTCCATCCATCCTCATCAAAAGTGTCACACCTGTAACCGTTCCAACTCGGAGTGTACAGGTCATTTCGGTCACATAGAGCTCGAGAAACGAATCCTCAACCCCATGTTTGTCCCCTACATTCGAAACCTTTTACAATGTGTTTGCTGGAATTGCTCCCTTGTGAAATTGCATCCCAAGTCACAAACCTGGAAGAATATCATGCGAATTTCCGATCCTGAGACTCGCTTCTATGCCCTACTCAAACACTGCCAAGACGTCAAGTGCTGCCGCTACAATGAAGGAAACGACTTGAGAGGTTGTGGGTTTGTGCAGCCCTCCTTCCACATTGATACTCGCAACAAAGTCTTTATCCTTGCTCACTGGGAAAATCAACAAAAAGGGCCAAAAAAAGAGCAAAAGGAAAAAGTTCGAATTTCTCCTGATGAAATCTATGTGGTCTTCCGCCGTATTGAGCCTGCTCACATCTACATCTTGGGTATGGACCCCGACATCAGCCGTCCCGAATCGTTGGTCATGGAAAACTTGCCTGTCGTTTCTCCGCTCATCCGACCACCAAACGTCTATGCCTCCGGTGAAGACATGCTCACCACCAAATACATTGACATCAGTCGAGCCAACACCAAAATCCAAAAAAGCAGTGATCGAGACTCGAAAGTTAAAGAACTTGAAGACATGTGGCGGCTCCTTCAATTCCACGTCACTGGTCTAATGTGTTGCAAGAAACTGTCTGCCCAATATCTCCGAAAACTCATGAAACGATTACAAGACATTACCAGCCATCTGATAAAAAAGAAGGGCCGAATTCGAGAAAATCTACTTGGAAAAAGAACCGATTTTACTCACCGAACCGTGATCACTCCCGACCCCAACCTCAACATAAACCAAGTTGGTGTTTCTGATGAGTCCGCAAAAATTCTTTATTATCAAGAGGTGGTCACCCCACGCAATATTGAAGATCTTCGCCAAAGAATCATTCGTGGCTCCCACATCATCAATGGGGCCAACTTTATCTCGAAACACTACAAGGCAAAGGAAATTTTTGATTTGAGCAATGCTACCGAATCCGAGCGACGTATGTATGCGGAAAACCTGAAGATTGGCATGTGTGTGGCTCGTCACCTCAAAGATGGAGATCCTGTGATCATTTGTCGTCAACCCTCTTTGCATCGTTATAACTTGATGTGCTTTCGAGCCAAAATCAACTGCGGTTCCAGCACCATGAGACTCAATTTAACATCTCCATCTCCTTACAATGCCGACTTTGACGGAGATGAGATGAACATGCACATCCTTACCAACCAGCAGAGCTGTGCCGAAGGTCTTGAATTGATGGCTTTTGAAAAAAATTGCTTGATCCCACAAAGTTCTGGTCCTGTCTACGGACTGATTCAAGACGATCTTCTCGCGGCCTACATGATGACCATGAAAGACTCGTTTCTCACTCGCGAACAAGCAATGAGATTGCTTTCTGTTCTTATGGACAGAGACTCGGACTTTCCCATTCAAAACCCTTATTATGACAAGTTCTCTTTCCGCCTCCCGATACCAGCCCTTCTTGTGCCGGTTCCTCTGTGGACGGGAAAACAAATTTTTTCGATGCTCCTTCCTCCCGACTTTTGCGAATGGAAACCAACCCTCATGCACAACCAATCCAAACCAACTGGCGATCCGATGTGTGACACGGTGCTCATCATTCAGCAAGGAGAAATTCTTGCAGGACACTTGGATGTCAAATCTATGGGCATCTCTGTGAACAGCATTCTGCACAAGATCGCCAACGATTACGAGAATGGAATCTTCTCACGCTTCTTGAACCGGGCTCACCACATTTGTGCCTATTACATTTCTCACATCCATCCGGTGAGCATGGGTCTGTCTGATGTGCAAGCACCTGATGGCTTTCAAGAAAAATTGGACAAGGCGATTGAAGAAATCGATCGAAAAATTCACGAATGGGTGCAACAAGGCATGGATGAAGAAAAACTGGAGCGGATGGTGTGGACCTGCATCACCAACTTGACCAAAGAAGCTCACAGCGACACTATCTCTTGTATGCCACTCAGCAACAACTTTCGAAAACTGCTCAATGGTGGCACCAAAGGAAGTCCCTCCAATGCCTCTCAGATCATCCGTGTGGTGGGTCAACAGAACATCAAAGGCGGTCGCCTCAACCGAAAGATGTTTGGTTTTGAAGAACGCAATTTACCTTGG
The DNA here is from genome assembly GCA_964552205.1 of uncultured Gammaproteobacteria bacterium. GTDB lineage: Bacteria > Pseudomonadota > Gammaproteobacteria > Natronospirales > JAIVGZ01 > JAIVGZ01. The sequence continues at coordinate 35,109 of CAZKFT010000016.1, forward strand.
TCCAAACCTGGAGACAAGAGCTTGGAAGAAGGCGGCTACATCCCCAGACCCTATATCGAAGGCATCTCACTCCAAAACTATATTGTCGGTTGCATCACTGGACGTATTGGCATGATTGACACGTCGATTCGTACTGCCTTGGCTGGTTATGCCTTTCGTCGACTTTGTGGTGGTATGTCTGACATCATGGTCAAACAAGACTTGACCGTGAGAAACGCTCAGAACAAAATCATTCAGTTTGCTTTCGGAGATGACGGATTCGACGCTAGTTTTTGCGAATATCAGATGATCTTCTTTCTCGTAATCGAGAAGAAGCACGGATCTGTGGATTTGGAAAGGCTCTACAAGTGGGAGTCAACGCAATCAAAGCTGTTGCAGGACGAGTTCAAACGCTTGCAAAAAGATTACTCGATCGTCAAGAATTTGGATCCCGTTCCTGATCAGTTGTGGGTGCCTGTTCATTTTGAGCGAACACTCGAACGAGCCCTTGCTCGCCAAAACGATCCCCAACATCCCAATTTTGACTCTCGCCATCTTGTGGTCGACCCAGAAACAGTGATTGTTGACGTGTTGGCTCTCCAAAAAGAAGTGTTTGCTTTTATGCCCAAAGCGGCCGAAAAATGGAACAACAGTTTCTTCATTCTTCTCCGCAGCTATCTTGCAAGCAAGCACATTTGCAACGATTTGAAAATTTCAACCCCACTTTGGAAAGAAACGATGGATTGGATCCGAAAAAAATTCATCTCTTCTCTGATCCAAGCGGGAGAGTCTGTTGGCACCATTGCTGCTCAGTCTTGTTCTCAAAAATTCACTCAACTCACACTCTCCAATTTCCACTCGCAAGGCTCTAGCAAGAGTAACGACACCAATCATGGAATTGGCCGTTTCACCCAAGTCATCAATGCTTCCCAGAAAATCAAAAATCCGTCCATGACCCTTGAACTTCTCCCCAACTATGCCAAACAAGAATCCGTTGTGTCCGAGTGCATGCGATCCCTGAAACAAGTCACGGTTGCCGACCTGGTTGAAAGTCAAGTGATCGAAGACTGCAACGAACCGCTCCCCGTATTGTTGTTGTATCGAGCAAGCGAATCGTTAAACACTTGTCTTGCTCCTTTTCTTGTCAAAATGACGTTAAAAAAAGCACTTTTCTCACAGCACAACATCACGACCGCCCAGGTCGCCAAACGGTTGGGGGGTTTGTATCGCCGAGTGTTGAACATTTGGTACACGCCCGAATGGGACAAGCAACAACCGGCCACTTTGTTCCTTCGCATTGTTTCTCGTACTCCTGATTTCATTTCCAAATTGTTGTTGGAAGACTTTTGCAAAGCAATCTGCGAGAAAACGATCATTCAAGGCATCCCCAATGTCACAGATGTCTACTCGCAACGAGAAGGCAAACAATTCAAGATCCACACCGAAGGCATTGACATTCCTGCCGTGGTTCAAAAGCGATTCGTGAAAGCATCTGCTATCTACACCAACCACACTCGGCTGATTCACAAGATTTATGGCGTTGAAGCCTACCGCAACAGTCTGGTCCACGAAATCTCATCTATTCTCTCGATGGTTGGCTCCCCCATCAACAATCGCCAACTCACGCTGATGGCGGATTCGATGACCTACCTTGGCAACATCATTCCAATGACGAGACACGGCATCAACCGAATTCCTGGCACTGGTGTTTTGGAACGAGCTGCTTTTGAAGAACTGACAGACCAAATCACCGCAGGGGCTTTGTTTCCCAAGATCGATGTTCTCAAAGGCATGAGCGAACAAATGATGCTTGGAAGGCCTCCTGACACAGGCACCAACATGTGCGAAGTTAACTTGGACTTTCAAAAACTTGAGCAATCGATCGTCCCTGAACAATATGTTCCTCTCTCTTCTGCCAAAACTACTGTCATCAATCTTTCTGAGACCACAACGAAAATGGAAGTTGACAATGCCAAAAAACAACAACATCTACTTCAACTCATGCAAGATCTCCAAGAAGACCACTTGATGACAATATCTACGAACCCTGTCAAAGGACCGAATGTCACGACAACCCAAGATTCTGTCATGATCGATCTGTAATAAAAATAACTCCCGACTAATTCTATTTCCAAAACAAGGGTCGGCGCGTTGACGGGTCTTCAGTGAATTTATAAAATTCTTAAGTGCGGAATCAACCAAGTTTCCAGAACAAAACAAAAACCAAAAATTTTGAAAGATGAATTTCACCATTTCTTCCAATCCTCAAATCGATCTTCCTTACTCTTTTTTTCACGAGTCTTCTTTTGTCACTTCATCTCGATTAAAGACAACGGATTATGTCATTCTTCATCCCAAATTTGAAAAATTCATTCAACAACATATCTACTTTGTTCTTCGAGTAAAATCACCAACGGATTGGGAAGTGATGGAAATGACGATCCAAGGATCGAAAACCATTTCCTCTCCCAATTGCGAAGATAAATTTATCCATCACCTTCAACAAAAAATTTCTGGGTTCGCAATGGCACCTTCTCGAGTTGTTCTCAATCCTTTTGAAGTGATGATGAAGAAGCCTGAAACGCCTTCCAAATCGAAACAATCCTCCTGTAACTCTTCCCAAGGAACAAAAAGAAAACGTGGCAGACCTCCCAAAAAGTAGAGTGTATTTTTAATAAACGGGACGTCGATTGTCCAATGCAAATTGTTCTCGTTTTCGAATGCTTACACCCATCGAGGGATTGCTCTTTTGTTGAATGAAACGAGAAAGACCTTCATCCATACGTCTCTTTTCATCGATATTCAGACGAGTAGATTCAGCCATGCTCAAGTCTACTTCGACGGTTTTAGGAGGAGCAAATGCGTTGGTCTGGTTGGAGAGGCTCATAAACTCTCCTCGAATGGCTGGATCTGCCACTCCTCGCTGATCATAAAGGGCCATATCACGAACCCCATCTTTTCGAGTTGTGTTGAAAGAAAGAGTTGTGGCGTCTTGTGGTTTTTTCAATCGGGTTCCCAAGACTACATTTTCAGCAGAAGTTCCTTCGTGGAAAAGATGAGTGTTGGCTGGCATTTGTACTCCTTGGTTTATCTCTGCTTGTTGCCGATTTCCTTCTGTGGTTGCCTCGTGAATCGATGATTTGATCGAGTTAACAGGCATCGATATATGAGCCCCATCTTGTTTTAAAGGCCTTTCTTGTGCTGTTTCACTACGGGGTTGTTCTTCCACATAGGATTGAGGAGGTTGATAATCCACTTGGTCGGCAGGATGAAAAACTTGAGCTCGATTGTTCCATTTCTGGGAATCAAGCCCACGTGGATCGTGAGGTTGGTTGGATTGTGGAGCCTCCCAGCTAGGTTGTTCTTGTGGTTCCATTACTTTTCTTTGCTCCATCATGGGTCTACCTCTAACGTCTGCTTTTTTTATAGGTTGCCCCATTACATGGTTGGGTAGTGTTTGTTCTTGTAATTGAGCTGGTTTACGACTGCTTTGATATAACGCTCGATTGTCCTCCCAACTACGTGTCTGAGGCATATATTCCATCTCTTCCTCTACTCCCATTGGGTTTGCTGGGTTTCGTTGTCCCTCAATCTGATCTTCTTGATAGGATCTCGAACGGACGGGTTTCCCCATGATAAAATTCCCAGAGGGAGTAGGGGCGTTTCTCCGTGTACGTGAAATCGAGCTCATATTATTGAAGGATTCATAGTCAGGTCTTTGGCCTTGATATTCAAGCTCCACTGGATCATCTCGTCGTTGTTGGGGTCTAACTTGAGCAATATCCGAAGTCATCCAGCGAGAATTGGAATGCGACCGGGTGTTCATCATCTGGTCGTGAGGACGGATTGGTTGAGGTCGTTGTGAAACAACATCGGTTTGGTGCCGTGAAGAAGATGATGGTTGAGTATACCGATTCAGAGTATTTCGAGGTGCAGAAGACTGATTTCTTGTTAAAGGCATTGCTTGGTTGCGAGATGTTGCATCATGAATGTCAGGATTGTTGTAGGCTGTTTTTGGTTGTTTCATGTCCCATGTTTCTTCATTGATTCGACCCAGCAACTCTTCTCTTGTTGGATAAACGATTTGCAAGTCGTTGGCTGTGTTGTGCCCGGGTAATTCTCCTGGTTCTCCGATTTCAACGGTGGGATTCCGAGTGTTGTAAAGTGACAAAAATTTGGGAATGACCTTTGGTTCGTGTCTAGTTGAGTGGCTCATATTCCCCAAATCTGGGTGATCGTGCATGAGTTCATATTGAGCTCGCTCTTGATTGACCGCCCATTTGCTCGGTTGCATGTTGCGAGTCTTGAACATGGCTCCTGCTCTCGGTTTTTGGACGTCTAGGTTATCTTGCTCATATAACTGCCGACTTCTCACCTGCTCAAATTGTTGTTCTTGATCAGGTTCAATCGGGTTGGCAATCACAATTGCTCGGCGTCTTGATTCGGGTTGCCAGACTCGGCCTAGTTGTGGGTCGACCCCCTGGTCTTTTAGCCAAAACTCTGAAACCCCTCGAGGATTTCTCATGGAAGACATAGTACGACGAGGCTTTTTCTGGCACTCTTCTTCGCCACCATTCGCTGCTTGATTGGGCAAGTTAGATTGTTGTGGTGGTTGTTGGTGGGGATAGTAGTTGGTTATAACTCTGAGCAAGCGGCTATTCTTATAAAGTTCCCGCGTGCGATCTTCTTCGCTCATCATTAAATCGGTTTCCATCCTGAAGAAAAAGGCGTCTTTCTATGTTAAGATACAACAAAAAAACACTTTTATTTTTGCACCACCATCAAAACTCGATTAATTCAGCGTCGACTTCGGGAATGATGTTCGTGAACGAGTTTGGGTTTCGGAAATTATTTTGGCGATGAAGAAAGTTAAAGACATAAGGAAGGTAGCTATCGTCCATGTTCATGATCTCGCAAAGGATGAGCTCGCGGAGAGGTTTTGCTTCAACGTGGTGGTTGTACTTTTCTCCACTTTTTTCGTCGGTCGTTTCATACACAAGTCTCATCCCGTGCTCGGCGAAATGGTTGGAATAAAAGTCCCATGCTTCTTGAGGAGTACGTTGTTGTTGCAAAAGGTTGAACTGAGAAAAATTGGAAGCAAATGAAACCATGGAGGATTGGAAGACTTCGGACATGGCTGCAGGGAGGAGGCGTTGTAATTGCGTGGTGGGAGAAGTTTCGGGGTATAAGATTGCTTTGACGTTTGAAATGATAGATTTCCATTCGTAGAGTAATCTTCGTGAGGTTTTGATGGGCTTTCGGGCGTATCCAAGCTTTTGGATGTTTTTGGTGCGGACGCCATCGGGGAAAAAGTCTTTGCCAGAAAGAAATCCGAATTGACCGTTGATCAAGACTGGCACATAAAAGAGTTCCCAAGCACGCACGCGTTTCTTGTCACACTCGTCAATTTTTTCTTTGATCTCTTCGTCAGTGATGTTCTTGTGGATGGTGGAGTAAAACGTTTTCATGTCAGGATAGATGTTGGCTTGGTGTTCGCTTTTCATCTTGGTAGAACAGATTTGCATATGAAATTCTTTCACATCATGAGAAGCGACACAAAGATATCCAATCATTTTATCAGCGATTTGGTCAAAAGGAATATTTTCCCAATCGATGTGTTTGTTTTCGACATCCCATTGAAAAAAGAGAGGAAATCCAGGGAAGGATCGTTTGAAGTGATATTCAATGGCTGCCTTTATTTGGCAGAACATTTCTTCAAAATTTTGAGGAGGAGGAGCAAAGGATGGATTGAAGAATCCAGGAGGAGGGGGAGGATCTTGACGAGACACATCAACAAAGCCAACCGAATATTCTTGAGGTTGAAAAGCATAAGAAGTAGTTGCAAGATGATCCAAATCCATACCAGTAAGAGCTGGAGGCAAGGGTACTTCTTCCATAAGATGATGAAAATCTTCGAGTTCAACCGCAAAATGAGGACCAGCCATGTCAACGATCAGTCAAGAGTTAAAAGTTTTGAAAGAAATTGAAAAATGAAATTTTTGGTGAGCAAACTCACCTCAAGTTTTATCAAGATTCACCCGCTCCCGCACATTTTCGCGATTTACACAAGCAGACACGTGAAAAAAAAATGGCAGACGCGATCAAGTTAGTTTTCCAATTGATATTACTCAAACCTCTGAAACTTTTGTACTTGCATTCTCCTGAAATCTTTGGTGTCGGTGGCTGGTCTGGTCGTGCTCCTGAAGCCATCTGCTATGAGATGAGCCCGAGCTCTCGCGTAAACTACTGGACTTCTAGCCCTGAATCACTCGAAGAATGCCACCGTATGATTGAACAACGCTTTGATTCCTTTTCCATCACTGTCTTTGGTGTACTTTACTTTCTCTTTCTATTCTCGTTTTGTTTTCAAATGTATAATGGTTGCTGGAAACGCGCCTTTTCTCGAAGGTATAGCAGTAGTAACATGCAGCCCGTTGTGTATTATGAACGACGTTCGTCCTCTTCTCGAGCTTTGCCTCATTTACGACATCTCTCTGTCGACACCCGAATTGTGGATTTCCCGACCAAACAACGTAAGCGGTCTCCGAAAATTTATTTCGATTGAATAAAAGAAAGATAGCGAAAAAAATTGCAATGGCAAGTGATGTAAAAGTTGAGATACAGGGGTTTGATATTGTTATCAAGAAAGACCCTAAAGCACCACTTCCTAATGACTTGAAAGCGAGGCAGATTGTTGTCTCTTTTTCCAACCCCCAAAAACCTACGTTTGAAGGAGCCCTTGGAGAGGATAGACTTGAACGTTCTTCGATGGTGGGAATTCCTGTTTCGTATATTTCGGCAAAAATAAGGAATATCAATTTCCAATATCTTCTTTTGATGGTTGTCATTCCTGGCACAGAAAAGGACAGTATCGCTTATCAGTTGTCAGAACACCAGAATTTTGCACCATTGTGTATTCTTTATGGACAAAACCTTCCAGCTGATTGGCTTCTCGAAAATGATTGGATCAAAAAATCAGATGACCTCTATGTTTCCTACGATCTTAATAGAAACACAACGATCGGTGATTACGGGGGATATATCCGCATCAAGACAGATTCCGACAAAACGTCCATCCCAAAAACCACGACGATCACATCTTATCCGCTAAACCATACAGCATTGACGACAACCGACAATACTGTCAATCGAGCAGTGAAGCAGTACACCTTTCCTTTGATTGCCCTCAATGGTTTTTTGTTTTTCTCAGTCGAAGAATTGCAAAGGGATCCACAAATCCAACAACTCAACAAGAAATACGCATTCATCTTTTCACAGACCTATGCTTCTGTTTATTCTCGTGGCAGTGAATGTCTTTTTATTTTTTCCTCAGAGAATTACGTTGCCGAGATTGCCTCTTGGATGCAGTATTTTAAGATGAGTG
>CAZKFT010000017.1:0-2436 GCA_964552205.1 uncultured Gammaproteobacteria bacterium
ACAAGGTGCTGGGTGCACCCGACCTCACCAACCACAGCTGGACATACGGCAGCACGCTCGAGGCGATTCAAGCCGGCGTACAGTCAGGTCGCCACGGCATCATGCCTGCGCAGCGGCATCTGCTCGGCGAGCAACGTATCCGGTTGGTGACAGCGTACATCCTCAGCCTGAACGAGATGGAAGGCCGGCGCTGAGATGCCTGGCAAGCGGACAATCCGCACGCTGGTCATCGCCTGGTCTTCTTTTCTCCCGGCTGCGGTAGTTTCCGTGTTGTTCTTCGCGGCCTTCGACCCGGCCGAGCTCGCGGTGATTGCCACCTTCCCGATGGAGATCAGCCGCATGGCGGGCTACGCGCTTGGCTTCCTGTTCTTCTGGCTGCTCGCTGCCTCAGCTGCCTGGATGGCAACCTTCCTGTTGCGATCGGATGTCTAAACAAAAACTGATCCCGACGCGGAAAGCCCAGACCGCGATCACCGATGCACTCTATGTCAAAACGGAGAAGGTGTATCCGCGCGAGGTGAGTGGCCGTTTCAATCGCCTGCGCGTGCTCGCGGTCATCGCCCTCCTCGGCCTCTATTATGTCCTGCCGTGGATCATGTGGGACGGAAGGCAAGCGGTTCTCTTCGACCTTCCCGCGCGCAAGTTCTATCTGTTCGGCCTGGTGCTCTGGCCACAGGACTTCATCTATCTCGCATTGCTGCTGGTCATCGCTGGCCTCACCTTGTTCTTCTTCACAGCACTCGCCGGACGACTCTGGTGTGGTTATGCCTGCCCGCAAACCGTGTGGACAGAGGTGTTCCTGTGGATGGAGCGCTGGACCGAGGGCGACAGGCCGCAGCGCATGAAACTCGATGAGGGCCCGTGGACACGCGAGAAGGTGTTGCGCAAAACCGCCAAACACAGCCTGTGGGTGATTTTCGCACTGTGGACCGGCTACACCTTCGTCGGCTTCTTCAGTCCCATCGCTGACCTGGGTGGACGCGTCTTTTCGATGGCGCTTGGTCCGTGGGAGACCTTCTGGGTGCTGTTCTATGCCTTCGCGACCTGGGGCAACGCCGGGTTCCTGCGCGAGCAAGTCTGCATCTACATGTGTCCATATGCCCGATTCCAGAGCGCGATGTTCGACAAGGACACGCTCATCATCGGCTACGACGAAACGCGCGGTGAACCAAGAGGTTCGCGCAAGCGCGGCCTTGAGAACAAACCGGCGGAACTCGGTGACTGCATTGATTGCACGCTGTGCGTACAGGTGTGCCCAACCGGCATCGACATCCGCGAGGGATTGCAGTACGAATGTATCGCCTGCGCGGCCTGCATCGATGTCTGCGATGAGGTCATGGACAAGGTGGGCTATGAGCGCGGCCTCATCCGCTATGACACCCAAAGCGGGATGGAGGGCAAGCGCGCCAAGGTGCTGCGCCCGCGCACGCTGATTTACGGTAGCCTGCTGGCTTTGTTGCTGGTGGGCTTTGGCGTGTCACTGGCGACCCGGGTGCCGGTATCGCTGGATGTCCTGCGCGACCGCACTTCGCTCTATCGCGTCATCGAAGGCGTGACGGTCGAGAATGTCTACACACTCAAGGTCGCCAACCGTTCCGAGACGCCACGCCAGTTCATCATCAGTGCCTCGGGCCTTCCGGGACTGGCCGTTGATATGAGCGACCACACCTTGCAGCTAGCAGGCGGAGAAATACGGGAAGTACCGATTCGCTTACGGGCTCCGCTGGAGGACCTTCCGCGCGGTGCGGGATTCACGGTCGACATCACAGTGACCGCTGAGGATATCGCAAGCATCACCGCTACCACCCAAAGTCGCTTCATGGCTCCCATACAAAGATGAGCACCATGACAGAGAAACCCTGGTACAAACATTTCTGGGTGTGGTTCATTCTGGCACCGCCTATCGCGTCCATCATTCTGGGGCTGTCGCTGGTCGTCACCGCCTACAAACATGCGGATGATTTGGTGGTGGATGATTACCGGAAGATTGGCCGCGCCTTCGAACAACAGTTCGAGCGGGATCGGATGGCAGAATTCCTCAATGTCGCCGCACGAGGATCCATCGACCGCGACGCTGGTACCGTGAATCTCTTGCTGACCATGGACGGCGAGATGCCCGCGTCCCTGCTGTTGCGCGCTGTGCACCCAACCGAGGCGGACCGGGACCTTGATGTCGTGCTGACACGGGGTGAGGGTGATGTCTTCCACGGTCGGTTCACCAAGGCCCCCCGCGATCGGCGATACCTGCAACTGGAGCCAGCCGACAGCAGCTGGCGGGTCACAAGTGAACTAGCTGCAGAGGTAAGCGCTGTTTCATTCGCGGCCGTCCGTCATTGAGCGCGCCAGCCTGTCACACGACCTACCGTGGTTGCTGGCACACAGTAGGAGCGACGCTTCCTGCCTGCCGAAGCCTTGGCGAAGGCAGGCGCGTCGCGA
>CAZKFT010000017.1:2536-13425 GCA_964552205.1 uncultured Gammaproteobacteria bacterium
GAACAGGCCTAATCCGAGAACCACCGCTGGTCCATTCGCGGTGCGAAGCACCGCTCCTACAACAGGCGACGCCACAACGATGCTTGTACGACACCCTGCAAAAGCCCATGTAGGAGCGACGCTTCCTGCCTGCCGAAGCCTTGGCGAAGGCAGGCGCGTCGCGAATGGGATGAGGCTTCAGCGCCAGAACAGGCCTAATCCGAGAACCACCGCTGGTCCATTCGCGGTGCGAAGCACCGCTTGTACATGACTGCACCCGCTTGCTATCACTGTGGGGAGCCGTGTCCGGAGGACTCACCGTTCCTGGTGGCGATACCCGACCGTGTGCCGACCTGCTGCGCGGGTTGTCAGGCTGCAGTCATGCTCATCCGCGGCGCCGGCCTCGACGCGTACTACCGTCTGCGCACTGCCAATGCCCCCAAGGCAGAGGACACCCGTGCCGCAGAGTGGGTCGCGTATGACCGTGAAGCCGTGCAGCGCGGACTCATCGCTACAAACGACGACGGTACCCGCGAAATATCCCTGTTGATGGATGGTCTGCGCTGTGCAGCGTGTTCCTGGTTGGTCGAACACGCACTGGAACGCGAAGCCGCCGTGCGGGAGGTTCGACTGAACGCCGCAACCGCGCGTCTGCTGCTTCGCTGGGACCCTCTCGTTGCACCCCTCTCACACCTGCTAGGACGACTGGCCGCATTGGGTTATACCCCCACGCCACTTTCGGCCAGCGGACAGGACCAGGCATGGGTACGCGAGCGCCGCACCATGCTCAAGCGGCTGTGGGTCGCCGGGCTCGGCATGATGCAGGTCATGATGTACGCCATCGCCGTGTACATCGGCGACGGCTGGGACCTTGATGTCGAAACGCGCAACCTGTTCAACTGGGTCTCCCTGCTCATCACCACACCGGTGGTCTTCTACTCCTCACAACCCTTCTTCCAGGGTGCATGGCGCGGCTTGCGCAACCGCGCGCCTGGCATGGATGTGCCGGTGGCAGTCGCTATCGCACTTGCCTACGCCGCCAGCGTGCTGGTCACGCTACAAGGTGGAGCCGAGGTGTACTTCGACTCCGTCACGATGTTCGCCTTCTTCCTGCTGGCCGGACGCTGGTTTGAGATGAGCGCGCGTCATCGTGCGGGTCGCATGGGAGAGGCGCTTGGGCGGCTGGTGCCCGACACGGCCGAACTGATTCAAGAGGAATCGCGGCCCGTGGGGCCGCTCCCACGGGCCGCGAACTTTGTCGGTGCAGTAGAACTGCAAACCGGCGACACCATCCGCGTCCGTGCGGGTGACCGCTTTCCTTGTGATGGCAGCTTGTCCAGCGGTAGCACCCATGTAGATGAATCGCTGCTCACAGGCGAGTCAACGCCGATTGCACGTGAACCCGGTGACGCGGTCGTCGCTGGCAGCTTGAACCTGGATGCACCGGTGGAGGTCGTCGTCGAACGCGCGGGCGCAGCTACCTTGGTATCCGGCATCGGACGACTGCTCGCCCGTGCACAGAGTGAGCGCCCTCGGATCGCCGCGCTGGCGGATCGGGTTGCGCGTTGGTTTGTCGTCGTCATGTTGGGCTTGGCTGCTCTCACTTTTCTCGTCTGGTCAGCACTGGATCCTGCGCGCGCATTCTCCATCACGCTGGCGGTTCTGGTGGTGGCTTGCCCGTGCGCACTGGCGCTCGCTACACCGGTGGCACTCACCTCTGGAACACTCGCCTTGGCGCGACGTGGGCTGTTGGTCACCCGTGCGGATTCCCTGGAAGCTTTGGCCAAAGCGAATCTCATCGTGTTCGACAAAACCGGTACGCTCACCCACGGCGACATGCGCCTATCGGGTATTTTCCCAGTGGGGGATATGGACGAACGCGAAGTACTTGCGCTGGCTGGCGCATTGGAGCGATCCGCGGAACACCCCATTGCGAAGGCGTTCCGTGCCTATGACGATGGTCGCGCAGTTCACGATGTGAGTGTCGAACGCCATGTGGGCGTCACCGGGTCGATTGCAGGGCGGCGCTACGCACTGGGTAGACCGGATGTCGCGGCGCGTGGCGCCGCTCCCACATTCTCCAACCCCGATACGCCGGTGGTCTTGAGCACCGATTCCGGACCGCTCGCACATTTCACCTTGTCAGACACCCTGCGTCCTGGCGCAAAGACCCTGATCGAGCATTTGCAGGCCGATGGCATCGAGGTCGAGATTCTGTCCGGGGATCATCCTGCAGCCGTGGAAGCGGTGGCCAAGGAACTCGGTATCTCGCGTTGGTCTGCACGGCAGTCGCCCGAACAGAAGTTGGCGCGGCTCGAATCCATTCGCGGCTCTGCAGTGATTGCGGTAGTGGGTGATGGCGTGAACGACGCACCCGTGCTCGCTGCTGCCGATGTAGCCATTGCACTCGGGTCGGGGTCCGCGCTCGCGCAATCCAGCGCAGGCATGATTCTGCTCGGTGACTCCCCCACCCCCCTCGCCACCGGCATCCATATCGCCCGCCGTACCCTTCGCACCATCCGCCAGAATCTGGGGCTTTCCCTGTTCTACAACCTGGGTGGCATCCCCCTCGCAGCCATAGGTCTGATACCACCATGGCTTGCCGCCATCGGCATGGCCGGCAGTTCGCTCATCGTGGTCCTGAACTCCAGCAAGTTGTATCGTGGCGGCTCATGACACTCTCGCTCTACATCCTCATTCCGATTTCCCTGGTGCTCGTTGTCGTCGCCATATGGGCGTTCTTCTGGGCAGCGGATTCGGGCCAGTTCGATGACATGGATACGCCCGCGTGGAAAATCATTCTCGATGATGACTCCAAGCTACCGGAGGAATCGCGGCCCGTGGGGCCGCTCCCACGGGAAGAGGACCGTTCTCACGATGAATATTGAGATGCTGACGGCGGCGCTGCTGGCCGGGCTGGCTGGTTCCGCGCACTGTGTGGCCATGTGTGGCGGCATCGCCGGCGCACTGGGCGGTGCGCGCAACCCGTGGTTGCTTACTGGTGGGCGCATTCTCGGCTATATGTTGGCCGGCGCCATTGCTGGTGGCATTGGCGCCACCTTGGCAATGGCATTGGCGGGCACCGGTGCGACACCGATGTTGCGCATCGGTTTCGGTCTGGTGTTGGTGCTCATCGGAATTCGAACAATGACGAATTGGCGTGGGCCGCGATGGCTGGAAACGCTAGGCGCACGCTTCTGGACAAAACTGGCACCCGCAGCTGGACAGATGGCGAGAACCCAAGGTCACGCTGCGACGCTGGCCCTGGGGTTTTTATGGGGTTGGCTGCCTTGCGGCTTGGTCTACGCCATGCTCGGAGCCGCCATCATGGCTGGCGGCGCGGTGGAAGGCGCCATGGTCATGGCGGCATTCGGACTCGGTACAGCGCCGGCGGTCATGGGCATGATGTTGGTGGCCGGGCGGTCGGCCGCGTGGTTGAAAAGTCGTGCGTGGCGCACCGTCGCCGGCGGACTACTGGTGGCCTTCGGCCTGTGGACTGCTGCAGTACCCCTGGTCGGGCACCAGATGTAGGAGCGAATCAATTCACTGTGGGAGCGATTTAATACACTGTGGGAGCGGCCTCATAGGCCGCGATTCTTTCAGGCGTGCTATCGCGGTCCGTGGGACCGCTCCCACGACAGGTAAATCTAACGGTTGGGGTTTTCGTTGATCAGCAACCAGTAAACGCCAAGCTGCCGCACCGCCTCCGAGAAATCCGCGAACCGCACCGGCTTGCGCACATAGCTGTTCGCGCCGAGTTTGTAGCTGTTGATGACATCCTCGTCCTGACTGGACGATGTCAGGACCACCACCGGCAACAGCTTGGTGCGATCATCCGACCGGATACGCTGCAGGACTTCCAGCCCACCCAGTCGCGGCAATTTGAGGTCGAGCAGGATGAGGTCCGGTTGCACTGTCTGGTCCCGGTCCTCGTACTGGCCCTCGCAGAACAGGAACTCGAGCGCCTCGACGCCGTCGCGCACCACCACGACATCGTTGGCGATATGGTTCTTCTGCAAGGAGCGTAGCGTCAGCTCTTCGTCACTCGGGTTGTCTTCTACAAGTAGCAGCATAGTCAGCCCCCTCACTTGACCGTAAACCGCACGGAGGTACCGCCTCCAGGTTGTGCGTCCAACCAGACCCTGCCTCCGTGCCGCCGGATGATGCGCTGAACCACCACCAAGCCGATGCCGACACCATCAAACTCATCCACACCGTGCAAGCGTTGGAAAGGCGTGAAAAGTTTTTGGGCATGGGCCATATCAAAGCCCACGCCGTTGTCTGACAATACCACAATCGGACCAGAACCCTTCTCTTCGGATGAGAGGGTGATACGCCCTGGCGACTGCGTGGCAGTGAACTTCCAGGCGTTGTCTACCAGGTGGTCAACGGCCTGCTTGAGCAGGCGGTGATCCCCTTCCACCACCAGCCGCTCCGGAAGCTCGACATCAACTTGGCGGTCCGGCTCGCCATCCCGCAAGCGCTCAATCCGTCGTGCAATCAGAGGAACCAAGTCCACTTCACTGCGCGTCATTTCCGCACGGCTGACACGCGACAGCTCCAGCAGACCCTCGATGAGCCGACCCATTTTCACGGCCGCATCATTCACGTAATCGAGGTACCGTGCACCATCCGCGTCAAATTTGCCGCCATACTCGTCCATCAGCGCATCGGTAAATCCTGTCAGACTTCGAAGCGGTGCACGCAAATCGTGGGAGATGGCATGCACAAATGCGTCAAGCTCATCCTGCAAGCGTGCTGCGGTACCACCGTCGTCCCCGGTTACCTCCTGTAGCATTCGCTCGCTACGAATACGCTCGGTGATGTCCACCGCGACAAACCCGAATCCGGGCTGGCTGCCCTCAAGCACGAAGCGATGAATCAAATAGTGTCCCGCCTCCCCCGTGGGCCGCGGAAGGTGCTCGACAGTGACCACAGGTCCCCCTACTTCCACGACGTCCATTCCAATACCAATAGGGCCGTGGATGGCACGCTCACTGGCAGGCCCGAACAAATCGCCAATGGTGAGGCCCACGGGGTCGCGTTCGCTCACCATCTCACGACGGAAGCCTCGTGAAGCCCACTGTATCTTGCCTTCAACATCCGTAATCCAGGCCGCCATTGGACTGTTATCGAGGAAGATATGGAAACGTTCCTCGGATTCCTTACGGGCAATTTCCGCTTTTCGCCGCTCAGTGATATTCCGGCCGAACATCGCCAGGCCTTCTGGGATAGGGACACCCCTCGCCTCAAACCAGATCTCCACGCCTGGAAGCAGGTCCTGCGTGACCACCTCCACCCGCTCGCTCATCGCCTTGCGGTACGCCGTCTCGAATTTGGTGCCGATGACTTCCGGGTAGGCCTCCCACAAGTTCATCCCGATCAGGGCTTTCCCGAAGGGCGAGACCTCGATGACCTTGGAGTTGGCATAGCGGATTTTCCAGTCGTGCCCCACGACGACAAAAGCATCGGAAATATGCTCAAACACCAGGTCCAAGCGGGACTCAGCCTGTGCTCGCCGGAGACCGTAGATCCAGTTCAACAGACCGATAATCAATGCAGAAACGGACACGAACCACAAACCCTTCCAGGTCTGTATCAATGCCAGCATCTCCGGTGAGGTAGCGATCGCGAAGGCTACGCGGTCGGAGAAGAAAATCCATAGGGAACTGGCAATGAGGTAGATTCCCGATATGCTCAGGGCCAAACGGGTCAGGCCTTGCGATCCTGCCTTCATGACCGCGGGAGGTCCTTGGCTGGTACCGGGCGACTGAACAGGAAGCCCTGCACTTCGTCACACTCCAGTTGTTTGAGAAAGTCCAGTTGGGCCTGCGTCTCGACACCCTCCGCCACGGTGTGCATGCCCAAGCTCTTGGCCACAGCGACAATTGCGCGCACGATGGCGGCATCGTCCTCGTCGCCCGGCAAGTCTTGCACAAAGACACGATCGATCTTGAGGTCATCAATGGTGAAGCGCTTCAGGTAGCTCAGGGATGAGTACCCCGTGCCGAAGTCATCCACCGCGATCTGGATTCCCAATGCATGCAGATCAGAGAGGCATTTCTCCGCCCTATCGGTATCCGTCATGAGCATGCTCTCCGTGATTTCCAGATCCAGCATCCCGGGCTTCATCCCGGTTTCTGCAAGTATAGCGGTGACCCGATCAACGAGGTTGCCCTCCGCGATTTGACGCGCACTCAGGTTGACTGCCATTCGCAAGCCCGTTCGCCCTTCGCCTTCCCAGGCAACCGCCTGCCGACACGCTTCCGCCAACGCCCACTCACCGATATCTCCAATGACGCCGATACTTTCCGCGATCGGGATGAACTCATCCGGGGATACCATTCCGCGATCGGGATGCATCCAGCGCAAAAGCGCCTCCACGCCGGTCATTTCTCCGGTGGAGATTCGGTAGCGGGGTTGGTAATAGAGCTGGAGCTCCTGGCGTTCCAGCGCGGTCCTGAGACTGTTGGCGAGAATGAGGTTATCCAGAGCAGCTGCGTTCATCTCGCTTGAGAAAAACTGGTAGGTGTTCCGACCCTGATCCTTGGCGCGGTACATGGCGATATCGGCATTGCTCATGAGAACCGGACCGCTGGACCCATCCTGCGGGTGCAGACTGATGCCGACGCTGCATGTGGCATACAACTCATGCCCATCAATCATGAAGGGTGCGCTCAGTTCCTGCATCAACTTGTGCACGAAGGCCGTGCAGTCCTCGGGTCCGTTCACATCGGACAACACCACCCCGAACTCGTCGCCCCCGAATCGGGCGACGATGTCACCCTCCCTCACGCACTCCCGCAAGCGGGCTGCGACCGACTGCAGCAGGCGGTCGCCTGTGGCGAGTCCAAGAGAATCGTTGATGCTCTTGAAGTTGTCCAGATCGAGGAACACCACGCCGACACAGTGGCCGAGCTTGCGTGCATTCGCCAATGCGGCTGCGAGCTGCTCCTGGAACTGATCGCGGTTGGCGAGCTGAGTGAGTACATCATGACGGGAAAGAAATGCGAGGCGTTGCTCATAGTCCCGCGACGCGGTGATGTCCGTGAAAACACAGACATAGTGCAGAACCTTCTTGTTGTCATCACGCACAGTACTGAAGCTGACCAACGCAGGGAAGCGTTCGCCGGACTTGCGACGCCACTGAATCTCACCCTGCCATACGCCCTTGTCGCGAAGGGTGTCGCGGATATCGCGCGCAAGGCCGCTGTTTGCCCCGTCCTCGGAGAGGAAGTCCGGGGCTTCTCCCGCGATCTCCTCGAACTTCCAGCCAATGATGGCCTCGAAAGCCGGGTTGATACTGACCAATTTGAAGTCTGCGGAGAACACCATCATGCCTTCCGCAATATTTTCCAGAACCATCGCGGCAAGGCGGTAGCTGGCCTGAAGCGCCCGCGCTTCGGTGATGTCCTCACACACCACGTACATGCCCACGATGTTGCCGCTGATCTTGATAGGGATGGTGTGCGCGGAAATGGTGATCTCGCTGCGATCCATGCGCAGGGCCGTAAGCTCCAGCGAACGCGAGACCCCGGCAAGGCTGGTGCGGAACGCGTCCCACGCGCGCGCCACATCATCCGGCGCCACGAAGTGTTCGAAGGTGTACTCCTTAAGGACGGAGGACTTCGTCCCCAACATGTGCTCACCAGCAGGATTTGCGTCTAGCACCGCCCCATCAGCACCAAGCTGAAATACCGCTTCCGGATTCGAGAAAAACAATGACCGGGTGCGCTGTTGCGCGTCACTGAGCGAGGCGTCCATGTGCGCCTTCTCAAGCGCGACGGACGCCAGTCCAACTGCCACATCCACCACCTGGCGTTCCGCTATGGTCGGCCCGCGGGTTTCGTGGAAGTACAACGCAAACGTTCCAAGGACCTCACGGCTGGTGGCAAATACCGGTTGCGACCACCCCGCCCGCAGTCCTGCTGCCAACGCGGCATCGCGGTAGTCCTCCCACAGTGGGTCAGTGGCGATGTCCGTGACAATGACGGCCTCGCCACGCCACGCGGCTGTGCCGCAAGACCCTGCCTTTGGCCCGATCGGCTCTCCATCCACCGCCCGGTTCCACTCATCGGGCAGGCTCGGCGCCGCGCCATGCCACACGCGGTCGGATTCCACGCGCAAGATGGAACACAGCATGTCATCCGACTGCGCCTCCACCAAGCGTACGATGGACTCAAGCGTCTCCGCCAATGACTTGCCCATGGCAATGCCCTTGAGGATGGCGTTCTGGCCATCAATCATGATGTTGACGCGCCTCTGGTGCCGACGCGACGTCAAAATTCGATCGATGGCACCGCCGAGCCGACCCAATCGGTCCTTGAGGAGGTAATCGTCGGCGCCGCCAGCGAGCACTTCCGCGGCATCGCGGTCGTCGAGTTCCCCGGTGACAATGATGATGGCCGCATCCGGCACGCGCGACCGTGTCAGCGAGATGATCTCGCGACCATCCAGCCCCGGAAGAAAGATGTCGCACAGAACCAGGTCCGGCTCGCTGGCGAGTGCGAGCTCCACCTCGACCAGGGTATCCACACGCTGCCAGGTGAAATCGGCCACGCAACGCTCAAGCTCGCGCACCAGGAGGTCCGCATCAGCGACCGAGTCCTCGACAATCAGGACGCGGAGCGGCCTATGCGCCGAATGTGAAATAGAAGTTGGCTCCATTGCCGACCTCCGCCTCCGCCCAGATGGTTCCGCCATGCCGGTCAACAATCCGCTTGACGGTCGCAAGCCCCACGCCAGTGCCGGGGAACTCGTTGATGCCGTGCAAGCGCTGGAAAACACCGAAAAGCTGCGCTGAATACTTCATGTCGAATCCAACGCCGTTGTCTGACACACAGAATGCCTCACCTTCGCGGGCAAGTGAAACCCGGGGCTGCGGAACCGTGGAGGTGAATTTCCAGGCGTTCCCCAGCAGGTTGGCCATCAGGATTTCAGCCAGTCGCGGGTCAGCGCGGGTGGTCAGACCCGGCTCGATATGGACGTCCACCTGCCGATTGGGGTGGGCATCCTGAAGACCAGCTATGACATCCTTGGCGATGTCCGACAGGTTGACGTTCTGACGCGAGACTTCCTGGCGTGACACGCGCCCGAGCTGCAGCAGATCGTCGATGAGCATGCCCATGCGGTTGGAGCCATCCAGGACGCGGGTGAGATAGTGGCGCCCGTCGTCGTCCAACTTGTCGCCATAGGAGTCGCGGAGTATCTCCGCGAATCCGGATATCGCACGCAGGGGCGTGCGCAAGTCATGTGACACCGAATAACTGAATGCTTCGAGTTCCGCATTGGCCCGCTGCAACGCGATGGTGCGTTCGGCAACACGCCGCTCCAATTCCTCCTCGGTGCGGTGCTTGGCACTGACATCGGTCAGGACCGCCACCATGCGTTCTCCATGCACCGAGCCCGCGTCTTCCAGCCAGACCGTTCGCCCGTCGTCCGGCCGTATCCATCGGTACTCTATGCGGAAGCCGCTGCCACTTCGCCACGCCGCCTCGTCCAATGCCCGGATGCGCGCCCGGTCATCGGGATGTACATGCTCCAGCCACCTGCTCAAGGGCAGAAAACCCAACTGCCCAGAAGACAAGCCCAGCAATTTCTCGGTGGACCCTACCCAGTGCGTATCCCCTGATGTTCCGTTGCGATCACGTACCACGCGGCCAGATTGATCCAGCGCGATGCGCAGGCGCTCTTCACTGCTCGCCAGGCGTTTTTCGCGGTTCATGCGTTCGGAAACATTTCTGGCGACACACACCATCTGTTTCAGCGAGTGCACCCAGACCGACGCCCAATTGACATGGACGATGGTGCCGTCCTTTCGGCGATAACGGTTGACGAAGCTGCTGGTCGCTCGCCCCGCCTGGATAGCACGAGCCTCGGCTTCCGTGCGCATGCGATCGGCCGGGTCCACCAACTCGATGTAGCGCCGCCCTTCCAGTTCTTCCGGCGCATACCCAAGCATCGCTTGCGCGGCATCGCTGACGTTGATGAACTTGCCTTCCGCATCAATGGTACACAACATGTCCGTGGACTCGCGCCAGACCGCCGCGCTGGTTTCCACCACTTTTCCGAGTCGATCGCTGGTCTCGAGGACCTGCTGCAAGCGTTGCTGAGCAATGGCTGCGAGCCACATGGCAACAGCCACCAACGCCGCAGCGATGAGGCTCAATATAAGGACCGCAAGCGGCAAGGGACCGTAGGCCGAGCGGACAATGGCCGCAGTGGGCCATACCCGGATATCCCAACTCGGGCCAACGGCGGCAACCGACCGTGCTGCCACCGGCGTTCCCGACGCCGGCGCCGATCCGTCCGAGCGCAGGAAAATGGATTGTTGCTGAAGATATACCTCGATGTTAAAGCCCGGCAACGCGCCAGCAAGCATGTTCTCGAACAAGCCTTGGTAATCCACGGCCACCAGCAGTACCGCCGTTCCGTCGGGCGTGTCGTAGGGAGTCAACAGCAGCGCACCACGGCCCCCGAGGCCCAGGTCCATCGGAGAGCTGGCCACGAATCGGTTTTCGCTGGTTGCTTGCTCAAACAGCGCACGCCGTACCGGGTCTGTTTGGTACAGCGTCCTGTCTTCCTCCGGAACAGTCCGCTCATCGAAGGCGACCCGGGTCCGGATGACGCCATCCGGCGACAGCAACAACAGCGACCGCATGCCTGCGTAGCCAACCAGATACTCACGCGCATCCGCTTCCCATTCTTGGAGGCCATAGCCCTCACTGGCGCGCCCAAGTCGCCGTGCCATGCGCTCCATGGCACGAACATAACTTATCCTTTGCGCATCGACATCACTCGCCACACCGGTTGCCGCCTGCTCGGTCAACTCACTCACACGCTCGCGCTGATAGCTGGTCAGTCCCTGCCAGAGGTTGAAGCCCACCACGGTGAGCACCAGGAATATCACC
>CAZKFT010000017.1:13525-25272 GCA_964552205.1 uncultured Gammaproteobacteria bacterium
GGTCAGTCCCTGCCAGAGGTTGAAGCCCACCACGGTGAGCACCAGGAATATCACCAACCCCGTCCACCGTAGCCGGTCCATCGCCAGTGCGCGGTTCCAGACCACCCCCACCGATCCCAAGCCGATGCCGGAAACCACGAAGGCAACCGCGGTATTCACTGCCATCGGCGAGTAGCCCGACCAACCCGTGAGGTATCGCAAGCCGAAAACATAACCGCCGACCACAGCGATTCCCGCCGTGAGCAGCAAGAGGCCGGTGGCCATAACCAGTTGCCCTACACGGGCACGGTCGCGCGACATCAGGGTTGCGGTCAGGAAGGCACCGCCAGCAAGAATGAACATGGAGGCAGTCAGTGGTGCCATACGCCCGGGGTGTGGCGTCGCTGTGGTGATCCACGCTTCCACCGCGAACTGGTCGATACCGAAGTTCTGGCCCAGCGGGTATTGCAACAGGATGGTCGTACTCAGAATAGCAAGCAGGAGACCGGACAGGAACACCACCCAATGGCTGGTTTTGCTCAAGCCAAGAATGCCAACGGCGAGCAGGACGAAACAGACGGCCGTGTTGAAGGCCATCGGTACAACCGTGGGGTGTGACTGTACGAGGGCAGGTATCCGCAGATACCACCCTATGATGACTACCAGCCCGATGACGAGAACTATTGCAGCCGAAACTCGGGCCGTCCGCGCAATCGGGTCCTTCTCGTGCCCCCCGTCCACGCGTCCACTGTAGCTGAAACCCGCGGGTCTGGGGGCCGCCCTGCCCTAACTGGCGATGAAATCCAGCGCCTTTTGCAAGCGACGGAGGGTCACGTCCCGGCCCAGGAGCGCGAGCGTGGCATCAATCGGCGGTGAAATGCCGCATCCTGCGACTGCGACGCGTACCGGCTGCGCGACCTTGCCGAGTTTGAGATCCAGTTGTTCCGCTATGGTGTGTACCGCACCATTGATGGCCTCGGCGTTCCAGTCGTCGAGTCCTGCCAGCGCATCCCGCACGGCGGCAAGCGCCGGTCCGGTCTCGGCGGTCAGGTTCTTGGCTGCGGCCTTTTCTTCGAAGTGCTCGAACTCGGTGTAGAAGAAACGCGAATTGTCCGCCATTTCCAGCATGGTTTTGGACCTTTCCTGTTGGCACTGGACGACCGCGACCAGTGTAGGACCACTGCCGACATCCACGCCCAGGCGAGCGAGATGCCAGGCAAGTTCCGGCGCGAGCTGCACCGGGTCCGCTGACTTGATGTAATGCTGGTTCAGCCACAACAGTTTTTCCGGATTGATGGCCGACGCCGACTGATTCACATCCGCGATGTCGAACAGCGCAATCATCTCATCGCGCGTGAAAATTTCCTGGTCACCATGTGACCATCCCAGTCGTACCAGATAATTCAGGACTGCAGCGGGTAGGTAGCCATCTTCCCGGTATTGCATGACGCTGACCGCGCCATGTCGCTTGGACAGTTTGGCACCGTCGGGGCCAAGAATCATCGGCAAATGGGCATAGGACGGGGGTTCTGCACCCAGTGCACGGAAGATGTTCATCTGTCGCGGCGTGTTGTTGAGGTGATCGTCACCACGGATGACATGCGTGATGCGCATGTCCAAGTCGTCCACGACCACCGTAAAGTTGTAGGTGGGCGTGCCATCCGAACGCGCAATGATGAGGTCATCGAGTTCGGCGTTGTTGAACACCACCCGTCCACGAACCGCATCGTCGACAACCGTCTGACCTTCCTGGGGGTTCTTGAAGCGGATGACAAAATCATTGGTCCCACCGGGTTCGGTGCGCATGCGGCAGCGTCCGTCGTAGCGTGGTTTCTCCTTGCGCGCCATTTGCTCGGCACGCATGGCGTCCAGCTCCTCGCGGCTGCAGTAGCAGCGGTAGGCATGACCAGCATCCACCAACTGCTGCAGAACCTCCGCATAACGATCGAATCGCTGCGTCTGATAGAAGGGACCTTCGTCGTGTTCAAGGTCCAGCCAAGACATGCCATCCAGAATGGCTTGCACCGCTTCGTCGGTGGAGCGCTCGCGGTCCGTGTCTTCAATGCGGAGAATGAAAGTCCCGCCGTGGCGTCGGGCGTACAGCCAGCAAAACAGCGCGGTACGGGCGCCGCCGATATGGAGGAATCCGGTGGGACTGGGAGCGAAGCGCGTGCGGACCGTCATGGGCCGCAGATTCTAACAGATTGCGCGGGTTTCCCTGAGGCTCTGGTGCACCCAATGCAGCAAGACTGGGCCGTCCAAGCGGCTACGCGCGCCACGTTCCAGCATCAGCAACGGGACCCGCTCGCGCAGGGCCTCCACCTTGACCATGTCGGACGCATCAGGGTGGCGAGCGTCCATCAACGCCAGATCGAAATGCTGTCGTTCGGCGAACAGCAGCGCGATGGTGGCATCAGCACAGCCAACGCTATGGTGGCCCGCGCTGTAGAGCAGCAAATCCGTCCATCCCCGCATGGCGATCGACTCGATGATGATGAGCACATTCGCCTGTGCCTTCCCTGTCTGAGCCGATATCGTGCGCATACCATCTTTAACGGCCCGGTCCTTTCATCCTTTAACCAGATTTCCCAAAAGAACCATGGCCCCGTGGGAGCGGCCTCATAGGCCGCGATATTTTGGACCTTCAATCGCGGTCCGTGGGACCGCTCCCACGGCGAAGCGCCGCTCCTACAGGGAAAGCTTCGCTTCCCCTTCAGATTTGGGGGGTTCCGGCCGATACTTGGCAGTGTGAAGATAGAAATCGCACAGCAGCCCTCGTCGGCCACCATCGCCACCGCTGGGTCCAGCGTGACCCGCACCGGCGCGGTCATCGAAATCGCAGTCATCCGCGATGCCATCACAGGCAACCTGCTGCTCAAACATGGCGATACCGTCTATATGCCCCGGCCCGACCTGCCGCTGGAAGAAGGCGAACGCTGGCGCGCCCGGGTCATTCAAACCCATCCCCACCTCATCCTCGAGATACAGGACGACCGTCCACACGCCATGGCACGACGCGCCCTTCGCAAGAACATCGCCAAGCAACGAGGGATGGCGCCGCTGCTGGCGCTGCTCCATGCGCACGAAGGCCGCCAGCTGGATTTCGACGCGGATACACGCGCCCGCCTGGATCTGATCGGGCCAGCCCTGCCCGCCCGAAGCCTGTTGATGGGCGGCCAGGGCCTACGCGCGGCGGCGCGCGCCAGTGGTATCTGGTATGAGGCCCATGTGGCCGAGGGCCAAGCCCTGCAGCGTGACTTCAAAGGTGCACTGCTCAAGGCAAGCCGTGACCTGAAACCCGCAACGTCGCCGGTCTCAACGCAGAACCCCGCACCACCCTTGCCGGACGCCGGCATCGAACCCCAGCCCCCGGCACAGGTGCCACAGCCGCATGACTCCGCTTCGCTGCAAGCCATGTTTGCAGCCGAACTGTCCGGCGTGCTGGCGCGTTTGACCATGTCACAAGCCGTGACGCTGCTCGGTGGTGGCACATCACACTGGCATCTGGAAATTCCCTTCCGCGACCGCGAGGGTCCCCGCGTCCTGCAGGTGCGCATCGACTGCGAAGCCGGCCACGACGATGTCCCGCTGTGGCATGTGGGCCTTGCATTGCACAGCGCGCGACTGGGAGGCGTGACCGTACTGGCAACCATCCACGGCGACAGCGTGAGCATCACCGGGCACGCCGACCGTGCAGCCGCAGGAGAGCTTCTGGACCGCAGCCAGGCCATCTTGCGCAAGGCGGTTGAACTGTTAGGGGCAAAACTGGTGCGGTGCACACTGAATACTGCGAAACCACCGGCCAGTACACAAATGCCAGCCAGTCTGTTGGATATCAGGGCCTAATCATGGACCAGACACTACGCGAAGCAGAAGTCAGAACCGTTTACGGCGACCCAGCGAGTGACCCGGAGGGCCTGTCGGCGTTGGCTCGCATCCCATCCGATACCGTCATCCCGGACCGCGTCTTCGATGTCGCGGCCGCACTGCTGGCTTACTTGGCGGCGGTGGAGGAAGGCGCGCCGTCAGGCATGTCGCGTTAGACCTTAAGCAGCAACCTGCGGGCCGTGCAGGGCAACCAGAAGGTCGGCCTCAGAACGGGTCATCCCACAGGAGTTCACCAGCTGCATCGCAGGCGCACCGGTGCGGGCCATACGGATGGCCTGCTCATAGCCACGCGGGGCGGCTTGCGGTGACGCGGACTCCCGGGTAACGGACCACTCCTCGATCTGTTTCACGAGTTTCTGCTGCGCCTGCGTCAACAGGTGCAACTCCGCAGTCAGGCGCCGCAGCGAGGACTCCGCTTTGGAGACACTCTCCTCGATGTCGGCCACGCGTGCTGCCGCTTTCGCGCCCAGCACGATGGATGCCACCAAGCCGATGGCGAGGACACCCGATACTGACAGCGCAATCATCAACAACTCATTCGTTCCAATAGCCATTGCCATCTCCTCCACTCAAGTTCAGTCCGCGCGCGGCGGCAGTTCATCTGCTTCCAGTTCAATGGGGTCGGGCCCCGAGAATCCATGTGTTCCCAGGTGACCACCGGGTTCGTCCAACACCATCAGCATGACGCGACGGTTGCGGTTGCGACCCTCGATGGTGTCGTTGTCAGCGACCGGGTAGTACTCACCAAAACCTACCAGCGCCATACGCTCCGGCGCGACGCCTTGCTCGGCGAATGTGCGCACGACACTTGCCGCGCGCGCTGCCGACAGCTCCCAGTTCGAAGGGAACTGCAGTGTGCTGATGGGAACGGAATCGGTGTGTCCCTCGACGCGCAGCAGATTCGAGAATGGCGCCAACACACGGCCCAGACGTTGGAGTGTCGGCACCACACCGTCTGAAAGGCGTGCGACACCGCTGGGGAAAAGGACATCGGTGCGGATCTCCACCTCGATGAAAAATTCGCTACGACGCACATTGACCTCGCCTGCGCGAATCAAGTCACCCAGCGCTTCCTCGATCTCGGTGGCGATGGAGTGCATGCGCGCTGCAGCGGCTTCGGCCACTGCGCCGTCACCGACCTCGTCTGGGGGTACGGCCGCTGAGAACGGCACGCGCCAGAACATGTCTGCCTCCACGGGAGGTTGCTGCGTGACCATCAGGTTCATCGCGAGGTCCGGGCCGCCATTCTCCTGCGGTCGGTTGAGTTGCACCGGCTCCGAGGTGGAGGGCTTGCCGCGGAATGCAGCGGACAAGGACTCGGACAACACACGGTACCGACCTTCGTTCACGGATGAAATGGAATACATGACGACAAAGAACGCCAAAAGCAGCGTAATCAAGTCGCCATACGGAATCGCCCAGGCTTCGTGCCTCAGCTCATCATCATCGCGACGCGGCTTATTGGGTTGCCTGGCCATCTGCTAGTCCTTGTAACCTTGCAGGCGCACTTCGATATTGCGCGGGTTCTCGCCCTCAGCGATGGCGATCAGTCCTTCGACGACCATCTCCCGCACGCGCGACTGCTTGTCCACAACACCCTTGAGCTTGTTGGCCATGGGCAGGAAAAACAGGTTGGCAAGGCCGATACCGTAGATGGTGGCGACGAAGGCCGCCGCGATACCCGGACCCAGGCGACTCGGATCCGCGAGGTTCTGCATGACCGCCATCAGGCCCAGCACCGCGCCGATGATGCCCAGCGTCGGCGCATAGATGCCCATGCCCTCATAGACCTTGGCGCCTTTGATGTCGGTGTCCTCGCGCGTGGAAATTTCCACTTCGAGGATGCTGCGGATCATGTCCGGCTCACCGCCGTCCACCAGCAACTGCAAACCTTTCTTGAGGAACGCATCCTGTTCCGCTTCGATGAACGGCTCAAGACCAAGCAAACCCTGGCGGCGTGCGGTCTGGCTCCAGGCCACGAGTTTCTCGATCAGTCCGTCCAAGTCGTAGGTAGGCGGACGGATGGCCCACGGCAGGATCTGCATGGCACGCTTCATGGAAGCGAGCGGCGTCTGTACGAGGATGGCCGCAATCGTCCCCATCACCACAATCATCACCGCGGCAAAGTTCCACAAGGCGCCAAGACCAGCGCCCTTGGCCAGCGTGCCACCAATGATGGCCACCACCGCGAAGAACAACCCTGTAATCGTCAGGATATCCATGTTCCCCTACTCCCTAGACCTGCAACCGCGCACGCAGACGACCCAATGCCTGCCCATGAATCTGGCACACACGCGATTCGGTGAGGTTGAGAACCGCACCGATTTCCTTCAGGTTCATCTCCTGCTCGTAGTACAGGGACATCACCAGCTGCTCTCGCTCCGGGAGGGTCTGGATGGCTTCCACGATGGCCTCGCGGAAATCCGCCTGCTCCACTTCCGCCAGCGGTCCTTCCGCGGCGGCTTCGATTTCAGATTCGTCTTCCAACTGGTCGAGACTGAAAACACGGGCGCCCAGTGAATCCACCAACAGGTGGTGGTAATCCTCCAGGGCCAGACCCATGGACGCTGCAACTTCCACATCGCGCGCATCTCGTCCAAGCTCGTTCTCCACCTTACGCACCGCCTCCGCGACTTCACGCGCCTTGCGATGCACAGAGCGTGGCGTCCAGTCCACCTTGCGCAGCTCATCCAACATCGCACCGCGGATACGGATGCCCGCATAGGTGGAGAAGTTGGCGCCACGGTCAGAGGTGAAATTCGCCGCCGCTTCTATAAGACCGATCATCCCGGCTTGTATCAGGTCATCGACATCCACACTGGGCGGCAGACGGCCGACCATGTGATAGGCAATCCGCTTGACCAGTTCCGCATGGCCGAGCACCAGGTCGTCGCTGGGGACGCCCGGTGCCATGGCCTGCGAACGGTAAGCGGAGCCGTCGTCGATCATGTCGTACCCATCACCATGGGCTCGCTTTTGCCGAGCCGTTCCACAAAGAACTCGAGGTTGCCGCGCGGACCCTCGGGGATGGTCCACCCCTCGGCACGCGTGGCGAGCTTCTTGAAGGCCTGTGCCGATTTGCAGGCCGGATACAGGTCAACCACGGCACCCTGCCGTTGGATGGCACGCTTCAGCCATTCATCGCTGGGGATGACGCCCGCGAGATGTACCTGCGCTTCCAGGAAGCGATCGGTGACCCGGGTGAGCTTGCGGTGGAGTGCAGCGCCTTCCACCTGGCTCGCCACCATGTTGGCGACCATCTGGAAACGACGCACACCGAAGTCGCGGTTCAGGACCTTAATCAGGGCATAGGCATCGGCCAGCGAGGCCGGTTCATCGCACACCACCACCAACACCTCATGCGCAGCCTGCGCGAAACGGACGACGCCGTCAGCGATGCCAGCGGCGGTATCCACGATGAGCGTGTCCAGCGGCCAGCTCAGGTCGCTGAACGCACGAATAAGCCCGGCGTGTTCCGCCGCACCCAATTGCGCCATCCAGTTCTTGCCCGATGCCGCCGGGACCACCTTGATGCCGGACGGACCGTCCACCAGGATGTCGTCGAGTCCGCAACGACCTTCCAGGACATGCGACAGGTTGGAACTCACCGGCAGTCCGAGCAGGACATCCACATTGGCCAGCCCCAGATCCGCGTCCATCAAAACGACTTTGCGCCCGGCTTGAGCGAGCGCGATGGACAGGTTCACCGAGGTACTGGTCTTTCCGACCCCGCCTTTTCCGCTGGCGACCGCCAGCACCTGGACGGGCCGTACCGTGCGTTGCCGCAGGCCAGCTGCCTGGTCCGTTGAATTGCGTTCAGATTCCAGAATGGGCCACCTCCCCGACGAGGGCACGGTCTTTTTCCGCACCGGACTGTTTTGCCAATCCGACCGCTCTCGACACCAGCTGGTGGCCGCGGGCCTGATGCAGGTCCTCCGGCACACGCTGTCCATCACTGATGGCGACGATAGGCAGGTCATGTTTCACCGCCACGGTCAGCGCTCCGCCCAAGCGGACGACTTCGTCCAACTTGGTCAGGATGCAACCGTACAACGGAATCCGGGAGAATGCCCGCACCGCCTCATCGGTGGACGCGGTCTGCTGCGCTGCGGACAACACCAGCGCGACGCGCACGCCCGTACCACCCTGGTTCAGGGCCGCCAACTGCTCGCCCAGACGGACATCGCGCTGACTCATGCCGGCGGTATCAATCAGTACGCAACGACGGTTGGACAGCCGCTTCAGCAACGCCTGCAACTCATCGGCATCTTCTGCGACAAACATCGGAACGCCCAGCAGATGCGCGTAGGTGGAGAGTTGGTCCTGTGCGCCTATGCGGAAGGTGTCCACGGTAATCAGGGCCACCTGATCGGGACCATGTACTTTGGCGATACGGGCTGCAATCTTGGCAATGGTCGTGGTCTTGCCGACCCCGGTGGGGCCAACCAGGGCCAACGCGCCTTGCGTGTCTTCGAGCGGCAGTTCCGCCGTAGGCAGCCGCTTGGCCAGACGGGCCAGCGCCTGATAGCGCACACGGTCGAAAGGCAGGTCATCCGGGCAGGCATCCACGAGTTCGGTGACCAGGTCCTTTCCGAAGCCCATCCCCATGAGGTCCCGCATCAAAGCCGCCCGCATGGGGCGACGACGCATCATGTCGCTCCAGGCCAGGCTGGAGAGTTGCGTTTCCAGCATGTGCCGTAGCGTGCTGATCTCGCTCTTCATCCCCGCAAGCGCTGGTTCCTGCTCCCAGGCGATGGTCTTGGCGGCGGCCTTCTTCGGCAGTTCCGGCGTCGGCTTGGGCGGTCCCGCAATCTCGGTCGCTTTCGCTTCCGTGGCGGCGCCCGTCATGCCCACACCAAAGGCCTGATGCACAAGGGCCTCGTCGTAATCGATGGCAGCAACGATCTCGATACCGCCGGTGGTAAGCCGCTGGTTCGACAGAATCACTGCATCCGGCCCTAGCGCCTCACGCACCTCCCGTATGGCCTGGCGCATGTCGGCTACGACAAATCGCTTGATCTTCATCGTCTACTCTCCTGCATCCCGCTCAGTCACCGATGGTGGCGACCAGACGGACCTGCTTGTTGTCCGGTACTTCGTTGTAGGCCAGAACATGAAGACCTGGCAGAGCCTGACGTGCAAAGCGCGCCAGCGTGGCCCGGATACCCGGCGGAACCAGCAATACCGACGGCGACCCTGCGGCCTCCTGCCGCTGTACACAATCCGCCAGACCCTTCTGGATACGCTCCGCCAATCCAGGCTCCAATCCCGGGCTACCTGCCCGTCCCTGCAAGGAGTCTTGCAAGATTCGTTCCAGTTCAGGTTCCAGCGCAATGACTGGAAGTTCCGGCTCCATACCATTGATTTCTTGAACAATTTGTCGGCCAATTGCTACCCGAACCTCCGCCAACAATCCGGCAGGGTCCTGGGTGACGCCCGCGTGTTCCGCCAAGGTTTCGACGATGGTGCGCAGATTGCGCAGCGGGATACGCTCCTTCAGGAGGCCCTGCATGACCTTCACCACGGTGGCCAGTGGCAGCACCTTGGGCACCAGTTCGTCCACCAATTTCGGGGCGACCTTGGCCAAAGCATTCATCAATTGCTGGACCTCCTCGTGGCCGAGGAGTTCATGCGCATGGGTCTGCAGCAAGTGGCTCATATGGGTGGCGACCACGGTGCTGGCGTCCACCACCGTGTAACCCAGGGTCTGTGCGTGCTCACGCTGGCCGGGGGCAATCCACACCGACTCCAGTCCGAATGCGGGATCCTTGGTCTTGATGCCCTCCAAGGTCCCGAACACGCGGCCGGGATTGATGGCGAGCTCGCGGTCAGGGTGTACGACGGATTCACCCACGGGCACGCCGTGCAAGGAGATGCGGTAGGCATTGGGCGCCAACTCGAGGTTGTCGCGGATATGCACGGCCTGCACGAGGAAGCCGAGTTCCTGGGTGAGTTTCTTGCGCACACCCTTGATGCGCGCCATGAGTTCCCCGCCCTGCGCGCGGTCCACCAAGGGCACCAACCGGTATCCGACCTCCAAGCCCACGACATCCACGGGCGCGACATCCTCCCAGGACAGTTCCTTCACCTCCGGCAGCGTGGGTTGCGCCGACTCGACGGGCTCTGTCTGCCGCTTCACTTTCTGCTGGCGGCTCCAGATCATGTAGGCCCCACCACCGGCGGCAGCGGCCAGAATCAGGAAGGCCTGGTTCGGCATGCCGGGGATGATGCCCATGAGGAACAGCACACCAGCAGCCACACCGAGCGTGCGCGGGTCACCGAACAGCTGTAGCAACACCTGCTCACCCATGTTGTTGGACTTGGACATGCGCGTGACGATGATTGCCACGGAGGTCGAGAGCAGCAACGCCGGAATCTGCGCGACCAGACCGTCACCGATGGTGAGCAGCGTGTACACGCGCGCGGCATCACCGAAGGCCATGCTGTGCTGCAGCGTACCGATAAGCAGGCCGCCGATGAGGTTGATGAGCAGAATCAGGATGCCGGCGACGGCATCGCCCCGGACGAACTTCGAAGCACCATCCATGGACCCGTAGAAGTCCGACTCTGCCCGCACTTCGGCGCGGCGGGCACGGGCCTCGTCCGCATTGATGAGACCGGCGTTCAGGTCGGCGTCGATGGCCATCTGGCGCCCGGGCAAGGCATCGAGGGTGAACCGCGCGCTCACTTCCGAGATGCGTCCTGCGCCCTTCGTGACCACCACGAAATTGATGATGGTGAGGATGGCGAACACGATGATACCGACAGTGTAGTTGCCACCGACGACGAACTCGCCGAAGGACTGTATGACCTTGCCCGCCGCATCCGGGCCGGTATGCCCTTCAAGCAGCACCACCCGGGTGGAAGCGACGTTCAGGGCCAGACGAAGCAGGGTCGCGATCAGCAGCACGGTCGGGAAAATGCCGAAATCCAGCGGGCGCAGCACATACACCACCGCCAACACCACAATCAGGGAGAGTGTGATGTTGAAGGTGAAGAACATGTCCAGCGCAAAGGCCGGCATCGGCAACACCACCATCGCGAGGATGGCCATGACCATGATGGGGGCACCCAGCCCCGCCCGGCCGTTGCGGATGGATTCAATCAGGGTACTAGTCGAGTTCGACATTGGGCTTCTCCGGTTCCGGCATCTTCTTGCGCCGTGCTTCCTTCAACTGGTAGACCCACGCCAGGACCTGCGCGACGGCCATGTAAAGCTGTTTCGGGATGGCATCGCCGATATCGCAGGCGCGATGCAGGGCACGCGCAAGCGGCGGTGCCTCAAGCAGGGGCACCCCGTGTTCCTCGGCAATCCGCCGGATGTTCAGGGCAACATCGTTCACGCCCTTGGCGACCACGGTGGGCGCAGCATGGCGGTTCGCGTCGTAGCGCAGCGCAACCGCGTAGTGCGTCGGGTTGGTCACCACCACATCGGCCTTGGGCACGGCCTCCAGCATGCGGCGGCGCGACATCTCCTGCTGCATCTGGCGAATCTTGCCCTTCACCTCGGGGTTACCGTCGGTTTCCTTGAACTCGTCGCGCACTTCCTGGCGCGTCATTTTCAGTTGCCGCGTGTGGTCCCAGATCTGGAACGGGATATCCACCGCCGCGATGATGGCCAGCGGAATACAAAGCAGGACCAGCGACAACGCGATGATGTTGCCGCCATGAAGCATCGCGTTCGGTAAGGGTTCGCTGGACAAGCCCATCAGGTCGTCACTCAACCACCACAGGACCAGCGCAGCCACAGCGCCGACCAGTGCGAACTTCGCCAGCGCTTTCACCAGCTCCAGCAATGCGCGGGCGCTGAACATGCGCTTGAAGCCGTTGATGGGGTTCAGCTTCTCGGGCTTGAAGGCCATGGCCTTGAGGCTGAATGA
>CAZKFT010000017.1:25372-30290 GCA_964552205.1 uncultured Gammaproteobacteria bacterium
CGCGAGGCAAACGCCACCACGGTCCAAATGCCACCCGGTGCGAGTGGCTCACCCACCGGCAGCACGGTGAAACTTTCCGCCAACAGCGCGATGAGCAACAGGTGTCCGTTCAAGGCCAGAAACAGCAGCGTCGCGATGATGAGATACATCTGACTCAACACCGGCACGTTGACGCCACGCTGTGGGTCGGCCATGAAGGCAAAGCCAAGGCCCATGCTCATGGCGATGGTCTGACCGCCGATGACCACCGCGTCGAACACCATCTGCATGATGGTGCCCATGGCGATACCGATGATGACCTGCTGGATGAGTATCAACATGCCCGCACTGCTGAACGGCTCTACCACAGGCATGGGCGGAAGAATGGGCAGCAACGCGATGGCCAGGGTGAAACCCAGCAGTACACGCACACGACGGGGGATGAAGCGCGCGGCAAACAGCGGCGCAGCCAGGAGCATCGCACCAATCCGCACGAACGGCCATGTGAAGTCATGGACCCAATCGACGAGTTGTGCGAGCTCGAAGTTCATCCGATGAGCTCCGGGATGGAGGAATACAGGCGAATGGTGAAACTCATGATGAGCTGCAGCATCCACGGTCCCGCAATCAGCAAGGCCACCGCGAGGATGGCGAGCTTGGGGATGAAGCTCAGCGTCATCTCGTTGATCTGCGTCGCGGCCTGGAACATGCCGATGAACAGGCCAACCGCCAACGCGGAGATCAAAAGCGGCGCCGCCAGGAGCGCGGTGAGTTCCAGCGCCTGGCGGCCGAGCATCAGGACCATTTCGGGCGTCATGGCACGGTCCCGAAGCTCGCGGCCAGTGTTCCGGACAGCAACACCCAGCCATCAATGAGCACGAACAGCATGATCTTGAACGGCAGCGAGATCAGCATCGGAGAGAGCATCATCATGCCCATGGACATGAGTACGCTGGCCACGACTAGGTCGATGACCACGAAGGGTATGAAGATCAGGAAGCCAATCTGGAACGCGGTTTTCAGCTCGCTGGTGATGAACGCAGGAATCAGGACGCGCCACGGCAGGTCCTCTGCACCGTTGGCCTCGACACCTGCCATGTCCAGGAACAAGGCGAGGTCAGTCTCACGCGTCTGCGCCACCATGAAACCCCGCAAGGGTTCGGCGGTCGCCACCAGCGCATCCTGCGGTGTCATCTCGCCCGCCATGTAGGGCGCGATGCCCTCGGCATAACTGCGTTCCAACACCGGACCCATCACGAACAGGGTCAGGAACATGGCCAAGCCCACCAGCACCTGGTTGGGCGGTGTCTGGGCCGTGCCCAGCGCCTGACGCAGGATGGCCAGCACGATGATGATGCGGGTGAATGCGGTCATGGTCAGCACCATGCCCGGCAACAGCGTGAGCATGGTCATCAACACGAGAACCTGCAGCGACAAGCTCCAGGTCTGGGTTGCGCCCTCGGTGGTGAGCGTCAGCGCGGGCAAGCCAGCGGCTGCCGCCATCTCGAATATCATCGTGCACCACCCTTGAGCCGGGACAGGAGCGCACCGAAGCCCTCACCCGGCGTTTGCACTGGAACGTCAATCGGGGTGTCCAGCTCCATCAGCCGCGACACGCGGCCCTGTGCGACGCCGACCAACACCTGACGTTCGCCGACCTGAAGCAATACGGCACGCTCGCGCATCCCCAGCGGCGTTTCCGCAATCACGCGCAGCGGACCGCGGCGCGTCACCGGGTTCTGCACGCGACGAAGCAGCCATGCGGCTGCCCAGATCGCGAATACGACGACCGCCAGTGCCAGCAATGTCTGCAGGAGCATGGCGCCGGTGTTCGGCAGCTCTGTCATTTCAGCTTCTTGATACGCTCGGCGGGGCTGATGACATCAGTCAGGCGAATGCCGAACTTGTCATTCACCACCACAACCTCGCCATGGGCAATCAGGGTGCCGTTGACCAGAATGTCCAGCGGCTCGCCCGCGGCACGGTCCAGTTCCACCACCGAGCCCTGGTTCAGCTGCAACAGGTTGCGGATGCTGAGCTTCGCCCGCCCCACTTCCATCGCCAGCGTCACCGGCACATCGAGGATGACCTCGAGGTTGACCTCGCTCTGGTCCCCACCCTGCGATTTCTCCTGCACGGCGGCGAACTCGGCGCGTTCCGGGTTGTCGTTGTTCTCGCTCATCGTTTCTTACCTCTCTTGGACGCACGGCCAGTGATCTGGACCGCGTTAAAACCTCGTGAGTTGCCGAAGGTGCCGCGGAACGCGGGCACGCCTTCGACCAACAGGCTGATGTTCGCCGGCAGCTCCACCGGAATCACATCACCGGGCTTGAGCTTCAACAGTTCGCCCAGCGGCATGGACATTTCCGTGAGCACGCTGCTGACGCTGACGGGTGCCTCTTCCAGTTCCGAACGGATGGCGACAGCCCAGCCAGCATCCTGGTCCTGACGGTCACTCTTCAGACCGGAGTCCAGTTGTTCGCGCAGTGGTTCGATCATGGTCATCGGTATCACCACATGCAGTTCGCCGCCCAAGCCGTCGAAGTCCACCGTGAAGCGGCATAGCACCACCATCTCGGTCGGTGCCGCGATGGTCACAAAGTTGGGATTGGTTTCTGTCCCGGCCGGCTCCAGCACCACGGCAGCCACGGTTTTCCAAGCCGACTCCAGCTCTGCCACCGTGGCCTTCATCAGGCGGTCCACGATGCGCAACTCGGTCTGGGTGAGTTCGCGATCAGCCGTTCGCGAGAACGCGCGCCCGGCACCACCGAAGAACTTGTCCACCACCGCCGCAATCAGCTCCGGACGGAACACGATGAGCGCAGTCCCGCGCAAGGGCTGCATCTTGATGAGGTTGAGACTGGAAGGCACCGGTATGCTCTGCATGTACTCGTTGTACTTGCTGAGCTCGACACTGCCGGCCTTCACTTCGAGGTCACGGTGCAGGTCGGTGTGCAGCGCAGCACGCAAACCGCGAGCGCAACGCTGGTTGATCATATCCAGTGTGGGCATGCGACCGCGCGAGATGCGTTCCTGTGCCGCAAAGTCGAACACGCGCACGCTGCCCGAGGCGCGGGTGCCGCCCTCGGTATCCACGTCACCGTTGTCCACGCCCTCCAGCAGGGCGCTGACTTCGTCCTGGGTGAGAATGTCGTCGTCGGATGCCATGGTCGCCCCTACTGCATCACGAAGCCGGTGAAATACACCGCTTCGACATTGGCTGGCGCACCCACTTCACGAAGCACCCGGCGAATTTCCTCCAGAGCCTCACTGCGGATGGCTTCACGACCCTCGCGGGACGACAAGCGTTCGTAACCTTGATCATTCATCAGCAGCAGCAACTGGTTGCGGATGACCGGCATGTGGTACACCGCGGCATCGATCACCGCCTGATCGCGCGCCATGATTTCCATCTGGGTCTGCAGGAAGCGGATCTGGCCACGCACTTCGAAGTTGGTGACCAAGGGGGGATCGATCGCCAGGTAAATTGGCGTGGGAAGGCTGCGGGCGGTTGGCGATGTGCTCGACTGCGAGGACTGCCACCAATACCAAGCGCCGCCGGCGGCGCCAAGCACCATCACCAGAACGACGGATATCCACAGGTAGCGACGCCAATCCAGCGACCTGCCAGGGGCATCGTTGAACGAACCGTCCTCGTTGACGGTATCTTCGAACTCGTCTTCTTCAGCCATCGGACCACTCCTCTGTTGCCTCTTGCCGGAGCAAGACGCGTGCCAGATGAGTTTATCCGATATTTTTCAGCTAGTTATAATGCCAGCGCCGGAATTTTGGCGGCATCAAGCGTAGACATCCACCAGCCCGATGACGGTCCTGGTCGCGACCGGTGTGGTCTCGCCGAATTCCTGTCCGTCGCCAGCCTCGGCCGCGAACAGGCCGCCCTGAGGTGAGCCGGACTTCGAGCCGTCACCCACGCTGGCATCGGTCAGCTGCATCCCCTGCTCCGCGAACATTTCACGCAAACGCGGGAGGGCTTGTTCCAGTGCCTCGCGGGTGACCGGGTGCTGGGCGTTCAAAACGACACTCGCCATATCGTCGCGGACCCGTATGGACAGCTTGAGCGGACCCAGGTCGGCCGGATTCAGGCGCAGCTCGGCCTCGCCGATGCCATTGCGCGCCAGACGCATGATGGTGTCACCCAATTCACCGGCGAATTGCGGGGATTGGGGGTGGGACTGCATGACGGGAGCCTGGGGCGCTTGGGCTGTCTGTCCTGCGACCGGCGCCTGTCGCGCCTGGGCGGCCATCACGGACAGATCCGCACGGCTGCTCGCAGTGTCCTGCGGTGCTGCCTTGGGCTCACGGGGTTCGACCAGAGCTGCGGTCGCCAGTTTCTCCATCAGGACCTCGGTACGCTGACCAGGGCGTTCGTCGCCGACCGGCAGTTTCGGGTCGATGGCCAGGCGGGCATCATCAGAATCGGCCAGTGCCGGGTTCAACACCGCCCGCACGGCTTCCGTCACGGCAGGGACCGGCATGGGGCTGGTCTGAAGCATCTGCTGAACCGCCTCCGGGGCACCCTGTTCGGGTTGCAGGATGGCCGTCTGCGCGGCCATGTCCGCCAGGAAATCCTCGACGTCCATCACCGTGGGAAGCGGGTTGGCCGGCAAGGCATTGCCGCCATCCGGCAAGGCCTCGCCGTCCGGCTGGAGCGCAGGCAGGGCGGGCATTTCCGGGCTTGCACCCTCCAGCAACGCAGTGAAAAGCCCCAAAGCGTCGGGGGTTTCCCCGGCCTGCAGCGGTTCCACCTGCGTCAGCAGGGCCTCCAGATTCACTGGGGTCATCAAGTTCATACCAGTATCAATGCAAGCGCCGTGCCAGATCCGACAATCGCGGCCCGTGGGGCCGCTCCCACGGGAAAGATGTAGGCGCGCTGCTAACCGTGGGAGCGGACCGTGGGAGCGGCCCCACGGGCCGCGAT
>CAZKFT010000017.1:30390-42101 GCA_964552205.1 uncultured Gammaproteobacteria bacterium
ACGGGCCGCGATATAAAGCACCGCTCCTACTTTTGCAGGAACCGCGTGCGGGCGAGGTCGTCGAGGGTGTTCTGTTCGCGGCGCTCCACCGTCTTGCGCACCTCGGCCGCGCGGTGCTCCAGCAATCGGTCCAGGGCCAACACCTTGGTATGCGCGTGCTGCCACGCCAGCCGTGCAATCTCCAGCTCCGACCGCACATGCTCCATCACCCGCTCCTGCTGCGCGATGGCATCATTCAAACGCGCCAGAAACGCGCGGTAATCCCGCAGGCGATTGGCATCCAGCGACTTGGGACTGTTCAGGGAATCCGAATATTCCTTACGGTAACGCCGCAAGGATTCCAGCCGCGTCACGCATTCGGTGAGCGCATGCTGCTTCTGCCCCAGCACTTTCGCTGCGGCCTGTTCACGCATCTCTGCAACATCACGGGCGGGTTGTAGACTGCCGCCGTTATTTTCACTCACACTTCACCTTCGAAGTTTCCATCGGTGCGGTCCAGCAACATCTCCAATGCCGAACGGCTTTCCGCGAAATCGACCTTCTGCGCGAGATCCTGGCGCAGGAACTCTTCAATGTATGGCCACATCGCAATCGCTTGATCCACCCGCGGGTTGCTCCCCTTCTGGTACGCCCCCACGGAAATCAGGTCACGGTGTTGCTGCCATACAGCATACAACTCCCGCACCCGGGATACCGCCTTCAATTGCTGCGGCGACACCAGGGAATTAATGGCCCGGCTCACCGAGCCCTCCAGATCAATGGCGGGGAAGCGCCCGGCCTCCGCAATTCGCCGGGATAGCACGAAGTGCCCGTCCAGAATCGCCCGGGCCGCGTCCGCAATAGGGTCGTTGTGGTCGTCCCCCTCGGTCAGCACGGTATAGAAGGCCGTGATGGAGCCCTCCCCGTGCTCGCCGTTGCCCGCCCGCTCCACCAACTGTGGCATACGCGCAAACACCGAGGGCGGATAGCCCTTGGTGGCTGGCGGCTCGCCGATGGCCAATGCGATCTCACGCTGCGCCTGGGCGAAACGTGTCAAGGAATCCATGAGCAACAACACTTTCTTGCCGCGGTCGCGAAAATGCTCCGCGATTGTGGTCGCCAACCACGCACCGTGCAGACGCATCAGCGGCGGCGTATCGGCCGGGGTGGCCACCACCACCGCCTTCTTCATCCCTTCCGTGCCGAGGTTCTCGGAAACAAACTCCTTCACCTCACGGCCACGCTCACCGATCAGACCGACCACCACGACATCCGCGTCGGTGTAGCGGGTCATCATTCCGAGCAACACACTCTTGCCCACGCCGGAACCCGCGAACAGACCCACGCGCTGACCACGCCCCACCGTCAACAAGGCATTGATGGAACGCACACCAGTATCCAGCGGCTCACGGATCGGACGACGCGACAACGGATTGATCGGACGGCCCTGCAAGCTGGTCGGTTCGGAGTGCACATCGTGCAGTGGCCCCAAGCCGTCCAACGGTTTGCCGGCACCATCAATCACGCGTCCAAGCAGTCCGTCACCCACCGGCACGGTTGCCCGTCCCCGCGAAGGACGCACCCTGGCATTCGGCCCGAGTCCCTGCAATTCACTGGTCGGCATGAGGTACAGACGGTCCCCGGCGAAACCCACCACTTCGGCCTCGACATTGCGCCCCTGCCCTGTGGTGACCTCACAGCGACCACCCACCTCGGCATGGATGCCCACGGCCTCCAGCGTGAGCCCGACAACACGCGTCAGGACACCCTCGACCACCGGTTCTGCAGCGGAAGCGACACGCCCCTTGCGTGCAGCCAAGGCGTCACGCCAACGGCCCGCATGTTCGACGCGCGCTTCACTCACCCGTGCGCTCCCCACCCAGCATGGCGGCGGCGATTTCGCCGATACGGCGTTCCACACGCATGTCCACATGTGACTGTTCGACACTCACCGCCAAGCCACCTCGGGTCAGCGTCGGGTCTTCCACCAATTTCCAACGACTGTCCGCACCGATATGTTCGCGCAGGATGGCCGCGTCTTCCGGGTGAATGCGTATCTGGATTTCGCGACTGGACAGCGGCAATGCGCGCACGGCTTCGTGCGCGACAGCGATAATCTGTTGCGGGTCCTGGCGCACTTCGCGGCGCACGATGTGCGCGGCAATCATGGTGGCCAAGGATGCCAGTTGCTGAACCACCGTCTCGTCCAGGTCTTCGAGCGGCGAAGCCAATAGGTTGAGGATGCTCACGATGCGCGCAGCGTCCGCTTTGGCCGCGGCGATGCCGGCGGCATACCCTTCCTGTTTGCCCTGCTCGAACGCCTCGGCCCACGCCTGCTCCTGCAGGTCCTCGAGCTGGCGAGCCGTGCGCAGCGTGGCACCGCGGGCGTTATCGCCCGAGATCGGTGGTAGCTGCCAGGCGGCGAATTCCTCAGACATACCGCTCCCCGCGTCCACCCATCGCAATCTGACCTTGGTCGGCCATGCGACGCGCTACGCCCAGGATTTCCTTTTGTGCGGCTTCCACTTCGGCCAGACGCACCGGGCCCTTGGTCTCGAGGTCGTCCTGCAGAATTTCCGCTGCGCGCTTGGAGATATTGCGCAGGAACTTGTTGCGGATGACATCGTCCGCGCCCTTGAGCGCCACCGCCAGCGTGTCCATGCTGATTTCGCGCAGCAATTCCTGCACGCCACGGTCGTCCACCTGCAACAGGGTGTCGAAGGTGAACATCAGATCCGAAATCTTGTTGCCGAGGTCGGCGTCGTTCTTACTGATGAAGCGCAGCACCTCCTCGTCCATGCCCGATTCCAGCATGTTGAGAATGCCGGCTGCGCGTTTCGCACCGCCCAAGGGTGAGGCCTGCATGCTGCCCGCCTTGGCGAACTGCTTCTCGATAATCTCATCCAGCTCCGCCAACGCGGCCGGCTGAATGCCGTCCAGCGTGGCGATGCGCATCACCACTTCCGAGCGCAGTTTCTCCGGCAGATTACGCAGCACATTGCCGGCCTGCTCCTCGTCGATGTAGGACAGCACGATGGCGATGATCTGCGGGTGCTCGTTGCGCACCAGGTCGGTGATGGCCTTCGGCTCCATCCAGTTCAGTGCATCCAGTCCCTTGGCCTGACCACCGCTGACGATGCGGTCCACCAGTGCGCCGGCCTTGTCATCACCCAAGGCTTGCACCAGCACGTTGCGCACGTAGTCGTCCGCGCCGATACCCAGCGAGGTCTCTTCACGCACGGAATCCGCGAAGGTGCGGAACACGGTCTCCACTTGGTCGCGTGACACATTCTTCATGCTCACCATGGCTGCGCCCACCCGCTGCACATCCTTGGCGCCCATGTGTTTCATCACCGACGCGGCGTCGCTCTCACCCAAGGAGAGCAGGAATATCGCGGCACGTTGTGTGCCATTCATGCGTGAGCTTGCCTCAGCCATCTTCGCCTACCCATCCTTTCACGACCTGTGCCACCCGCTTGGGGTCCTGTTGAACCATGCTCTGAATGGTCGAGACCTGGCTTTCATAGCCCTGCGGCCCGACCGGTGCCCCGGATGCGGCACCACGATTCATTTCCAAGGCGCCGATGCCACCACCACCGCCGCCGGCAGCAGCGACCCGTACCGGGGCACGCGGCGGCGCGGTGAGGTTACGCAGCAAGGGCCGCAGCACACCGAGTGCGATCAGGCCCAGCAACGCGGCGCCAATCAGCATGCGGAAGATGTCGGTGAGTCCACCACCGGCGAATACCGACGGCGAATCCAAGGGTTCAATCTCTTCCGGTACCGTGAATGCGGAGTTCACCACATTCAGGGAGTCACCGCGCTCAGCATCGAAGCCAACGGCCTCGCGCACCAGCGTGGTGATCTGCGTGAGCTGCGCCTCGGTAAGCGGCGTACTCACACGCGTCTGGTCTTCGAGAACGGTGACGGGGTTGTCCACCACCACAGCGACAGTCAGGCGACGCAAGTTACCCGCCGGCTGACGCACATGACTGATGGTGCGGTCGACTTCGAAATTGCGCGTGGAACGCCGTGATCCACCACCAGCGGCTGCATCGGCAGTGACCGCGTCGCCCTCGGCCGCCGTCTCCGGCGGTTGGTTGCTCAGCGTACCGGGCACGCCACTGCCCAGCGCACCACCGCGACCGATGTCCTCGGAGGTCTGCTCACTGCGCATGGCTCCGTTGCCGTACACCTCTTCGGTGCGCTCGGTGGACGTGAAGTCGAGGTCAGCGTGGACCTGCGCCCGCACGCGGCC
The DNA here is from genome assembly GCA_964552205.1 of uncultured Gammaproteobacteria bacterium. Lineage (GTDB taxonomy): Bacteria > Pseudomonadota > Gammaproteobacteria > Natronospirales > JAIVGZ01 > JAIVGZ01. The sequence continues at coordinate 34,628 of CAZKFT010000017.1, forward strand.
GAAACCGACGATGGGGGTAATCAAGTCTTCGATGCGACGCACCAGGGTTTCTTCCAGGCGACGGGCCTGTTCGAACTGGGTGGTGGAAATCGCCGTGTCATCACCATCCTCCGGGGACGACAACAAGCGACCCTGCTGGTCGATGACGGTGACCTGCCCGAACTCGAGGTCGGGAATGCTGCTTGCCACCAGATGCGTGATGGCCGAAATCTGGTGTCCTTCCAAGCGGCGTCCCTGGTGCAACTGCAGCATCACCGAAGCGCCCGGCGGGCGACGGTCACGCACGAATGGCGACTGGCGTGGAATGGCCAGGTGCACGCGCGCCGCAGCGACGGACTGCAGGTTGGTGATGGTGCGTGCGAGTTCGGTTTCCAGCGCGTGGTGATAGCGCGCGCTCTCGATGAACTGGCTGGTACCGAAACCTTGATCACCGCGGATCAGTTCCAGACCGACACCGCTACCGCGGGGCAGACCCTGCCCGGCGAGCAACAGTCGTGCTTCGTGCACATTCTGCGACGGCACCATCACGGCGCCACCGCTGCCTTCGATGCGGTACGGGATGTTCGCGCCCTTGAGCGTGTCCGCGACCTGCATCGCGTCGCGTTCCTCGAGGTTGCCGTAGAGCAGGCTGTAGCTCGGGCCCTGCGCCCACAGGAACAGTGCGACACCGGCAGCCACCGCAAGTGCGATGCCCACCAGCAGCACAGCCGGGCGCAAACCCGGCACGCGCTGCAGACTCTCTGCGTCGATGGTAATGGGGCCGCGCCCCTCAGTAACGGAAATGGCCATGTCAGTTCATCCTCATCAGACCGGCATGTTCATGACTTCTTGGTAGGCACTGACCAGCCGGTTACGCACTTCGGTCATTGCCCGGAATGACAAGCTCGCCTTCTGCATCTGCAGCATGACGTCTGTCAGTTCGACTCCGGGCGCACCGGACTCGAACGCAGCCGACAAGGCGGCTGACTTGTTCTGTTCTGTGGCCACTGCATCCACGCTGCGCGCGAGGAGATCGGCGAAGCCGCCGGGTGCCGCTGCCTGCGCTGCGCCACCGGCACCACCCGTGCCACCTGCGTCCACCTTGATGCTGCGCATCTGCGCCAGCACTGCCTGAATGTCCATGTCGCTCATATCGCCTCCACCAACACGCCAGAGTCCCGCAGCCTTGCCAGCTTGTAGCGCAGCGTGCGCGGACTGATGCCCAATCTTTCGGCGGCGGCCTTGCGGCTGCCGTTCTCGCGTTTCAATGCATCCACAATCAGACGCTGCTCACGGTCGGCCAGCGCCGTGGACAGCTCGTCATCAACCGGCGCCGGCGCGTAGTCCGCCAGTGCCTCGAAATCCAGGTCCGCCGCTGTCAGCGTGTCGTCATGCGACAGAATCAAAGCGCGCTGCAACAGGTTGTCGAGTTCGCGGACATTGCCCGGCCAGCGATGTCGCGCCAGCAAGGCGACAGCGTCGTCCGACAGCGTCGGCACCACGCGACGGCCCGCACAATGGCGTTGCAACAGCGCTTGGGTCAGCGGCAGCAGATCCGCGCTGCGCTCACGCAGCGGCGGGATGGTCAGCGGGAACACCGCCAGGCGGTAGTAGAGATCCTCGCGGAAACGGCCATGCGCGACTTCCTCGCGCAGGTTGCGGTTGGTGGTGGCGAGTACGCGCACATCCAACTGGATGGTGGTGCGTCCGCCGAGACGCTCGACTTCGCGCTCCTGCAATACACGCAGCAGCTTGGCCTGCAGGCCCAGATCCATCTCTGAAATCTCGTCCAGCAACAAGGTGCCGCCCTGGGCTTGTTCGAACTTGCCCTGGTGCGCACTGGTGGCACCTGTGAAGGCACCCTTCTCGTAACCGAACAACACCGCTTCCAGCATGTTCTCCGGTATCGCCGCGCAGTTGATGGCGACGAACGGCCCACGCGCACGCGAGGACCAACGATGTATGGTTTGCGCCAGCACTTCCTTACCCGTGCCGCTCTCCCCCGACATCAACACCGTCGAGTCCGACTGCGCGACACGCTCGGCCAGATGCAACACGCGCTTGCTGCCGGCATCCACGGCGACGAACTCACCATCGGCCAGCGGGGCAATGGCATGACGCGCCACCAGCGCGACCAGGTCGCGGGCAGCGAAAGGTTTGGTGATGTAGTCCGCAGCACCGGCCTGCAGCGCGGACACCGCGCGCTCGACCGTGCCGTAGGCGGTGATGAGGATGACCGGCAAGGACATGTAGCGGCGTTTGGCTTCCAGCAACAGGTCATGGCCATTGCCGTCGTTCAGCTGCACATCCGTGATGAGCAGCGAGGGTTGGTGTTTCTCAAGCCACGCCAACGCGGGCTGCACACCTTCGTGTGCCACCACGGTATGGCCAGCGGCTTCCAGCGCATCCACCAGTGACGCGCGCAGGCTCGGATCATCTTCAACCACCATGACAGGCGTGGAATTCATCCTCTACTTACTCCCTGCAACCGGCAGTTTGAGCACGAATGTCGTACCCACTTCTGCCTCGACCAAACGGATGGAGCCGCGATGCGCGGCCAGTGTGCTGCGTACAAAAGACAAGCCCAGGCCGTTGCCGCCTGGGCGAGTCGTGAAAAAGGGTTCGAAAACGCGGTCGCGAATCTCGGCGGGAATGCCCGGGCCGTCGTCGCTGAACTCTATGGCCAGCGTCTGCGCGCCTTCCATCGCGGCGACCACGCGCAGATGCGTGCCCTGCCCGCCTGCCTGAAGCGCATTCACGGACAGGTTCAACAGCGCGCCGACCAGCGCCTCGCGCTGGCCTTCCAGCCAGATGTTCGGGTTGTCGCACTGCACGCTCAGCTGGCGCGGGTGGCGTAGCTGGGGTGCCAGCGTGTCGGTGTAGCTCTCCAGCAGGCTGGCCACGCAGAAGCGGGTCTGCTCGGTGCTTTGCTCACGAACGAAGTCCAACATGTCGCGAACGAGGTGTTCGATCTGCAGCAGGGAATCCAGGGCGCGGTGGGTGAGGCGCTCACGGCGCGCATTCGAGAATTCCGCATCGGTGAGCTGACTCAGATCCAGCATGGCCGAGGACAAGGGGGTGCGTACCTGGTGGGCGAGACGCGCGGCCACCTCGCCGATGGCGGCGAACTTGCGCTTCTCGGCCAGCTCCGCCTGCAACTGCTCGACGCGCTGCTCCAGCGTCCGATAGGCCTGGGTCAACTCGCCGGACAGGGCATTGAAGGCGTCGAAGGCTGCGTGCAGCTCAGCGATGTTCGGTTCTGTCCTCATGCCCTGCTCAAAGCAAGAAGCGTGCCGAATCCACCACCTACTAGAAAAATCAACAACTTAACCGTTGGGGTCAGACCCCAAGGTGAGTTTAAACAGCGTTTGGGGTCAGACCCCAGCGTCAGTTTCGTCAAATATCCGACGAGATTTCGCGCTACCTAACGATCGGGGTCAGACCCCAAGGTGAGTTTAAACAGCGTTTGGGGTCAGACCCCAGCGTTAGTTGGTCAGATATCCGAGGAGATTTCGAGCTTTCTCAGCTTCTCGACCAGCGTCGTCCGACGCAGGCCCAACAGCCGAGCGGCCTGGGCGACCGTCCCTGCCGAGCGTTCCAAGGCGTCCATGATCAGCCGCCGCTCGATTTCCAGCAGGTGCTCCTTGAGGTCCAGCCCGCCGTCCGGGATACCGATGCTGGTAGGCTCCGGCTCAGACTGGGCAAACAGCGCCACCGGGGAGGTGGGCTCGATGTCCGGCAGCGGCGAGACCTCAAAGGATTCTGCGTTCGCCGGGTCGTAATTTGAGCGGTAACGCTCCGGTAGGTCCCCGGCTCGTACTGGCCTACCGGGCATGACAATGGCCAAGCGCTCCAGCAGGTTCTCCAGCTCGCGCACATTACCCGGCCAGCGGTAGCTCGCCATGGCCGACAGCGCGCAAGGTGCGAGTTTCACACCTCCGTGGCCGTTGCCGTTTATGCGATGGCGCTGGGTCAGGGCCTCGACCAGCAAAGGCAGGTCGTCCAAGCGCTGGCGCAAAGGTGGGGCCTCGATGGGGAACACATTCAGGCGGTAATACAGGTCCTCACGGAAGGTACCCTCGACGATGGACTGCTCGAGATTGCGGTGGGTCGCGGCGAGGATGCGGACATCGCAACGCAGGGTCTGGTTGCTGCCCACCCGCTCGAAGGTGCGTTCCTGCAGGACCCTGAGCAGTTTCACCTGCATGGGCATGCTCATATCCCCGATCTCGTCCAGAAACAGGGTGCCGCCCTCGGCCACCTCGAAACGCCCCTTGCGGGTCGTCAGAGCCCCGGTGAAGGCGCCCTTCTCGTGACCAAACAGCTCGGATTCCAAAAGGTCTGCGGGGATGGCCCCGCAGTTGATTGGGACGAAAGGACGGTTGCGACGAGCCGAACGCTGGTGGATTTCCCGGGCAATCACTTCCTTGCCTGTGCCGGATTCACCCAAAATCAGGACATTCGTATCGTGCGGGGCGACCTGCTGGATCAAATGGCGAATCTCGACCATCGCCGACGACCGACCAATCGGTGCCTCCCCTGCCTCCCCGTGTGCCAAGCTAAATCTCCCCTCTAGCGTGATGCGTAGAGTGTCAGAAAATTGGCTACTTTGGCAAGCGGGATTCTGCGATGGCCTTTCTGTGGCGCCGGAATACCATGCGCCCGAAGACATCCTCGAAGGTCGAGTCACTGGCGATAAAGCGCCCCAAGGCTTGCCCGTCCTCGATTTTCTCGACCGTCACCGGCAGGGTCACGGGCAGTTGCGGGCCGATGGGAAGGTGCAGGGTCAGCAGGCCGGTTTGCCCGGGCTGGGCAGAATCAGTGGGCCAACGCGCACCGGCCGCGCACAAAGTCACCTCGCCCACCGGTGGGACCTGTTCAAAATGCCCTAACACGCGGTTCACCAACTCCAGAAGCAAATCACAGCGTGCTTCAAGGCGCGCCAGCTCGGTTGCCACGCCGGGGGAAACGGTGTCGCGCTCCGAGGAGTTGGCGTTTTCCGCCAGCGCCAGCAGGGTTTCGAGAATGCGTTGGGAAGTCCGGAGGTGGCCGGTGGCCTGAGTGACATCAAGGTCCGCGACGGGCTCGAAGTGAAAGGGAATCCACTCGCTGACGCACAGGAGGTCGTCAAAGCTCATCGTGCGTCCCCGTGACCCTCCGCGGTCTGAAGGTAAAGATCCGCGCCGTGACGGCCGCGCTCGAGGGCGTGCAGGGCATGGCCAAGGGCGGAGCGCGCAGTCTCCAGCGCGGCCAGCACCACAGCGTCCTGCTCCCGGATTTCAGTGAGCGCGTCCACCAGAACATCATACTCGGATTCCGGCGGCTGCTCGGAGAACAGACGGTCCACCAGGTCGCGCCGATTGGCTTCGAAACGCGCCAACACCTGCCAGTCGCCCGACTCGGCCGCCATGCGCATTTCGCGCGTCGCCGCCAAGGTCGCGTCCAGCACCGCGCGGCGCTCGTGCGGCATCATTCGATCTGCATCCAGGCCGACTGAAGCTCGCGCAGCAACACCGCGACCTCGTCGAGAATCTTCACATCGTTGCGCAGGTTCGCCAACATCAGGCGGCGCGCCATGTAGTCGTAGAGGTCATCCAAATTGGCCGCGATGGTGCCGCCCGCATTCATGTCGAGACTGGAACGCAGGCCCTCGATGACGCCGATGGCCGCGCTGATGGCCTCGCCCTTGGGCGCCACCAGACCCTGCTGCATATGGCCCTTGGCCGCCGCGAGACGGTCCAGCGCAGAGCTGAACATGATGCCGACGAGGCGGTGCGGATTAGCCGATTCCACCAGCCCTTCCTGGCCCGCGGTGCGATAGTGTTTGGCGATGTTCTGATAGGTCATTTCTGCAGGTTCGCTAGTTGGGCTGCAAGGAAATCACTGGTGGAGCGCAGACGCGCCACCAGCTCGTCGAGGGCACCGAACTGCTGACGATAACGCGCTTCGATGGCCTGCATGCGGGTGTCGAGGGCTTCGCGCTGCGTGGCGATGGCCTTCAGGCGGTCAGTCAACCCGGTGGTCCTGGCCGCCAGCGCGCCATTGCTCGCGAGCATGTTGCCTAGCGTGTCGTTCAGGCGCTTGGCATAACCGTTCTCGCCGGTGAACGTGGACTGCACGGCGGCGGGATTGGTCGCCATCGCACCGTTCAACTTCTGCTCGTCGAGTTTCAGCGTGCCATCCAGCTGCATGGTGATGCCGAGCTCGGACAGCGTGGAGAATGGATCGTTGATGGAACCACCGGGGGTGGACAGTTCGCGGCGCAGCTGCTCGGCGATGCCACGCAACACACCGTCACCGGTCAGCACCGAGGCCTGCCCTTCCGGCGATACCTGGCTCAAGCCACGAATGGTGGCGTTCACCGAGTTCCACGCGGACACAAATCCCTTGGCGGCGTTCAACACCGCGGCCTGGTTCTGCGCCACGGTCAAGGTGAAGGTGGTGTTAATGTCCGCCTGCACGAGATTCAGTGTCACGCCATCGATGGCATCGCTCACCGTGTTGCTGGCGGAGAACAGCGTGAAGCCTTCCACCTCAATCTGGGCATCCGCCGCCGCGTCCACCGTCGTCATGTTGACATTGGTGAACTGCGTGAGCCCGCCGGTGGCGGTGATACTGAAAGCACTGTCGAGACCGGTGTCGTTCGCGGTCAGGACCAGACGCTTGCCTGCATCGGTGTTGATGATGGTCGCGCGTACGAAGTCATTGCCCGTTGCAGAATTGATGGCATCGCGCAAGCCGGTGAGCGAATCATTGGACGCACCGATGGTGACATCAAAACTTGCGTCGCCGGCCGAGAAACTCAGTGTGCCCTGGCCGACCGCATCGTCCTCGCTGGCGAAGCCGGCCGAGGCCAACTTCTGCGCTGCGGCGAGGGCGACGACCTTAATGGAATAGTTGCCGACCGCAGCATTGTTCTGCGCGGATGCGGTGAAATTCTCAGGACTGCTGGAAGTGGCGCTGCGCGCCTGATACGTGGCCGGATTGTTGAGGGTCTGTACGGCGCTGCGGAAGCTGCCAAGTACGCCCTGCAAGGTGGCGGTCGCCGACAGCTGCGACTGGGCGCGGGTTTCCTGCTGGAGAAGACGCTTCTCGACCGGCTCGCGCTCGGACTGGACCAGACTGGTGACCAGCCCGTTGATGTCCAATCCCGATCCTATGCCTGATGCGCTTATCGCCATGAGTCCATCCTAATGCCTGGTTCCGGAAACAGCATTGGGCCGACTTGCGCCGACCCAATGCTGCGACTTACCGAAACTACTGCAACTTCCGTGCCAATCAGCTCCGAACATCGATGAGACGGATACCCATCTCGTCCAGGGCCCGTGCGAGCCGGAGGGTTTCCTCCCCCGGGATCTGCCGGATGACATCGCCGGTTTCAGCATCTACCACGCTTACCACCGACCTGCCTGTGTACTCATCAATCGAAAACTGCAAGTTGCGCTGCTCTGATGTGAGGTACTTATTGAGCCGCTCAACCGCCTCCTCGACCTGC
>CAZKFT010000018.1:0-40737 GCA_964552205.1 uncultured Gammaproteobacteria bacterium
GGCCGCTCGTATAGGCCACGCGAGGAGAACAGCAGTGCCGAACATCACCCTTCCCGACGGCAGCGTCCGTACTTTCGACTCCCCTGTCACTGTCGCCCAGGTTGCCGCTGACATCGGCCCGGGCCTGGCCAAGGCTGCGCTCGCTGGCCGCGTGGATGGCCGTCTGGTCGATACAAGTTACACCCTGGACAGCGACGCCGAGTTGGCCATTGTCACTGGCAAGGACCCGGACGGGCTGGAAGTCATCCGCCATTCCACCGCGCATTTGCTGGCGCACGCAGTCAAGCAGCTGTACCCCGAGGCGCAGGTCACCATCGGCCCGGTCATCGAAGACGGTTTCTACTACGACTTCGCATTCGAACGTGCCTTCACGCCGGAAGACTTGGAGAAGATCGAGGCACGGATGGCCGAGTTGGCCAAGGCCGATTTCCCGGTAGCGCGACGTCTGATGCCGCGCGACGAGGCGGTGAGTTTCTTCCGAGATATGGGTGAGGCTTACAAGGCGGAAATCATCGCCAGCATTCCGGCCAACGAGGACATCTCTCTGTACGGCCAGGATGATTTTATCGACTTGTGTCGCGGCCCCCATGTTCCCAGCACCGGCAAGCTCGGGGCTTTCAAGCTGACCAAGGTCGCCGGCGCGTACTGGCGCGGAGACCACCGTAATGAGATGTTGCAACGCATCTACGGTACGGCCTGGGCCAATGACAAGGACCTCAAGGCCTACCTGCACCGGGTGGAAGAGGCTGAGAAGCGGGACCACCGCCGAATCGGGAAACACCTCGGTCTTTTCCATATGCAGCCCGAAGCGCCGGGCATCGTGTTTTGGCACGACCGCGGCTGGACCATCAACACCGTCATCCGCGACTACATTCGCGGCCGGTTGCGCAAGGCGGGCTACCAGGAAGTGAACACCCCGCAGATTATGGACCGTGTCCTGTGGGAAAAATCCGGGCACTGGGACAAGTTCGGAGAAGGCATGTTCTATTCCGAATCGGAGAGCCGCGACTACGCCATCAAGCCGATGAACTGCCCGGGCCATGTACAGATTTTCAACACCAAGCTGCATAGCTACAGGGACCTACCGCTCAGAATGGCTGAATTCGGGGCCTGTCACCGGAATGAGCCCTCCGGCGCCTTGCACGGCCTGATGCGCGTCAGGGGATTCACCCAGGACGACGCCCACATCTTCTGCACCGAGGACCAGGTCGAAGCCGAGGCCAAGGACTTTCTGGCCCTGTTCTTCGATGTTTACAAGGACTTTGGCTTCAACGAGGTGGATATCAAGCTATCGACCCGTCCGGCAGAGCGCGTGGGCGCCGACGAGGTCTGGGACAAGGCCGAATTCCTGTTGGAAAAGGTTCTGAAAGACCTCGGGATTGACTACGCCATAAACCCGGGTGAGGGCGCCTTCTACGGCCCTAAATATGAATTCACCCTGAAAGACTCCATCGGCCGTCTCTGGCAAATGGGCACTTTCCAGCTGGATTTCTCCATGCCGGACCGCCTGGATGCCTTCTACATCGCAGAAGACGGGAGCAAAAAGGTGCCGGTCATGTTGCATCGGGCCATCCTGGGATCCTTGGAGCGTTTTATCGGGATTCTCATCGAACATTACGTAGGGGCCTTCCCGACGTGGCTGGCCCCGGTGCAGGTCGCGGTGCTCAATATCACCGACCGCCAGGCCGAATACGCAGGGTCTGTCGCCCAAAACCTTGAAAATCAGGGATTTCGGGTCATTTCGGACTTGAGAAACGAGAAGGTAGGCTTTAAAATCCGCGAGCACACGATTCAGCGGGTGCCCTACCTTCTTGTGGTTGGGGACCGCGAAATGGAATCGGGTACCGTGGCCGTGCGCACGCGTAGTGGCGAAGATCTCGGCAGCCTGTCGCAGCAGGAGTTTGCCGAAAGGTTAGCCACCGAAATCGCGAGCCGCGGCTTAAACGTTTCTGGAGGGGAATAGTATCGCTGCGGAAAAGCAAGTCAGGCGCAATGAACAAATCAATGTGCCACAGGTACGAGTGATTGGAGCCGACGGGGAACAGGTCGGCGTAATGCCAACCAGGCATGCGATGCAGCTTGCCGAAGAAGCCGGTCTCGACCTCGTCGAGGTTTCTCCTAACGCAGCGCCTCCTGTGGTGCGCGTGATGGACTACGGCAAGTACCTGTTCGAACAGAACAAGAAGCTTCAGGTTGCGAAACGCAAACAGAAGCAGATACAGATTAAGGAAGTGAAGTTCAGGCCAGGGACGGAAGAAGGGGACTATCAGGTGAAACTGCGCAACCTGATACGATTCCTCACAGAGGGCGACAAAGCCAAGGTGACCTTAAGGTTCCGCGGCCGCGAGATGATGCACCAGGACCTCGGCAGGAAACTCCTCAAGCGAGTTGAGGAAGATCTTGCTGAAATGGCCATCGTCGAACAACACCCGCGCCTGGAAGGGCGTCAGATGGTTATGGTGTTGAGCCCCAAGAAAAAATAGAAATACGGCAGCGTCAGGTCCGCATGCCGGTGCGCATCACCAATAGCGGAGTAGGAAGATGTCCAAGTTGAAAACCAAGCGCGGGGCCGCCAAGCGGTTCAAAGCGACCAAGAACGGGTTCAAGCGCGGTGCCTCGCATCGTCGCCATATCCTGACCAAGAAGTCCACCAAGCGTAAGCGTCAGCTGCGCGCACCAAGCATGATCGCGCATGTCGATACTGCATCGGTTCGCCAGATGATGCCACACGCGTAACCGGGAGATAACGACATGGCACGAGTAAAGCGTGGTGTGATCGCCGGTGCGCGACACAAGAAGATTCTCAAGAGGGCCAAGGGTTACCAGGGTGCGCGTAGCCGCGTGTACCGTGTTGCCAAACAGGCCGTTATCAAGGCCGGGCAGTACGCCTACCGGGATCGTCGCGTCAAGAAGCGCGAGTTCCGTGCACTCTGGATTGCCCGCATCAATGCAGGCGCCCGTGAGTGCGGTTTGTCCTACAGCCGTCTCATGAACGGCCTGAAGCGGGCCGGTATCGAGATTGATCGCAAGGTCCTCGCCGACCTGGCGGTGTTCGACAAGCCGGCATTCGCAGCCGTGGCCGAGCAGGCCAAGGCCAGCCTGCCCGCCAACTGACCGTCCGCGGGCTCGCGGATGGAGCAACTCGATAAAGTGACAGCCGATGCGCTGGCGGCGATTGCCGCCGCCAGCGATTCGACTGCGCTTGATAGCGTCCGCGTACAGTACCTGGGCAAGAAAGGGGTCATGACCGAGCAAATGAAGGCGCTCGGCAAACTCCCTGCCGCTGAACGACCCAAAGCTGGCCAGCGTATCAATACGGCCCGCGACAGTATCCTGTCCGCGCTAGAGGCTCGTCGCGACGCATTTGCCAGAGATGCGCTCGCCCTCAAACTCGCTTCCGAAACCGTTGACGTGACCGCAGCGGGTCGTGGGGAACGTCCGGGTGGCCATCACCCAGTGGCACGCACCATGGAACGTATCGTCCGCTTGTTGGCCTCGGCAGGGTTCGCCGTCGCGGAAGGCCCCGAGATTGAAGACGAGTTCCACAACTTCACAGCACTGAACATTCCGGAACACCATCCCGCTCGTGCCATGCACGACACGTTCTATTTTGGCGACGGCAGGGTACTTCGCACGCATACATCTCCCGTGCAGATTCGCGCCATGCAGGGTGGGAATGCGCCCATCCGTGTCATTGCCCCGGGTCGTGTGTATCGATGCGATTCCGACCTTACCCATACGCCGATGTTCCATCAGGTCGAAGGACTGGTTGTGGACGAAGGCATCACCATGGCGGACCTGAAGGGCATACTCGAGCGTTTCATGCGCCAGTTCTTTGAGCGTGAAGACCTCAAAGTCATGTTTCGACCATCCTATTTTCCGTTCACCGAACCGTCGGCCGAAGTCGATGTGCAATGCGTGCACTGTGATGGCGCAGGTTGCCGCGTATGCTCGAACACGGGCTGGCTTGAGGTGCTCGGGTGCGGCATGGTGCATCCCAAAGTTCTGGCAAATGTCGGCATCGACCCGGAGCGCTACACGGGTTATGCCTGGGGCATGGGTGTCGAACGCTTCGCAATGCTCCGCTACGGTGTGACCGACCTGCGACACTTCTTCGAGAATGACCTGCGCTTCCTGAGGCAGTTCACATGAGAATCAGCGAACAATGGATTCGTGAATTCGCCGACCCGAAGGTGGATACCGCCGCGCTTGCTCATGGCTTGACCATGGCCGGGTTAAAGGTAGATGCGATCGAACCTGCCAGCGACAAACTGGAAGGCGTCATCGCAGCGCGCGTACTGTCCTGCGAGCAACATCCTGACGCGGACAAGCTCACGGTGTGCGACGTGGACTCCGGCAAGGGCAAGCATCGGATTGTCTGTGGCGCCGACAATGTTCGCGTCGGAATGATTGCGCCGCTGGCGCTGCCCGGTGCAAAGCTGCCGGGTGGCGTGACCATCACCGCCACTGAATTGCGCGGTGTCCGCTCAGAGGGCATGTTGTGCTCCGGACGGGAACTAGGACTTTCCGACGATCACGCAGGCCTGCTCGACCTCGACGAGAACACCAAGCCTGGAACACCCATGGCGGAACTGTTTGGTGCCTCCGACAACATTCTGGAGCTGGACCTGACACCCAACCGTGGCGATTGCTTCAGCGTTCTGGGTGTTGCGCGCGAGGTTGCCGCCATCTACGCGCTGCCGGCACCCGTGGTACCCCTCTTGCAGGTCGATGTCCATTGCGACGCGTCGCGCCCTGTAAACATTGAGAACGCCAATGATTGTGCGATTTACCTTGGGCGTGTCGTCAAAGGCGTCGATGGCCAACGGCAGAGCCCGATGTGGCTACGGGAAAAGTTGCGCCGTGCCGGCATACGACCGATTGGTCTGGCCGTCGATATTACCGCGCTTGTCATGCTGGAACTTGGACAGCCGATGCATGCGTTCGACAATGACAAGCTCAATGGAAACATTCAAGTTCGTCGCGGCAAGCCTGGTGAAAAGCTGGTGCTCCTGGATGGCCAGGAAGTATCCGTGGACAACGAAATCCTGGTCGTTGCCGATGAACACGGTCCCGTTGCGCTGGCCGGGATCATGGGTGGCGACGCCTCTGCGGTCGATGAGGGGACACGCGATGTGTTTCTGGAAAGCGCACATTTCACACCCCTTGCGGTGGTCGGCAGGGCGAGGCGTTTTGGCGTTCACACGGACGCCTCGCAGCGCTTCGAGCGTGGCGTGGACCCGACATTGCCAGCACAGGCCATGGAATACGCCACCAAGCTACTGATCGATCTCGGCGGCGGGGAGGCTGGGCCGGTGTCCTCTGCAGGAACCGCACCACAGGAGGTGCGCGAACCGGCCATCCATTTGCGCCGTGAGCGTATCACCAGGGTTCTGGGCACTGCCATCGGCGACGAGTTCATCGAGGCCACCTTGGGTCGCCTACGGATGAGTATTTCGGCAGCGAAGGAGGGTTGGCAGGTAAGTGCACCTGCAGCGCGTTTCGATATTGAAATCGAAGAGGACCTCATAGAGGAAATTGCACGGTTCCATGGGTATGACCGAATCCCGACACGGGACGGTCTTGCGCCCATGGTCCTGCATCCAGTCGCCGACGCGGAGGTACCGGAGTCCCGCATTGTGGACGCGCTCATCCAGCGCGGTTACCAGCAGGTTGTCACCTACAGTTTCGTTGATCCAGAACTGCAAGCGCAGCTAGGCCTCAACACAGGCGCCGTTGATCTCGCCAACCCCATTTCTGCCGATTTGGCGCAAATGCGTACAAGCCTCTGGCCAGGTCTCATCAAAACGCTGGATTACAATGCCAATCGCCAACAGGTCCGTGTTCGAATCTTCGAGTCTGGACTTACCTTTGTGATGCAAGATGATGTTCTGAAACAGGAAAAGATGCTTGCAGGCCTGGTCTGGGGTGACCGACACTCAGTGCAGTGGGGTTTGCCTCAAGGCAGCGTGGATTTTTACGACCTGAAAGCGGACTGTGAGGCCTTGCTGGCCTTGGGCGGCGGTCCTGCACCGTGTTTCCGCGCCGCGGAGCACCCGTCGCTCCACCCCGGCCAGTCCGCCGAGATTCAGGTGGAAGGGCGGCGCATCGGATGGATAGGCTCCCTTCATCCGGCAATTACCCAAAAACTCGGCTTGGCTAAAACCCCCTATCTATTTGAAATTGCTATGGGTTATCTGCAGGTCGGCGTGAGTCCCAAGGCCGCGCCGATCTCCCGTTTTCCGGCGCTTCGACGGGATTTGGCTCTGGTTGTCCCGGAAGGATTGACGGTGGGCGCACTGCTGGCGGAAGTGGACGCCAAAGCGCCCGAATGGCTGGCATCACGCTTCATTTTTGATATTTACCGTGGAAAGGGCGTAGAACCGGGACTAAAAAGTATCGCTTTGGGGTTGATTTTACAGGAAACTTCGCGCACTCTTACCGACGACGAAGTGGATGATTTCGTCCAAGGACTTGTCGAACATTTGGGCAGGAGCGTGCAGGCAACGCTACGGGAATGACGCACTATGGCACTGACTAAGGCCGAAATGGCCGAATCCCTCTTCCACGAGCTCGGGCTGAACAAGCGCGAGGCGAAGGAACTGGTTGACCTCTTTTTCGAGGAGATACGGGCCGCGCTGGAAAGCGGGGAGCAGGTGAAGCTTTCCGGGTTCGGCAACTTTGATCTCCGCGACAAGAACCAGCGCCCCGGGCGTAATCCCAAGACCGGCGAAGAGATTCCTATCACCGCGCGGCGTGTCGTCACATTCCGTCCTGGGCAGAAACTGAAAGCCAAGGTGGAGGCCTATGCTGGAGCCGGGGAATAACGACGAGCTTCCGCCGATTCCGGGGAAGCGCTACTTCACCATTGGTGAAGTGAGCGACCTGTGTGGCGTCAAGCCACACGTGCTTCGTTATTGGGAGCAGGAATTCCCCCAGCTCAAGCCAGTCAAACGCCGTGGCAATCGTCGTTACTACCAACGACACGATGTACTCGTCATCCGTCAAATTCGCAGCCTGCTGTATGACCAGGGCTTTACCATCGGTGGTGCGCGCCAGCGCCTGTCCAGCGAAGACGCCAAAGACGATGTGAACCAGAGCCAGCAGATTGTGCGCCAGCTCCGCAACGAACTCGAAGACCTGCTCGAACTCCTCAAGCGCTGATACAATACGCGTCTCGGGGCGTAGCGCAGCCTGGTAGCGCACCTGCATGGGGTGCAGGTGGTCGCAGGTTCAAATCCTGCCGTCCCGACCACTCATTTTCCTGAAATGTGTCCTAGCGCACAGTTTTGCTTGTGTGTCAGCTAGATACTTCCGTTATTCACCCACACGGAGACAGACACATGAACAGGATATTCGTCAAATTTCTCAGTCTGACACTTGCCACCACAATGCTCATTGGCACCCTCCCGGTTGCCCATGCTGGCATAGGGATGGTTGGTACCGATGCAGTTATTGCCCAAGAAGGGTTTGAGCTTGATCGTGATCAGCTGCTGTCCATGCTCGACTCGGATGCGGTTGCCGAGGCACTGACCCGCAGAGGCGTCTCCCTAGACGAAGCTCGGGCGCG
Organism: uncultured Gammaproteobacteria bacterium; assembly: GCA_964552205.1. Taxonomy (GTDB): domain Bacteria; phylum Pseudomonadota; class Gammaproteobacteria; order Natronospirales; family JAIVGZ01; genus JAIVGZ01. The sequence goes on from CAZKFT010000018.1 coordinate 7,571, forward strand.
CATCTCAGCGATGAGCCCGCAAGAAATTCAGGTGCTCAATGAGCGCATGGACAGCATGCCCGCTGGCGGCAATGCGCTGGGCATCCTGTTTTCAATCTTCATCATCCTGTTGGTCACTGATCTGCTTGGTCTGACCAACGTCTTCCCGTTCACTAGAAACTAGAGCGATGGCCCGGCCTTCATCTTGTAGGCCGGGCCGCCTTGGGTTATGGTCGAAACCGTGTTAACTCGCGGTTTCCGCCTTTGGCTTGAGGAGAGAACGACGATGAAGCAACAACTTTTCCGCGCAACGAGTTTTGTGCTGGCTACTGCCTTGATGCTGGGGACGCTTGCTCCGGTCGCACCTGCCTACGCTGGCATGGTGGGGACACAGGATGTCGTTGCCCACGAACAAGGCAATCTTGACCGTGCAGCTGTTCTTGCGATGTTGGAACGTGCAGAGGTTCGCGACCAACTCCTGGCAAATGGCGTATCACTCGCAGACGCCGAGGCGCGCGTTGCGGCCATGACCGATGCCGAGGCTCGCATGATGGCGGAGCGGATTGATGGACTGCCTTCCGGTGCAAGCAGCGGTTGGGCAATCCTCGGTGGCATCCTCGTGATTCTGGTCATCACCGACCTTATGGGCGTCACCAACGTATTCCCCTTCATCAACAATTGATGATCGCAGGTGTCATCCCGCAGGGTGGCCGCATCGCGGCCACCCTGTTTTTTTGCCTGACGGTTACAGGGTGCGCCGTTGGGCCGGACATCCGTCTCTTGGAGGAGGGGCGCGCTGAGAATAACGCGCTACTCGAGCATGTGCCCTTCCATGGCCAACGCGAGTATCAATGTGGGCCTGCAGCACTTGCGATGTCCTTGAATGCGAGTGGCGTCCCGGTCACGGTGGATGAACTGATACCACAGGTCTATCTGCCGGGCAGGGAAGGTAGTCTCCAGCCGGAAATGCTGGCGACAACACGGCGGCATGATCGCATCAGCTTTCTCATCGAACCATCGCTGGAGGCTATGCTGACGGAGATTGATGCAGGGCGTCCGGTGTTGATTCTCCAGAATCTTTCCCTCCCATGGTTTCCCATGTGGCACTACGCAGTGGTTATCGGCTATGACCTCGAAGAACGCCAACTCGTCCTCCATACCGGCGAGTCTCCGGCGGCGCGCGTGGGCATCCGACGCTTCGACAACACCTGGGCGCGCAGTGGCCGGTGGGGCATGGTGACCTTGGCGCCGGGACAACTTCCCGTCAGAGCCGACCCTATGCGCAGCGCCGAAAGCATCTCGAATTTTGAGCGTGTCGCCGGCGCTGCGGCCTCCGAATCTGCATGGGACAGCGTCGTGGAACGTTGGCCGGGATACCCGACTGGGTGGTTCGCGTTAGGCAACGCACGCTACGCCAATGGCCAAGTGGACTCTGCCGCGAAGGCCTTTGAACACGCCACCATCGTGAACCCGGATTTTGGCGCAGCCTGGCTCAATCTTGCCCTGGCGCTTGAGGAATTGGGGAGAGCGACAGAGGCTTTGGAAGCCGTGTCGCGTGCAGCAGAACTCCCGGGGCCCTGGCAGGAGCGTGCGACGCAGGCCAGTGCCAGGATGCGCTCCCCTCAGTGACCGTGGTATTGATGAACGCGATTCCGCCCCGCCCGATCGACGAAGTCCAGAGCAACTTCTGTCGTTTCTGCATATGCAGGCCAAATGGTTGATTTATGCACGGCAAGTGGCTATAATGAGCCACTTACCTGCCTGATTGACGATTATCCAGCAACAATCAGGTCTCTTTAAGCGACGCAATATCGCTTTTCAGTAAAAAATCACCCATAGCACCGAGGAGGCAAGCCAGATGTGTGGCATTGCCGGAGAACTGAATTTCAACGAGCGCCCAGGCGACACGGGCGCCGTTGCGCGCATGTGCGAGCAATTGGCACCTCGTGGACCGGATGGCGCCGGAATCTTCCAAAACGGCCCACGGGTGTTCGGACATCGACGCCTGAAGATCATGGACCTATCGGAGCGGGCGCAGCAACCCATGGTGGACGCCTCTCTTGGCTTGGGCATCGTCTACAACGGTGCCATCTACAACCACCACGAACTCCGGAAGGAACTTGAAGGCTCCGGATATGCATTCTTCTCCCGAGGCGACACCGAGGTCATCCTGAAGGCTTGGCACGCTTGGGGGCCGGATTGCGTGCAGCGTTTCAAGGGCATGTTCGCGTTCGCCCTGTGGGAACGCGACAGCGGCAGGACGCATCTGGTGCGCGACCGCTTGGGCATCAAGCCGCTATACCTCAGTGAGAGCGGAAACCGGCTGCGGTTTGCATCCACGCTTCCCGCGTTGTTGGCTGCTGGTGAAGTGGATACCGACATCGACCCGGTGGGGCTTAACCACTATCTCAGCTTCCACGCAGTAGTGCCGGCGCCGCACACCATCCTGAAAGGCGTCCGTAAACTGCCACCCGCCACCATCATGACCATAGAGCCCAACGGCAAACAATCGCGCCAAACCTTCTGGACCCTCGCGTATGCCGATGAGCCCGATGACACAATCGATTTCGAAGGATGGAAGGAACAGCTCGCCGAGCACATGCGAGCCGCCGTTCAGCGCCGATTGGTTGCCGATGTCCCGGTCGGGGTACTGCTTTCCGGCGGGCTCGACTCCAGTCTCATTGTTGGATTATTGGCCGAGGCCGGTCAGAAGAAGCTCGGTACCTTCTCCATCGGCTTTGAAACCGTAGGAAATGAGGCGGGTGATGAGTTCAAATATTCAGACATCATCGCCGACCGCTATGCCACGGACCATCACCAGATCCGGATTGACACCGCGCGTATGCTGCCTGCATTGGGCGAGTGCATCGCCGCGATGTCAGAACCGATGGTGTCCCATGACGCTGTGGGTTTCTACCTGCTGTCCAGGGAAGTCGCCAAGCACTACAAGGTAGTACAGAGCGGGCAGGGCGCAGACGAGGTGTTCGGAGGTTACCACTGGTACCCCCCCATGCTGAAGAGCACCGACCCCATTGACGACTACAGCAAAGCCTTCATGGACCGCGACCACTCCGAATATGTACGCACGGTCCACCCGCGGTTGGTAGAAGACGATTACGCGGGCCGCTTCGTAATGAAACATTTCAACACCCCGGGCGCAAAATCAGCAGTGGACAAAGTCCTTCGCATGGATACCACTGTGATGTTGGTGGACGATCCGGTGAAGCGTGTGGACAACATGACCATGGCATCGGGGCTCGAGGCACGGGTTCCGTTTCTCGACCACGAACTGGTGGAACTGGCTGCCCGAATTCCAGCTGAGTACAAGGTCATGAACGGTGGCAAGCATATCCTGAAGGAGATGGCGCGGTCCGTCATTCCTGCAGGAGTCATCGACCGTCCCAAGGGGTACTTCCCGGTCCCCGCACTCAAGTATCTGCGCGGCCCGTATCTGGACATGGTCATGGGTGCATTGCGGTCCCGCCGCGCAACGGAACGGGGCCTGTTCCAGAAGTCATATGTGGACCAACTTGCAGCAGACCCCGAAGCCCATATCACCCCGTTGCGTGGTTCCAAGTTATGGCAGCTTGGCCTGCTCGAGTTGTGGTTGCAGGAACACGTGGACCGTACGACATGAGCGACCGGCGCAGAGCGGGAATTCGATTGGAGCGCCGTAATGCGCCTTCCTTGCGCAACTGGGAGTCGGGCGGCGCATCCGCCTCCCGCGACCTCGCCGAGAATGTCGTCCTGGACTGCGGTTGGGGTCGGCTGATATTTGCTCACACGTTTTCCGACCAGAAGCAGTTGGCCAAAACGCTGGCTGGCGAACGCGAAGACTCTCGCGACATCGCGTTTTATCTCCGCGATCCGCATGTCGTGCTGGCAATGGCCCCGCAGTCCTTGTTCCTGGACCCGTCGCATACCTATCGCTTGTGGCTTGCCAACTGGCTCCCCGGGAGAATCAGTATGCGTACCGTGGCCATCCGTAAGCTGCGTAGCCGGGACGATGCCGCTGCCATCGACCGCATATACCGAACCCGCGGGATGGTGCCGCTATCACCGGACTTCATCTGGCAGCAGCGCAAGTCGCGAAATCTCACCTATCTGGTTGCTGAAGATCTGCAATCAGGCGAGATTCTCGGAACCGTCACGGGCGTGGACCATAGCGAATCGTTCGGCGACCCGGAGAACGGGTCAAGCCTTTGGTGTCTGGCGGTTGACCCCCAAGCGACGCAACCGGGCATTGGCCGGGCATTGGTCGCACATCTCGCGGATCACTATCTCGCACGTGGCCGTGCTTTCGTGGATCTTTCGGTCATGCATGACAATGCGCAAGCGATAGGTTTATACGAGAAGATGGGGTTCCAGCGCGTCCCGGTGTTCACGCTCAAGAACAAGAATCCGATCAACGAGCAACTCTACGCAGCGCCGGTGACCGACGACGAGATGAACGCTTATGCGCGAATCATCGTGGACGAAGCACGACGGAGAGGTATCGCCGTGGAGGACATAGACGCTGCTCGTGGCTTCTTCACCCTCCGATTCGGCGGACGCTCTGTGACATGCCGCGAGTCGCTCACCGAGCTCACTTCTGCAATTGCGATGAGCCGGTGTGATGACAAATCCATCACGACGGAGGTTCTGAAGCATGCGGGGCTTTGTGTTCCTGAACATATCGTTTCTGGCAATGAGGATGAAGAACGGCGCTTCCTGAAGCGGCATCGCGAGGTCGTGGTAAAGCCAGCGCGTGGCGAGCAGGGCAATGGCGTCGCGGTCGGCATCACACGCTGGCGAGACCTGCGACGTGCCATCAAGCACGCCTCCGAATTGTCGGACCAGGTCTTGATTGAGGAGATGGTGGATGGAATCGACCTCAGGATTGTCGTCATCGACTTCCGGGTTGTTGCAGCTGCCGTAAGGCGCCCACCAGTAGTCATCGGTAACGGACGCCATACAGTTCATGAGCTCATCGAGAAACTGAGCCGGAGGCGGAGCGCAGCCACCCAGGGCGAAAGCTCAGTCCCGATTGATGACGAAGCCAGACGCGTGCTGCGGTCGCAACGAGTGACGCTGAATGACATCCCCAAGGTGGGGGTCCGGTTGCACGTGCGCAAGACCGCCAACCTGCACACGGGGGGTACGCTACATGACGTAACTGATGATCTACACCCCGTTCTGCACGATGCGGCTTGCGAGGCAGCCAGGGCGTTGGATATACCGGTCGTCGGGCTTGACCTCATGGTTCAAGCACCCGACCAGGAAGCGTATCGCATCATCGAGGCCAACGAGAGACCCGGCCTCGCGAACCATGAGCCACAGCCAACAGCGCAAGCATTCATGGACCTGTTGTTCCCGCAGTCAATCGGTAAGGAGACACGTCGTGCAAAAACCAGTACTTGATATGCAATACCTCGAGCGCACCATGCTCGATTTACTGGCAATACCGAGCCCTACGGGATTCACCGATGAAGTGGTGCGGTATACCTGCGAGCAACTTGCGGCGCTGGACATCCCATACGAAATCACAAGGCGCGGGGCCATTCGTGCAGATTTGAAGGGTCGTGAGGACAGTCCGGATCGCGCCATCGTTGCCCATCTGGATACGATTGGCGCCATGGTCAAGGAGCTGAAGGATAACGGGCGCCTTGAGCTGGTGCCGATTGGCACTTGGTCAAGTCGCTTTGCAGAGGGTGCGCGTGTGACCGTGTTCACCGATTCGGGACCGCAGCGGGGAACTATCTTGCCGCTGAAAGCATCGGGGCATACCTACAACGAGGAGGTGGATACACAACCAGTCTCCTGGACGCAGGTGGAGCTGCGTGTGGATCAACCCGTCAAGTCGCGCGGGGATCTTGAAGAACTAGGCTTCCACGTAGGTGATTTCATCGCCGTCGACCCGCAACCGGAACTCGGACCGGGCGGCTTCATCAACTCACGGCATCTGGATGACAAGGCTGGTGTCGCGGTTGTCCTCGCCGTTGCCAAGGCGCTCAAAGCATCAGGCACGGTTCTTCCCATCGAATGCCATTTGCTGTTCACGATTTCCGAGGAAGTGGGGTCGGGCGCGTCGCATGTCCTGCATGGCGATGTGGCAGAAATGGTGACCATCGACACGGCGCCGAATGCCCCTGGTCAGAACACCAGCGAGTTTGGCGTCACCGTAGCTGTCCAAGATTCAGACGGGCCATTCGACTACCACCTGACACACAAGCTGTTGAAACTGTGTCGAGACAACGCTATTCCGCATCGCCGCGATGTGTTCCGCTACTACCACTCCGACAGCGCTTCTGCAATCGACGCAGGTAATGACATCCGAACAGCGCTCGTTTGCTTCGGCACGGATGCCACCCATGGCTGGGAGCGGACCCACATGGATTCCTTGCATGCATTGGGCAATTTACTGTGTGCCTATGCAGCCAGCGAACCGACCCTGAAGCGGGACCGCAAGGAAATGGGCTCCATCGAGGGCTTCTCGACCTTACCTATCGAGTGACCCGGAGGACCAGCGGTGTCCACCCATCCGCCTCAGGTTCACCTACCAGGAAAAGAACTGAGCGGAGGTTGGGATCGGCGGCATCGGCGCGTAAGCGTAGATCGAGGAACCATGACCCCGCAGGTTCTATCCATGCTCGCCCGGTCACCGCTAACGGACCTGACCATTCCGTGAGTTCCACACCGGGGTTGTCGCCGACCATTTGCAGCGCGAGGACGTATTCACCGAGGTATTGCCGTTGTGGCTTGAGGGCGGTCACCGCGCCAAGACGGGCGTGTCCGCTCGCTGCGACAATGCGACCGTTCTGAACTGTCAGTGCAACTCCCTGTAACTGGATGTTCGCCCCTACCGTTTGCTCGATGCGAGTGACGAGTGCAAGCAGGGCAAGCGCAATATCTCCCTGGATCTCGCTGACCTCCGACCTGTCACGCAGGTAGGAGTGAACCAGCCGACCCGACATGGCTGCATGATGTCCTTCCAACGCGATGTCCAAGGTCAGTCGCCCAGCCAGGAACTGAAATGCGGACAAACGCCAAGCCACGACTCCGATTGGCACGCCCCTGGCACTGAGCGATGCACCCCCTCGCCATAGCGTGCCACGGTAGTCACTCATCTGGACTGACTCCATCGCCAACACATGCACAGCACTTGCCGGAGCCTTTATCAACAGGAAGAGGGCGAAAGCCAACAACCCAGCAGTCGTCAGGACCGCCACACTCCGCCGGGGGCTCATGCCCGTTCCAGCGTCAGTCGTGCAGTGACCTTACCTGGCTCGGAAGCGCGATCGACTGCAAGCACGGTCACCACAACGCCATGGCTCCTCTCCAGTGTTGCCAACCAGCGAACCAGTTCGTCGAAGCTCGCATTGTCCAGCCAGATGCGAACCACGGACTGTCCCTCTGGTTGGATGCGTTGTAACGCACCTGCCAATGGCGTGGCTCGCGCACTGCGGTCCACCAAGGCGAAGAGCGACTCTGCACGCCCGCCAGAAGCGCCGCCGCCTTGCAAGACTGATGAACTGGCAGTAGACCGCATCCACTGCAACAACTGGCCCTGTGAGGATATCTGTCGCTCCAGCATGGCCTTGTGCGCAACCAGCGGCTCGACGATGAGAACATATATACCAATAAGGCCGACCACGCCCACCGCCACGGTGAGCAGCCATCGCTCACGTGGTGCGAGGTTCATGAACCAAGCTTTCATCGCCCACCAGCCCGGATGAGCAAGCGCCCCTCAACGCGGTCTCCGCGGCTACTTGCCGACTCGATGGAGACTTCGTAAGGACCTGATGAAGCGATGCGCTCACGCAATTGCTCAACCTGTTCCGCACGTTGTGTTGCCACCGAAACCTCCAGCGAACCCTGGCGGTACGAAATGGCACCAAGTTCTGCATTCCCAGCATCGGTCATACCTTCCGCCAAGAGCGTAAGCATGCGCAGGAGTTCGCCCCCCGAACCCCCACCCGCACCGCCGAGTCGTCGCTCGATCTGCAAGCGGGGATCAACCATGGGCTCGTCCGGAAGTAGCGTGTGAAACAACTCTGATATCTCGCTCTGCAAGGCTTCCTGTTCTGCAACGACGGCACGGTAGTCCACAATCCAAAGCCCCAACCCAAGCACTGCCCAAACGACCGCCAAAGCCATGGGAACTCGCCACGGGGCAAGAGACTCCCTGCGTGCGCCACGTCTAGCGAACTCGCCTTGCAGAAGATTGATGACTGGATCCAATGCCTGCGGCAGCATAGCCTGCAACAAGGCGTCGCCCGACACGGGAACGGGCGCCACGCCGGAACATCCCCGCGCCTGTAGCAATGCTGCTGACGCCTGGCTTGACGCCGTGAACCCGGAGGTGATGCCGTCGCGGAGGAGCATCCTGTCTGCATGCTCAATTGCCGTTGACTGTCCTTCGGTGTAGGGGATTGCCAGGCAGTCCGGCACCATGGCCGATGCATGCAGTCCCGCATCGGTCAGCGCAGAACACCAGGACTGCATGGTACGCCTGTCAATCACTGCGACCGGAATATCGTCACCTGCATTGGCGCCAACAGCAAAGTGCAGTGTTTCCACCTCATCAATGAGCCGATCTTCCAACGCGAAGGGCACTGCCTGACGCTGTCGGGCACCACGAACTCCGGGCAAGGTCACTTGGGTCAACAGGATGGATTCTGAGGGAACCACCACCACGACGCGGCGTTTACCTGCCATCGCTGCCGCTGCATCGAGCGCACCTTTTTGCACAGAGCCCATGGCGCGTCCATTGCTGTCCACGGGTACCCATGACGCCGCGGTGGACGCTGATGGTGTGAGAAGAATGACCAGTGTCTCGCGCATGTTCTCCGGGCCTACCAGGGCGTCCGTTGGCGGGACACGACACGTGTCCGCCCATCAGCCTGACGCTCAAGCAGACTGTACATGGTGAGGTCCATGCTGCCAATGTTGACCCGTACCGTGAGCAGGAACCAATCGCTCGCCAGAGCCAGACCGACACCGGGCTCCGGTTCCATGCCGAGAAGGTCGGCGAACCGCTGCAAGGACTCCACACCGCCATCGGCGTGGTTCACCACGAACTCCTCAGCCAACGGCTCGCTGATACCCTCCGCCAGAGACATGAATAGCGGTGAGGTCAGCGTGTTGACGTTGAGGGCGGTTCGAACGGGTAGGGCAGCGACATGCGGCGCAAGAATGGGTAGTACAGCTTGGTCAAAGTCGCGCAACAGCGCGAGCTCACTCAATGCCGTCAAAGGCCTGTTGGGCGTACGGTGTGCAGGTTGCAGGGTCAGGTAACCGCCGTCCTCGATGCCGTCGGGCGACGTAGGTTCACTATCCGGGTCTATGAGATCGACGACTGCAGCGACCGAGACCTCATCCTCCAGTCCAAGTATCTGGAGCAAGCGCTGGAACTGCTTCACATGCGGCTCGCTGGCGGCGCCTTCCTCGTTGACGAGATTATTGAGATTGAATCGACCAGAGAGGTCATCGAGTCGCCCGATGATGAGACCGCCATCCACCGGCAACGGCGGCAGATCCGATGCCCAGTCCTCGCCGCGATGATCAGTGGAGGAGTCGCGGCGGTCACGATACAGAATCTGCATGACCCACTGCTCGGCACCAAATACATATTGCATCGCCTGTTCACCATGCAACAGCCGCTCAGCACGGCGGAACTCCGCATCGGACCTGCCCATGATCATGACGGCAACGATGGTAGCCAATGCAAAGATGAGCAGGGCAAGCACAAGGGCTACGCCTCTTTGCTTAACGCGCACCGGTAGCAAACACCCTGGTAAGGGTGTCTCCGTTATCAAGCTGCAGTGACACCTCGATTGCGATCGGCAGCGTGTCCGGGTCCGGGTCGAATTGCCGGATGGACGGCCAGCTGTCTTGCCAGTCGCCCTGCGCATCCAGAAATCGAAGGTCCAGACGGGTGATGCCCTGCAGTAACGGCGTGGCCACGGCTTCTGCCAACGGCGCGCGGTCCAGTACCTGCCAATGCAATCGTTCCAGCCGGTCATCCTGCAAACGCCAAGCCACACGCTGCTGTGTCGTGCGTCGATGCCCCGCAGGGTTGCTCCACCCGCCTCTGGTGAACTCAAGCGCATGAGGGTAGCGTGGCCCTGCAATCAGCGCGGGCGTGCGCTCGCCGTGGTACTCCTCCCGTACGGAGCGGGGTTGAACCTGCACCAGGTCGCTCGCGAGCAATGCAAAAGCACGCTGCATGGCTGCAGTTCGCGCGACCTGGGCATCGGACTGTTCGTACTGCCTGATCAGGGCATTCAGGCCGGCGTACGCGATGGTGGACACAACGGCAAACAGTGCGATGGCAACCAGAAGCTCCAGCAGCGTGAAACCTCGATGTCCACACCTCACGGCTGCACCTGCCCACCGGAACTGGCCCGATAACGACCGATGAAACCCGTCAAGACAACAATGGTGGCTTCAGGGTCACGTTCGTGGGCAACGGCGACATCGATACGCCCAAGGTCATCCTCGCCCGGCGCGGCTGTTACCACCGCCAACCACAACCAGCGCTGGCCGTCCTGCGTCACTTCACCGCGCTGCGTACCGGGTTCAGGGAATGTCTGATCGAATCGAAACTCCGCCAATCGGTTGCTTGCGACCCAGGTTGCGATGGTGCGATCCCGCAGTTCTGCAGATTGGCGAGTGTAGTGGGCGGCGTTCGTCATCAATGCGAGCAAGGCGAGACCGACCACGACGAGCGCGACCAGGACCTCGACCAAGGTGAAGCCAGCGCGCTTCACTGTACCGCCTGCAGCGGCTCGCGTTCCGTCGAGGCCGTAATCGCAACACGGAGTCTTTCGCCATTTCCTTGCGAATCCACCAGCGTAAGCACGAAATGGCTGACTTCGCCGGAAGACAGGAAGACGACTTGAGGTCGGATCTGCGCGGGCATTACTGACGGCACCGGAACAAGCAGTCCTTCAACCTCCAACTCTAGTTCGAGGACCTCTGGCCATGCACGCGGACGGAATGCGGGGATTCTTTCGAGTGCGCTCCACTCAGCGCCATCCCATTCCACGAACCGGTATCCCGAGGCATGAAATTGCAGCCCAATCTCGCGCATTTGGTGAACCGCTTCGTCGTGAGCGAGTTCTACCAAGTATTCCAGTCGGCGAACTTCATCACGGGCGACCCTGCCTTCGCCACCTGCACGGACAGTCAGAAGAACCGTGGCCATGATGACACCGACGATGACCAGCACCACCATGACCTCGACCAGCGTGAAGCCTCTCACCACTCAGTCGTCGATGTCCCAGTTGCCGATATCAGCGTTCATGCCTTCTCCCCCTGGTTGACCATCTGCGCCCCAGGACCAGACATCGATGTCACTGCGGACGCCCGGGTTGAGATACTGGTATGGATTACCCCACGGATCGCGGGGCAAGCTGCGGATGTACCCGCCCGCATTCCAGTTCCGTGGCTCGGGCTGGCCTGTAGGGCGAGTGACCAGGGCTTGCAAGCCCTGTTCAGTGCTCGGATATTGGAAATTGTCCAACCGGTACATGTTGAGTGCCGCTTCGATGGTCCGAATGTCACTTTGCGCTCGTGTTATGCGAGCCGCGTCGGGACGGTCCATTACCCGTGGCACAATGAAGGCGGCGAGAATCCCGATGATGACCACCACCACCATGATTTCGATAAGCGTAAATCCACGGGCAAATTGGGAGTAATGCGTGCGCATGCGTGAAGGATACACCAAGGAACTGGTTCTCTGGTCGCCGCCCCTTGGGATAGCAGCCCTGTGCTTGCTCATGGCGTCTTTTGGCGACCGCGCGGCTACCCTGTTCATGTGGCATCGGGTGTCCCTTGCTGGCGAGCCCTGGCGGATTTTCACCGGCCATCTGGTCCATTTGGATGTGCCACATCTGGCTCTGAATCTGGGCGGACTGTCGATTCTATGGCTCATCGTGGGGCGCGCCTGGCGTGTCGGTGAGTGGGCGGGCATCATCCCACTGCTCGCTCTCCTTGTGGGCCTCGGTCTCCTCAGCGTGCCCCAGCTTGCCTGGTACGCCGGCTTGTCGGGTTTGCTCCATGGGATATTCGCTGCGGGGGCCATCGGTCTGTGGCGGCATTGGCGGTGGGGTGCTGCCATCATTTTCATGTTTCTTGCGTTAAAGGCCGGAACCGAGTGGCTTTGGCCACCGGACGCAATCGTGCAGGCCCATTGGCTGGGCAGCGTCGCAGGAATCCTCACAGGTATAATGTGGCGCATGGCTGATCGGAGTGTTGGATGACCAATTTTGCGTGCGTCTTTCCCGGACAGGGCTCACAGTCGGTGGGCATGTTAGCCGCATTAGCGGATGCGGAACCCTTGATTCAGGAAACCTTCGCCGAGGCGGGTGATGCGCTCGGGTTCGACCTTTGGACCCTGTGCCAGGAAGGGCCGGAATCGGAACTGAACGCAACCGACAGGACCCAGCCCGCACTATTGGCCGCTGGCGTCGCCGTATGGCGCGTCTGGCAGGCAAGAGGCGGTGCTGCGCCAAGCTGTATGGCCGGTCACAGCCTTGGGGAGTACACCGCGCTGGTCTGCGCGGGGGCGCTCGACTTTGCGGCTGCGGTGCGACTGGTGGAGCACCGGGGCCAGCTGATGCAGGAGGCGGTCCCTGTTGGCGTCGGCGCGATGGCGGCAATCCTGGGTCTCGATGACGCCGCAGTCATGGAAGCTTGCCTTGAAGGAGCGGAAGGAGAGGTCGTGGAAGCGGTGAATTTCAATTCACCCGGGCAGGTCGTCATCGCGGGACATGCAACCGCTGTCGAACGGACCATCGTAATCGCCAAGGCCAAAGGTGCGAAGCGTGCGGTAGGACTACCTGTGAGCGTGCCATCGCATTGCGCGTTGATGAAACCCGCGGCGGAAAAGATGGCGAAACGTCTGGCCGATACCCCAATCCGCAGGCCAACGATACCGGTCATCCAGAATGCGACCGCGGCACTGGCAGATGACCCGGAGTCGATGCGAGAGGCGTTGACCAGACAACTTTACAGCCCAGTTTTCTGGGTAGGTTCCATGCGCCTTGCTGCTGATCGAGGGGTGTCCCGTCTGGTGGAGTTGGGGCCGGGCAAGGTCTTGTCAGGCTTGGCAAAGCGCATCGACAACCGACTGGACGGCTTATCCGTTAACGATCCGGAATCACTTGCCAAGGCATTGAGCTCTACAGGAAATGACACATGATCAGACTTGAGAATGACATCGCGCTGGTCACCGGCGCCTCCCGTGGCATAGGGCGCGCCATTGCCATGGCACTCGGCGAGGCCGGTGCCACCGTCATCGGAACGGCCACCTCGGAGGAAGGCGCGAAGAACATCACAAGCGGCCTCAAGGACGGTGGTGTGAAGGGGCGCGGCGCGGTTCTGAATGTCGCCGACCCGGAATCCGTCGACGCGCTTCTTGGCGACCTTGCCAACAACGAAGGTGCGCCATCCATCCTGGTCAACAACGCAGGCATCACGCGAGACAATCTGCTCATGCGTATGAAGGATGAAGAATGGCAGGCCATCATGGATACCAACCTGTCTTCCGTTTTCAGGATGTCCAAAGCGGTTCTGCGCGGCATGATGAAAGCACGTCATGGGCGCATCATCAGTATTGCTTCGGTCGTCGGTGTCATGGGTAACGCCGGACAGTCCAATTATGCGGCAGCCAAGGCGGGCATCATCGGATTCAGCAAATCGCTGGCACGTGAAGTGGGTTCGCGGGGCATTACCGTCAATGTGGTCGCCCCGGGATTCATCGACACCGACATGACCCGTTCTCTGACAGAGGATCAACGGAATGCGATGCTGGGCCAGGTACCCCTGAACCGGCTTGGCAAGCCCGAGGATATTGCTTCAGCGGTGCTTTTTCTGGCCTCCGAAGGCGGGGCTTACATCACAGGGGAGACCCTTCACGTCAATGGTGGCATGTACATGATCTAAAACGGTGTTTGAATGCGGCGCCTGCGTGTGGCACCGTATCCCTTATTCCAATACAATACGGCCCGCAGCAAACGCTGTCTGAACTGTAGCCGGGAGGATTACCCAGTCATGAGCAATATTGAAGAACGAGTCAAAAAGATCGTCACCGAGCAACTCGGTGCGAAGGAAGAAGACGTAACCGCGAACGCTTCTTTCGTGGACGATCTCGGCGCCGATTCCCTCGACACCGTTGAGCTCGTTATGGCGCTGGAAGAAGAGTTCGAGTGTGAGATTCCGGATGAGGAAGCCGAGAAAATCACCACCGTCCAGCAGGCGGTCGACTACATCAAGGCCCATCTCGGCTGAGATTATTCAGGCACTTTTTACCGTGCACGGGAAGCCGCAGCCATCTTGGCCGCGGCATTCTCGTTTCTGGGGATAGGTAAATGTCCAGAAGGCGAATTGTTGTAACAGGTCTGGGAATCCTGTCACCGGTCGGGAACACCGTGTCCGCTGCTTGGGATTCCATCCGGAATGGTCGTAGCGGTATCGCGCCGATTGAGCGTTTTGATGTCTCCAATTTCCCTACGCGGATTGGCGGTGAGGTACGAGATTTCCGTTTGGAAGACTGGTTCGATGCCAAGGAAGCGCGAAAGATGGACACCTTCGTCCATTACGGCATGGCAGCTTCGATACAAGCTATCCGCGACAGCGGACTGGACATCAACGAAGCCAACAGCCACCGGATCGGGGCCGTCGTAGGTGCCGGCATCGGCGGCTTGCAAAGCATCGAAAAGGCACACGCGACATTTCTCGAACACGGTGGCCCACGCCGGATTTCACCGTTCTTTGTGCCAAGCAGCATCATCAACATGATTGCCGGCAACCTCTCCATCCAGTTTGGATTGCGTGGCCCCAATCTTGCGCTGGTGACTGCCTGCACAACCGCTACCCATTCCATCGGAATCGCGGCACGCACCATCGCCTATGGCGACGCGGACGTCATGGTGGCGGGTGGTGCCGAGATGGCGACCACCCCCACAGGCATTGGCGGATTCTGTGCTGCACGCGCACTCTCTACCCGGAACGATGAGCCGACACGGGCCAGTCGTCCTTGGGATCGTGACCGCGACGGATTCGTGCTGGCCGATGGTGCTGGAGTACTGGTTCTGGAGGAACTCGAACATGCCAAGGCACGCGGGGCCGACATCTACTGCGAACTTGCCGGTTTCGGGATGAGTGGCGATGCCTATCATATGACCTCACCGCCACCAGATGGACGCGGGGCCCGGGACAGCATGCAGAATGCCCTCAGAGACGCCGGCATGAACCCCGAAGATGTGGACTACATCAATGCGCACGGCACGTCCACGGAAGCAGGCGACCGTGCGGAAACGGTGGCCAT
Organism: uncultured Gammaproteobacteria bacterium; assembly: GCA_964552205.1. GTDB lineage: Bacteria > Pseudomonadota > Gammaproteobacteria > Natronospirales > JAIVGZ01 > JAIVGZ01. The sequence continues at coordinate 22,863 of CAZKFT010000018.1, forward strand.
TCGTGCTGCGTTCGGCAGCCACGCGGATTCGGTCGCGGTCAGTTCCACCAAATCCATGACAGGTCATCTTCTCGGTGCCGCGGGTGGCGTCGAAGCGGTCTTCTCCGTACTTGCCATCCGCGACCAAATCGCACCACCGACCATCAACCTCGACAACCCCGATGAGGGTTGTGATCTTGATTACGTCCCGCACACCGCCAGGGACATGAAGCTCGATGTGGCGATGTCCAATTCCTTCGGGTTCGGTGGAACCAACGGTACGTTGGTCTTCCGGCGCCTTGTTTGAGTGGCTGACAATCCTCCGATTGTAAAAGCCCTCAAGGCGTGGCCCGATCTGGCCGCACTTCACCAGAGCCACCCGGATCGGTACCCCTTCCTGCTGGAAAGTGTTGCTCACGGTCCGGCACAGGCGCGCTGGGATTTTCTGCTCGGATTCCCGGGTGAGCGTTTGTGGCAGGACGCCAACGGAATCATTCAGAGTGACATCCCTGATTGCACCATCGAACGCGGGTTCCTTGAGACACTGTCCTCGTGGTGGCGTAGCTCCCGCAAACATCGTTTGCTGCCGGACGGGATTCCTTTCGCCGGCGGCTGGTTCCTGTTCTTTGCTTACGAGATTGCTGGCGAGATTGAGCCCATCCTGAGTTTGCCGACCGACGTCGCTGACCCATTACCCAGGGCATGCGCTGTACGCGTTCCAGTGGCCATTCTGCGCGACCATCAGACCCGGCAGGCATGGCTTGTCGGGGAGGCCGACGCCATCGAACAGATTACGCAAGCTGCGCAGGACCTGGCCGTAACGCATCCATTGGGCGAACTCCCTCCGGCACCTGTCAAACGCTTCGAGGAAGATGCCCCACAACAGTATTTGGACGCGGTGGAGCGAGCCCGCCGTTATATCTATGACGGTGACATATTTCAGGCGAACCTTTCCCGTCGCTGGCATGGTGAGCTGAAGCCCGGGTCCTCGGCGTTCGACTGTTACCGTCGACTTCGTGAATACAACCCGGCGCCCTTTGCCGGCTACATGCGTTGGTCCTCGCATGTCGCCGTTGCGAGTAGTTCGCCGGAGCGCCTGGTCAGGGTCCATGGCGAGAGCGTGGAGAGCCGGCCAATTGCTGGAACCCGGCGGCGGGGTGCCGATAAAGTGGCAGATGAAGCGTTGTCTTTGGAATTGCTTGCACATCCCAAGGAGCGCGCAGAACACGTCATGCTGATTGACCTGGAGCGTAACGACCTCGGGCGAATCTGTGAATACGGGAGCGTCGAGGTCAACGAAATGATGGTCATCGAAAGTTACGCCACCGTCCACCACATCGTTTCAAATATCCGTGGACGCCTGCGGACGGGCATTGCGCCGGGCGATGTGGTTGCGGCCACCTTTCCAGGTGGCACAATCACCGGATGCCCGAAGGTGAGATGCATGCAAATCATTGCAGAACTCGAAGGGGTGCCGAGAGGCGCCTACACCGGCAGCTTCGGTTGGCTGGATCACTCAGGCGACATGGACCTCAATATCCTCATCCGGACGCTGACCGTACGAGGCACCCAGGCGGATTTTCGTGCCGGTGGTGGCATTGTCGCCGACTCCATTGCTGAGCGGGAACTGGATGAAAGCAGGGCCAAAGCTGCCGGACTGTTGAGGTCCTTGGAGACACACGAATGATGGAAGTGCCTGCTGACGACCGTGGCTTGCACTACGGAGATGGTCTGTTTGAGACCATGATCGTTCTTGATGGAAGGGCAGCTTTCGCCTCTCGTCATATCGAACGATTGCATGCCGACGCAGAGCGCCTTGCCATCCCATCCCCGGGGCTCCACCAATTGCACAAGCTCGTGCAAGCCCAAGCCGCTGGCGTTGGCGAGGGAATCCTGAAAATGATCCTGACCCGCGGCAGTGGCGGCCGCGGCTATCGGCCACCGGAAAACCCGGTGCCCCGTCTTCTGTTCACAACACACCCAAAACCGGAATGGCCGGAATCCTACAACAACAGCGGAGTGGCGGTGAGGTGGTGTGTCCTGCAACTGTCCCGTCAACCGCGCCTTGCGGGCATGAAGCATCTGAATCGCTTGGAGCACGTTCTCGCTCGCAACGAATGGCAGGATATGGACGCTTGGCAGGAAGGCTTGATGTGCGACACCACGGGGAGCGTCGTCGAGGGCACGCAATCCAACCTGTTTGCGGTCATCGGGGGTACTTTGTGTACGCCAATGATGGACCAATGCGGAGTGGCCGGTATCATGAGGGGCATGATTCTGGAAGGCGCAGGAGAGCTTGATATACCCACACGAGAATCGCGGCTCAGTAGGGAAGATGTACTTGGGGCGACCGAGGTTTTGTTGTGCAACAGCGTCGTTGGTATCTGGCCGGTACAACGCATCGACGAGCATGATTTCGTAGCGCCCGGCACTGTCACAAAACGGCTTCAGAACTGGCTGGCCCAATGCGACCGTTCCTAATTCTCATACTGGTCATGGTCATTGCCGGTCTCGGCGCTGCTGTTCACGGCTGGAGATTGATTCATCAGCCCGTGAACCTGCCGAGCGAGCGCCTGGCGCTTGAGGTGCAAGCTGGTGAGACCCTGAGTGGCGTACTGCGGCGACTGGAAGCGGAGGGTGCCATCCGCTCATCCCGCCAGGCGGTGTGGGCGGCGCGCGCCTACGGTATGGATCTTGGCATCAAGGCAGGCGAGTATTCTGTGACCGCAGGAATACCGTTGGCCACCATGGTGCAACAACTGGTCGAGGGTCGGACCCTGTTGCATGCACTGACCATTGTCGAGGGCTGGACCTTCAACCAGCTGCGGCAGGCCGTTGAATCGCATCCGGCTCTTGAACAGACGCTGCACCAACTTGACGCCGAAGCGATCATGACCCGCCTCAACCGACCCGGGGTGCACCCGGAAGGACGGTTTTTTCCTGACACCTATCTTTTTTCCCGCGGTGTCACGGACCTTGCGTTCCTTGAACGCGCCATGTTGACCATGGACAGGAGGCTTGAGGAAGCCTGGGCCTCCCGTGACGGAGGGCTCCCCTATGATGACCCGGAGGACGCATTGATCATGGCATCCATCATTGAAAGGGAAGCCAGGGTGCCCGCAGAGCGGCCCATCATCGCCGGTGTGTTTGTCCGACGTCTTCAGCGCGGTATGCGCCTGCAAACCGACCCGACGGTCATGTACGGCGTCAGCCCGAATTTTACAGACCGCCTCCGCACTCACCATTTGCGCACAGACACGCCGTACAATACCTATACGAGGCATGGGTTACCGCCTACACCCATTGCGATGCCTGGGGCCGGAGCTCTGGAGGCGGCGATGCGACCGTCTGTCGGCGAATATCTCTATTTCGTCGCCAAAGGGGACGGCAGTCATCATTTTTCGGTTACGCTCGAAGAGCACAACCGGGCTGTAGCACGTTATCAATTGGGGAGACAGGTTGATGGAAGCCGAACTGAGCGCTGATCGCGGACTGTTCATCACCGTCGAGGGGATCGAGGGTGCGGGCAAAACCACGCATATCAACTTCGTGGTCAATTACCTGCGAGCAGCCGGCCACGAGGTGGTCTCAACCCGCGAGCCGGGTGGCACAGCGCTGGGCGAGGCCATCCGTACAGTGGTCCTTGGTGAGCAAGCGGTTGAGATGTCCACCGATTCTGAAGCACTCCTGATGTTCGCGGCACGCGCCCAACATATCGAAGAAGTCATCGAGCCAGCGTTGGCCAAAGGGGCCTGGGTCGTCTGTGACCGGTTTACGGAAGCCACCTACGCCTACCAGGGTGGGGGGCGCGGTATGCCGTTCTCCCGCATCGCCGTGCTGGAGGAATGGGTTCAAGGCGCCTTGCGACCGGACCTCACACTCCTGTTGGACCTCAGTCCTGAGATTGGCTTGGAGCGGGTTGGAAAACGCGGCGCCTCGGACCGCTTTGACGGTGAAGACGCAGAATTCTTCACCCGGGTGCGGGAGGTCTATCTGCGCCGCGCCGCCAACGCCCAGGGGGCCTACGCCGTCATTGACGCCGAGCAGAACGTCGAGACCGTCCGCCGGGCCATCACCGATATTCTGGACCGCACTGTCGCGGAAGCCAAAGGTGGCTGATACGCAGATACCCTGGCACCAGCCCGCCTGGGACCGCGTAAGCGCGCAACTCAAGTCAGGTCGGATGCCACATGCGCTGTTGGTGACCGGCCTGCCAGGGGTCGGAAAGCTGCAGTTTGCGCAGCGAGTGGCTTCCAGGCTGCTATGTAGCCAGCCAGATGCAGACGGCGCTTGCGGTACCTGCAGGAGCTGTCAGCAGTTCGCTGCGGGAACTCACCCCGACTTTCACTATTTGACGGTCCTGGAGGGCAAAACCCAGATCGGGATTGAGCAGGTACGCGAACAGCTCGTGGAAGCCCTCCAGCTGTCCGCCCGCTACGGTGCGTGGAAAATCGCCATTATTCATCCCGCTGACCGCATGAATCGTAATTCTTTCAATGCATTATTGAAGACTCTTGAAGAACCTTCTGGGATGTCACTGTTGATGCTTGTCAGCGCCAGACCCGCCCGTCTTGCAGCGACCATCCGCAGTCGCTGCCAACACCTCCCGTTGCCGCTCCCCAATCGTGACTCGGCCAAACGATGGCTACATCAACAGGGACTGCAGGAAGGAGAGTCCTTGCTTGCGCTAGCTGGAGGAGCGCCACTTGCGGCGCTCGCACTCAATGATGCGGAGTGGGTCAGCCAACGTAGGGACCTTTGCCGCCTACTGATGGCCTTACCTGAAGGTGGAGAGGACCCGGTCCGCGCCGCCCAGTCATGGGCAAAACTGCCATTCGGTCAAGGTCTCGATTGGCTCAATACCTTGGTGCAGGACATGATTCGCCTGCGACAACTCGGGCCGGATGCACCAATCCTCAATGAGGACCTGCGTCGGGATTTGCAAAGCGGCGCTCACCGATTAGACTGGCGACTGCTGCACAGGCATAGAGACGAGCTGATCAGGCTGCGGGCCTTGAGCGATGCTCCCCTGACTGCCCAGTTGCAGTGGGAAGCACTGATGTTTGCATGGAGCGAGCGCCTTGATACCGCGCCGCTCCACTAAAGAGAGGAGGGAGTAATGAGCGCCCCAGGCATGCTGACCCTGACAATCAAGGACAAGGGGGCTCTGTACTCCGCCTATATGCCGTTCATCAAGAACGGTGGCCTGTTCATTCCCACGAGCAAGACGTACAGCCTCGGCGATGAGGTGTTCATTCTTCTGACCCTCATGGATCAGTCAGAAAAACTGCCAGTTGCCGGAAAAATTGTCTGGATCACGCCTCGTGGCGCGCAGAACAAGCGCAATGCCGGTATCGGCGTGCAGTTTTCCGATCAGGATAACGGACAGACACAGAAAAAAATCGAGACCTACCTCGCCGGCGCGCTCGGAGCGGACCGCCCCACGCACACGATGTAGGGAATGCTGGTCGATTCCCACTGCCACCTGAACCTGCTCGAGTCGGTGCAAGCCGGCAACGGGCTCAAACCCGTGCTGGATGCCGCAACCGAGGCGGGAATCGAGCACATGCTCTGCGTGGGTGTTGACCGCGGCAGCTGGCCAGCCATGATGGCGCTCATTGACGGCCTGCCGAATGTCTCCGCGTCCGTCGGCGTCCATCCCAACGACCCCTTCGGCGACGAACCGGACGAGGCCTGGATAGCCAATGGAGCAGGCCACCCTCAGGTGGTCGCCATCGGTGAAACTGGTCTGGACTATTACCGTACTGAAGGTGACACCGGGTTCCAGCGGGAACGATTCCGGACACATATCCGTGCCGCCCGATCCTGCAGCTTGCCCCTCATCATCCATACTCGGGCTGCACGCGCGGACACCATCGCTGTGATGCGGGAGGAGGGTGCGGAGGCCGTTGGGGGTGTGATGCATTGCTTTACCGAAGATTGGGACATGGCGCGGGCCGCATTGGACCTTGGGTTCCTGATTTCCTTTTCAGGCATCGTCACTTTCAAGACAGCAACGGAGTTGCAACAGGTCGCCCGCAAGGTACCTTCAGACCGCCTATTGGTGGAAACCGATTCGCCCTGGCTCACACCCGTGCCTTACCGCGGCAAGCCAAACCATCCTGCAATGGTCAGGCATGTGGCGACCTTTATCGCAGAACTGCGTGGGGAAACGCTGGAGGATTTGGCGGCGATGACAACGACCAACTATGACCGGGTGTTCGGTCGCTGGACTGGTGCTACTCGCTGAGGGACTGTAGCCCACCCTTCAGAACATATGCGGTGATACCTCGCTCATTCAGGATGAATGAAGCCGCAGAACTTCGACTCCCTGTATCGCAGACCACGACATACTTCTTGGCCTTGTCGAGCTTGTCGAACTTCACGCGGATGAAGTAGAGCGGAATGTTGATGGCTCCCTCCATATGAGAATTCTCGAACTCGCTGGGAAGGCGTACATCCAGCCATTGGCCACCTTCGGCGATGATGGCATCGGCCTCGGCCTTGTCTGCCCATTTCAACATCGGCTCATTCAGGAGCTTGGTGAAGTCGTCCTTACCCAAGCGCATCAAACTGCCATCCGTCGTCATCGAGATAGTGGCATTGCGCTTTGCAGATGAGATGAGCGCCTCTTCCCCGAAACTGTCACCCACGCCCAACTCAGCGAGCTTGATGCCCTGCTTGTTGACCGGCGATTCCCGGGTCACCACGGCCTTGCCCTTGGTGATGACATAAAAATAGTCGCCATCTTCACCCTGCTTGATGACCGGTTCACCGGCCTTGAGGTTGACTGGCTGCATCCGCATGAACATCGCCTGGATGTTCGCAGGGGGGATTTTGTGGAATGCGCGGTTCTGGAGAATGCTGGTCATCCAGTCATCGGATTCCGATTCCTCGACACCCCCGAGCTCGGAGACTTCAAAGGCTCCGGTCTGGTCCCAGGTCAACATCACGTCCAACAGGTCTGAGTCCAGGGCGATGTATTCAATATCGGTCTTTGCCCTCGCGGCCAGGAACCGCGGTGACTGGGGAGCCAAGGGATGCCGGGCCTCCGGGCTACCGCCCTTTATGACCTTGACGACCTTGTCCTCGTTTCTGAGCTCGACCTCGCCGGTCACGACATACACAGTCCGCTTGTCTGTATCACCCTTCTTGAACAGGAAGCGACCGGCAGGCAAATCCTCCACCGTGAACTTTTTGGCGATCTCAGCTTGGTTCTCGGGCTTGAGCCCGTTCAGCGGCGAGAAACGGTTGAACAGGTCTCTGTCAATTGGACGCTTAGGCATCGCTGGATTCTAGCACAGGGGGCTGGGGGTTCCCCAAGCCCTGGGGACAGTGTCAGTTGGCATCGGGGACCACCCTCGGGCGTCTGTTGTCGTCAATTGCGACATAGGTCAAACGGGCTGTCGCCACCTTGACGGACTCCGCGCCGGACTGCCGCTCGGAGAACACCTCGACTCGGACAGTCAGCGACGTCCGACCGACGCGTTCCACAGCCGTATAGCAGGCCACCACGTCACCGACATAGACCGGCTGCAGGAACGCGAACTCGTTCACCGCTACCGTGACCACCCGACCACCAGCCCGGCGCGCCGCCAAAACCGCGCCGGCGATATCGACTTGGGACATCAGCCAGCCACCGAAAATGTCACCTAGACCATTGGTGTCCTTGGGCATCGCCAGAACGCGTACGGTGGCCTCCTTGGCCGGAAAGTCGGTGTCGGTCCTGCGCCCGGTACTCAAGCAAGCTCTCCCCACCCGTCATGCGGTTTGAAGCGCTCGCCATGGCGTTCAGCGAGTCGTTCCATGCGGGCCAAAACGTCGGCCTTGCCGGCGGCTTGAATGTAATGCAGCGGGCCGCCAGTGAACGGTGCAAATCCGGTCCCAAAGATGACTCCGGCATCCACTAGGTCTGCATCGGCCACCACACCCTCATGCAGGCAGGCGACTGACTCATTCAACAAGGGCATGATGAGTCGGTCGGTGAGGTCGGTCGGACCTTGGTCCGATTTGGCCTTGTCCCTTACCGGCTTACCCTTCTTGTCATACTGGTAGAAACCGCGTCCACTCTTGCGCCCCAGATGTCCGGCCTCGACCATCTCTTTGAGTTTCGGCGAAATCTGCAACCCGAAGGCGTCCGCGAATACCTTTGATACTGACAGCGCAACATCCAAACCGACGGTGTCAGCAAGCTCAACAGGTCCCATGGGCATACCAAAATCGACGGCTGCCTTGTCGATGGCCTCCAGGGGCACGCCTTCTCCAGCAATCAACATGGCCTCCATCATGTAAGGCATGAGGATGCGGTTGACGAGGAACCCTGGCGCTGACTTTGCAGGCAGCGGAAGGCGATCAATGTGGCGACCGAACGCCAACGCTTGTTCCAAGGCCGTCGCGTCCGTGTCGTCCGTGTGCACCACCTCAAGCAAGGGCATTTTTGCGACAGGGTTGAAAAAGTGCAGTCCGACAAGTCGCGTCGGATCGGAAAGGTCGCGCGACAATTCCTCCAATCTGATGCTCGATGTATTGGTCGCGAGCAGGGCGCCAGGCTTCATCTTCTTTTCCAGCTCCGCGTAGAGCGCGCGTTTGGCTTCCGGGTTCTCGTAGATGGCCTCGATCACCACATCAGCCTGTGCCGCTCCGCGTCCTTCCACATCGGCAACCAGACGGTCCATGGCGGCCTGGACCAAGCGAGGCTCCTTGAGTTTGCCCGCGTAGAGTTTGGCCGCACGCTTAATAGCTGGTGCCACAAACTTCGGCTCGCGGTCTTGCAAGGTCACGGAGTAACCGCGTAGCGCACACCAGGCCGCGATGTCTCCACCCATGACTCCGGCACCGACTACATGGACATGCTTGAGATCTAGTTTCGATTTCCGGCCCAGGCCTTTGAGTCGGTCCTGCAGCATGAACACACGCACGAGATTGCGTGCTGTTGCGCCAGTCATCAGCTGGGCAATGGATTCGGCCTCCTTGATCATCATGACCGACAGGTCGTCGTAATGTTTGCGCCACAGGTCGATGATGGCGTAGGGCGCGGGGTAGTGTTTGCGCTTGGCCTTGCGGGCAACCTGTTTCTGCAACTGACCCGCGATGATTCCGCGCAGGAGCGGGCCAGACAGTAAGCGTTGCATGCGGGGCGCGCGCTTGATTGTCGGCGGGTCCAATGCAAGCTTCCGTGCCGCCCGTTCCAGATGGCGTTCAGGCACCACCATGTCCACCAATCCGATACGACGCGCCTGCTTCGCCCGCAAACTACGACCTGTGAGCATCATGTCCATGGCCGGTAGCACGCCAACAAGCCGGATAGAACGAACCGTTCCTCCGAATCCCGGGTGAATGCCAAGTTTGACTTCAGGAAGCCCAAGCTGGGTCTTCGGGTCGTCCAACGCGATGCGGTACTTGCATGCGAGCGCCAACTCGAGACCACCACCCAAGGCGAAGCCATTGATCAACGCGATGGTCGGACAGGGGAGGGCCTCGAGACGATCAAGGACCTGCTGGCCACCGCGTATCATTTTCAAGGCGTCCTCTGGCCCACTGAGATCGGTGAACTCCTTGATGTCAGCACCCGCGACGAAGCCGGTGGACTTCATCGAATGCACGATGACTGCCTTGGGCTTTGACTGTTCAAGCTCGGCGACACGATCATTGAGTTCGACCATGACATCCCGGGACAGCACATTGGTACTGGCCCCCGGCTTGTCGAAACCAAGCCACGCAATGCCATCGTCATCGGTGCGTATATGCCAGTTGTTTTCGTTTGTCATCATTGACCTCTTTCAAGAAGCATGGCGCCACCTTGGCCGCCACCGATACAAAGCGTTGCAACGGCGTAACGGCCACCGGTACGTTTTAAAACATTGAGCGCGTGAAGTGCGACCCGCGAGCCACTGGCGCCAACCGGGTGGCCAATGGCCACTGCACCGCCGTCAATGTTGAGCTTGTCCTGATCGATACGACCGAAGGCACCTTCCAGCCCGAGTTCGTCGCGGCAATAGTCCTCGCTCTCCAAAGCTGCCAAGCAGGCCAACACCTGGCCGGCGAACGCCTCGTTGATTTCCCAATAGTCGACGTCCCGGATGCCAAGTCCGTGCTTGCGCAAAACCTGGACGATGGCGTGGACCGGTCCGAGCCCCATCTGTGCCGGGTCCAGCGCTGCCCACTCACAGTCCACGACGCGTCCCAACGGCGTCAGCCCGTACTTGTCCACGGCCTCCTGCGAAGCCATCAGGGTCAAGGCAGCGCCGTCGGTGACCTGCGAGCTGTTGGCCGCAGTGACCAGACCCACATCGCGGTCGAAGAAAGGCTTCAATGTCCCGAGTTTGTCGACATTCGAATCCCGCCGTAGGCCATCATCCGATTCGTGGAAGCTGCCATCAGCACCGTAGGTCGTGATTACTTCCTCAGCGAGATGCCCGGCATCGATGGCGGCTGCCAAACGCTCGTGACTTCGCACTGCGTACTCATCCATTTGCCGCCGGGTGATGCCGAACCGGTGGGAAATGATTTCGGCGGTTTGGCCCATCCCCAGTCCGACGATGGGGTCGGTCAGGCCCCGCAGCAAACCGATGACCGGCGCAAAAAAGCGTGGTCGGAGCTTGAGGAACAATTTCAGACGCTGCATCGGCGTCCTTGCACCCTGCAGGTCACCAAGCCAATCCACCATCTCCGGGCCGTAAAGAATCGGGGCACGGCTCATGGCTTCCGTGCCGCCGGCGAGCACGAGATTGGAACGACCTGTCAGTATGTTCACGCGCGCGGAATCGAGCGCTTGCATGGCGGATGCGCAGTTGCGCATGACTGTCCAGCCCGGCACTTTCTTCCCGCAGCCCAGGCGCAGGGCAATGATGCGACCGATGTTTGCCTCATCCACGCTGGGCATGGCGCATCCGACAATGACTTCATCCAGCTGTTCTGGACGAATCGGGTTGCGGGTAAGCAATGACCGGCCAGCGGCCACCGCCAAGTCGGACGCACTGAAAGGTCCGGGCTTACCGCGCGCCTTGAGGAAAGGGGTTCGAGTGCCGTCAACAATGTAGACCGGCGGGTTTTCTGTACTCATAGGGACAACGACTCCTGTCAGGAAACTGCGCTTCGAGGCGCAGCGAAAGCGGTAGGTTCTGCTGCGGAGGCCTGGAATCCGGCTACCAGGAACGGTTCAAGACGCGCGAGAGTCAGCTCGACATCCTCGGTGTGCTCGCTACCGGCGATGAGTCTCAGAAGCTGGCTGTCGGCGATGGTGTATGCCGTTGCACCAATCATGAAATGCAGGCGCCAATACAACTCCTCCCGGTCTAGGTCCGGTAGCGTTTGCGCCAAAGCTTTTGCGAACCGCTCGAGAACAACTTTGTAGTGCCCGCTGAAAAACCGCTCAAAGCGACTGGAGGTCTCTGTGTAACTCTGTCCCACCAGCCGTATGAACAGTGGCCCCCCAAGCTCTGGGTCACGACTGATGCGAAGCACTGGCTCGATGAACGCACGGATAATTTTCGACAAAGACACGGGCTTACCTTTCGCGGCGGCCTCCAGTTGATCGAGTCTGCGTAAGCGCTCGACATTCAGGGGCTCCAACCGGCGCGAATAGACCGCCTCAATCAGCGCATCCCGCGACCCGAAGTGGTAGTTCACCGCCGCCAGATTCACGTCCGCCTTGGCGGTGATATGTCGTAGTGAGGTTGCCGCAATCCCCACATCAGCAAACAACGCCTCGGCTGCGGCGATTATGCGTTCTTTGGTATTTCCATTCCGGTCAGCCATACGATTCCCCGTTTCAAACGGTGTTTAGAGGATAAGGACCGCGACCGCAGTGTCAAGCGTCAATGCAGGGTCGAGGTGAGGGCGTTGACCACCCGATCAAGTGCGGATTCCGTTTGGTAGAAATGTGGACTGAATCGCAGAGAGGGCCCGCGGGCGGCGCACAAAACACCATGCCGTTCCTCCAACTCCGCCGCCACAGCAGCCAAGTTGCGTCCAGGGAGGTCGATACACACATTGCCGCTCAAATGAGCCCCCCTTAGGACGGATATCAGCTCCACCCCGGGAATCTCCGCGAGGCGGGCGGTCAACAAGCCCGAGTTCGCCAACACACGATTTTCAATTCGCGCGAAACCCACTTCCTGCAACAGGCTCAAAGTGGCCTCGAACCCCATGATTGCTGGCAGGTTGGCGGTTCCGGCCTCGAACCGCTGGGCCGAAGGCGCGATATCAGCCAAGGATCCCTTGAACTTCATGGGATCCGACACCGTATGCCAACCGTATGCCAGCGGCTGCAGCTCAGCCATCCGTTCCCGACGGATATACAGAAACCCGATACCAAACGGACTCATCAACCACTTGTGGGCACCACTGACAACAAAATCGGCCTGAACGATGCGATTGTCATACTGAAGCGCACCGACGGATTGGATGGCATCCACGCACAGAAGGATGTCGCGTTCGCGGCAAAGGCGACCAAGACGCTCAAGATCCATGCGCCACCCTGTCCCATACTGCACCGAGCTAACAGTCAGCAGCCGTGTGCGGGGATGGTCGCAGGCGGTTTCAAGCGCGTCCTCCGGTGTCTCACCGCTCGCAGGCGTGATCTGGACAAGCTCCACTCCTCTCGACGCCAACGCCTCCCAGGTAATCAGGTTCGAGATGAACTCCTCGGCTAACGCAACAACGCGGTCGCCGGGCTTCCACTGCAGGCCTTGCGCAACCTGAGAGAGCCCTTCCGACGTGTTCTTGACCAGAGCGATCTGCTCGGAGGAGGGAGTGCCCAGCATGTCTGATATACGCTGCCGCAGGCGTTCCTCGGTCTCCATCCATGCAGCAAACTGACCGGCATAGCTTCGCTTGGTGTTGGTGAGCGCGAAGCGGGTCACCGCTTCTGCACATCTGGCCGGCCAGGGCGCAACCCCGGCATGGTTCATGTGCACGAGGTCATCGTCGAGGACGAACTCGCGTTGGAGGAGGGCGTCCAGGTCGCCTTTCAGGTGAACAACCAGGCCATGTAACCGGCGTACAAGAGCAGGAGCAGGGCTCCGTCCAAGCGGGACAATAGATAACCCTTCCTGAGCATCGGGTATGCAATCGCCGCTATGCCGACCATCACTCCCAGATCTACCCAGGTCACCCCGCCTCGAGTCAGCGGAACCAAAACCGCTGCAAGGCCTAGCACCGCCAAGATGTTGAACAGGTTTGAGCCAAGGGCGTTGCCGACCGCAATATCCCCTTCCTTCCTGAACGATGCCACGGCGGAAGTCGCCAGTTCCGGCAAGCTCGTTCCGACAGCAATCAATGTCAACGCAATGATGGCCTCGCTCAGTCCGGCGATGCGCGCCAGTTGCACTGCCGCCTCAACCAAGAGATGTGCACCGCCGACCAGCACCAACAGCCCAACAATCACCAGCAGAATGTATTGCCAAGTGGCACGTGTGGCAGGTGCCATGGCTTCTGCATATTCGGCTTGCACCTCCGGATTCACCTCTGCTTTGGCGTCACGGAAGCTGATGATCAGGTAGATGACGAGGGCCACAAACAGAACTGAGCCCTCGAATCTGCCCAAAACATCATTTACCAGGAGCAGGCACAGCAGGACGGCCGCACCTATGCCCAAGGGCACTTCACGCCGGATTACCTGCGCCTGAACCTTGAGGGGCCGTATCAGCGCCGCAACCCCCAGTATCAACGCGAGGTTGGCGATATTCGATCCCACTACATTCCCGATGGCGATATCGCCTTTTCCTTGCATACCGGCCTTCAGACTGACCAGCAGCTCGGGCATGCTGGTACCGAAGGCCACGACCGTCAGGCCAATTAAAAGCGGGGTCATGCCGAGGCGCATTCCCATCACGGAAGCTCCTCGCACCAACCACTCGGCACCGAAGTAAAGTAGGGCCAAACCTAGGCCCAATTCCAATAGCGTGATAAGCATTTAGTGTACTAATCCTATAAAATAGTAAGTTAGAGTATATATCTCGATTTATTCTAGGTTAACTTAAATCTCGTATAATGTATATTATGTTAAGTCCCCAATAGTTGCGGTCAGAATCGGTCGGCCCCCATCCACTTTCCGGGATTGGAGTGTCGTCACGCCACCCTCGCCCGTGGCCGCCATCACCGAGACCTCTCCAGGCAAATACAACGGGCTACTGAACTCGCATTGGACATGCGCCGCATACGCGAGTTCTGCTTCCGCCAGCGTTCTTGCCAGGGTCCACATACCATGGGCCACTGCCCGGGGAAATCCGAACAGACGAGCGCCTAACCAGCCGAGGTGGATCGGGTTCCAGTCACCTGACGCGTATGCATACCGCCGAGCGTGTGCAGCTTTGGCGACGAAGCCGCCCACCCGTCTCCATTCCTGGGGTCCGTCCGTCGAAGGTTCTGACTGCCCCTGCTGTCGCGGGCGTTGGCGCGACCGCGACTCTCTTGAGAGCACTTTACTCGCACATTTCCACAATATTTGGCCATCCAGATCAGCCAAGACCAGTTCCATCACGAATTCGATACCCCGCGTGGTTTTCAAATGGTGCTTGACGCTGCAGGTGGCCCGGTATGGCTTGTCCGTTGCCAAAACACCGTGACTGGTGATGTTCACGGCAAGATGCACCATTCCTACAGGGCGCAACGGCCAATCACGATGGGTCAACAGGGCCATTTGGAGAGGGAACATGAAAGAGAATGGGTAAGCTATTGGTATTCCGTATTTTTCTGTTTCCGTTGCATCACAATAGGACGCGACTTTGCCTGGCCTGATTTGGACCTCAGGCACCGTCAGCGTCAGCGCCGACAGATCCTTGGGCGCCCGCGGGAGAATGCCTTTGAAATAGCTCGGTCCGAGCGTCGGCATTTTGCGCAGCTCCGTGATCATTCCGTCACCCCGGCCAGTCTGGCCACATCACTCCTGTACGCTTCTACCCGCCTAGCAACACGATTTCTTTGTCGAGTACTGAGCAATCCATCTATGGTCAGCACAGTATCCATGAACTGGTCGCGACGCGCTTCGGCTTCCGCGGTGCGCTCGTTGTCTGGTTGCGCTGGGCTGACCCACCATGCCACCAGCAGGTCCTGAGCCCGCCCGGCGTCACCCTGAGCAGATGCTTCAAGGTACTGCTGAATCCTCGTCCGCCGCCGATCGATGAAATCGTCATCGGACGAAGGCGGTTGCCACGGCACGATATCGCGGATGCTGGCCCGTTGGTTCGCATCCAGGCGCCCTGCCCATCCCTCGACCCTCTTGATGATGGCGTTCGCGTACTCCCGTTGTAGCGCCTCCCCTTCTCCACGTGCATATCGTTGACGGCGATCCTCTCTGTCCTGGATTCTCTCCTCCAAATCGTCGTGCAAGCGACTTTCGAAGTGAGCGAGCTGTTCAGGTGAGAGATTGGCGGTCAGCGCGGCGATGTCGGGTATGACCCGTTCCGCGAGCGCGATGTAACGCCCGTATGCCACCTCGGCCAGCCAATCAATATCGTTTACCTCAAGGCCTCTCTCATACCTTGCCTTGAATTCCCCCAGAATGAGGTAGTACTCCGGCAGTTCGGATTGCCGATGCCAAGCCATGTGCTCGCGAAACCTGACACGCAGCCAGTCCCGTTGATCCCGCTCCAGATCGAGGTAGCGGTTCGCATATACACCCACGAACCAGTCGGCATTGTTGTAGCCGAAACGCGTTGCACTACAGGCGGAGACCAACAGCGCCAACACCAGGATGGTCATCAGGCGTAGCCTCATGGGCCCTCCACCGTCAAACTAATCGGAACGGACAACCCATCCCCAGGATTCCATACGATCTCGCCGCTTGGATCGGCAGGACCTCGTTGCGCGTCACCATCGCGACTGAGGCGTGCTGTGACCCGATAGCTCATCGAGGCGTCCAAGCGAGTGTCCGGCAACATCACATCGGATTGACCGATACGAATCACGCCAAGGTCGGATGTTGCGGCCATCCGTCGTGCCGCCAGCGGTGGTCCCCCTTGGACATTCGCACGATGCAGCGTGACGAATAGATAGGGGTAGTTTAGGAGGTCCACGTTTGGCGCGAAGCTGACGGCAATTTCCAGCGTGAAGCCGCGTCCCAGACGACTTTCAATGATCGCGCGAAACTCTGCCGGTGGGTCTTGGGCCAACAGTGCCCGCCAACGGCGCTCCGCCAGATCTCCATTCCCTGCTTGGTCCGCGGCAATGCCGCCATACCAGAGTGCCTTCGGGTTCGCCGGGTCCATTTCGAGTACGCGCTCAAACAGGCCTCCAGCTTCGGTGTGAAGAGCACTCTCGTCGACCAACACCAGCGCTTCCGCCAAATTGGCCAGCACCGTTGGATCCTCGGGTGCGAGCCTGGCAGCCTGCCGCCAAGCCTCCAAGGCTTGAGCATAGCGCCCCAGCACCACGCTCGAGCGGCCCAGCAACATCCAACCCTGCAGGTCATCCGGGCGCTCCGCCATCCGTTCGTTCAGCTGGGCGACCAGGTCTGGCAATTCCTCACCACTTGCCGGCTCGTCAGTTGCGATACGTTCATGAACCGCCCCGGTTCCAATGGTCTGGTACAAGCCAACGGCGAGTAGCGGAACAACCACTGCAATGGCCCCGAGTGTGAGCGACAGATGACGCGAGGTGCGTTTGAGCTCACCCTCACCTAACTCAAGGGAAGCCGCGTTCTCAAGTTCATGCACGGCCTCAGAATGTCTATCTGCGTCGAGCGTACCTGTGGCCAGTTCTGCGTCGAGTTCCGCGCGCCGTTGCTGGAAGACCTCCAACCGCGCACTACGGGTATCGCGTCCGGTCCCGGCCGTTGTCCGCATGGCCAAACCAAACAGCAACAACGCCAGCAGCGTGATAGCAATCATGCCAATAGCCATCATGTGCTCTCACCTTTCCGCAGGAGGGCGCGTACCCGCTCCCGCTCTGCGGCGTCCAAGTCGGGCATGACACGCTCCGGTCTACTCATTGCCCGCCAAGCGATGAACCCAGCCACAAACAGCAGCACCAGCGGGGAAAGCCAAAGCAACGCAGTGACTGCATTGAATGGTGGACGGTAGAGCACAAAGTCGCCGTAACGATCTGTCAGGTACGCAACGATTTCGTCATCCGATGCACCAGTCTCAATCCGCCCACGAATCTGTTCGCGAAGGTCGACTGCTAACGGTGCGTTCGAGTCGGCTAGCGTCTGGTTCTGGCAGACGACACACCGGATTTCCGAGAGCAACTCACGGTAACGTGCGTCCTGCGCGGAATCTGCCAGCACTTCCGGGTCTACGGCCAAAGCGATGCCCGACCAGAACAGAACGCATGAGAGTGCGATGAGGCGCCTCATGCACCCTCCTCCGCCAGACGAGCAAGCAGCGGGATCAGGTGGGATTGGATAATCTCTTCAGACAAAGGGCCAACATGCTTGTAGCGGATGATGCCGTCTCGGTCGACGATGAAGGTTTCCGGCGTCCCATATACACCCCAGTCAATGCCTGCCCGGCCGCTTGGGTCATACAGGGTGCGCTCATAGGGATCACCCAATGTGCGTAGCCAGTTCATCGCTGCATCTCGCTCATCGCGGTAGTTGAAGCCGATGACGGGGACCAGATTCCTGCGAGCAAATGACATCAGGACCGGGTGCTCCGCACGACAGCTGACGCACCAGGTCGCCCAGACATGGACCATGGTGACCCTGCCCTTGAGGTCCTCAGCCGTGAACCGTTGCTCCTCATCTTCAAGCAGTGGTAAATCGAATGCGGGAGCCGGTTTCCCGATCAGCGGGGATGGCACCAGTCCCGGATTCAGCGACAGGCCCACCCAGAACAGCCCACCGACCATGAGCAGAATGAGAAACGGAAGATAGAACCGATTCATCTTGCCCCCGGCCGGTAGCGGCGATCGGTCGCGGCCAGTACACCACCGAACACCATGAACAAGGCGCCCA
>CAZKFT010000019.1:0-3602 GCA_964552205.1 uncultured Gammaproteobacteria bacterium
TCGATGCGCCCAGGATTCGGGGCGACCCTGTTCCCGTGGCTGGAGGCAGGTGGTGTGTACGCTGTTGCCAACTTGCGAGGTGGTGGTGAGTTCGGGCGTTCCTGGCACCGTGCCGGGATGCTGGAGCAGAAGCAGAATGTGTACGACGACTTCATCGCTGCGGCCGAGTTCCTGATCGCCGAGGGCTATACCAAGCCGGCACGCTTGGGCATCCATGGCGGGTCCAACGGCGGGCTGTTGACCGGTGTGGCCATGGTGCAGCGCCCCGACCTGTTCGGGGCCGTGAGCATCGGTGTGCCATTGCTCGACATGTTGCGCTACCAGCACTTCCTGATGGCACGGTACTGGGTCCCCGAATACGGCACATCGGAGAACCCGGACCACTTCGCGTTCATCAATGCGTACTCGCCGTACCAGAATATCGCGCCCGGAACGGCATACCCGGCAACCTATATCACGGCCGGCGAGAACGACATGCGCGTTCATCCCCTGCACGCCCGGAAGATGGCGGCAGCGCTTCAGGCAGCAACCACCAGCGACCCGGGCGAGCATCCTGTCCTGCTGTGGGTTGACTACGATGGCGGTCATGGGCAGGGTAAGCCCCTGCATTTGCGGGTGCGCGATGTCGTTGATCGTTACATCTTCTTCGGGCGACAACTTGGATTGACTTTCGATTGATTGGCCAGGGTGGCCTGGACTGAGAAGAGGCTGATTTGAGACTCAAGATCTGGCTGACAATCCTCTGCGTCTTTGTGCTGGTGACCCTGATTTCACTGGTGCTTGGCGATCTCCAGCGCGAGTGGCAGCAGCGCGTCGGCGAAACCGAGCGCTATATGGCAGGTCTGGCGCGCACGCTGGAAGAGCATGCAACCCAGACCTTCCAGACGGCCGATGTTTTGCTTCGCAATGTCGTCGCCAATGCTCGGAGCGGGTACGCGTCATCCGGTACCGTGCCGAGCCAGATTCCTTCGGTACTTGTGCGCAATGTGGAACTGGTCCAGTTCGTCGAAGCAGCTCTTCTCGCGGATGCTGATGGTCTTGTGCGCGCTGATACACGCGCGGATGGCATGGTGGGTGAGTCACTTTTGGGCTGCCGGTGTTTCGATGAGCTGCGAACTGGGGATTTCGACGGGCTACGTTTTGACGTCCTGCATCCTCGAGGGGCGGCCGTTCCAAAGTTGGCTTTGAGCAGGCGGTTGACTGCGTCGGATGGGGAATTCGTGGGTTCGGCCCTCGTGCTGCTGGATGTAGCGACATTGGCCGCATTCTATGACTCGGTCCGTATCGGTGCCGGTGGCATCGTCTCGTTGTTCCACGCGGATGGACAATTGTTGATTCAGGCTCCGCGCGGCAGCTTCGCGTTAGGAGAGTCCGTCGCCTCGCATCCGGTATTCCGTCAGATTCGTGAAGGCGGCAGAGCGGGGGCCATGCAGACCAGGGATCCGCGCGTGGACTTCGACATCCTCGTGGGCTGGAGAAACTTCGAGTCGATGCCGCTGGTACTCTCCGTGTCGGCCGAGATGCCGGAGATCCTGGCTGGCTGGACTGAACGCAGGCGTGTGAGCCTTGCCTCACTTCTGGCAGTTTCACTTGCTGTCCTTGCTTTGGTTGGCTATCTGTGGAGCCAGATAGGGAGACACCAGCGCACCCACAGGGAGTTGTTGGTGCAGAAGAGTTACTTCCAGCAGTTGTTCGATGGTTCGCCAGAGGGTGTCGTTATCCTGGACAACGCTGATTGCATTTTGGATGCGAACCAATCCTTCCAGGTGATGTTCCAGTACAAGGTGGAAGAGCTTCGCGGGCGGCGCCTGAACGATCTGATCTTGCCAGACAATCTGCACGAGGAAGGTTCGGCGCTGTCCCAGCAGGTATTGGACGAGCGCGCCATCCACAAGGAGACGGTGCGCAGGCGCAAGGATGGGAGCGAAGTGCACGTCTCCATCCTTGGCGTGCCGGTCAAGCTGTATGACGATCAGGTGGGCGTGTACGGCATCTATCGCGACATTGGCGACCGCATCGAGGCTGAGCAGGTTCTCAAGGAAAGCGAGGAGCGCTACCGGGTTGTTGCCGAGCAGACCGGACAGATTATCTACGACTACGATGTGCTGTCTGGGCAAATTGCGTGGATGGGCGCCATTAGCCGTATCACCGGCTTCGATCCAGCGGAGTTCCAGCAGACCGACATCGACGGTTGGGAGCAGATGATTCACCCGGACGACCGCGATCAGGCCATCCGCCTTTTGCAGGAGGCGCGAGAGCATGGAGGGCACTACCACGCTGAATACAGAATGCAGCGCAAGTCCGGCGGCTGGGTGTTCATCGAGGACAACGGTGCGTTCCTGATCGACGAGCAAGGCGCGGTATACCGCATGCTCGGTTCCCTGAGCGACATCACCGAGCGCAAGCGAATCAGCAGCGAGATGGCTTGGCAGGCAAGTCACGATGCGCTTACAGGTCTGGTCAACCGTCATGAGTTCGAGGAGCGGGTAGCGCGCCTGTTGTTCAACCGGCGTGGAAATCGACGCCACGCGCTACTCTACATCGACCTTGACCAGTTCAAGGTCGTCAACGACACCTGTGGTCATCAGGCCGGTGACCAACTCCTGCGACAGTTGACGGGGCAGGTGGGTGCCACCATTCGTGAAAGCGATACGCTGGCCCGTTTGGGCGGCGACGAATTCGGCTTGTTGCTGGTGGACTGCCCGCTGGATCAAGCGGTCGCCATTGCGGAGAAGGTCATCATCTCCATCAATGAATTCAGATTCCTGTGGGACGACAAGACCTTCAAGATTGGTGCGAGTATCGGCTTGGTCGAGATCACACCCAAAACCGATAGTGTGGCAGTGCTCTTCAGTGCGGCCGACAGCGCCTGCTATGCCGCCAAGGACAAGGGCCGCAACCGTGTCGTGGTCTACAACGAGGGTGATCAGGAATTGGTTGCCAGACATGGTGAGATGGCGTGGGTTTCCCGGATTACAAAGGCTTTGGAGGAAGACAGGTTGCTCCTGTTCTGGCAGCCGATCATCAATGTTGCAGCCCCGGACGACGGGCGCCAGCACTATGAGATTCTGCTGCGGATGCGGGATGAAGATGGACAGCTCATTGGCCCGGGCGTATTCATCCCGGCTGCAGAACGATACAACCTCATGCCACAGGTGGATCGCTGGGTAGTGCGGGAAGCCTTCAAGCAGGTAGCGGCATTTGGCGGCAAGAAACTATCGGTGGCCATCAATCTGTCCGGAACAACACTCAGCTCCGAGCGTTTCATAAGCTACGTTCAGGAACAGTTACGCGAGACGGGTGCGTCACCGGAGGCGATTTGTTACGAAATCACGGAGACAGCGGCGATTGCGCATATCGAGCGAGCTCGGCAGTTCATCAAGGAAATGCACCTGATGGGATGCAAAATTTCGCTTGACGACTTCGGTAGCGGGCTTTCCTCTTTCGCGTATCTGAAAGCCCTGATGGTCGACTACATCAAGATTGATGGAACCTTCGTCAAGGATATTTGCGAGGACGAGGCGGACAAGGCCATGGTCGAGGCAATCATCAAGGTAGGGCAAGTCATGCGGATCCATACCATTGCCGAGTTCGTGGAATCC
>CAZKFT010000019.1:3702-35150 GCA_964552205.1 uncultured Gammaproteobacteria bacterium
CTGACCTCCATCCGTGCCATGGTGGCTGCAGAAAGTCTCTGGTCGAAGTCGCTGCATGAGGCGGTTTTCCACCTTGATCGGTACGCGGAGACCGGGTCGCCCAACGAGCTGGATGCATTCCGGGAACGTATGGGGGCCATTGAGGCACACCAACACCTCCGCGGCTTGATGGCATCTGGTGAACGTGTGGATGAGGCGACGGCTGCCGCGCTGGTACGCAGTACCGGCCAGAACGCGCAGGACGCGCCCGGAATACTCGACACCGTATATCGCTTCCGGAACCGCGGATTCGTAAAGCGAACCCTTGAGCGATGGGAAGCCACCGACGCTCCGGTCGAATCGTTGATGGCGCTTGCCGGCAGGATAGAGGCGGAGTGGCGCGATGGCGCACCGAATGCAGCAGCGATTGCCGCCGCTCGCGCGGAGATGGTGACAACTCGGGCAGAGTTGCGCCCACTGGCTGATGCGTTCGCAGCTTCCTTGGGCAATGCATCGAATCTTCTCGCGAACATCATCCGCTGGATGTCTTTGGTCATCGTGCTGGCGCTGTCCTGGCTGGGAATCACATTGGGTTGGTCTGTACTGCACCGTGCCAGCGAATCTGAGCAGCGATTCCGCCACCTGCTCAATACGGCCAATGACGGCATCATCGCGGTGAGTCCGGTGAGTGGGCGCATTCTCGGGTGTAACCACAAGATGTCCCAGATGGTGGGGCGGCAGGAACGTTCACTGATCGGCAGATTGTATGTCGACCTGTTCCCGGTAGCGGAACGAGAACGCCTCATGGATGCCAACAAGCGGTTGCTGGACGGCCTTCATGGGTTGAACCTCCTGCATCGTGACGGGCGGGTCATGCCAGTTGAAGTCAGTGCGAGCTATACCCTCTGGGATAGCGAGGAGGCGCTGATTGCCATCATGCGGGATGCGACCGAGAGGCGAGCACATGAGCGACGCATCGAGTTCCTGGCATCACATGATTCGTTGACAGGACTCATCAACCGGCGCGAGTTCGAGCGCCGTGCGGAGAATATCCTGGGTGACCGGCGCCGCGGTGAACACGCCTTGATGTATATCGATCTGAATCAGTTCAAGGTGGTGAACGATACCTGCGGGCATGCTGCGGGAGACGAGATGCTGCGGCAGCTCACGACCAGGTTGCGACGCAGTGTCCGTGACAGCGACACGCTGGCGCGCCTGGGAGGCGACGAGTTCGGGGTATTGCTCGAGGACTGCTCTCTGGAACAAGCGGAGCAGGTGGCCGCGAAGATTGTTACGACCATCAATGGATGGCATTTCACGTGGGGAGGGCGGAGATTCGGAGTCGGAGCCAGTATTGGATTGGTTCCTATCCAGCCCGGCGGGCCCGGCCTCACGCCGCTGATGAGTGCGGCGGATGCCGCCTGCTATGCGGCCAAGGAGGGCGGGCGGAATCGCGTGGTGGTTTACAGGCCGGGAGATTCGGACCTTCTGACCCGGCAAAGCGAGATGGATTGGGTGGCCAGGCTCACGGACGCACTGGCGGAACGGCGCTTCGAGTTGCACTGCCAGCGTATCGTGAATGCGAGCGGGGGTTCGGCGGATGACATCGAACACAACGAATTGCTGGTTAGACTGCGGGAACGGGATGACACACTGATTCTACCTCGGGTATTCCTTCCGGCCGCGGAGCGGTTCAATCTGGCAGCCACCATAGACCGTCACATCATCGAGTGCGCTGTCCATGGGCTACGCAAGTCCTTGGATGCCGGCGCAACCGAGCAGGCGATGTTCGGAATCAACATCACCGGTTCCTCGATTGCCAACCCGGAATTCGCGGAGTTTGTCGGCGATGTGTTCAAGCGCTGGCAAGTGCCGACCAAGATGGTCTGTTTCGAGATTTCCGAGGCTGCGGCCTTTGCCAGCCTGGAAGCATCGCGGAGTTTCATCACGCGCATGCGTGCGTTGGGCATCCGGATCGCACTGGATGACTTCGGAACCGGGTTGTCGTCCTTCAGCTATCTGCGGACCTTGCCGGTGGATTACCTGAAGATTGACGGCAGCTTCATGAAAGACCTGTCAGAGGATCCCGTCAGTACAGCCATGGTGCAGGCGATCTACGAGCTCAGCAAGGTCATCGGAATTCGTACCATAGCGGAATCGGTGGAAAACGAAGAATCCCTGGCTCGCCTGCGGGACATCGGCGGCGGTCTCGCACAAGGCTACGCCTTGCATCGTCCCGAACGGTGGGAGTGGTCTTCCTAGCTGGATAGTTTCCGGAATACCAGGGTGGCGTTGGTACCGCCGAAGCCGAAGCTGTTAGACATGGCAGTGGTCAGGTCCGCCTTGGTCAAACTGCGCACGATGGGCAGCCCTTCCGCAACCGGGTCCAGATTCTCGATGTTGGCAGAGGCCGCGATGAAGCCGCGCTCCATCATCAACAGGGAGAAGATGGCCTCATGCACACCTGCCGCGCCTAAGGCGTGTCCGGTCAGTGACTTGGTTGAAGCCAGCGGCGGTATGTTGTCGCCGAACACTTCGCGAACGGCCTCCAATTCCTTGGCATCCCCCACTGGGGTGCTGGTGCCATGGGTGTTCAGGTAGTCGATAGGAGAATCCACCCCCTCGAGCGCCATGCGCATGCAGCGGATTGCACCCTCACCACTCGGTGCAACCATGTCGTAACCGTCGGAGGTGGCGCCATAGCCCACCACTTCCCCGTAAATCTTCGCGCCGCGGGCGCGTGCGTGCTCCAGCTCTTCCAGCACCACCATGCCGCCACCACCGGATATGACGAAACCATCACGGTCGCGGTCGTAGGTGCGTGAAGCGCGGCTCGGGCTGTCGTTGTACTTGGTGGACAGTGCGCCCATGGCATCGAACAAACCGGACAGACTCCAGTGCAACTCTTCGCCGCCGCCCGCAAACACGATATCCTGTTTGCCCCACTGAATGAGCTCCGCGCCATTACCTATGCAGTGAGCGCTGGTCGCGCAGGCCGAGCTGATGGAGTAGTTCACACCCTTAATCTGGAAAGGTGTCGCCAGGCAGGCCGTCGTGGTACTGGCCATGGTCTTGGTGACCGCGTAAGGACCGACGCGCTTGACGCCCTTTTCGCGAAGTGTGTCAGCTGCCAGGACAACATTGCCCGGGGAACCGCCACCCGTCCCGACGATGAGCCCTGTGCGCTCGTTCGAGACATGCTGTGTTTCCAGACCCGCATCGGTAATGGCTTGCTGCAAGGAAATATGGGCGAATGCCGAGGCGTCCCCCATGAAGCGAAGCGCCCGTCGGTCCACCAGCGCGGCGGTGTCGATATCTAGGGGGCCGTAAACCTGCGAGCGGAATCCGAGGTCTCGATATTCCTCGCTGAAGCGGATGCCCGTTTTCCCAGCGCGCAGGCTGTCTACGACTTCCTCCGCGTTGTTGCCGATGCTGGAGACAATTCCCAGTCCCGTGATTACGACACGACGCATCTTAGAAATCCTCGGTGGAGGTGAACAGGCCGACCTTGAGGTCCTTGGCGGTGTAGATCTCGCGACCGTCCACGAGGACGCGTCCGTCACCGATGCCCATCACGAGTTTTCGTAGGATGACCCGTTTCATGTCGATGAGATAGGTGACCTTCGTGGCGCTCGGCAGTACCTGTCCGCTGAATTTGACTTCGCCGACACCGAGCGCACGACCCCGCCCCGGGCCACCGCACCAGGCAAGAAAGAAGCCCACCAATTGCCACAATGCGTCCAGACCCAAGCACCCCGGCATCACCGGGTCGCCCTTGAAGTGGCAGTCGAAGAACCAAAGGTCCGGCCGTATATCCAATTCAGCATGGATTTCGCCCTTGCCGTTCAGACCACCACCCTCCGCGATGCGGACGATGCGGTCGAACATGAGCATGGGGGGGCTCGGCAGACGGGCGTTGCCTGGGCCGAACATGGTGCCGTCTGCGCTGGCTAGAAGCGCGTCCCGGTCTAGCGTTTCTACTCGTGTCATGGCCGGGAATAATACCAGACCATGATGGTCCTACTAGGCCATCAGCTGTCTCAAGTGGGGTTCCAGACCAATCATTCCGGCCTTGCGCCCTTCCGCCAAGGCCGTTTCGCGGTCTGCGCCTTCCAGCCACTGCCCCAGCGCAACCAACGCGCCCACCCGATTGCCGGTCCCGCAGTGGCACAGCACAGGAGTTCCCGCAGCTTCCGCTAGCGCGGCCGAAAGCGCCTTCGCGTTCGATTCGGTGATGCCAGCGGCCCCGTTGACTGGTATCCGCAAGTATTTCATGCCCAAGGACGCGACCTCGGCGGGCTCGTCGAAATCCGTGAATTCTCCTTCGCAGCGAAGGTCAATCACTGCGCTGTAACCCGCCTCTTTCGCAGCGCGTAGCTGTTCCTGATTGGGCTGCCCTGCGGAGAGCATGTTGCGCCACGGATTGGCGCAGGGGACTTCTATCAGCTTCATGACCACGACCTCCAGAGGATATAAATGGCCATCGGCACCAGTATGGCGCCGAAGCCGCGTTTGAGGGCGATTTGCGGGAGTTTTTGGCTAACACGCGAACCCACGAAGCTGCCGACGATGCCGATGGCTGTGAACAAGCCGATGATGCTCCAGTCAACTGCCAAGCCCTCATTCTGCAGTACCGACAGATACTTCGCGAACCCAGCCAAGGATTTCACACCGATGATCAACAAGCTCGTACCGATGGCGCGGTACATGTCGAGACGACCGAGCAAGACCAAAGCGGGAATAATCAAGAAACCGCCACCAACACCCACAAAGCCGGTCAGCGCGCCGACCGCCACGCCGTCTCCGACGATGAGTGCCGTGGAGCGTGGTATCGGGTCCGGACCGCCTACCTTTGGCGGGCGTAGCATGAACCATGCCGCCATCAACATGACGACAGCGAACGCAATCAGTTGGACTTCGCCTGACACCCACACCGAGGCCCAAGCGCCGGCAACCGTGCCGAATATTCCGGGGATGCCGAACCAAATCACACTACGCCAGTCGATCATCCTGCGGATGGCCCACGGGATGGCTCCAGCCAGCGCGATGCCCCCGACGATGGCCAGTGAACCGGCGATGGCAATTTTCTCGGGTTGACCGACGAGATACACGAGTACCGGCACGGTCAGAATGGATCCACCGGCGCCGATGAGACCGAGGCTGAGCCCAATCAGCAACGCGCCGAGCAAGGCGATGCCCAGAGTCATTTGCGGCAGTACATATCGTGGAGGAGGGTGACGATGCGGGACGCCTTGTCGCCTGCCAGCGAGTAGTGAATACGCTGGGATTCTCGACGGGTGCGAACCAGTCCGTCATCCCTGAGCACTGCAAGGTGTTGTGAAAGCGCCGACTGACCGAGGTCCAGTTGCTCATGAAGCTGGGAAACGGTCATTTCCCCTTGCGCGAGCAGGCACAGTATGGACAGCCGCGTTTCATGCGCGAGCGCCTTCAGGAGTTTGGCGGCTTCGGCTGCGTGGGGCTTCATTTCGGCAATCGACGAGTTCATGCGGGACATCATATATCAGTCAAATCTAAATAACAACTTGCTTATTTAGAAAATACTGATATATACTCGCTCCATGATCCGCAAGACTGCGAACGAGGCAACCGACATGACCATGGAAATCAAAGAGTTTCTCCACGGGCCATCCTCCACTTGGAGCTATGTGGTCGTGGACCGCGCCACCGGCAAGGCCGCGATTATCGACCCTGTCAGGGACTTCGACCCGAAGTCCGGACGCAGCGGCACCCAGTCGTCAGACCAGATCATTCGCTTCGTACGTGATCAGGGCCTG
Organism: uncultured Gammaproteobacteria bacterium; assembly: GCA_964552205.1. Taxonomy (GTDB): domain Bacteria; phylum Pseudomonadota; class Gammaproteobacteria; order Natronospirales; family JAIVGZ01; genus JAIVGZ01. The sequence continues at coordinate 9,477 of CAZKFT010000019.1, forward strand.
GAAGTGGAGTGGATTCTCGAAACCCACGCGCATGCCGACCACATCAGCTCCGCGCCATACATTCGCGCGGAGTTGGGCGGGAAGCTGGCCATCGGCGAGGGCATCCGCGAGGTACAAAGGACCTTCCGCGACATCTTCCACCTAGGCGACGATTTTCCTGCGGATGGATCGCAATTCGACCACCTCTTCAAGGATGGCGAGACATTCCATGTCGGGTCGATTCCCGCACAGGTGATCGCGACACCGGGCCACACCAACGACAGCATCAGTTACCACATCGGTGATGCAGTCTTCGTTGGAGACACACTTTTCATGCCGGATGGTGGCACAGCGCGCTGCGATTTCCCCGGGGGCGATGCCTTCCGGCTGTATTCCTCCATCCAGAAGTTGTACGCACTGCCGCCCGAGACACGGTTGTTCATGTGCCATGACTACGCGCCAGGTGGACGCGAATACCAACACATGACGACGGTTGCGGAGCAACGCGCGGCGAACATTCATGTACGCGACGGCATCTCGCCCGAGGAATTCGTGAAGATGCGTTCTGAGCGCGACGCCACACTGGACATGCCGACCCTGCTGCTGCCCGCAGTCCAGGTCAACATCCGCGCCGGACAGTTCCCAGAGGCGGAATCGAATGGTGTGCGGTACCTCAAGATTCCGGTGGACGCGCTCTGATGCCTACCGAGTGGATTCACGGGCTGGTTGGAGGCGCGATGATTGGTCTGGCTGCTGCCGTCCTGTTCTGGGTCAACGGGCGTATTGCGGGCGTCAGCGGGATTGCCAGTGGTGTGTTCACGGAGGCGGGTGAGGAGCGCCGCTGGCGTTGGGTCTGGGTACTCGCACTGGTGGGCGGCGGCATTGTGGCAACGTTGTTGGGCGGTGGCGTGGAGTTCGCGCCGCGAAGTGGCTTCCCAGTGTGGTTGATTGCGGTCGGTGGTCTGTTGGTTGGATTCGGAACACGGCTAGGCAGCGGGTGTACCAGTGGTCATGGCGTTTGTGGCATTGCGCGCTTGTCGCCACGCTCGATAGTAGCTACGGCGGTCTTCATGGCGACGGGTGCGGCGACGGTGTTTGTCGTCAGACACTTGTTGGGGGTGATGTGATGTTGCGAATCATCGGCGCATTGGCGAGCGGGGCCTTGTTCGGGGCAGGACTGGTGGTATCGGGCATGGTCGACCCCATGCGTGTCCTCGGCTTCCTGGATGTTACCGGTGCCTGGGACCCGACGCTTGCCTTCGTGATGGGTGGCGCATTGATGATTACCGCGCCGCTGTTCTGGCTGGCCATGAGCAGGGGTGTGCCCCTGGCAGATACACGATTCCATCTTCCCACGCGGCTCTCTCTGGATCCGCGCTTGTTGTCAGGCGCCGCGATTTTCGGGATGGGATGGGGTCTTGTGGGTTACTGCCCAGGGCCCGCCCTCGCTGGTATCGGTGCGATGTGGCACGAACTCATCTGGTTCCTGCCGTTCTTCGCGCTCGGATCCTGGCTAGCAGGCCGAACCGTCAACTGACAATCGTGACGGGGCCCTTGGCGTTGCGGATGACGGAATCCGACACGCTACCCAGCAACAGTTTCTGGACAGTGTTGAGGCCGCGGCGACCCATCACAATCATTGCCGGGCCATGGTCCTCTGCAAAGGTCAGGATTTCCTCGGCGGCTTCGCCAAAGACAATCCGTTCCTCGAACGTGTGGGCGCTACTACCGACTGCCTCACGAGCTGCACTGAAGGCTCTACTGGCCGACTCCTTACGCGCGGTCTCGATGTCTGTCTGGTCTAGGCGTGCCATGCCCACCACTTCTCCCGCTGTCACACTGAACACATGCAGGTGAATCACGGGCGTACCCGTGGCAATGCCGAGGTCGTTGGCGAAACGTGCCGCCCTACCAGCGCCTTGAGAGCCGTCCACGGGGACGATGATATGCTTGTATTGGGACATCATGGGGTCGATTTCAACACAGACCCTGACCCCCTGAAATGACACAGGTCAAGTAACACACCTATGACGCAATGGTTGGCTCCGCTTGTCATCTTGTTTGCCGTGTTCACGGCTGGTCACGCTGTGTTGTACAAGCGGGATACACGTGCTGTCATCGCCTGGGTGGCCATAATTATCATGGTGCCGCTGGCGGGTGCGACACTCTACTGGTTGTTGGCGGTCAACCGTGTCTCGAGGAAGGCTCGAAGGCTCCGGCCCCAGGCCGCGGGCCGCCGCCGTGACCGACCACCCGCGGCTTGTGAAGTCAGCGGTGAATTGGCGCCACTGGCCCGGGTCGGCGATGTCGCCAGCCCGTTCAAGCTTACTGGTGGGAATACCGTCGCGGTGTTGGTGAACGGTGAGGGCACGTATCCGCGGATGTTGGCTGCAATTGAAGGTGCGACAAGTAGCATTGCGCTCGCCACCTATATTTTCGACGGGGATGCCATCGGGATACGATTCTGCGAGGCACTGCTTGCTGCACACGAGCGCGGTGTAGCGGTTCGTGTCCTGGTGGATGCCCATGGGCGCCGCAACCGTCACGGTGATATGAGTCAGTGGCTCAAGCAGGCAGGTGTACCGGTCGCGCGGTTCATGCCCTCGCTGCTGTCTCCAACATTTGCGGCGTTCAACCTGCGCAATCACCGGAAGGTGATGGTCGTGGATGGTTGTGAGGCCTACACCGGCGGCATGAACATCAGTGGGGATAACCTGCTTGATGAGCGCCCACCCCATCCGGTGCAGGATTTGCATTTCCGTATACAGGGCGAGGTGGTTGGGCAACTCATGCAGGTGTTCGCCGATGATTGGGAGTACACCACTGGCGAGAGGCTTGATGGAAACGAATGGTTTCCGGCCCACGAATCAGCAGGTCAGGTGTACGCCAGGGCACTTCCGGACGGACCAGATGAGGACTTCGAGACTTTGCGCCTGGTATTGCTGGCGGCATTGGCGCAAGCCCGTCACCGATTGGCCATCATGACACCGTATTTCCTGCCGGACGCGTCCTTGATTGCTGCGCTGAACACAGCGGCCTTGCGGGGTGTCGAAGTACACATCCTGATTCCAGCTGTGCCCGACCACAAGGTCGTCAGGTGGGCGTCCCAAGCCATGTATTGGCAGCTGCTGGAACGCGGTTGCCGGATTTATCATTCGGCGCCACCATTCGATCATTCCAAGCTGATGCTGGTGGACGAGTCGTGGGTATTGATTGGCTCCACCAACTGGGATTCCAGGAGTCTGCGTCTCAATTTCGAACTCAATCTTGAATGTCACCATACTGGATTGGCTGGTGAGTTGTGGGCGCTGTTTGCAGAACGCCGGGACAGTGCAGCTGAGGTGACCCAGCAGGAAATGGACGATAGGCCGTTTCTGGTCAAACTGCGGGATGGTGCGTCGCGGCTGCTGACACCTTACCTCTAATCCATTTCTCGATTTCCACCGCGAGCATCAGGCCAATACCGGTAGCGAGAATCCGAATCCACGCTGAGGCATCAATGGCGGTTGAGCCGAACAGGATCTGCATCGGCTTCCAGTACGTAAACACCAACTGCAGGATGAAAACGGTCACGATGGCCGGCAATATCCACGGGTTTCCGCTGAAGGCGTTGCTAGGAGTGAGCATCGTGTTTAGAAACCGGCTGTTGAGAAGGTAGAAAATCTCGCAAATCACCAGAGTGTTCACCGCGACCGTGCGGGCGGTGTCAATGGATGCGCCCGTGGCTCTTTCAAGAATGAACATGCCAAATGTCGCCGTCAGCATCAAGACGCCCACGAAAACGGTCCTCCAGACCAAGATGCGGGACAATATTGGTTCCCGAGGTGGTCGCGGGGGACGACGCATGACATCTTTCTCCGGTGGCTCGAAAATCAGGGCCAATGCCAGCGTGACGGCGGTGACCATGTTCACCCAAAGCACCTGTACCGGTGTCATCGGCAGCGACCGGCCGAGGAGGATGGCCACGCCGACCGTCATCGCCTCACCTGCGTTGGTTGGCAGGATGAACAGGATAGCCTTTCGGATGTTGTCGTAGATGCGGCGGCCCTCGGCCACGGCCGCGGTAATGGTCGCGAAATTGTCGTCAGCCAGAACAATCTCGGCAGCGCCACGAGCGGCCTCCGTCCCCTTGCGCCCCATGGCGATGCCGACGCTGGCGCGCTTGAGGGCGGGTGCATCGTTCACACCGTCACCCGTCATGGCGACTACCTCGCCACGCTCTTGTAGCGCCTCAACGAGACGCAGTTTGTGCGCGGGGCTTCCGCGTGCGAACACATCCACCTTGGTTGCCCGCTCCAGAAATGTCTCCTCATCCAGTTCGTCGAGTTGTGACCCCGTCAGCACCGTTTGACCGTCACCGATGCCCATGGCTTTCCCGATGGCGCATGCCGTCAGTGCGTGGTCGCCAGTAATCATCTTGACTCGGATTCCAGCATCCCGGCAGGCCGCTATCGCTTCGATGGCCTCAGGTCTGGGCGGGTCAATCAAACCGACAATGGCGAGTAGGCGCCATCCTGGTCCAGGCGTGCCGTGTGTGAACGGTGACCCATCGCGTTCGGCCAGCGCGAGTGTGCGCTGCCCCTGTGACGCGAGCGATTCCACCCGCGCATGCCAAGCAGCCTGTTCCAGGTTTTCGCAAAGCGGCAATACCGCTTCGGGGGCGCCTTTCATGAGCGCGAATCCCTCATGCAATGTCGCCATAAATCGGTGAGCGGACTCGAACGGGATGACATCGAAGCGCGGATGGAGGTGCTCGAGCCTTGAGATGTCCGCTCCGGAGGCACGGGCATGCAGTTTGAGCGCGTATTCCGTGGGGTCCCCAACTGCGACCGTCTTGCCGTTTCCGTCGTCCAAGCGGGCGTCATTACATAGAATGGCGCAGCGCAAGACCGAGTCCTCGGTGACGCTCTCATTTAGCATCACATCCTGCACCCGCATTTCGTTTCTAGTGAGCGTGCCTGTCTTGTCGGAACAGATGACAGTGACGGCACCAAGTGCCTCCACGGCAGGTAGGCGGCGCACAATGGCGTTGCGCTTTGCCATCGCTTGTACGCCCACGGCAAGAGTGATGGTGATGATCGCGGGCAATCCTTCCGGAATTGCGGCGACAGCGAAGGCCACCGCCGCAATGAACATGTCGGCTGCATCCATGTTGTGCACCAGCCAACCAAACAGAAAGATGGCAGAAGCGGTAGCGAGAATGACCAGGCTGAGCACACGAGTGAACCGTGCCATTGCTGTGAGCAGAGGGGTCGTCAGTGGCTGAACCGATTTCAGCATGGTGCTGATGCGACCTAGTTCCGTGTGTTGTCCGGTAGCCACCACCACGCCAGCGGCACGACCGGTGCGCACCAAGGTTCCGGCAAATGCCAGAGATAAGCGATCACCAATTCCGGCGTCAGGCGCGACTGGCTCCACCTGTTTGGCAACCGGCATGGACTCACCGGTGAGGGCGGCTTCCTCTGTCTGGAGATTTTTCGTTTTGATTAGGCGGAGATCGGCTGGTACCAGATCGCCGGACCGCAATAACACGATGTCGCCAGGGACAATGTCTCTCGCATCGACTTCTTGGACATCCCCATTCCGTCGCACCCGAGCCCGCAAACTCAGCATGGTTCGAATGGCCGCGAGGGCCGCTTCCGCTTTTCCTTCTTGTATATACCCGACCAGGGCATTGATGATGACCACGCCTGCGATAACGGCTGAGTCCAGTAGGTGCCCGAGCAACAAGGTCACAACAGAAGCCACAACCAGGATGAGGATGAGCAGATTGTTGAACTGGTCAAGGAAACGCCGGAGAGCTGATCGTTTGGGCGGCTCTGGCAGCATGTTACGGCCGTACTTGTTCAGGCGTACAAGCACTTCCTCACCAGCAAGGCCGCCGGAGCTTGCCTGCATCTCTGTAAGGGCGCGTTCAACTTCCTTGGCGTGCCAATGTGCCACGGATACAGGATAGACTGTCCGGATGAAACTGACGATTCTTGGTGCCGCGGGGGAGGTCACCGGTTCCTGCATGCTGGTCGAATGCGGGGGTAGCAAGGTCCTTCTGGAATGCGGCCTTATCCAGGGAGGCGCAGGGGATTCGGCGCGCAACGCGGAACCATTCGCGTTCAACCCGCAGGACATTGACGCTGTGGTGTTGAGTCATGCCCACATCGACCACACCGGACGATTGCCCTTGTTGGTCAAATCAGGTTGCCGAGCGCCGGTTTTCACCCACCGTGCGACACGGGATTTGTGTCGCATCATGCTCCGGGACTCTGCTTACTTGCAGGAAAAGGATGCGGAGATCGAGAACCGCAAAAGGGCGCGGCGCGGCAGGCCCGCGGTGGAGCCGCTCTACGTTCGCGCCGATGCTGACAAAGCCCTCCGCCGCATCCGCGGCATCGACTATGGTGCTGCCACGCGGATTGCCGAGGGCGTTACGCTGACACTGCACGACGCGGGTCACATTCTGGGCTCCGCCATCGTTCAGCTAGACCTCGAGGAGGGTGGCCATCACCGCCGTGTCGTGTTCAGCGGGGACCTTGGTCATAAGGGCATGCCCATTCTCCGGGATCCAACCATGTTGAAGGACGCGGATCATGTCGTTTTGGAGTCCACCTACGGCGACCGGGAACACCGCAGTTGGGAGGAGACTTTCACCGAGCTGGGAGGTGTTTTCGAAGAAGCGTCTGCGCGGGGCGGGAACATTCTGGTACCCGCATTTGCTGTCGGACGTACCCAGGAATTGTTGTATGTATTCCGTAAACACTTCGAGGCTTGGGGTCTGGATAATTGGCAGATATTCCTGGACAGCCCGCTTGCGATTGCCGCTACCGAGATTTACTCACGCCATTGGTACCTGCACGAACACGGGCGCGAGGATGGCCCTCAGCCCTTCCTGCTTCCCAATCTGCGGTTCATGCAGACCCCTCTGCAATCCCAGTCGCTCAACCGTATCAGCTCCGGGGCAATCATCATCGCCGGGAGCGGGATGTGTACGGGGGGTCGTATCCGCCACCACCTCAAGCACAACCTTTGGCGCAACAACTGCCATGTACTGATCACGGGGTTCCAGGCTCGAGGTACGCTGGGACGGCAGTTGGTGGACGGTGCGACGGAAGTGAAATTGTGGGGTGAGCCTATCCACGTCGGCGCCCGGGTACATACCATTGGTGGACTCTCTGCCCATGCGGGTAAAGCGGAGTTGGTTTCCTGGTACGAGCATTTCGCAGGGTCTCCGCCGGTAACACTGGTGCACGGGGAGGAGAATGCGTTGACCTCGCTTGCCGGGCGACTAGGGCGAAGCGCCCACATTGCCACGCCAGGACAAGTCGTCCAGCTCAGGAATTGACGAGGGTCATGGCGACCGCGGTACAGCGCCGCTATCTTGCGGGCCATGGAGAATCTCGACAACCCGGTGGATTCCGAGCGCTACCGACCCTACCAGGTCAGTGGGCCACGCTATACCTCGTACCCTAGCGCCAATCACTTCCATAATGGTTTTGGTGCGGCGGATTGGCGGGAGGCGGCGTTGGCCAGCAACGATGAACCCATCCCTGCGCCGCTGTCCGTATATGTACATGTGCCATTTTGCACCAGCCCGTGCTTCTTTTGCGCGTGCAACCGCATCATCACACGCGACCCGGCCATGTCGGAGCACTACCGCGTCCAACTGAGACGGGAAATTGCCCTGCAAGCCCGCCTGTTCGATTCCGATCGGCGCGTGAAACAGATTCACTTCGGTGGTGGCACGCCCACGCAACTCGGCTGCGCCGGCCTGGCAGAAGTCATGCATGAGCTCAAGGAACGCTTCCAGTTTGCCAAAACCGACGAGCGGGAGTTCGGTATCGAGGTGGACCCGCGCCAAACCGACCGGGACATGCTGGAGTTCCTATATGGCATCGGCTTCAACCGCATCAGCTTGGGAATCCAGGACTTCGATCCGGTGGTCCAGGAGGCGGTGAACCGAGTGCAATCGGAGAAAGCCACGCTGGATCTTCTTGACGGCGCGCGCGAGACCGGTTTCTCGGCCATCAACGTGGACCTTATCTGTGGCTTGCCGCACCAGACCACGGCCGGCTTCGGACGTACGCTGGAGCGCGTCATCTCGCACCGACCAGACCGCATTGCGATGTATAGCTACGCGCACATGCCGGAGATGTTCAAGGCGCAGCGCCAGATTACGTCAGAGACACTCCCGGATCTCGACGCCAAGCTTGCATTGCTTCACTTGGCGGACAAACGGCTGTTGGATGCGGGCTACATCATGATTGGACTGGACCACTATGCCTTGCCGGACGATCCGCTGGCGGTCGCGCTAAAGGAAGGTAGTCTCCAACGAAACTTCCAGGGCTATTCAACGCATGCCAACGCAGACCTCATCGGACTGGGCGTGAGCGCCATCGGTACCATAGGCGATTGCTATGCACAGAACTCCCGCAATCTCGTTGGTTACAACGCCGCGTTGGATGCAGGATGCCTACCCGTCGTGCGAGGGTTCCGCCTGTCCGCGGATGACCGCCTGCGAAGGGAGATTATCCATACGCTGATGTGCACCAACGAAGTGCGATATGAGCCGCTGGAAGCTCGCTACGGAATGGTGTTCACGCACTATTTCGCCGAGGAGATGGTACGGCTGCAGCAGCTGGAGCGTGATGGGTTGGTCGACATCTCCGGGGAAGGATTCCGCTTGCTCCCGCAGGGTCGCCCGGTGATGCGGGTTGCTGCAATGGTGTTCGATGCCTATCTTGCGGGGGCGCCTAACCCACATTCCGCGACTATCTGAAGCGCCACCACCACGCCGCAATCCGTGCGGCCATGACCGGGTGGATCAGGTAGCCGTAGGATCGATGAGGGTTCAAACCGTTCTCATCCCGGTAATGGGTATACAGGTCCTGGAAGTGATCTTCGATGCTGTCCACCAGGTCCAGTTCCAACATTTCCGCGAAGTCATCCGCCATCGTCGGGTCCAGCGCGATCAAATCCCCGACCGCAGCCAGGTTGTGCCACTGCCGGATGATGTGAGGGTAGCGTGAGGCACCACTGGAGTCGCTCCCCTGCAAGCGCGCCTGTGTGAAGTTCAGTCCCAGTGGGCTACCCATGGTGATGAGATCCACCTTGCCCTGCAGGTGTTCCAGATGAGTCAGCTCCCAAAGTGTGTCCCAGGTCACCACAGAGCCCAGGCTGTGGCCGATGATGAGGATGGGTCGCTCCTCTGCTATCCAACGCCTGAGCGGGGCCTTCAGTGTCTCGCGGATGGCGCGCCCGACATCGTCCTGGCGATCAAAGTAGCGGTCCGTCTCGGCAATGGTGTCGCGGATGACGGGGTCCGCCAGCAAGCGCAGGAGCAGCGGATACCGGTCGGCGACCAATCGTGCGAAACGCTGAGCGGCAATCCGCCAGGTTTTCGCGTCCTTGCGGTCTTGCCTTTCGTCATAGCGCCCCGCGAGCAGATTCTCGATGGCCTCGAAGTCCGGGGTGGCATCCTTCTCGAGCCCATAGTACTGGCGACTCCAGGCGGCGACACTGAAGTTTTCAAGTGTCAGTGCTTTTGCGCACTCCGGCTGATGCGAATCGAGCCCACACTGCAATGCCCGCCACAACAAGCCGCGGTGGAGCAGGGGGTCGGGCTTGGGGTTTTTGCCCGGGACATAAATGATTCGGCCGCGAAATTCAGTTGCCACGGATGACCAGCTCCTTCCTGACTAGATCTGCCAACGAGCGCGCCTGCATCTTGTCCATGACGCGTGCTCTATGGACCTCCACCGTTCTCTGGCTGAGCCCCAGATCAATCGCGATGACCTTGTTGGCGTTGCCCGCCACCACATGAGCCATCACCTCTTGTTCACGTGGGGTGAGTGTCGCGTACTGCTGTAACAAGGTTTCGCGGTTGGCCGCCGATGCGCTTTCGTCATCCAGTGCCGAGAACGCGGTCTCAATTGCCTCAAGCAATTCGTTGTCCGAAAACGGCTTCTGGAGAAAGTTGGTTGCACCCCGCTGCATGGCTTGTACCGCCATGGGAACATCGCCATGACCGGTGATGAATACGATGGGTAGGTGTACACCACGCTCCACCAGTGCTTGCTGCAACTCTAGGCCGGACATCTCGGGCATGCGGATGTCCAGCAACAGGCAACCCTTGGCGCCGGTGTTCCATCCGTCCAGGAACTCTCGTGCCGATGCGAACATGGAGACCTGGTGCCCGGTTGCACGAAGCAGCATGCGCAAGGAGTCGCGCATTGCCTCGTCATCATCCACCACCCAGACGGTCCGGCCGTCATTCATCAGACGATTCCTCCATGCTCGCCGGCAGCGTGAAGAAGAATACCGTGCCGCGGGGTGAGTTTGCACGGTGACCCAATTCACCCCCGTGCGCCTCGACTATTCCACGACTGATGGACAATCCCAGCCCAAGGCCGTCCCGCTTGGTGGAGTAGAAGGGCGTGAACAGGCGCTGCTCGACATCCGGTGGTACCCCGAAGCCGGCATCGGCAACCGCAATCTCGACTGCATCTCCGTTGGATGGCACGGTGCGAATGGTGATGTGTGGTCGCTCTGCAGTGTTGGTCAGCATGGCATCAATGCCGTTGCGAACGAGGTTCAGGACGACTTGCTGAATCTGGATGACATCACAACGCACTCGTGGCAGATTTGGCGTGAGCTCAAGCCGCAAGCGCACGTTGTTCGCGCGGGCATCCGCCTCAAGCAGCTCGAGTGTGTCGGTCACCAACTCGTTGGTGTCCACCACCGCGGGTTCGCTGTCGCGTTTGCGAATCATGGAGCGCAGACGACGGATGACTTCACCCGCACGAAGCGCCTGCATGGCGATTTTATCGAGGGCCTGGGTGACCTCCGCAGTACCGCCGCCTTCTTCCAGGATGCGCTTTGACGCCTGTGCGTAGTTGCTTATCGCGCTGAGAGGCTGGTTGATCTCGTGGGCCAGGCCAGCCGCCATTTCTCCCATGAGGCTGATGCGCCCCACATGTGCCAGCCGTTCGCGGTGTTGTCGTACTTCGACCTCCGCTTGGTGTTGTCGGGAGCGATCCTCGATCTGCACCACCATGAGTACCGGCTTGCCGGACTCGTCGTGAACCATGCCGGCGTGCAGCATGCCATGGACGACACGGCCGTCCTTGGCGAGATACCGCTTGGGCAGTGCATAGCGCTCGAGTTCGCCGCGGAAGGCGTCGGCCATGCGTCGCATGGCTCCTTCCAGGTCATCCGCGTGGGTAATGATTTTGTAATTCAGTTTCAGTGCTTCTTCCGGCGTATATCCCAGCAACGCGCAGAACGCCTGGTTGGCACTCAGGATGTTGCCATCCGCATTGTAAGTAACCGTGGCCAGCGGCGCGTGATCAAAAACCAGGCGAAGCTGTTCCTCGCGCTGGCGTAACTGTTCCTCAACCCGCTTGCGTTCACTGATGTCGCGGATGATGCCAACAAACCGTCTGTGCTCACCGCCATGGATTTCGCCAACGGCAAGATCGATTGGGAAGATGCTGCCGTCCGCCCGCCGTGCGGTGACCTCACGGCCGATACCGATGATGTGGGCCTCCCCCGTGTCGTGATAGTGGCGAAGGTAACCGTCGTGTTCGCTTTGGTAGGGCTCGGGCATCAACACCTTGACGTTTCGGCCAGCGACCTCGGCGGCGCTATAACCGAACATCCGTTCCGCCGCAGGATTGAAGGCCGAAATGATGCCCGCCCCATCAATGACGATGATGGCGTCGACAGCAGCGGCCAAAAGGGCCTCGAATTCGCCTTGGGGCGAGGGCATAAGTACATTCCGCAATGGTTGTCAGAGCGCCGGTGGGCGATATTCGCCGCATGAACCAGCTAGCGAGACACCAGTATAGCCGTCCAGAGGAGGGTCCTCGCACCCTCCGTCCGTCCAGCATGGTGCAGACCAGTTGCACGAATTGCCGCTTGGGGGATTTGTGTTTGGGGTGCAACCTCGAGAAACCTACCTTGTTGGCACTCGAGAAGGCGGTCAAGCCCGGTGCGGTGCTCCAGTCGGGTACGATTCTTTTCCGCGAGGGCGAGTCGTTTGGCAGCCTGTATGCTGTGCGCTCCGGCTTTGTAAAGACCAGTACATTCGGTCCGGATGGCAGCGAGCAGGTGCTGGGCTTCCATCTCCCTGGCGATATCCTCGGCTTCGACGCCATTCACAGCGGTCACTACCATTCGACTGCAACCACGCTTGGGAGCAGCGCAGTGTGTGCGGTGTCATTCAGCACGCTGAGCGAACTGGCCGCAAGTGATGCAACACTCCAACAGCGTATGTTCAGCCTGCTGAGTCGCGACATCACCGCCTATATGGGGCGGGTCGGGGACGCGACTGCGGATCAGCGCATCGCCGGTTTCCTGCTGGAGTTGTCGCGCCGCTTCAAGGAGCGTGGCTTCTCCGCACGGTCATTTGTTCTGGCCATGTCGCGCAGGGACATCGGAAACTACCTGCGTCTGGCTACAGAGACGGTGAGCCGCGTGCTCACACGATTCCAGAACGATGGCCTCATCGAAGTCACCCGTCGCGAGGTGAAGTTGCTCGACCTAGAGCGACTCCGAGCCCTGCTCTAATCGCGACCGGTGCGGTCGCTCCCACGATTCAACTAGCCAATGCCGTCGCGCCGTTTCTGAGCATCGGTCGCCGGGCTGGCCACAGTCCCATCCGGATGCTGGTACCAACCCGGATCCTCATAGCTGCTGATGTCATCACGCACTTTCACGGTGGTGACCATACCCCCCATGGTGATGTAGTCAAACGGTCCTCTGAGCCCGACCATCGGCACCGAGTTCTCAGGTATCCGCATGTGTCCCATCTCCAGGTGCGCGCCGTGGTCGCCCATCCCGTGGTGGCCCATGGTCATATAGCCCGGCACCGCGCGCCTGACCTGGCGGTCGAGCTCCCGCGGTGCGATGCCGATGAGATTGGGGATGCCGTGTCCCATCTGGTTCATCACGTGATGCGTCATATGGCAGTGCAAGGCCCAATCTCCCGCGGCATCTGCGATGAACTCGATGGTCCGCGTCGAACCCGTCGGAACCAGAACCGTGCCTTCCGGCCACTGCCCGGCCACCGGAATCTGCCCGCCATCCGTCGCCACCACCTTGAAGAAGTGACCGTGAAGATGGATGGGGTGATGGTCCATCGCGGACAGATTCCCCAAGCGGATGCGTACCCGTTGTCCACGACGCACCACCAAGGGTGAGGTGCCGGGAAAGGCGCGGGCGTTGAAGGTGAGTACATTGAAGTCCCCCATCGCATTCGGATCCGGGCGTGAGGTGCCGGGCTCGATTTTCCAGGTGGAGGACAACAGCACGAAGTCACGGTCAACCAACTCGTCGGGAGAGGGGTTGCGAGGATGCACCACGATCATCCCCATCATGCCCAAGGCCATCTGTGTCATCTCGTCGTGGTGCGAGTGATACATGAAGGTTCCGTGCTGGCGGAAAGTCCATTCATAGACGAAGGTCTCGCCCGGGCGAATCGCGCGTTGTGTGAGCCCGGCCACGCCATCCATGCCATTCGGCAGGAACACACCGTGCCAATGCACGCTGGTGTCCGCCGGCAGGCGGTTGGTGACGTAGATTCGGACCCGGTCGCCTTCAACGGCCTCCAATGTGGGCCCGTGGACTTGGCCGTTGTAGCCCCAGCAGGTGGCCTTCAGCCCAGGCGTGAACTCATGCTCGACTTCCTCGGCCACCAAGTGAAACACCTTGACGCCGTCCACGACTCGGTAGGGCAGGGTGGTGCCGTCGGGTGTAACGACCCGGCGATAGTCCGTGCCGGGTGGCAGCGCCTGGGTATCCGTTCCGCTGTAGCGGTTCTCCCATTGCTTGGCGTCGGGTTGCGACGCGCTCGCCGAAGTCGTGGCGCCAGCGAGGGCAATGGCCGCGCTGCCCTTCAACAGGTCTCGTCTGCTGACCATATCAATGTCCCCCTGCGAGCAATGCATCGAGTGCATTGCGATGAATCCAATACTCCTCAAGCGCGCTGACCTGCTGTTGCCATGCGGCAATTTGTGCTTGGCGGGCCATGAGCAAGTCGAAGACACCGAGTTGCATGGCGTTCACCTGGCGCAAGGTTTGTTCGAGGTGGGCGTCATGCGCCGGAATCACTTCGTCAGCGTAGCGGCGGGCGTTCGTACCATAGTGCCTGGTTGTTGCCACCAGTCGCCGAATATCAGCACGCAGTTCGAGTACTGCCACCGCGTATCCGTGCGTGGCCTGCGACAGACGCGCATGTATCGCGGTACGACGCGCAGAGCCGGTATCGAACAGCGGAAGTGTCACTTCCAACAAGGGCCGGTAGGTCCAGTCTCCTCCATCACGATGCGCTTTCAGCCCAAGGTCCAGATCGTCCAGCCAACCGCGCGAATCAGCAATGCCCGCGGCAGCGGCCAGCGACGCCAGACGCTTTCGTTTTGCAGCCAAGCTGAGGCTGGCGTCCATCGCCACTTGTTCGACATCCAACTCATCGTCGGCGCGTGGCAGCGGGAGGCGCGGCCGTACTCGCCAGCCGGGAACGTCTCCCAAGGCCAGTTGGAATCGTTCACGACTGCTGGTCCATTCGGCGCGTGCGAGTTCGAACGCGAGCAGGGCGTCTTGGTGGCGAAGCTGCTCCTCGACGAGTTCGAGAGCGGTGATGTTACCGGCCTCACGCAAGGCAACCCGGAAGGCGAGCGCTGCCTCTGCCGCCTGAACGCGATCCTCGGCTAGCTTGTCGCGCTGCCCCGCCGCAACAGTACGTGCCCATGCATCGCGCACTTCCGTGATGACGCCGAGGAGTTCGTGGGTGACCTCCAGTTGCACGGCCTCGAACTCGGCCTCAGCACGGTTGCGTCGCGCAGCCAGTGTCACCAAATCCAGTAGCGGTTGAATCAAGGTGAACTCATTGCGCTGAACTTCCAGTGTCGGGTTGCGCAGCCTGATTGCCTGCACCCGTTCTGCCTCACCGATGCGCAGCTGATCCAGGAGAACATTCACCCGGGGGTGGCTCAGTAGGGCGACCTGGACAGCACCATCGGCATCCAACGGCTCGGCGAGCAATTGGGCTACCTCTGCGCGCCCATCAAACTGTTGTCCGCTACGCTCAGCGACTTGGGAGCGTACTTCTGCGAGCCCCGCATCCGGGTCGAGCGTCGCGCACCCAGCAGTCAGGACAAGCCCGACCAGCACGAATTGCCTTACCATTGCTCAACCTCCTGAAAATCAATCTAATTTGGGAAAATTGTATCGCGGGTTACAGCGGTTGCGGGTTATGATACCCGCGGGAGCTTGATGTCGGCTATCATCATAAGACTAATAAGCCTAGGGCAGACATGGTCAAAGAAGTTCAACTGGTCATCGCATTTGCCGATGTGAGCCAGAGCACAAAGCTGTATGAGCGCCTTGGGGACGAGAAGGCCCGGGCAGCCATTGCTGGCTGTGTTCAGGTGATGTCGGATGTGACCGTGAAATATGGCGGGACCGTGATCAAGACCATCGGCGACGAGGTCATGTCCACCTTTCCCACTGCAGACGCAGCAGCGGATGCAGTCGCCAGCATGCAGGAAGAAATCACTGAAGGCATGTCGGTTGACGGCATCCCCCTCGCAATACGCGCGGGTTTCCATTTCGGCCCAGCACTCCTCGAGAACAACGACGTATTCGGCGATGCCGTGAACACGGCAGCGCGCATGGCCGGTCAGGCCAAGGCTGGCCAGATCATGACCACCGGCGCCACAGTCGACAGGTTGTCCGAGACCTGGCAGGCCTCCACGCGACAAATCGATAGCTCAACCGTGAAAGGCAAGCGCGATCCCATCGCCATGTTCGAAGTCATCTGGCAGCGTGAGGATGTGACCCGCATGGTCACCGCCATGTTCGGTCAGCAATCCGATGCAGGTCGTATGCACCTGAAAGTCGGCGCGGTGGAAGCCGTCGTGGATGAGGAGCACGCGCATGTGGGTATGGGGCGCGGTGACCAGAACGAGCTTGTGGTCCGCAACAGCCTGGTGTCGCGCCTGCACGCACGGGTGGAGTTCCGGCGCGGTAAATTCATGTTGATTGACCAGAGCGTCAACGGCACGTTCGTGCGCAAGGACAACGGTCAGGAAGTGTTGGTTCGGCGTGACGAGTTGGTGCTGGACGGGAAGGGAGTCATCGGTCTCGGTCAGGCACTGAACGCCGACCAGCCAGACGCGATCAGCTACCGCTTGGAGAAGTAATTTAAGGCGCGTTCAGAGCGCGCTGAAGAGCCTGCAGGTGTTCCAGCAAGGCTTCCGCCTCACCGGTCTCATCCACACTCATCAAAATTCGCTGCTGGTTGATCTGGTCGCGCAGTTGCGATTGCATGCGGCGCCAGATTGCCGAGTTCTTGGTGGCCGCCTTCGCTTCACCGGACAACTGTTGCCAGTCCTGCGTCAACGCAGCCACGGTTTGTCCACTCCACTCACCCTCGCGGACGAACTTGTCCAGTAGGGACTCACCTGGACCCAGATCCAACACCGGTGCGGAAGCCACTACCGGCGGCTCCGAGGACTGCCACAGGATCCAGCCAACGCCGAGCAGCACCACCGCAAGGACACCAATAGCGATGTAGGCGGGCAGGCGACTGGGCGGACGCTCCATGGCCTCCACATCAATGAAAACCTGCTCGGTGTCATGGTGCTTCGGGGTGGTGGCGTCCTCGCTCACCACCGGCTTCTTGTACTCGAGTGTCTGCTCACCATTGAGAATCGCATTGACCAGTGTCGCGCGACGCTCTTGGTAGTCTGCCCAAGAAATCTCCCCTGACGACAAACGCCACGCGAGAGCGCGGACTTGGGAGTGCAGTTCGGGAGCGTGCGCCATCAGTCGAGATCCCGGGCGATGCGGAAACTGGTCGCCTCATCCGCAGCACCGCTATGGGGGCGCGAAAGCCCGACATCGCAACTGGAGAGCGCATCCGAGAAAGCACCACCCCGCGCCATCAATGTGCCACCGGCGCGCGTCCACTCCTGCGCGTTGCCGATGTGGTTGCGGACTCCCCATGCATTGTCGGAACCGGTGTTCACACGGAGCAGGGAGTGGCCCTTGATGATATTCCCGCCCTGCACCACACGGCAGTTGTTGTCGGCGGAGGACCCGGGGTTTCCGGCGGCATTGGCGGCGTGGACCCACTCAGCGTCCGTCGGCAGGCGGTAGCGCTTGCCGGTGCTCTCGCTGAGCCAGCTGAGGTAGGCCTCGGCAGTCTGGATGGTGATACCGGTCACCGGCATGGCGGTATCACCGCCTTGCGGCTGGCACTGGCCGGTGGCGCGGCAGAAGTTGTTGAACTCGCCGACCGCGAGCTCGTATTTGCCGATCGCGAAGCCGGCACCACCCTGCGGGGCGGGAATCACCACCATAGTCGGGCCGCGGCGGCCGTCTATCACGCTGTAACAGGTCGCACGACCAGAAGTACCGAGGCCGGCGAGAGTGGATGTGCACAGCACGCCTCCTTGCCCGTCATCTTGTGGGCCCTGCGGCTGCACGCTCCGTGCATCGGCGATGAACTGTTCGTTGTCCGCCCAGATAGCTTGGGCCTGGCGGATGAGTTGTTGCGCGGTGTTGGTGTCGTTGGCATTGCGAGCAGTCCGGAAACGCACATGGATGGCGTTGGCTTCGTTTTCGCGCGCTTGGATGCGTGCGGTGATGCCTTGTGCCTCACTGTGGTTGGGCTGCGCGCGCAGGCCCTCTGTTAGCAGACGTCGTGCCTCAGTCAGCCGTCCAGCTTCGATGGCCGCATCGATTCCAGCCATGGCCCGGAACGGCTGCTCGGGTTCCTGTACCCGGGTGTTGGTGATGGTTTGGTTGCCCGGGAACAATTGGAGTGCGAGCAGTTTGACTTCGTTGGCGGCTGTCAGCTCGCCAGCCCGATCCAGGGCGGTGAGTCGCGCGGACAGGGCCCTGACCACTTCGGTCTGAAATGCCGCTGCGTCCGCCGCCGGCAGCGCCTGGCGCACTTCGTTATAGCGGCGCTGGAATGCGGGGAAGTTGTTCTGGCGGACATTGGCCACCAGCCCGGTGACCTCGGCGCGTAGCCCCAGGTTACGGTAGCGCGCCACCAACTCCTGAAGCTCCGCCGAGTTTGGCAAGAACCTCAAACCGGCAGTGGCAAACTGCGAAGCCCTCTGGAACTCTTCTGCCTCTCCAGCTTGCGTGGCGAGCCGCACGTAGGCTTGGCCAATAGCCTGCGGACCCTCAGTGGTGATGAACGGGTCATCTGCCGGCAAATCGGCGCGCAAAGCATTCAGTTCGCGCTCTGCAGCTGCAACATCACCCCTGGTGGCGAAATCAAGGACGCGTCCCTTGGCATTCCGGATGGTCTCAAGGGCTGCCAACCGTGCTTGCTCAGCGCGGAAAGCGCTTTCGGCGACAGCCAGGGTATCGCTCACCTCAGCGAACTCTGGGAGCTCAGTATGGAAGGGTCGACCTTGCTCCAAGGCGAGTCCGGCAACGCCGAAGCTGTTCTCAGCAATGAGCTCCCGCGCGTGTCCGATGTAACTCATCGCAATCTCACGACGCACGGCTTCCCACTCCGCGGTGTCCGAGGTAAGGCGGGCCGTGAGGTCCTTGAACTGCGAGGTCAGTGCGCGCGAGAACGCATCGTCGAATGCCGGGTCGGCCAGCAGTGTACGCAAGGCTGCGGTTCTCTGGAGGAGATCTGCAGTGCGCTGCCCATCTGTCCGGGTGTCGTAGCCGGCAGCAACCTGCTGGCGAGTGAGATTCGCACGCGCGCTGATGAGGTAGTCCATCGGCAACACTGTGGCGAAATCGGCGAGCACGGCATCTGCACGTGCCCAGTCCTGCGCATTGGCGGCAGACTCCAGCTCACTCTCGACGCCACGGCGGAGCCGCGGTTCGAGTGTGCGTACTAGTTCGTCATCCGGGCGCACCTCAGACAGCTGCCGGAACTCATCACGAACCCCGCGGAAGTCGGCAAGTGTTTGCGGCGCGGCGCTTCGCAGTTGGTCACGCAGCCCCGCCACCAACGAGGCTTCCTGCTGGCGCCTGAGCTCTGCGCTGACGCGGAAATTCAAATCCAGCAATGTGGGCGCGTTGGGTGCATAGGCCAGTCCAACTTCGAGGATGTCGTTGGCGCGTTGCCAATTGCTGGCGCGGACAGCCTCGGCAGCGAGTGCCTCGTAGCGTTGGGACAAGCTCAGGTTGTCGAGCAGAACATGGCCTGGGTCAGCTTGGCGAAGCTTGGCAACCACGTCTGTGATGTCCTCCGCATCCGGGTTCGGCAGGATGCGGTCTTCCTCCAGTAGTTGTCTGAAACTTTCGTCCAGATTCGTGACCAATTGATCCCGCCGCTGGACAAAACTTCCGCGAAGGTTGGACACCGTCGCCGAGTCGGGCATGTATTGACCCAACGCATCGATTTCCGCGATTGCTCCCGGGAAGTTGTATCTGCCTTGTGACTCGTCGACCAAGGCCTCTGCACGATTCTCGAAATAGGCAACGATTGCCTCTTGCGCCCGCCCAACGACGATGCGCTGACGATCGTCTGGCAAAAGGTCAATTTTCTCCAAGGCACCGGCCAGTCTTGCTTCTTCGCCCGAGTCGATTTCCAGCACGATGGCCGCATGCTCACGCTCATGCAGGAAGTTCTGAACCTGTGGCCAGACCAGCAAGCTGATGAGCAGCACACCGGCAATGGCACCGCCAGCAATCTGCCAGGTGTAATCCTTGCGTGGCCTGAGGCCTTCCCAGAACTCCTCGACCGAGGCGATACGGTCATCACGATTGAGGGCGAGCCCCTTGAGCAGGGCACGGTTCTGGCGCTTGGTGAGCTTGGCGACCGGCGCGGGCTTGAGCCCTTTTTCCTTGGCCTTGACCGCCGACATCTTGTTGAAGGGGTGCTTGCCGGTATACAGCTCGTAGGACACGCAAGCCAGGGCGTACAGGTCGTCCCGCGGATCCGGGTCCATGCCCTCGAACATTTCGATGGTGGCGTAGGCGGGGGTGAGCGCACCAAGCTGGCCCGGGTCGAATACCGTGCTTTCGCCCTCGGCGTCGCCTTTGGTCTTGGAGGCGCGCGCGATGCCGAAATCCAGGAGCTTGACCGTGCCGTCTTCGAGCAGGAAGGCGTTGCCCGGCTTGAAATCCGAGTGGACCAGGCCGCGGGCGTGCGCGTATTGGAGGCCTGCACACAATTGTTCGATGATGCGGTTGGCCTCGACGACTGGCAGACCACCCACAGGGAGCTTCTTGATGTACTTGGCGAGCTCCGCGCCAATCATCAGCTCCATGGTCATGTACACGGTTTCGCCGTCGCGGTCGAAGTCGTACACGGTCGCGATATTGGGGTGGGCGAGGCGCTGGGCCTTGGCGGATTCGCGCTGGAGCGCGATGAAGGCCTCGGGGTGTTCCTTGAAGTCGCCGACCAGTAGTTTCACTGCGATGTACGGATTGCGGTCGCGCGCCTCGACCTTGAGCAAGTCGACGGCTTTGTACACCGCACCCATACCACCCTGACCGATGACTTGCTCGAGGCGGAAGCGACCCTTCAGGACACTGCCCGGTCCTTTCTCATCACCACCCTTCGGTGGGTCGGGGAGAGCGGTCATCGCGAACGGGTCATCATCCGCTTGCACCGTTGCGTCATCACCCGTCACCTGAATGGTAGCGTCGGGGTCACTCACTTGGACGGTGGCGTCCGGGTCGACATGCTTGATCTGCACTGTCGACTCGTCATCGTCGTCTTTCGGTGGCTGGGTACCCAAATTGACCGTGCGGTCTTGTTCAGGGTTGTCGATGCGAAGTTTGGTGGTTTGCCCGCTGGTAGTGAGGACCGTCCGGTCGGCGTCTTCGCTCGGGTCACTGCCGGTCATCTCGGTGCGGTCAGCACCTGCCGCTGAAATTTTTTCCCGCGCCTTCTTCGCGGTGTCCGCATCAAGCCCGAGATGCTCTGCCGCATCGACAACCGAGCGTAGCGCGTTGATGTTCGCACCGGGCTTCGCCAAGTACTCATCAATGGCGATGAGAAAATCGTCGGGCTTGAGTTTGCCCGAGAGTACATCGGTGAGTGTCTGCTTCAGATCACTCACTCAGCCATTCTCCTCAATCCGCACCACGACCACCGTCGTGTTGTCGCGGGCGCGGCGCGAGAGCGCGAGCTCGACGAGCGCACGTGCTGCATCCTGGTTGGCGGCATCGGCCATGATCTCCCCAATCTCCTGATGTTCAACTTCCTTGTAAAGGCCGTCACTGCAAATCATCAACACATCGCCGGCCTGAAGTTCGAACATCTCGACATCCACGAACAGTACATCACCAGCGCCGACTGCGCGCGTAATCAAGTTCGCCTGCGGATGATGTTCCGCCTCTTCGCGTGAGAGCAGTCCCTGAGTGACCAGCTGTTCAACCATCGCGTGGTCCTGGGTCAGTTGCGAGATGCCTTCGCCGGGTCGATGCCGATACACGCGACTGTCACCCGCCCACAGACAGGCGAGAAATCGTCCGCGGATGACCATGGCGGCTGCCGTGCAACCGATGGTGCGTTTGTTCTCGGACTTGGCAAGTTCGCGCAAGGCAGTGTTGGATTCAACCAGCGCGGTGTCCACGGCGTTGATGCAATCGACCATATTGTCGTGCACCACCAGCGCCTCCAGTCTCTCGACGACCAACTGGCTGGCGGCGTCGCCGGCGGAGTGCCCTCCCATGCCGTCGGCCACGGCCCAGAGCCCACGCTCGGGCCGGTCGAGCATGCTGTCCTCGTTGATCTTCCGCACCGCCCCTACATCGGTGCAGGCTGTAGATGTCCAGCGCAGGGGGCCCTGCGTGCCGGTTTTTTGGGTCATTATGGTGGCTAATATATAAAGAAAGTCGCGGGGCCGCCACGCTAATTGCCCCCACCCCCTTGCTGGGCCTAGCGCATATAAGTAGAGTGAGTTGGCCATAGGGTCGGAGGGGGCCGAGATGCGGCAGTTGAAAAGGGGTCTGCGGGCAGCCATTGCCATGGCATGCACCGCAGCATTTGCGGCAGGAGCCCAAGCACAAACACCGCAGGTACCACCGGGAGGACAGCCCGGTGCCCAGCAGCCGCGGGACATCACGCCGGCGTTGCCGGTCGTGCGCGAACCCTTTGCATTCAACATTCCCCCTGTCATCGAACGACCACTGGGTGCTGAAGCTGGCCCGCGAATTTTCGTGAACCGTTTTGTGGTCGAGAGTGTCCTCGACGATCCTCAGGGTGCTGACCTGTCACCTGATATGCGTGAGCGCATCGACTCGCAGGTGCGAGCGGCGGTGGACCTTGTTGAACGCGAACGCTTCCTGCGTCAGCGCCAGGATGAAATTGGTCCCGATGGTTTTTCCGACGATGAACGCCAGCGCGTCATCGAATTCATGGAACGTATCACCCGCGATCTCAACCCCGACCGCTCGCTGGAGGAGTACCAGCGACTCGTCGATGACATCCGCATGTCGCGTCAGGAGCGCGCGTCGGGATTGACTATCGGCCAGATTGCTGCAATCGCGGATGAGGTCACCAATCTCTACCGCCAGAACGGATACATTCTGGCGCGGGCAATCGTCCCGGCTCAGGATGTGCGCGATGGTGTTGTCACCATTCGAGTACTCGAAGGTCGACTCGGACGCGCACACGCAGAGAACAATGAAATGTATTCGGCTCAAGTGCTCACTTGGCCGTTCGCCGAACTTGAAGGCGGCATGATACACATCCGCGAAATCGAAGCTGCCTTGCTCACGCTCGGTGACATGCCAGGTGTGCAAGCCTTCGGCACCTTCCGTCCTGGTGAGGATGTCGGTACCGCCGACATCGTCATCGGTGTTCAGAGTGAAGAGCGTTGGGGTATCAACTCGCGCTTGGACAACCACGGCACGCGGTTCACGGGTCGCTTCCGGGCGCAGACCAATTTTACGGTGAACAATCCTCTCGGTGTCGGCGACAGTCTCAATCTCAATCTGATGAGAACCTACCGCCCGAAAAATACTTTGCTTGGGTCGCTCTCTTACTCAGCGCCGGTGCTTTATCCTGAAACCAGATTGAAGCTCGACCTCTCGCGCAATGCCTTCGATATTTCTTCACCACAACTACAAGGTGTCGATCTCGGTGGTTTGTCGGAAAGCGCAACCCTCGGCGTCGAGCACGCGTTCCTTCGTAGCCGGCAGGCGAGTGTCTACGGACAGTTCGACATCGCCCGCAAAGTGGGTGAGACCGATCAGTCAGGCAATGTGTTCAACAGAGACGAGCTCGCGGTACTCGGGCTACAGGTCCGCTATGACCTCATTGACGCGGAGGCCAACGCCATCGAGTCGGGCTTTGTCCGCGTGGACCGCGGCCTCGAGGACGTGATGGGAGTGCCGACCAACCAGGAGGCGCTCAACCCGCCTGCAGGCACCCCGCGCTTCAGCCGTCTGAATGCGACCCCTCAGTTCACCAAGATGTCCATGGGCTTCTCGCGCCTCACGGCCGTGCGCCCGGGGCACACGTTGCTCATGCGTTTCGCTGGCCAGTACACCCGCGACCGGCTGACCTCGCTGGAGCAATTCTCCATGGGTGGGCCTAACCAGTTGCGTGCATTGGCGTCTTCCAGTTTCCTTGCTGACAGCGGCGCATTCGCCTCGGTGGAGTGGATTGTGCAGGCGCCGGGCTTCGCAGATAAGGAAGGGCCAGGTGGTCGCCTTTGGGGAGACATCCTGAGTGTGGGCCTGTTCGTGGATCACACCCGCGGCTGGACCACTGACCCGTTACCCGGTACCGAGACGCCGAATTACAAATTCACCGGTTACGGTTTGTCATTGAGTTTCATGTTGCCGGGCACGATGAATCTGCGGATTCAACATGCCCGCCTCGCGGGCGGCGCGCGTCCGGGCACGGGCCCGAGGGACCCGAACCGGGTTGAGGACTCGTATAAGACCTGGTTCGAGTTGGGATACACATTCCGGTAAGCAGTTCATATACATATATATGGCGGTTTAGGCAGACCAGTTTCAAACGTTGTTCGAGATGAATTTTTTGTTGAGGGTGTTGCCAAGATTGGAATGAAGGATTAACTTCGAGCTTCGCGCTGGACTACGTCCGGCGTTTGGCGCATGTAATGAATTGGGGGGATATGGGCCCACAGCCCTATAAGAGGAACGGCTCCAACCGCGCATTGGCACTGTCAATTGCCATTGCTGTGGGCGCGTTCTCGCCTGTGGCCTTCGCAGATCCGACCGGCCCGACCGGTGGTGTTGTCACCGGTGGTCAAGCCACCATCAACACGCCCAACCAACATTCCACCCTGATTCAACAGCGGTCGCAGAATGCCGTCATTGATTGGCAGACATTCAATGTCGGGCAGAACCACACCGTCGAGTTCGCCCAACCGAATGCCAATGCGACCGCACTGAACCGAATCCACGACCAGAACCCCAGCCAGATTTTTGGCGCCGTCATCGCGAACGGCAATGTGTTCCTGGTCAACCCGAACGGCATCGTCTTCGGCGAGTCCGCCACCGTCAATGTGAACTCCTTGATGGCGACCACGCTCAATGTCAGCCCCGAGGACTTCATGTCCGGGAACTGGAGTTTCGAGCAAGTCGCAGGCAACCCCGAGGGCATGATTGTCAACCGCGGACTCATCGCCGCAGCCACCGCCGGTTCCGTGACCTTGGTCGCGGGCGCCGTGGTGAACTCCGGCGTGATCCTCGCCGACTACGGCCAGGTGACCCTCGCCGGTGCCACCCGCACCTATGTCGATTTCGACGGCGACGGCATGCTTCGATTTGAGATTTCCGGCACGGTCGGCGGCAACCCGAATGGGCTGGACGCGGCGGTCGCCAACCACGGCACCATCCAAGCCAACGGTGGTCAAATTTTGCTCACCGCGCAGACGGCCGATGCCATCTTCGCGAGTGTCGTGAACAACACCGGCGTCATCCAAGCCAACCGAATTGAAAATGTCGGCGGCATCGTTCGTCTCGGCGGCGGGTCCGGCGATGTAATAAATACTGGCACCATCGTTGCGCAGGGCATTGACGGCGACGGCGGCACGGTTGAAATCACTGGCGCTACAGTTTCACATTTCGGCACCATCGATGTCAGTTCCCAGACCGGGCAGGGTGGCACCATCCACCTTCTCGGCGACAAGGTCGGCCTGTTCGACGAGGCCGTGCTCGACGCCTCCGGCGCGCTCGGCGGTGGCACCATCCTGGTCGGCGGTGACTTCCAGGGCGCCAACGCAGCAATCCAAAACGCATCAATCACTTACGTCGCCCCTGAGGTGACCATCAACGCCAGCGCCACGGTTAACGGCGACGGCGGCACGGTCATTGTTTGGGCCGACGACACGACCCGCTTCTCCGGCACCATCACCGCAACCGGCGGCGAGTTCGGCGGCGACGGCGGCTTCGCCGAAGTCTCCGGCAAAAGATTCTTGGCTTACAACGGCTTGGCTGACCTTCGTGCCCCGTTGGGCCAGGTCGGGACGCTGCTGTTGGATCCGACGAACCTCGAGATTCGTTTGGCTGTGAACGCGCCGAGCAATGTGGATAACGATGTTTCAGGCACGACTGGCGACCCAACTGGGCCAGACCCGTTTGCACCCGCAACTTTGGATCAGGTCGCAATCCTGACCTGGGAAACCATTGTCGCGAATCTGGCTAACAACAACGTTGAAGTCACCACGGTTGGTTCGCCCGCATCCGCGGGCCAGAACGGCGACATCACCGTCGTCGACGGCTACACCTACAACG
>CAZKFT010000019.1:35250-40280 GCA_964552205.1 uncultured Gammaproteobacteria bacterium
GGCACCTTCGAAGGCGACCTGTTCATCGAGCGCGGCAACCTGCAGCTGCTTGGCGCTGGATTCGTGGATACAGTCGTTGTCGGCGTCGCCAAACAGACCGGTTGGCCGGACGCAACCAGCTCCACGAATGTTCATGTCAGCGCGGACAACGTGCTCATCCAGGGCTTCACGTTCCAGAGCCCGATTACGAACACCGATATCGACGAGTATTCGTCCGGGATGGTCGTGACCGGGCAGAACATCGAGATTACCGGCAATCGCTTCGAGATTCGCCAGACGGGCACCAACAACACCCTCAATCTTGCGCATACCAGCGTCGCTATTCAGACCTACAGCAGCGACGTCCCGGCGACCTCGACAAGCGACATATCTGGCCTGAATATTCACAACAACGAGTTCGTGTTCACGCCCAGCGCACCGGGTGAGGGCAAGGGGTATTACGGGATATACATCAACCCGCATGTCGGTGCCGGGACGATTACCGTTGCAAACAACACGATGACAGGCATGGTCCGGCGCGGCATCACCGTCGCGGGTGCGGACTTGGTCACCATCTCCGGCAACAATATTTCCACGGCGCTGGGTAGCACGACAGGCAACAGTGGGATATGGATTGGCGGCGGCCTGAATGATGTCACCGTGGACAACAACATTGTCGGCGCGGGATTCGATAGAGGCATCGCCTTCGGATTCAGCGCTGTGGATTTGCTGACGAATATTCAGGCCAATACGAATACCGGCAACATTCTGGTCATCGGGGACATTACCAATTCAACCCGAGACCTTGTGCTGGAGACCATAGGGGACCTGACGGTCGAGGGTGATCTCGTCACCAATGCGGGGCACGCCGTCTATCTGGCAGCCACAGGCGTCATCTCCCAGATGGTCGGGACGACGATTTCAACCCGCGGGCCCCCGGACGCCCTCTTCAATTCCGGCTCGGTCACCATCATGGCGACCGGCAGCGGTAGCATCAGCCTGGCAGGCACCATTGACACACGCGGCGCGGACAACTCCGCAGGCGCGGGCCGGAATGGTGGGGCGGTCCTGATTTCCTCGGTCAATGGCACCATTGCTGTTGGCGTCATCATGACCTCGGGCGGTGCCGGTACGGGTGATATCGGGGGCAACGCTGGATTCATAACAGTCACGGATACGGGCGCCGCAGGGATTACTCTGAATGGCAGCCTGACGGCCGTCGGCGGGGCGGGAACCACCCAGGGCAATGGCGGGAACATTGATATCAATGGCCCGGTCACCTTGGGCGCCGATATCACGATTGATACCCAGGGCACCGTGAATGGCTCGGTGGACTTCAGCTCCACCGTGGGCGGTACCCAAGCCCTGACGGTGAACGCCGGTGCCGCTGCGGTCGGGTTCAATGATACGGTGGGCGGCACGCCGCTGGCGGCCTTCACGGTCAACACCACGGGCACCCTGACGCTGGGCGGCTCGGTCACTCTGGACGGCTTGGCAACCTCCGACCTGAGCCTGGCAGTTGCGGGCACCTTGCATCTGACTGCTCCCGTGACCCTGTCCACAGGCGCTGGCGAAATCACCGTCGGTGCGGTCACCGCATCGGGTGCCGGACAGGACCTGGCAGTAGCCAACAGCGCCAATGCCACTTTCGCGTCCATCAACCTCGGCGACGGGGATTTCGACACCAGCGCCGTGACGGCGGGCACCATCACCGTCACCGGCACTTTCACCGGCGGGTCCATTACCACAGGGGCCGCGGCCTACGCGATGGTCTTCCAGGGCGGCGGGTCGGTCACGGGCATCACCCCGACCCAGTTCACCAACTTAGGCAATCTCTCCATAGGTGCGAGCTTCGCGTTCGCATCCGGGGTGTCGACCAGCGGGCCGCCGAACCTGTTCATCACAGGTAGTGCGACCCTCTCCACGAATGCTGGCTCCAGCATCGACTTTGCAACCACCGCAACCCCGATCACCCTGTCCGATGGCGTCACCCTGACGCTCGGCAACGGCGCGAACACCACGATTTCCACCGGCGCCATCTCCGGCACCGCCGCGGGCGCAGCCGAATCTCTCACCATCAACACCACCGGTACCGCAACCACCGGGGTCGTGGGCACGGATATCGGCTACATCAGTGTCACCGCATCCACCTTCACGCTTGGTGGCAACTTGACCTCGACAGGTTCGGTCGACATCGATGCCGCGACCATCGACAACACGGGCAACTACACAATTACGGGCACCGCACTGGCCCTGACCAACATCACGACCGTCGGCAGCAGCACGAACCCCTTGCTGACCTCTGTCGATAGCCTCGACATCACCGGCGACGGCAATGTCTGGATTACCGAGTCGAACGGTATCGACTTCGGCGTTGTCAATGTCACCAGCGGTAATTTCACACTGGTCGCGACGACCGGTGACATTCTTGAGGGTGCGACCAACACGCTGGCCAATATCGTGACGACTGGTGCCGTCTCCCTGACCGCGACCACCGGCAACATCGGCGGTGCAGGCGCGAATCAGGAACTCGACATCGCCGGCACCGGCGATGTCACCGTAAGCGCACCTGCTGGAAGCGTCTATATCCTCAGCAATGTCGCGCTCACGAACCTCGATCTCGACATCGGTGCGAACGGCGCCTTCGTCTATAACGACGGCACCCTGATTATCAACATCAGTGGTGATGGCACCAATATCACGATTGCCGACTACTCGAGTGACGGCACGACCCTCGACTTCACGTTTACCGCCCCGGCGGGCACCAACATTGTCATCGGCGTTGGCGCGATTGCCGATATTGGCGCGGGCGCCGTATCGCTGACGGCGCCGGGTAACATCACAGGCACGGGCGGCGTGACCATCACCACGACCGGCACGCTGACGCTCAATGCGGGCGGCAACATTGACGTCGAAACCGCGGTGGGCACGGTCGAGGCAACCGCGGTCGGCTCCATTCAGATCATCAATACCGGCGCGCTCATCATTGGTGGCACAGGTGTCAGCGGCGTTGGGGTGACGGTTGGTGCGATGTCGCCACTCACAATCGCAGCGCCGGTTGACGGTGGCGGTGCGCCGCTTGTTCTGTTCGCGGATGGCATCACCGTAAACGACAACCTCACAATTCAGGCGGCCGTCACCAACACGGGCAGTACAATCGCCCTCTACGCCGGCAACAACATCATCCTCGACACCGGTGGCTCGGTTGCGACAACCACCAGCGGTGCCATCTCGCTCTTCGCCGCAACGGACTACAACGGCGGGACGCCACAGACGGGCTTCGCGGGTGGCGCAATCACCAACCCGGGCAATATCACCATCACTGCCGCGGGCGGTAGCACCATCACCCTGTATGCGGAAGGCGGTATCGGCGCTGCACTGAACCCCGTCCTGACCAACGGCGCGGTGCTGGACATCGACAACACCGCCGCCGGAGATGTGCATGCCACGCATGCGGGTGCACTCACCCTGAACTTGGATGTGGCCAACGGCAGCGCGTTTATTATCGGCAACAACACCATAGCCACAGGTGCCGCGATTTCGGTGGGTACCGGTGGGCTGGAGCTAACGGCTACAGACCTGACCATCGGGCATACGGTTGTGGTCACCGGACAGGTCACGATAACGGCTGCCGCTGGCGGCGCCGTCAGCATCGGTAGCGGCGCAGGCTTGGTCGTTGACGCCGCCGAGCTCGCCCTTGTCACCGCGAGCGGCGTTTCGCTGGAGACGACGGGTGCGGGCGACATCAACATCGCGCTGGCGGATGCGTCGGCCACCACCGGCTACGGCTTGAGCCTTGTCACCATCGGTACCGGCAATGTTGTCCACACTGGTGCATTCCAGTTTGGTGGAGCGGTCAGCATCACCACGGGCGGCCAGTACCAGATCAGCACGTCGTTAAGAGCGATTGGCGGCATCACCATAGACGCAGCTGCGGGTGATATCCAGGCCTCGGGGACTGCGGTACTTCGTACGACCGACAGCGACATTACGCTCACCGCGGGCACCGATGTGGTCCTCGCGGGTGGAGGCACGACCCTGACCTTCGACACGACCAATGCCACATTAAGCACTGGTACCGGGTCAACGGTCACGATTCGGGGCATCACGGGGAATACCGGCAACATCACCATTGATACCGGGGCCGGCAACGCAAATATCGGCGGAACGGTCGCGAGCGTTGGAATACTGACGGTCAACGGCACCGGCGGGACCACGAGCTTCACAGGCCCGGTCACTTCGACCACGCTGTCGACCTCCGGAGGCGCGCATGCCCTATCGTTCAGCGGTGGTGCGGCCATCACGACCAACACGACATTCAACAACACCGGCGCGCTGACCCTCGGGGGCGTCGCAATCTATACCTTCACCGGTGGTGTGACGGCGACAGCGCAGACGGTGGTGAACCTCAACGGTACTGTGCAATCTACCGATGCGCCCATTGCGCTGGGTGCAGTCACCCTGCTGGGCCACAGCATCATCGACACGAATGCAGCTACCACCGCGGGTGACATTGCAATCGGGGCAGTCACCGGCGGCAACTTCGACCTGACGCTCGCGACTGGCACTGTGGCTGGCGCGGACATCAACGGCTCCACCATAGGCGGTGTGGGCACCCTCGTATTCGTGGATATGGGTGGGACCGCGACCTTCACCAGCTTCAACAACATTGCAACCGTGGACATCGCGGGTGTTACCGCGGCCACGACGGTCAACCTGACCACTGGGGCCCTCACCGGCGGTGTTGCGGCCTCGTTCACCAATGTCACCGCGTTCGTCGGTGATAGCGGTGGGGCTGGCGTTCATGTCATGGGTGGTGCGGGCGAGACCTACACGCTCACCGACGCGACCCCGGATGCTGGCACCAACGGCACGGTGAGCTGGACCGACTTCCAGAACATCACCGATGCCACGGGTACGGTGGACTTCCAGGCCTCGGGCAGTGTGACGGGTAACGTGACGGCGCAGACGCTGGATTACACGGCGTACACGCAGAACCTGACCTTGAATGTCACTGCGGGCACCATCACCAACGGTGGCATCGGCGGCAC
>CAZKFT010000020.1:0-5055 GCA_964552205.1 uncultured Gammaproteobacteria bacterium
AAAGTTGGCGCGCCCGACTGGATTCGAACCAGTGACCCCTGCCTTCGGAGGGCAGTACTCTATCCAGCTGAGCTACGGGCGCGTCGGGGCCGAAAGGATACCGCCTGACCGTCTGCGCGTCCATTCCCGGGGGCTTGAGGGTATAATAGGCGCTCTCTGGAACCCATCTTGGAGCACGCCGTGAGTCAGGACCACGACAAACAGTTTTTCAACACTTTCGGCATTGTGATTGCTGTTCTGGTTGGCATCACGATTGCTATCGTCGCCATCGCCGGCACCATCGCGTCTCGCAGTGTGGATTCGGACAATCGTCGCAATCCCTATGCACAAGCGCAGGTGGTCGAGCGCATCCAGCCGCCAGCCCAGGTCGCGGTTGCGGGTGCCGGTACGGGTGGGGATACAGCCGGCGGAGCTGTCACGGTTGCTGCTTCAGCAGACGACAATCTCGGACAACGCACCTACCAGCAGGCCTGCTTCGCCTGCCACGGTACAGGCGCCGCAGGCGCGCCGAAGATCGGCGATGCTGCAGACTGGACCGCGCGCGCTGAGCAAGGCCGCGATGTACTCATCCAGCACTCGATTGAAGGCTACATGGGTAGCAAGGGCTATATGCCACCCAAGGGTGGTCAAGCGCAGTTGGCGGACGAAGCCGTCATCGCTGCCCTTGATTACATGCTGGAGCAGAGCAGATAAGACTCCTTAGCGGGTCAGAAGGCCGCGCAGGGCAGCAATGCTGGCGCGGCCTTTTTCTTTGCGCACCTCTTCGCTGACCTCGGCTCCCGGCCGACTCCACTGCATCACATCCTCCGGCAGTTCCAGCAGGAACCGGCTGGGTTCGCACACCACATCCTCACGATGACGACGGCGCTTGCCAGCGTAGCTGATCCACAAGCGGCGCTGCGCCCGCGTGATACCGACATACATCAAGCGGCGTTCCTCCTCGATGGTGTCTGCCTCGATACTGTTACGGTGCGGTAGTAACCCCTCCTCCACGCCGGTCAGGAACACAAAGGGGAACTCCAGACCCTTGGCGGCATGTAGCGTCGTCAAGGACACCTGGTCGCCACCCTCCTCGTCACGATCCAGCATGTCCATCAGCGACATATGACCAAGCAGGTCACCCAACGACTTCTCGGGTCCTGGCTGTTTCTGCAGGTTTTCCATCCAGCCGATGAGCTCGTTGACCGTCTCCATTCGGCGATCAGCGGTGATCACATCACGCGAGGTGTCCATCAACCAGCCGCGGTACGCGATGCGGTCCACCAACTCACGCACTACCTGGACCGGGTCGCCACGTTCTGCCGCATCCGCCGTTTCCACCAACAGGCGAGTGAATGCCCCCAGCGCGTTGGCGGAGCGAGGTGACAGCGACTGCGCCAGGCCCACCTCAAAGCTGGCGGCGAACAGGCTCATGCCGCGGCGCGAAGCGTACTCGCCGAGTTTTTCCAGCGTGCTCGATCCGATTTCCCGCCGCGGCGTGTTGGCGACGCGCAGGAACGCCGTGTCATCGTCCGGATTCACCAGGAGACGTAGGTAGGCCACCAAGTCGCGAACCTCTGCCCTGTCGAAGAATGATGTGCCACCTGACACACGGTAAGGGACACGATGCTCGCGCAGCAGCTTTTCGAACGCGCGCGCCTGATGGTTTGAGCGATAGAGGATGGCGTAGTCCCGCCAGCGGTGCCCACGGCCGGCCTGATGCGTGATGAGCTCCATGACGACTCGCTCGGCCTCACGCTGCCCGTCTTCGCAGGGAAACACCTCGATGGGATCCCCGTGGCCGAGAGCTGACCATAGCTTCTTTTCGAACAAGTGACTGTTGTTGGCAATCAGTGCGTTGGCAGCACTGAGAATGCGCTGGGAGGAACGATAGTTCTGCTCCAGCTTGACCACCTTGAGGCGCGGAAAGTCCTCCGCCAGCAGTGCGAGGTTTTCGGGTTGGGCACCGCGCCAGGCATAAATGGACTGGTCATCATCTCCGACTGCGGTCAGGTTCGCGCGCGGACCAGCAAGGAGTTTCAACAGCTCGTACTGTGCGGCGTTGGTGTCCTGGTATTCGTCCACCAGCAACCAGCGAAGGCGGTTTTGCCAAGCGTCGAGGATTTCCGGGTGACTGCGGAACAAATGCACCGGCCTAGCAATGAGGTCATCAAAATCGACCGCGTTGCAGGCACGCAGGTAGCGCTCGTACTGGACATAGGTACGGGCTGCTGCGACCTCTTGGGGGCTCTTGGCCTGCACAAGCGCTTCGTCCGGCTGGATGAGCCGGCTTTTCCACGCAGAGATGATCCACAGCATCTGCTCGGCGGCCTTACCCGGGTCCACCGCACCTTCGCGCTTGGTGAGTTCCTTGATAAGGCCGATGCCATCTTGTTGGTCGAAGATGGATACGCCTCGACGGCATCCCAAGGCCTTGTGCTCTTGGGAAATGATCTTCAGGCCAAGCGTGTGGAAAGTAGAAACCGTCAGCCCTTCGGCCCTCTCTGTACTGACCAGCGCGCTCACACGCTCGCGCATTTCGCGCGCAGCTTTGTTGGTGAAGGTCACCGCGGCGATGTTCTGGGGAGCAATACCCATGTCCTGCAGCAACCAAGCTATTTTGGCCGTGATGACACGCGTCTTGCCGCTGCCCGCACCAGCGAGCACCAACAGCGGTCCGTCGGCGTGGCGGACCGCCTCTAATTGAGAAGTATTGAGGTTCAAGGAAGCCTGCGTGTGATGGTCTCAACTTGACCGCGAAGGCTTTCGTCCTTCTGTAACCGGTCCCGGCAACGTCGCACCGTTACCGAT
Organism: uncultured Gammaproteobacteria bacterium; assembly: GCA_964552205.1. Classification (GTDB taxonomy): domain Bacteria; phylum Pseudomonadota; class Gammaproteobacteria; order Natronospirales; family JAIVGZ01; genus JAIVGZ01. The sequence goes on from CAZKFT010000020.1 coordinate 2,791, forward strand.
ACGGTGGAGACATGCTGAATGTTCAGTGTCTGCGCGATGTCTTCCAGAGAATGTCCCCCGGGACTCCGTGCCAACAGCATGGTGATGGCCCGTGGCGTGGCTTGCTCTCCGCGACCCCGCTTCGCTTCCAGCAAGGATTCCGGTGCAAGGCCAAAGGCTGCCGACACTGTGCGCACGATTTGATCGATGCTGACCTTTCCCGCAGGCGCGTCATCCTGCACACCCGGGATTCTGGGCTGGCCGAGAACCGGACGGACTCGCTGGCGCGAGTAAAACGTCGCCGTTTCCGCATCTACTCCATAAGACACATAGTTGAGATAGGCGCTTGCGCCGCCTGCCAGCTGTAACAGCGTCTTGGTATGCAGCCAGCCAGGTATCTCAATCTTGGCGCCCATGGCCCGCAGACTGGACCACCTGAACAACAAGGGATCGCTCACCAGCCCACGCTCCCTGGGCAACAGGTGAATATACCGACTGACCCGTAGCGGCCACCCATCGGGGTCCAGCAACACCGAGCGGTACCTGCGTCCAAATACCGGTCCGTCCCGGCGGCCGTCACGCCGGCACCAGTGCGCATATTGGCCATTGAGCTGACGCATCATCTGGGGAAGGTTGGGCTGGGGCGTGCGTAGCAGCAAGTGATACCCGTTGGTCAACAGGCAATAGCTATGCACCTCCACGCGGGTTGCTTCACAAACCTCGGCGAGCACATCCAGGAACGCCGCGCCGTATTCACCGGTTTCGAACACGGGCTCGCTCCCCGTACCGTGGGAGAACACGTGGTACCAGGCGCCAGGATACAGGATGCGGGTGGGACGACTCACTGCGCCATGATGGTACGCCGAGCGATTTCGCGCAAGAATGGGCCATGAGCAATGACCATATGGATGCCGAAACCTTCCGCGCGCTCGGACACGACATGATTGACTGGATTGCGGACTACCACGCCACAATCGAGTCGCGCCCGGTCCTTTCAACGGTGGCACCGGGCGACATTCGCGCACAGCTACCGGACCACCCTCCGCAGCACGGTGAATCCTTCGATGCCGTTTTCGCCGACTTTGAACGCATCGTGATGCCGGGCATCACCCACTGGCAATCCCCGAATTGGTTCGCATTTTTTCCTGCCAACATTTCCTATCCGTCGATACTCGGAGACCTCTTGTCTTCCGGGCTGGGTGTACAGGGCATGCTCTGGACCACCTCGCCCGCCTGCACCGAGTTGGAAACCCATGTCATGGACTGGCTGGCGGAGATGTTGGGTTTGCCGGAACGGTTCTCCTCGCGCGGCACTGGGGGTGGAGTACTTCACGACACAGCGTCCAGTGCGGTCCTATGCGCCATGCTGGCCGCGCGCGAGCGGGCCACGAAAGGTGAGGGAAATCGCAAGGGCGTGCACCAAAAACTCGTCGCCTACACCTCCTCCCAAGCGCACTCCTCTGTGGAGAAAGCTGCGGGCATCATCGGCATCGGGCGGGAGCGGCTCCGACTCATCCCGGTGGATGAGTCCTTCGCGATGGATTCGACAGCACTGTCCGCACGGGTCGAGGCCGACATCGCCGAGGGATTCACACCCTTCTTCGTATGCGCGACGGTGGGCACGACCGCGTCGAACGCCATCGATCCGGTCCGGGAAATCGGGGCGCTATGCCAGAAACACGACCTATGGCTACATGTGGACGCGGCCATGTCGGGTACTGCGGCGTTGTGCCCAGAGTTCCGCTGGATTCAGGATGGGGTGGAGCTCGCGGACAGTTACAACTTCAACCCACACAAGTGGATGCTCACGAACTTCGATTGCAGCGCGTTTTGGGTTGCTGATCGCTACTGGTTGCTGGAGGCCTTGAGTATCCTCCCGGAATACATGCGCAACAAAGCCACCGAGTCCGGTGCGGTCATCGACTATCGTGACTGGCAGGTGCCCCTGGGTCGCCGCTTCCGCGCGCTCAAACTATGGTTTGTGATCCGTCACTACGGAGTCGAAGGACTTCGCACCATGGTCAGACATCATGTCGTACTCGCTCAGGACTTCGCCGAGCGCGTTCGCCGCAGCGAGAATTTCGAGCTGGCCGCACCTGTTCCGCTGAACCTGGTCTGCTTCCGCCTGAAGAACGGCGATGACACGGCCAATCGGGAATTGCTCGACCGAATCAACGCGACGGGGAAGCTCTATATGAGCCACGGCGCTCACGACGGCAGGGTCGCGCTACGATTCTGTATCGGTCATGCCCGGACCGAAGCCCGTCATGTTGATGCCGCCTGGGA
>CAZKFT010000020.1:5155-27722 GCA_964552205.1 uncultured Gammaproteobacteria bacterium
GATTCTGTATCGGTCATGCCCGGACCGAAGCCCGTCATGTTGATGCCGCCTGGGAGGCGATCAGCTCCGCAGCCCGTGACCTTTGTTGAGCAGGTACATCGCGATGCCCCACAACATGGCGAGGAAGGTGAGGATCATGAACCAGGCCATACCGATGTTGACATCACCCACACCCAGCATGGCATAGCGGACTGCATTCACCATGTAGAGAATCGGATTGAACAGGGATATGTCGCGCCAAATGCCCGGTAGCAGATCCACTGTGTAGAACACCCCGCCCAGATAGGTGAGGGGTGTGAGCACGAAAGTCGGGATGATGGAGATGTCGTCGAACTTGTTCGCATAGACCGCATTGATAAACCCGGCCAGCGAGAACACCACGGCGGTCAGCGTCACCACAGCGACCATCAGCACCGGGTGGTGGACTTCGAGCGGGGTGAAGAACATCGCCACCGCGGTGACCAATCCGCCGATGATGACGCCACGCAGCACGCCACCGGCGACATACCCCATTAGAATCAACCAGTTCGGGAGCGGTGATACCAGCAACTCCTCCACGAACTTGCCGAACTTCGCACCGAAGAAACTCGAGCTCACATTCGCGTAGGCATTGGTCAGGACCGCCATGATGATCAGTCCGGGGGCGATGTACAGCATGTAATCATAGCCACCCATCTGTCCGATGCGGCGACCGATGAGCGCTCCGAAGATGATGAAGTACAGGGTCATGGTGATGACGGGCGGTAGCAGCGTCTGCGGCCAGATGCGAAGCACGCGGCGCACTTCCCGACGCACTATGGTCAGGAACCCAATCCAGTTGGCGTTGGCGCGCGACATCAGGCCTTGCCCCTCTCGACTAGGCGCAGGAAGAGTTCCTCGAGTCGGTTCACCTTGTTGCGCATGCTGATGACCTCGATGCCCGCCACCGTTAGGCGCGCGAACAGGTCATTGACGCTCTGCTCCTTCGACACTTCCACTTCCAGTGTGCACGCATCCACCTGGCGGATGACATAGCCCGGAATCGACGGAAGATTCTCGCAGCTGCCCCGCAGATTGAACTCGAAGGTTTCCACGTTCAGGCGCGTGAGCAGATCGCGGGTGCGTGCGTTCTCAATGATGCGCCCGTGGTCAATAATGGCGATATTGCGGCACAGGCTTTCCGCTTCCTCGAGGTAGTGCGTGGTGAGGATGATGGTGGTGCCCTCTCCGTTGATACGCTTGAGGAACGCCCACATGGAACGCCGGATTTCGATATCCACGCCGGCCGTCGGCTCGTCAAGGATCAACAATCTGGGCTCATGCACCAGAGCGCGGGCAATCATCAAGCGCCGCTTCATGCCACCCGACAGGTTGCGCGCGATGTCGTCGCGCTTCTCCCACAGACTGAGTTGCTTCAGGTACTTCTCCGCCCGCTCTTTCGCCACCGCCCGGGGGATACCGTAGAAGCCGGCCTGGTTGATAAGAATGTCGCGGCACTTCTCGAACTGATTGAAGTTGATTTCTTGCGGGACCAGCCCGATGCAGGCCTTGGCCTCTTCCAGGTCGGAGTCAATGTCGTGCTCGAACACCGACACCGAACCACCGGTCTTGTTCACCAAAGAAGTGACGATACCGATGGCCGTGGTTTTGCCAGCACCGTTGGGTCCGAGCAGCCCGAAAAAGCCTCCCTCCTGCACCTCGAGGTCTATGCCCCTCAGTGCGTGGACCTTGTCTCCATAGGTCTTCTCAAGGCCTTTTATGGAAAGGGCTTTCACTTATGGTGCGATGTACTCGTATCCACCCTGGAACCCGAGCGGTATGCCAAGTGCCCAGTAAATGAGAAGGTATGCCGTCCACGCTGCCAGCAGTACCAAGCAGTAGGGCAGCATCATCGCAACCAGCGTACCAATGCCGGTGTTGGTGACATATTTGCGGCAGAACACCACCACCAGCGGGAAGTAAGGCATCAGCGGTGTGATGATGTTGGTGGTCGAATCGCCGACGCGATAGGCGGCCTGGGTGAGTTCAGGCGAGATACCGAGCAGCATGAGCATAGGAACGAAGATTGGTGCGATGAGCGCCCACTTTGCCGACGCAGAGCCCACGAAGACATTCACGAACCCGGTCAGCAGGATGATGCCAACGATGGTGACCTGCGGTGGGAACAGCAACTGCCCGGCCTCGTCCGTCAGCAGACCGGCCCCCTTCAGAGCCAGCAGCACACCAAGGTTGGAGGTGGTGAACGCAGCAATGAACTGGGCGCAGAAAAAGGCCATCACGATGTAATAGCCCATCGTGCTCATGGATTTGCTCATGCCCTCGATGATGTCGCGGTGACTGGAAACGGTACCGGCAACATAACCATAGACGATGCCTGGAATAATGAAGAACAGGAAGATGAGCGGCACGATGGATTGCATAATCGGCGCCGCAAACTCAACCAGAGAACCAGTCGCTGGATTGCGGAACGGCGAACCCTCTGGAATCAGCGAGAGTGTCAACAGAAGCAAGCCGAGGGCCATCGAGCCTGCAGCCCAGGCCAAGCCCCTTGCCTCAACCGGGTTTAGCGCCTCGAGCTTGGGCATGTCGCTCATGTCACCGTCCACCTTCGTCTGGCGGTTGAGGCGTGGCTCGATGACCTTGTCGGTCAGCCACCAGACCAGCAGGATGATGAGCACGCTCGAACTGGCAGTGAAGAAGTAATTGGCCAGCACGTTCACCTCGACTGCTGGGTCGATGATGTTTGCAGCGGCCTGTGTGAAGCCCTGCAACAGCGGATCGATGGCGGAGGGAACGAAGTTGGCCGAGAATCCGCCCGAGACACCTGCAAACGCCGCAGCGATACCCGCCAGCGGATGTCTGCCGGCAGCGTAGAACATCACTGCACCCAAGGGGATGACGAGGACATAACCCGCATCGACGGCCGTGTGGCTGATGATGCCCACCGCAACGAGCATGGGTGTCAGCAGTATCCGGGAGGTGAACCCAAGCACCCAGCGCAGTCCCGCGTTGATTAGTCCGGTGTGCTCGGCGACCCCGACGCCCAACAGCGCCACCAATACCACCCCGAGCGGGGCGAAGTTCACGAAGGTCGTGACCATGCGGGTCATGAAGCTGACCAAAGACTGCCCTGTGAGCTGGTTCTGGACGACGATGGCTTCGCCCGTGCGTGGGTCAATTTCCGAGAAGTTCACCCCCGAGAAAATCCAGGACAGGACCCAGACCACAAACAGCAATATCAGGAAGAGTGCTGCGGGATCCGGCAGTTTGTTGCCGACCACCTCGATGGCGTTCAGCATGCGATCCAGCAGACGTGGCTTGGTGACCTGACCTTCGCTCATAGAAGCCTCCCCGGGGGCTAGTTCTGAAGTACCCGCTGGATTCTAACGGATTTGGGAGGCGACCTGCTCCCTCAGCTTGGAAACAAGTTGCGCAACATGCTGGGGCGGCTTGGTATTGCGGGCCAACAGGGAATAGAAGGTCGGCACTACGAACAGGGTCAGGATGGTTGAGAAGATGACCCCGTATACCACCACCACACCGATGGGCTGGCGGCTTTCCGCGCCTGCTCCGGTGGCTATCAAGAGCGGAACCGCGCCGAAGGCGGTACACATGCTGGTCATCAGGACCGGTCGTAAGCGAATTCGGGCTGCCTCGACAATGGCCTGGGTGAACTCGACTCCGCGGTCACGCAGCTGGTTGGCGAACTCCGCTATCAGCACGCCGTTCTTCGCCGATAGACCGATTAGCAGGATGATGCCGATCTGGCTATAGACGTTGATCGAGAAGCCTTGAATTGCAAGGCCAGCCAGTGCGCCCGTCACGGCCAGCGGCACGGTGGTCATAATGATGAGCGGATGGCGGAAACTCTCGAACTGGGCCGCCAGCACCAAGAACACGACAACCAGAGCCAGCACAAAGGTCCAATACAGCGAGCCACCGGATTCCATGAACTCGCGTGTCTCACCGTCGTAGCTGATGCGCGCGTACGGCGGGAGCTCCTCACGGGCAACTTCATGGAACCAGTCCAGCGACTCACCCAGCGAGTACCCCGGCACCAACCCGGAGGAGATGCTAATGGAGCGTAAACGATCGAATCGGTTGAGGCGTTGGGCGCCCGCCACCTCGGTGAGTGTGACCACATTCGACAAAGGCACCATCTGCCCGGTGACCTCTGATCGCACATAGATACTCTGAAGATCCGTAGGTGATGCACGATCCTGCTCCCGACTCTGCAGGATGACGTTGTACTCCAATCCACGGTCGATATAGGTCGTGACGATGCGGGACCCCAACATGGTTTCCAGAGTACGCCCGATGTTCTGCAGGGAGACGCCGAGCACCGCCGCACGATCCCGGTCAATAGCGAGCCGGATCTGCGGAGAGCGCTCCTCATAATTCGAATCGAAGCCTGTCAGCCCCGGATTGTCCTCCGCTCGGGCCAGTATGCGATCTCGCCACTCGGCGATTTCATCGTAATCGCCCCCACCCAACACTATTCGGAATGGACGGTCGCCACCACGCACTCCGAGCCCGGCAGGTGTTCCAACGCGGATTCGAACACCTGGAAGGTCCTGGATTTGCAAACGCACCCAATCCGCGATCTCCTCAGCGGAACGGTCACGGTTGTCCCAGTCTTCCAACAGCACCAGAGCACGCCCAGTATTGACGCCACCACCACCCCATCCTGCTGGCACACGCACCAGAACGCGTCGTGCCTCACCGGACGCCACCACTTGCATGAGGACTTCCTCGACCTGCTGCATGTAGCGGTCCGTGTACTCGAAGCTTGCGCCTTCAGGCGCGGTGATGACCACAAAGAATGAACCACGGTCTTCTTGCGGTGCGTATTCCTTGGGAAGCATATTGAACAGGTTCCACGCAGCCCCGGTGACCACGGCAGCGGCAAGCAGTACCACCCAATTGTGGGTCAGAGTCCAGCGCAACGCGTGCTCATACCGGTCGGCCAGCCAGCGGAAAAAGCTGTCCACCTTGCGTGCGAACCAGCGGCGTTTGGCAGGCCCGGTGAAAATCTTGGAGCACATCATTGGCGTGAGCGTGAGCGCCACCAAACTCGAGAACGCTACAGCGACAGCCAAGGCGATGCCGAACTCACCAAAGAGCCGACCGATGTTGCCCTGGATGAACGACACCGGAAGGAACACGGCAATCAACACCAATGTCGTCGCGACGACCGCGAACCCAATCTCCTTCGCGCCCTCGATCGAAGCCAAAAGCGGCGGGCTGCCATCCTCGATGCGACGATAGATGTTCTCGAGCACGACGATGGCGTCGTCAACCACCAGCCCGATGGCCAGCACCAAACCGAGAAGCAGGAGCACATTGATGGAGAACCCGAGCAATGCCATCACGCTGAAGGTTGCGATGATGGACACCGGCACCACTACCGCCGGAATCAGCGTAGCCCGCGCCGTCCCCAGGAACAGATAGATGACGATGAGCACGAGAACCAAGGCGATACCCAGCGCCTTGAACACCTCGGTGATTGACGCCTTGATGAATGCCGCACGGTCAAAGTTGACCTCGAGGCGCACCCCATCGGGAAGTGTCGGACGGATTCTCTCGATGGCCGCCATCACGCCATTGGAAACTTCCACCGTGTTTGCACGGGACTGTTGCTCGATACCCAGACTCACAGCCGGAATGGTGTTTGCCCGTGCATCGTTGCGCGTATCCTCGGCTGCAACGGCAACTTCAGCGACATCACCCAAGCGGATGACATAGCCATCGGCGGCGTTGCGAATCGGAAGTTGTCGGAAATCCTCCGCGGTGACAAACCCGGTCTGCGTACGCAGAGTGAACTCACGCTCGGTGGACTCCAGGCGCCCCGCCGGCAAGACCACATTCTCGCGACGCAAAGCAGATTCGATGTCCGCCACTGTCAGCTCGCGGGCTGCCAGACGCGCACGGTCCAGCCAGATTCGCATCGCATAACGCCGCGACCCACTGATGCGCACAGTTGCCACCCCGTCGACGACCGACAATTGGTCCATCAGCACGCGCTCGGCGAAATCGGTGAGTTGTAACTGGCTCATGGACTCAGATGTCAGGTTCAGCCACATCACCGGCTGCGTGTCTGAGTCGGATTTGGCGATTCGTGGCGGGTCTGCCTCCGGTGGCAATGCGCCTACCACGCGACTGACGCGGTCACGCACATCGTTCGCAGCAGCATCCACATCACGGTTGAGGCTGAACTCGATACGGATGGATGACCGTTCATCCTGACTGGTCGAAGTCAGTTTGGTGATGCCCTCCAGTCCGGCAATCCGATCCTCGATAACCTGTGTGATACGGGTTTCAACGACATCCGCTGACGCACCCCGGTAACTGGTATCGATGGACACGATTGGCGGGTCAATATCAGGGTATTCACGCACGGCGAGTCGGGTGAAGGACATGACGCCGATGACCACCAGCAACAGGCTGATGACTGCAGCGAAAATAGGTCGTTTTACCGAGATGTCCGAAATGATCATCGCGGGCGGCCTGGCCAGGCCCTTGGTTCGACCTGTGAACCATCTCGCACGCGCTGGGTTCCCTCGACGATGATGACCTCGCCCTCGTCCAGGCCCGATACAATCTCCGCCTGTCCCGGCGTGCGGCGACCGGTCTGCACTTCTCGCTGTGTGACTCGGCCGTCGCTAACCACATACACGTACTGACGCGACTGGATGGGCACCAAGGCCTGCTCCGGGACCAACAACAGCGGTGCCTGCTCGCGTAGAACGCGCACAGTCATGAACATACCCGGGCGCAGGAGTCCCTCGTCATTGGGAAGGTGTGCGCGAACCGTCACAGCGCGCGTGACAGGATCAATTCGCGAGTCGATGGTGGCCACCACGCCGCTGAACAATCTGCCCTGATAGGCGGCACTCGCAGCACTCAGGGTCTGGCCTTCCTTGATGGCACTGAGAAAGGTCTCTGGCACGGTGAAGTCCAGCAAGATGGTGCTGGTATCGTCGAGCGTGGTGATAATAGTGCCAGGGTTGAGAAGGGCGCCCATGCTGACCCGTCGGAGACCCACCGTGCCGGCGAAGGGTGCTCGCACGAGGTGGTCTTGGAGGCGTGCTTGCGCAGCCGCAAGTGCGGCCTCATCGGCCAGCACCTTGGCCTCCAGCTGTTCCACTTGGGAGACTGAGACCGACTGGGTGCGGAGCAACTCGCGAGAGCGCTGATATTGGCTGCGACTTTCCACCAAGGCAGACTGCGCAGCCGCAAAGTTGGCCTGCGCCTCGCTGTTCTCCAGCTCTACCAGGACGTCCCCACGCTGGACCTTCTGCCCCTCATCGAAGCGGATGAGCGTGATGACATTGCTAACCCGTGCAGCGATGTCGACGGACTCAGCGGCCCGGGTGGTACCCAGTGCCTCAAGTTCGTCGGAAAATTGTTGCTCCGAGACGCGTAGTACGAATACCGGAACTGCACGGCCGTTCTCGCGCTCAGCGGCGATTTCCACGCCCGTGCGATCTGCCCACCACCAGCTCAGGGCAAGAATCAGGACAACGAGGCCAACGATGACGACGTTTTTGCGATTGATGATGGACATCCCGGCTCAGTTATTTAGACAAAGTCTATGCATGCTACCACCTTCCACGGCGGTGACGGGACCACAGCCCGTCCGGATTCCTGCACATTCCCCATCGGAAAGCCGGGTCAACACCCGGCATCGTGAACCGCAAATCCGCGAACCACACGCAGACCGACCCCCCTTGCGCAGCAACCCCGTAGACATAAGGTAGCGTGGCAAAGTTCCTATAACCTGACATCTCTGGCCTGTTCCACGCAGACCCAGCAAGTTCCCCCGCGGACCACGGGTACAAGGCGGAATGCCATTCGGCTTGGTCCGCTGGCGCATAGCCCCACCGCGAGGGGCGGTCCGAAAACTGCCGTATGAACGCCCAACTCGGTCCGTCCTCACCCAGCACCACCACCCGCCGGTGCAGGGGGGACAGGGGTTGTGCGAAAGCTTGGGCCTCGCCTATGACAGCGGTGTGACGGGTCGCCATGTGGTTGAGCGGAAACTGCACTGCGGTGTAAAGCGCCAGCACCACGATTGTCACCAAGGCCATGACCCGACGGCGCCACCACATGGACAATGCGAGGCCTATCACGATGATGGCGGTGTAGATCGGGTCAATGACGAACAGCACCGGCCAAGCCATCTCCCAGTCCAGCAACGGCCACAGCGGCTTCAACGGCCAGATGTTGAAGGCATCCAGCAGGATATGCAGGGCAATGCCCAACACCATCCAAGGCAGGTATGGCCGCCAACCCCGGCGCGGGTCCAGCCAGCCAGCAAGTAACGCCAACATCATCGCCCAGATTGGTAGCAACACCACCGTGTGGGTGAACAGTCGGTGGTAGGACAGGTACGCCATCGAGTCGAACAGCGCGATGACAAAATCAATATCCGGGAAAACGCTGGCGGCCAGGGTAGCCCACGCCGCTTTGGCCGGGGTCAGCCCTTCAGTCCTTGTACGACCCGCGGTACCGCGTCCAGCGAGCGCGCCGGCCAGCGCATGGGTGATGGTATCCATGTGGCCTCAGTCCTTGCCCTGCAGCCCAATCAATGCGCGCAAGCGTTCTCCCGCCTGTAGCATTGAATGTAGTTGTTTGCGGGTGGCTTCCTGCCTAGGAGACTCGTCCTGCAACCACGTGGCGAAAGTCGCCACGCACAGCGCGGTACAAGCGGTTTCATCCAACGCCCGCATCACGAACGCCTGCTCCCGCTGAGCTGCCTCACGCATCCATTGCACGGTACGCGAAATACGGAGCACGGACGGAAGCTGGTGATGCAGGTGCCCCGGCTCGAGCCGCGTCAACACCATTTCGCGCGTGACTCGTCGATATGGTGCCAAAGCGTCGAGCCAGGCCATCACCAGCGCCTCGACTGACGCTGGACCTGCACTGAGCATGGCCTCATCCGCTCGATCAAACCAGGCATCAATGATTTCTTCCTTCTCGCGAAAGTGCTGCCGGATGTCATCCAGCGAGCACTCCAAGTCCGCCGCAATCTCGTGCAAACGCACACGCTCCCAATGCCCTGCCTGGGCAAGCTTGAGCGCTGAATCGACGATCGCGTGGCGCGAGACCATGCGCCATTCTATCGCCCTTGATGCCTAATTCGTGATGGGCACCAGAGCGATTTCCACGCGGCGGTTAAGCTCACGTCCTGCTTCCGTGTCATTGCTCGCAATTGGACGGTCCAGACCATAGCCGATTGTGAGGAATCGACCTGCGACAACCCCGCGGTGATGCAGGTAGGTGGCCACAGAGCTGGCACGATGCTCAGACAGCGTCTGGTTGTAGTCACGGGCGCCACGACTGTCAGTGTGTCCGGTTACTTCGACCACCGTCTTGTCGAACTCGAGGACAACCTTGGCCACCGAATCCAGCACGGCAAAGAACTGCGGATTCAGGGCTGCGCTGTTGGTCTCGAAGGTCACATTGCCCGGCATGTTGAGGATGATGTCATCCCCCATACGGGTTACGCTGACACCGGTGCCTCTGAGTTCTTCGGCCAAGCGCGCCTGCTGGCGGTCCTGGTAAGCGCCCACCGCACCGCCTGCCAATGCGCCAACGCCGGCACCGATCAGTGCACGCTGGCGGCGTTCGCGCGCATCGTCACCTGTCAAAGCGCCCGCGACGGCACCAATGACTGCGCCAATGGCGGCCCCTGTGGCCGCGCGGGATCTCTCCTGCTCGCCCGTATAAGGATTGGTCGTCGCACACCCGACCACCAAAAGCCCGGCGGCTGTCATTACTGCAATTTTCTTGATCATTCACGGCTCCGTTTGAATCAAAGGTCCTTCGGATCGGCCGGTGGGGTGGTCGCTTTCCTATACCCCTTCGGCCGGATGGCTACTGTGTTCAGGATACGCGTGCACTGATTTCCTTCTGTGCGGTAGTACCCATACTCGAACACTGGCGTCGCCCGGCCCCTTTCCTCGAGTTCCCGCCGTATAGCCTCTTCCTGCTCCTTCTGGAAGTTGAACCTCAGCTCCAAATCGGTATTGCCGCCGCTCATGAAATCCAGCGTAAGTCCCCGTGTCCAAACGGAATACCCCGGAAACACACGGGCGCACGCAATCGCGGCTATTGGGTCTGCCAAAGATGCCTGATAGCCGCCGAACATCACCCCGCCCGGATTGGTGGAAAACGTGTTCAGGGGCAGGCGAATCCTCACAGTACGCCAGTCATCAGAGAGCTCAAGAACCTTGATTCGCATGACCCAGAACGGTGGGTACCACTCCAAACGGCGTTTCTGGGAAATCCACTTCAGCTGGGCAAGCTTGGCGATGAGGTTCATGGCAGAAGTGTATCGCGGCCTTGCCATATACGCGCCCCAGGTTTAAGTTTTCCTCATGAAAACCATGCAGATGTGGTTGGACGAGTACGGCGATAGCCATCGCAACCCGACCAACAAGACTATCCACTGGATATGTGTGCCGGCCATCCTGTTCACGGTCTTGGGCCTGCTTTGGCTCATCCCGGTCCCTCAGGCGGTGGCAGGCATCAGTCCCTTCCTGAACTGGTCCACACTGCTGATGGCGCTGGCGGTCATCTATTACCTTGTGCTTTCCCCGACACTGGCTGTCGGCATGGCGCTCATTGCAGTGGCCATGTTCGCGGGAGTTCACTGGGTCGTGACCAACTCACCAGTCGCGCCGTGGATGGTTTTCGTCGGTATATTCGTGGCCGCGTGGATAGGTCAGTTCATCGGGCATGAAATAGAAGGCAAGAAGCCCTCGTTCTTCAAGGATGTCCAGTTCCTGCTGATTGGCCCGGCCTGGTTGATGGCCCACGCCTTCCGGAGGATGGGGATTAAGGTGTAGCGGCGAGTTTGACCGCCGCAGCCACTCTGGCGTGGACTTCGGGGTCCAGACAGTCCGGCACCAGCTCATCCCCAACCGTCGCTTCCACCAGTGCCTGAGCGGCAGCGAAATACATGGCGTCAGTGAACCTGGGTGCATGCGCATCCAGCACCCCACGGAACAAGCCCGGGAAGCCCAAGATGTTGTTGATGGAGCGCCCATCTGCCGCGAAGGCGGCGCCCTGAGCCAACGCGATTCGTGGTTCGATCTCCGGCTCAGGATTGGATAGCGCGAAAATCATCTGGTCCTTACGCACCATCTCCGGCTTGATGAGTCCCTTCACACCGGTGGTTGCGATGACCACATCCGCTTCCGCCATCAGCTCCGGCAGCGACCGTGCATGACCCCCCATGCTTTCCAAACGTGTCATTGCTTCGGGCGACAGGTCTGTTCCCAGCACGCGTTTCACACCACGATTCAAGAACAGGCGGGTTATGCCAATGCCCGCCGCACCCAAGCCAATCTGTCCGACCACGCAGTCATCCAGATTTCGATCCACACGACGCATCGCGGACAACACCGCTGCCAGAGCGACCACCGCAGTTCCGTGCTGGTCATCGTGCATGACCGGAATGTCGAGCGCTTTGATCAATGCACTTTCGATCTCAAAACACTCCGGCGCTTTAAAGTCTTCCAGTTGAATCGCGCCAAAACTCGGCGCAATCGAAATCACCGTCTCGATGATGCGCGCAGGATCGTTTTCCTGAACCAGAATGGGAATCCCGGACAGGCCGGCCAACTGCGCCATCAACGCCGCCTTGCCCTCCATCACGGGTAGTCCCGCGAGTGGGCCGATATCACCCAACCCGAGAACTGCGGTCCCGTTGGTGATGATGGCCACTGTGTTGGGGAGGTTGGTGTATTCCCACGCTTTGGCGTTGTCTGCCTTGATGGCCAGACACACACGCGCCACGCCCGGCGTGTAAAGGTCGCGGAGTTCCTGCAGGGTCTTGGCGTGATGACGGGCCACGGTCTGAATCTTCCCGCCCTTGTGGCGATTGAACACGCGGTCCGAGGTCCCCAGCACGCGCGCCGTGGGCAGCGCGTCGATGCGCTGGGCCACATCTGACGCCACATCCTCATCCAGCTCGAGGGTGACTTCCCAAATGGTTTTGTCCTGGTCACGCCGGATGGCCACCAGGTTTTCGATGACATGGCCTGAGTCCGCGATGGCCTGGCAAATCTTCGCCAGGCTGCCTGTGCGGTGCTCAGACTCGACAACCAGGATTTCAGGAATCTTCACGCCGCCAAAGATACACCAACCCTCGGTTATAATCTCCGGCCTGAACCTCCAGGGGACCCAAACCGTGTCAATCAATCCGATGGATTTCTACCAGGTCCGGGACCTGCTCACCGATGACGAGCAGATGGTCCAGGACACCGTTGCCCGCTTTGTGGACGACAAGGTCCTGCCCATCATCGGGGAGTGCTTCGAACACGGCCGCTTCCCCAGCGAGTTGGTACCCGAGATTGCCAGCCTCGGCCTGCTCGGCAGTTCCATTGAGGGCTATGATTGCGCTGGCCTGAACGGCGTCGCTTACGGCCTCATCTGTCAGGAACTCGAGCGCGGTGATTCCGGCATCCGCAGTTTCGTCTCGGTCCAGTCCAGCTTGGTGATGTATCCCATCTACGCCTTCGGATCCGAGGAGCAGAAGCAGCGCTGGTTGCCCGCCATGGCGCGTGGCGAGGCCATAGGATGTTTCGGGCTGACCGAACCGCACGGCGGATCGGACCCTTCCAACATGAAGACCGTTGCCAAGAAGGATGGCGACGACTGGATCCTGAATGGCGCCAAGATGTGGATCACCAATGGCACCATCGCGGATGTCGCCGTGGTGTGGGCGTCCACTGATGAGGGCGTGAAAGGGTTTCTGGTCGAGAAGGGCATGACCGGATTTTCCGCGCCGGAAATCAAACACAAGATGTCGCTGCGCGCGTCCGTCACCTCCTCCCTCTTTTTCGACAATGTCCGCGTGCCGGCAGCCAATGTACTGCCCGGTGTGACTGGCCTGAAAGGCCCGCTCTCCTGCTTGACGCAGGCGCGCTACGGCATCACCTGGGGTGCCATCGGCGCCGCTCAGGCCTGTTTGCGCGAGGTGCTCGACTACACCGACACCCGCGTGCTGTTTGGTCGCCCACTCAACCGCACCCAGACCGTGCAACGCCGCATGGCCGACATGTCGCGACGCATTACCCAAGCGCAGTTGATGTCATTGCAACTCGGCCGCCTGAAAGACGCCGGAAAAATGCTTCCCGACCAGGTCTCCATGGCGAAATGGAACAACGTACGTATGGCCATCGACATCGCGCGGGATGCCCGTGACATTCTCGGGGGCGCAGGTATCAGCGTGGAGTACTGCCCGATTCGCCATGCCCTGAATCTGGAAAGCGTCATCACGTACGAAGGTACGGAAACCATCCACGAGCTGGTTGTCGGCAAGGCACTCACCGGCCACAACGCCTTCTGATGTCTACGCCGCGTCACGCGACCGGTCAGGGTCTGGCCAAAACGGCCACCCGCGGCTTCAACCGCGCCGAGATCATCGACAAAAATTTCACTGCCTTTGTTGAAGCTTGGCAGGCTGGAAGCCGTGGGAGCGGCCCCCTGGAGCGTGGGAGCGGCCCCATGGGCCGCGATACATATTTACAGCTTTTCGAAAGCCAACTCCTCTCCCGCCACATCGACCTTGAAGCGCGCGAGATGCGCATGCGCAACGAGGGCTTCTACACCATCGGTAGTTCCGGCCACGAGTGCAATGCCGTGATCGGGCGCGTCACGCGGCACACCGACCCCGCCTTCCTGCACTACCGGTCCGGTGCGTTCATGATGGAGCGTGCCCGCAAGGTGGAGGGTATCGACGTGGTTTATGACACTGCGCTCTCGCTGTCGGCATCCAGTGAAGATCCGATTTCCGGTGGGCGTCACAAGGTCTGGGGAAGCGTACCGCTGTGGGTGTTGCCACAAACCTCGACCATCGCGTCGCACCTGCCGAAGGCGGTGGGCACCGCCATCGCCCTGGAGCAGTCGAAACGATTACAGCGCGAAACCCCGTTCCCCCACGACAGCATCGTGGTGTGTAGCTTCGGGGATGCCAGCTCCAATCATTCCACTGCTGCAGGCGCATTCAATGCCGCCGCCTGGACCGCTTACCAGCGCATCGCCTGCCCGGTGCTATTCGTGTGTGAAGACAACGGCATCGGTATTTCTGTACGCACGCCGGGTGGCTGGGTGGAGGCGAATTTCTCCAACCGCGCCGGCTTGCACTATGTCTCCTGCGACGGTCTGGATCTTGAAGACACCATGCGGGCGACCGAGGAAGCGGTGAACTACTGCCGTAGTCGTCGCATGCCAGTGTTCCTGCATCTCCGACTCAAGCGTCTCATGGGACATGCCGGAACGGATGTCGAGATCGAGTACCGGCCGGTACACGAAGTCGAAGCCGACGAAGCTCAGGACCCGCTTCTGTATGCCGTGGACACCATCCTGTCCAATGGGTGGTTGGACAAGGCCAGCGTACTCTCGAAATATGAGGCTGCGCGCGCACGCGTCCAGGCGGCTTCACGCAAAGCGGCAGACCGGCCCAAACTCACCGAGGCGGAGCAGGTCGTGGCGCCGCTCGCGCCCTACACGCCGGAGGCCGTAGCAACCGAGGCCACGAGAGTTCCTGCGTTGGAGTCTCGGATTGCATCCTTCGGTGGTCAGGACCAGTTGCCCGAGCATGGCCCACCACGTCATATGGCCTTACACATCAACCGGGCGCTTCACGACTTGATGGTGAAATACCCGGAGATGGCGCTCTTCGGCGAGGATGTTGCACGCAAGGGTGGTGTGTACACCGTGACCTCGGGCCTCTCCCAGCGCTTTCGCGCCAACCGCGTATACAACACGTTGCTGGATGAGCAGACCATCCTCGGTATGGCACAGGGCGCCGGGTATTGCGGGCTGCTGCCGTTTCCGGAAATCCAGTATCTCGCGTACTTCCACAATGCCTGTGACCAGATTCGCGGCGAAGCCGCCTCCCTGCAGTTCTTCTCCAACGGCCAGTATCGAAATCCCATGGTGATGCGCATTGCCTCGCTCGGTTACCAGAAGGGTTTCGGTGGACACTTTCACAACGACAACAGTTTCACTGCGCTCCGCGACATCCCAGGGCTTGTCATTGCCTGCCCATCGCGTGGCGATGATGCTGCGATGATGTTGCGCACCTGCGCAGCACTGGCCAAAGTGGACGGCCGGGTAGTGGCATTCCTGGAGCCCATCGCGCTCTACATGACCAAAGACCTCTACGACGCCAAGGACGGTGAGTGGTTGTTCCCCTACCCCACCCCGGACCTTTCAGTGCCTTTCGGTGAGCCGCGCATTTACAACGCAGAGGCTGAAGACCTGCTCATCATCACTTTCGGGAACGGGGTACCGATGTCTCTGCGCGCCGCGCGCATCATAGAAGCGACTACGGGTAAGCGTGTGCGGGTGATGGACCTGCGTTGGCTCAAGCCCCTGAATGTTGATGCCATCCTCGCGCACGCCGTCGAATGCGCTGCTGTATTGGTGGTGGACGAGGGACGCAAAACGGGCGGAATTGCGGAAGAGATCATTACAGCGTTGGTAGAAAACCCAGGCATGGCCGCTCCCACAGGGCGGGTGTGCGGGAAGGACAGCTACATCCCGCTGGCCGCCGCCGCAAACCTAGTGCTGCTCAGCGAGGACGAGATCGTCGCCGCCGCACTGAAGCTTATTCCATCACCTGGCCGATGATGCGGCGCAGCATCTTGGCAATAGCTCGTGCGCCGTTGTCCTGATTGCTGAGCACGATGACCGTGTACGCCTGCTCCGGATAGGCTGCGAAATCCACACCGATGCCAGGGCCGCCGGTTCGATAACCCACATGCAGGTGCCCGGAATCCTCCGTGAGGAAGCCGCCGACACTGAACAATTCGTTGGAGGTCAACACGGCAACAGGGGAAATCATCTGCTCAACAGTCTCCGGCGATACGAGCTGACCACCCATGAAAGCAATTGCGAACCGTGCAAGGTCGAGCGCGGTTGAATAACTGCCTCCAGCCGGCGATCCGCGCATAGGTAGCAACTCCGTGTTGGTCCGACCATTGCGCATGAGACCTACCGCACAACATTCGCCCAGCTCATCGACACTAAAGCGACCCGAGGTGTCCATCCCCGCGGGCTCGTGAATGTAGCGCTCCATCAGTTCATCGAAGGATTCACCTGCGACACGCTCTGCAATCAGGCCAAGCAGGATGACACCACTGTCGCTGTACTCGAAGCGTGCCCCGGGAGTGAATCGCAGCGGTTGCTCTGCGAACAACGCCGTGTAATCCGCCACCGTATGCAGTCGCGCCCTTCGCTCTGCGAGCGCTTGCGGACTGATGGCCGGGATACCACTTTGGTGGGACAGCAGGTGAAGGATGTTGACCTCATTGCGCACGCGCTCGTTCGCCCAATCGGGAAGGTAGGTGCCAACATTGGCGTACAAGTCCAACTTGTTCTCTTCCACCAGCTTCATGATCAGTACGGAGGTGAACATAGCGCTCACTGGCCCGATGTTGAATGCTGTCATCAGCGTGTTGTGTTCCGGCGGATCGTTGTCCGCGAGCCCGAACGCCCCTGCATAAAGAATGCGATCCTGGTGAGTCACCAGCACGGAGCCCTGGAACCCCCCAGCGCCGGCCGCGTTCAGGTAATCACTGAGAACATCCGTGATGTTACTGATATCTGCTTCCGGGACGATGCCCGGCGGTGGTTCCATGCCGGCGACATTGATGCCATCAATCTTGTAGTCCGGTGCGGTACCTAGCGGCAACACGATCAGTACCCACTCCGCCGTATCCAGCATATGGACGATTGCCTCGACCGAGGTGTCCGTGACATTCACGGAGTGAACCTCGAGTGCACCCAGCCGCTCGGACAGGCTGGCCATTGCCTCGTTCAGGCCATCGATGGTTCTCGACTCGATGATCTCGGCAGTCATGTTCTCGCGGATGAACTCACGCCTCACTGCGGATGGCTGCTCCAGTGCCTCCAGAAAGCGAATGAGCACGCGCTGCTGCTCCGGCACTTCATCGGCAACAGCAGGTACAAGGAATGAGATAGCCAATATGGCCAACAACAAGAAACGCATGTGGACTCCTGTCTTCAAATGATTCGTGGTTCCGGCTCCAACTCAATGCCGAAACGATGACTTACTGCGGCTTGGGCCTGCTGCGCGATCTCAAGCAATTCTGCGCCGGTTGCCTGCCCATGATTCACCAGCACCAAGGCATGCTGGTCCGAGAACCCGGCATCACCTTCTCGCCGACCCTTGAACCCGGCGCGCTCCAACAGCCACGCGGCCGACAGCTTAACCCCTTTGGGCCCCGGCCAGGCCGGAATATCAGGATTCTCTGCCCGCAGCGCCTCTGCTACCCCTGGTGTGACAACGGGATTCTTGAAAAAGCTCCCCGCATTTCCAATTTTTGCCGGGTCCGGGAGCTTCCGCCGGCGGATTCGCATGACGGCGGATGCCACTTCCCGGGGATTGGGAGCGGCCACCTGCATGGCCTGGAGTTCCTCAGAAACCCCCGCATAGTCGAGGCGCAGGGCGGGCTCACGGCCAAGGCGGAACGTTACGGCCATCACCACATATTGGTCGGGATGACGCTTGAACACCGAGTCTCTGTAGCTGAACGCACACCCGAAGGCAGACAGAACGGACACAGCGCCTGCCGACCGATCAAAGACCTGGACGGATTCGACAAAGGTCTCGAGCTCGACCCCGTACGCACCGATGTTCTGGATGGGCGCAGCGCCGACTGACCCCGGGATGAGAGCGAGGTTTTCAAGTCCTGCGTACCCGGCCTCCAAGGACCACAGCACAAACGCATGCCAATTCTCACCTGCGCCGACGGTCACACGCCCCTGACCGTCGTCGGTGATGCCATGGAACTTTGGCCGCACAACCAGACCGTCGAAATCGCGCGTGAACAGCACATTACTTCCTTCGCCGAGAATCAGGACCGATCCTTCCGCTTCCGGCGCGTTCAGCACATCCATCAACTGGGTCTCATCTGCGACTTCGACATACCACCGCGCGTTTGCCTTCGCGTGCAATGTGGTAAGCGCCGCAAGCGGCGCATCAGCTTTGATCTCAGGGTACATCCCTACCTCTTGGCCTGTTCGACCATATCGGCAAGCCGCTCGCCGAGAATGCGGCAGATATTGAAGTTCAGCTTGGCAACGATGTTGGGGAAGAACTTGAGGTCCGCTTGCATGCGGTCGTAATCGAAGCGGAGCGCGCTGACCTTGGATGTGGCGCGCACATCTGCCGTCCTGAGTGCTTCGCGGATGAAACCGATTTCGCCAAACACCTGGCCTGGCTTCAGCGTGGCGAGTGTCCGGTCTCCGGAAGGGTCGCGCCGTATGACTTCGACTTCACCTGACAGAATGAGATACATGCTCCTGCCAACGGTGTCTTGCTCCACCAGCAGTTCACCCGCAGCGAAATCGTTCAGTTCAGAAATCAGAACCGCCTTGCGCCGCTGATAACCGGACATACCATCAAAGAGAATCGTCCTGTTCAGCGCCTCGCGGTCGACCGAGAGCGCCAATATCTGGTACAGCCCGATGAGGCGAATCCGGGACATGATGATTGGCGTGATGAGCAGGTTGGCAATGACCGAGAACACCATCGTCGCTGCCGCCAGCGCACCGAACTGCGCAATCACCGTGAAATTCGAGAACAGCAGTGTGCCAAACCCGAGTGCCAGGGCAAGGCTGGAGACAATCAACGGCGTCGCCTCTTCCTTGACCGCGGCGTGCACAGCGGACACATAGTCGGATGTGCGCCTGCAAAGCTCGTTGTAACGTGCGAGCAAGTGGATGGTTCCATCAATGGCAATACCCACCGAGATAACCGCGACCATCGCCGTTCCCGGGTTCAGCGGTATGCCCAGAAGGCCCATGATGCCGAATATCACGGCGATCGGAATGATGGCCGGTATCAGCGCGATGGCCCCACCCTTGAACGAGGTGAACATGGCCGACATGATCAGGAAGATCAGCACCAGCAACAGTCCGAGCGCCTTAACCTGCGCGACCATCAGGCTCTCAGCCGCTCGGTTGATCATCAGATTTTCGCCGACAATCGTGGCCTGTATGTCGGTACCCGATATGTGCTCCACGACATCCTGCAACTCGGCGACATAACGGTTGAGAAGATGCGAGTCCCCGATGTTGTGCCTGACCACAATATTGGCCTTGCTGAAGTCGTGACTGACATAGGACTCAAGGTCACTGCGATGGAAGAACAGGAGATACTGGGCGACCAATTGGCGGGTCTCTGGCAATGCCAACTCACCGAACTCGCCCCGGAATTCCCGGTTCACCAATGCCAAGTGGTCGGCGAGTGAAGTCGTGAGGTCGAACGCGCCCTGTCGTTGCATGAACGCCTGGATTTCCGCCAGACGGGCGATATTGCGCGGGTCCATGAAAGCGCGCTCGGTGCCAGCATCCAGCGTCACATAGAACACGCGTATACCAGCTAGGTCCCGATGGATGCGGTTGGTTTCCTGCACCAAGGGTCTGTCATCCGGGAAATAGGACAGCGGGTCGTTGGTTACATGCAATTGCGATGCGTGGTAGATGAAGAAGGCACAAAGGATTGCGGTGATCGCGAGGGTGTTGAGCGGAGCCTTCTCTTGCGAAATCCGGAACAGGCGGACAATGCGGCCGGGCAGACGGGCTGATGCCTCGTCATCCAAGGTCGGTGGCTGCTTCCTCGGCCCGAACCACGCCAGCAGCATCGGCGCTGCCAACAGGGTGATGACCCCGTTCACGACCATGGCGAACGATGCGGCAATGGCGAACTGCTGGATCAAACCGATATTGCTGAACAGGTTGCTGGCAAATCCCAGGGCGGTGGTGATGACGGTCAGGATCAGTGGCAATCCGGTGTGGCGAGCAAGGTAACTCACCGCAATTCTTCGCGAATCTTCGACGCCTGCCTTCAGGCCCCTGAAATACGCAGCCATGATGTGCGTGTCCTCGGTGGACCCGATCACGACAATCAGTGCGGGAATCATGGCGCTCAGGATGTTCAGGGGAACACCAGTCCAGCCCAACATTCCGAACGTCCAAATGATGGTTAGGCCGGAAGTGACCAGCGGCAACACAGCCGCCATTCCGCTGCGCAGGAACAGGAGAATCGCCAAGACCAATACCACGGCCGACAACGGACCAAGAACCCGGAAGTCCTCGAACAGACTTGTGGTCAACTCATTGTGGATACGCGGGGCGCCCACCTGGAACAGGTCCGAGAAATCGGTTCGGTGTCGCTCGAGCAGGGATTCAATATCGTTGTACACGGCCTCGTTGAAGTCCGGCCGGTCGTTGGCGTCGTCGATTGACACAATGACCGCCGTCACACGCCCATCCCGTGACAGGAAATTGCCGGGATACAGCGGATTGGCTAACGCACGGTCCCTTACACGACCCGCCTCCTCAACCGTGCGCGGAACATCTGCCATCAGCGGCTGCGAGTCCACCCGGCCCTGGATGCCCTCGATGGTGCGCAGGCTGAACACGCTTTCGACCCGGGTGACATCCTCGACGCCCTGCAGGTCGCGCTGCATACGGTCCAACGCCGCCAGGCGCGCCGGAGTCCAGAGATTGTCATCACCGACGTAGATGACAATCTTGTTGTCCGACCCGAATTCCTCCATGACGCGTTGGTACACGACACGGTCAGGGTCATCGGCGGGTATCAGGCTGTCGAAACTGGTATCAACCTGAAGTCGCGGCAGCCCAGCCGCAGCCAACAGCGTGGCTGCTATGAGCGCAAACAGCACCGGACCGGGATAGCGCAGCCCCAGCATGAATAGCCGGCTGATCATTGGTCACCCTCGGAAGTGTTGGCAATCATCGGCCGCTGGTTCTCCACCAACCATTCGGCAGAAAACATCTCGGGCGGCACATAATCCCGCGAGAACACACGATGCTCCACACGGATCAAGCTCTGGTGGTTGGACTTCAAATCGTCCATGCGCACGATGTTCGCACGCCAGACCCCACCACCGACGGGCCTCAGATCATGGAAGGTCTGCCGCTTGCTCAAGCGTCCGAACTGGTCAAGGTGGTCAGTCCTGACAATGAACAGGTTGTCGCGAAGAATGAAGTGACGCAATGCTGGCGATGACTCGCCCCTCCGGCGTGCCTCAACTATGAAGTGATCCACGCCGTTTATCCGGCGGTCACGGAGACGCGTGTACTCGAAATCATCCAACGCCTCCCCGGTAAGGTCCTCGATGGCGAAATCCGTTCCGAGAAAACTCTCCCCTGAGCTGCTGCCGGTGGCCTCAAGCAGACTCTCCCCAAACGCCGGCAGATAGAAGTACTTCCTGGTCTCCCCGCCCGCTTCGCGGAAAGCCATGACGGCCACGCCCTTCACATCCGTCGGCGAGTCGAACAGAAGCATGAAACTCACCGCACCATCGGTCTCGATACGCATGTAGGAACGCATGCGCCTGGTCTCCCTGTTCCCATGGCGGTCGGTGAGCATCATCGTCTGCTCTTCATATATGTAGGGATACTGCAAATGACGTGACTGGACGGCGTCCATCAAATCACGGCCTGATGCGTCAGCGTAACCGTTCTCATCTGCCCCGACAGAAGGCACGGAGAAAGCCAATGCCAGCATCAAGGCCCTGAACTTCACGCATCACCCATCTGCGCGAGTATCGATCGGGCGATGCGCATACTGAGGTCGCCATATAGTCCGCGCAATGATGACACAACCACACCATGGTCACGAGGCAACGCCATATCGGACTGGAGCATCGCTTGCTCCGTGAGCAGCGTCTCGCCCGTGCTACCTGAAATCAATTGCCAGCGCGCGGAAATGCGGGTGTGTCCGTCCGCTGCCTGCTCGAACTCATCAATGTGCACCAGCACGCGATAAGCCGGCTGCGTGGTGGATCGGTTGTATGGTGTGGACACATCCGGCGTGTCCAGAAGCACAGACAGGTTGCGTGCCAGCGTTCGCGCCAGGTTCTTGCGCAGGTTGTCACCCCACTGGTTCTGCTGCGAAAACACCAACTCGTTGTCACCGGTGCGTGATGCAATCCTTGGGCGCTCCAGATATTGCGGGACCTGCAAGTCCATGACCTCGACCGCCAAAGTGGAGCCCGGGTCAGACCGCATTGGCGCGTGGTCCACCGGATCGATGATGAAAAAGCGCACCGCGCTCCCGCCGCCCGAACAACCGACCATGACCAGCAGGGCAAGCAGCACTGTCCAATTACGCATCATCATTCCTCCTTGCCCGGCCCGAAGATCAGTGCCTGCGGCCGGCGTTCAAGCAGCTCGACCAAGGCGCGTATGGCACGAGCGGTTTCTTCCAATTCATTGGTGACCCGCACGGCGTTGTAGTGCAAGGGAGCGCTCGGCTGAAGCAGCAACTCGATGTTGCGCAGGACGCCACGCGCTGCCTCTATAGCCTCATCAATGTTCGATTCGTCCACCTGCCGAAGAATGCTCTTGAGCGACCCCATCGAAGCCTCAAGGTCGGCGAGAATCTGCTGCATCTCAGGCGAGTTGAATATGCGCTCAGTGCCTTCAAGCGTTCCCGCGAGACGCGTACCAATCGCGTTGATGTCGATACCCTCAAGCTGGCTTACGAAGTTCTCGACGGATGCAAGAATGG
>CAZKFT010000020.1:27822-35559 GCA_964552205.1 uncultured Gammaproteobacteria bacterium
TTGATGTCGATACCCTCAAGCTGGCTTACGAAGTTCTCGACGGATGCAAGAATGGTCTCGAACCCACCGGCGACGGTCGGCAACTCCGGGTACGGCACACGTCCGTCGCCGCGGACCACCATCTCGGAATCGGGGTACATATTGAGCTCAACATACAGTTGCCCGGTGAGCAGGCTGCCGGTCTGCAATCTTCCGCGCAAACCGCGCTCCACCAGTCGCTGGAGGACCTGTTCCGGATCCATGGTGCTGGTCGACGGATCGATGATGCGCTCAGGTTCGATTTCCACCAGCACCGGAATGCGGAAAGTCGCGTCATCGGGGTTCACCTCCAGGCGCACATCCAGCACCGAACCGATCCGGATTCCCTTGAACTCCACTGGTGCTCCAACAGTCAAGCCGCGCACGGAACTCTCGAAATACATCACGAAGTTGAGCTTGCGGGTGAATGCCTGGGACTCGATGCTGCTCTCGTCCGGATGCAAGGCGAACACCAAGTCCTCCGGTGAGTCGTCCGGCTGCCCGAGCGAAGGCGGCGTATCGAAGGAAATGCCGCCGTACAGCAACGCAAGGACCGACTCAATCTTCAGGCTGGGGCCATCTGCCCCCATCGTGACTTCCATGCCGCCGACGTTCCAGAAACGGGTGTTGCCACGGATTAGTTGGTCGTAGGGCGCACGGATGAATGCGGGAATGTAGATTGTCCTGCGGTCACTGCCCAACTCGTGGCCGAGGACTTCACCTGCGAGGATGCCGCGGTAGTAGATGGGAGACCCTGCATCAATCGAACGCAGATTGTCGGTGACCAACATGACTTGGCGGCCGGCTTCGTCTGCGGTGATGAGTGGTTGGTGCTCGAGGCCGACAAAATGCCGCTGCGGGGCGCCCGGGCCCGGGTCAATCTCTATGTACGAACCGGACAGCAGGGTCCCGAGACCCCGTGCCCCCCGTAGGCTGAGCTGCGGGCGCACGACCCAGAAGCGCGTGTTTCGTCGAAGGAAGTGGTCAGTGCCGTGGTTGAAGCGAATGGTCAGCACAACATTCGCGAAGTCTTCGCTGAACTGGATGCCCTCGACCATGCCGATGTCCACATCCTTGTACTTGACCATGGTCTTGCCGGCCTCGATGCCCTCCGCAGTGCGGAACGCAATGGTCACCTCGGGCCCGCGCTCGGAGATGGTTTTGACAATCAGCCAACCGCCAACTATCAACGTCACCAGCGGGATGAGCCACACGATGGAAGGGCCCGAGCGCCTACGCACTTTCGGCCTGTCTATCGTCCGCGGACCACTCATTCCTCATCCTCTTCAAGGTTGTCCCAAATCAACCTGGGATCGAAGCTGTGCGCAGCGAACATGGTGACCACCACAACCCCTGCGAAGAACAGAATCCCCGGCCCGGGTTCTATGCCCGCCATGGCGCCGAGGCTGACCAGCGCTGTCAACAGACCGACGATGAAGACATCCACCATGGACCACGACCCCACGACTTCTGTCACACGATACAGCAGCGTCCGGTCACGCGGGCGCCACGACGACCGTGTCTGTACCGACCTTAACAGGAAGGAGAGGCTGACCAGCTTGAGTCCCGGCACCACGATGCTCACAAAGAACACGATGAGCGCGAGACCATACATCCCTAGCGAGATCAGTTTGAGGACACCACTGATGATGGTGTCCGGGTCGCCGGCTCCCAGTTGCGAGACGGTCATGATGGGCAAAAGGTTGGCGGGAATGAACAGGATGGCGGCGGTAATGGTCAACGCCCAGGTCTTGTCGATGCTGTTTTCGATGCGCTCGTGGAGCGCCGATCCGCAGCGCGGGCAATCGTGATGCCCATCGTCCTGCAATACCAGCAGGTGGCAGGTATGACAGGTGTAGGTAGGTTCGCCCGCCGCTACCCTGCCAGGATCGGCCTTGGGATGTGAGACACGGCTCCATAGCGCGTGGGCATCAAAATTCGCTCTCGCCGCGCTGTACACAATGATGAGTGCGGCGAACGCGAACAGGGCCGTGCCAGGAATGACCTTGGCCATGGACTGCAGTTTCACGATTGAGATCAACACTGACAGCATGAAAACGCCCAGCAGACTCCACGGCACCAACGCGTTGACCATCCTGAACACCAACCCGATGGCCGGCGGCCGCAAACCCATCTGCACCGGAATCAACATGTATAGGGAGCCGACGATGACCAAAAGCGGGAACAGTACGCTGGTCAGGAAAACCAGTAGCCCCAGTTCGCCCATGCCGTGATCGTAGAGCGCCCAACCTCCGGCCAACAACATGCTCTGTTCCACTCTCCCACCCGCTTGCAAGGCCAGGAACGGATAGACGTTCGCAATGATGATGAGCAGCAGGGCTGCGAGATAGAGTGCCGTCGAGCGGCTCAGCGAATCCGGGATGTGCGAGTAGAGGAAGCCGCCGCAATTCTGGCATAAGGCGCGCGCGCCCGCGGGTACCGGCTCATGATGATGTAGCCGGTCGCACTCATGGCACGCAATCAACTCCCCGGTGCTGTCTGACATCCGGACTAGGCCCCTCTCCCAAGAACTTTGCAATCTAGCCGCCGCCGCCGTAAGGCGTCAACGAATCGTTGCGATTTCACCGCAAAATCCGGGTAACTCCCCTGCTCTGGAGCCCCTAGAATGTCCACTATGGACGAATTCTCCCACCCCGGCATCAGGGCGGCCATCGAATGGATGGTGGCCCACCATGACCAACAGCCCTCACTGGGAGAGGCCGCAGCGGTTGCCAATCTGAGCCCTACGCACTTCAGCCGAGCCTTCCACCGTTGGGTCGGGGTGAGCCCCAAGGTATTCATCAAACACCTCACTCTCGAGCACCTCAAGGAGCGTTTGTGGGCGGGTGACGACCTGATGTCCGCTACGGTGGCCAGTGGCCTGTCGGGTACCGGCCGGGTCCACGACCACTTCGTCACGCTGGAGGCCATGACACCCGGGGAGTTCCGTCGCCAGGGCAACGCCGTTGTCATCGAATATGGTTGGCACCCCAGCCCGTACGGAAAATTGCTGGCGGCGGCGACCCACCGTGGAATCTGTTTTGCGGCCTTCGCCGCAGGGCCAGGCGCGGACGCGCGTGCGTTGGCTGATTTACGACAGGCCTGGCCTGCTGCAACGCTGGTGGAAAACCCGGCCGCGACTGCTGCATTGGCGACCAATCTGAATCGCCACGATAGCCAGCCCCTTACGCTGTGCGTGACCGGGACCAATTTCCAGATTCAGGTCTGGCGGGCATTGCTGAGAATCCCCGAAGGCGCCCTGACCAGCTACGCGAGCCTCGCGGAGGCCGTGGGCCGCCCCTCGTCAGTACGCGCGGTGGCCAATGCCGTGGGGGCAAACCCCATTTCGTGGCTGGTTCCGTGCCACCGTGTCATCCGCAGCAGCGGCGCCTTGGGGGGATATCGCTGGGGCCTGGAGGCAAAGCGCGCCTTGCTGGCTCGCGAATCTGCCGCATACGCTGCGGCCTGATAGACTGTGCGCCGAATCATAACGGAGCCCACGAAGATGGCTGATGAGCAGTTGAAGATGAATCCCGATGCGCTGTGGCGCGACGAAACCTACACCGACCAACAGGCAGGCGCTATCCGCGTTCTTACCCCGGTCACGCGCGATGGTGAGCGGGACACCAGCCGCGATATCCAGTACATAGGTCAGGTGAGCATGTACACGCCCGCGGGTCCCCTGCCCATCAGCTTCAAGCTCGACGGCACCAACCTGGAAGAGGCCTGCGCGGACTTCCCGGAGGCAGCGAAGAAAGCCGCCGACGAAACCATGGAGCAGCTGCGCGAGATGCAACGCCAGCAGGCGTCCAAGATTGTGGTGCCTGGCGCAGAAGAGAAAAGCCGCCTTCAGATCCCCTAAAACTGACCTTGGGGTCTGACCCCAATGTCACTCTTCGGGAATGACGACCCAGCAGCCGAGGTAGATGAGGATTCCCGGGAATGCCGCGGACAGAACGGTGAGGATGACGTAGACCACCCGGACCAGAACAGGATCCAGGTCATAATGTTGCGCCAAACCTCCCAGTACTCCGCCGAGCATCCGGTCGGACCTTGAACGTCTCAATGGCTTGTAGTTGGTCATGCCACCAGTCTATGCCTGAAGCGCGTCCAATAGAAGCTGTGGACGTTCGAGACTGAGCAAGACCAGCTTCCCGGATCGTTCCGGCAAAAGCAGAACTCGGTCCCGCGCGGTGAGCATGCAGAAGGCACGGGTCAAATCACGGGTACGGTAATGCCCGGCATGAAATCCCGGTAGCGAGAAGCCGCTCATGCGCAGGAGCGGTCTCAGGTCCGTGCGCTCGTTCAGGTTGACCACCCTCGCCTTCTCAAGGTCGATCTCGCCGCGAGTCAGCCTGCGCGTATAGAACGAAGCCTTGATAGTTACCGTCTCGCCGTCAAAGCTGACCTCGCGTCGGCGCATCAATAGGATGAGACCTATAGTCGGCACAAGCACGGAGGAGACCATGATGACGATGCCTTTCGGGTCGTCAATCTTGCCCAAGGTAATCGCGACAACGATAACCAGTATTGGCAGCACCATGATGGCGAGTGCCGAGAGATGTGCTGCGGTGCCGAGGGGCGCCAGCGGAAAATTCTTGGTGGGCTTCACTGCTGCGCCCGCCCCACAATCCAGGCA
Source organism: uncultured Gammaproteobacteria bacterium (assembly GCA_964552205.1). Taxonomy (GTDB): domain Bacteria; phylum Pseudomonadota; class Gammaproteobacteria; order Natronospirales; family JAIVGZ01; genus JAIVGZ01. The sequence continues at coordinate 32,480 of CAZKFT010000020.1, forward strand.
GCCAAGTCGTCGAGCACACCGCCATCTACATGCTGGCCCTCGATGAAGTATTCCGCCAGCGAGCTGCGCCCCGCACCAGGCATCAACAGGTGATTCAGGTTCTCGTAGCGTTTCAAGGTAATGCGATCACTCGGCAACAGACCTTGCCAGCGTGCGTAGTCGCGCTCGATGACCTGGAAATCGCGCCCTGCATGCACCACCAACATCGGTAACGTGCTGTCAGCCGCTGCCTGCACGGGGTCGTAACCGTTCAGATCCGCCCAGTAACTCGCGGGCATCCCCAGCAATATGGCCTCTCCGGGTGCGCGATTCCCGGCGTCTGAAACAGCCGCGGCCATTTGTTCAAGCTCGGCAAGTTGCTGCCGCTGGGTCTCGTTGGGCCCACCCGCCAGATCAAACAGGTAATGATTCTGCTCAACGACCAACACCTGAAGTGGGCGCGCGGGTGCCGCCAGCAACACCAGTCCCGCGACGCGTTCCACGCGCTTGGCAATGCGCGGCGCCATCATGCCCCCGAGGCTGTGGCCGACAACATACACCTGGTCCGCATCAACATCCGTCTGCCCGTGCAGAAACCGCACTGCCCACACGACATCGTTCACCACTTCATCATCCACCGTGTACACACCCTGAAACTGGCTTGGATACGCTGCGGTGCGCTTGTCATAGCGAAGGCTGGCAATGCCACGCTCGGCCAAGCCGTGCGCGATGTCGCGGAACGGCCGGTTGGGGCCGATGGTCTGATCCCGATCATGCGGACCGGACCCGTGGACCAGGACCACGGCGGGAAACGGCCCATCACCGGCGGGAACGGTAATCAGCCCCGGGAGCTGACTGCCTTCCGGCCCGAACTGCACCGCCCGTTCCAGCGTGCCTTCGGGAGGCGGTGCCGGTGGGGACGCCGGTGCGGCAGGCACGATATGAAATCCGACCGCTTGCGACTGCTGGTCGAAAGTCACCCGCACATCCAAGGTCATGATCTCGTGCCGGATCGGAATCACCACCACCCTGAACGACTGCATCGTCTCGGTGCGTGGCGCGCCAGTGCCGGTGCGGGGCCCAACTTGGGCAGGAAGACCCGTCCAGAGTTGCTGCAACTGATCCGCTGACAAGGCTTCCGCCATGCGCTCGCTGAAATCTTCGCGCGCGGCCTCGAACCGTCCGGCATCCAGATGCTCGACCAAGCGCGTTGCCTTGCCGACCAGCGTGGCGTCGTAGGCCAGCCCCGGCACGCTCAGTGTTAGCACCATCACCAAAAATATCAGGCCTCTCATCACTGTTCCTTTACTCACCATTGTCGTGTGCCTCCTCATCCACCGGTTGCGCCGCGTGCACCTTCAGCCGCCCAGAGCGCTTCAGCGCGTCCCTGAGGACAAACTCAATTTGTGCATTCAACGAGCGCAACTCATCATCCGCCCAGCGTTGCATTGCCTCCGCAACCGCCGGGCTGATTCTCAGAGCGAAGGCTTTCTTCGCCGCCACAGGTCTAGTACAGCGTGCCCGTGTTCACGACCGGCTGCGTCGCCCGGTCGGAGCACAACACCACCAAGAGGTTGCTCACCATCATTGCGCGTCGCTCATCATCCAACTCGACCACACCCTTCGACTTCAGGTCATTGAGCGCCATCTCCACCATGCCGACCGCGCCTTCGACGATGCGTTGGCGTGCGGCGATGATGGCGTTGGCCTGCTGACGCTGCAGCATCGCCTGCGCGATTTCCGGTGCGTAGGCCAAGTGCGAGATCCGTGCCTCGATGACATCAATGCCGGCTTGCGTCAGCCGCTCGTCCAGTTGCTCGCGGATGTGCTCTGAGATTTCGTTGGCGTGGCTACGCAGTGAGACCTGGTCATCATGCGAGTCGTAGGGGTAACTTGTGGCCATCGCCCGCAAAGCGGCCTCCGCCTGGATGTGCACGAAGCTCTCGTAGTCATCGACATTGAAAGTTGCCTGTGCCGAGTCCACGACCCGCCAGACCACCACGGATGCGATCTCGATGGGGCTACCTTCGAGCTCGTTGACCTTGAGCTTACCCGACTCGAAGTTGCGCACGCGGAGGCTCACTTTGCGCTTGCTGTAGAACGGATTGTTCCAGCGCAGACCCGCCTCTTTCACCGTGCCGGTGTAACGACCGAACAAGGTAAGCACTGCGGCCTGGTTGGGTTCAACCATATACAGCCCGGCATACCCGATGATAGGCACGCCCATCGCCAGTAGCGCACCGAAGAACACGAGCATCTCATTGGCCTTGCCCGCCTCAACCATTCCCCAGATCAGCAGAAGATTGAGCACGATGGACACCACCAACACGGGAATGCCCGGCAGGGAAGGGATGGTTTTTTCATTCATGGGGTTCTCTCCTCTCGTCATGGGAGAGATGATATCACTATGATATTAAAATGTCACACCACAACCTTGGAAGCGCTCGTCACCCAGCTGTAGGGTCACGGTTTCCGGGTGAATTGCCCCGCTCATACTGTCGAAACAGGGGAGGTCCTCGATCAGCATCATGAGCTCGGTGTCTCCGCTCTGAAGGTGATAACCCCTTGCCCCGCCTAACAATTGTAGGGCCGGAAGTGGCGTTTCAACACGGCGCTCCCCATAGTCCAGCACCAGCGTGATGCGGTCATCGGAAACCTCCGCATGCCAGCCCGGCTCCTGCCCGACCGCGCGAAAGCCGACGCCGCGTGCCTTGGCCTCTTCCCAGGGCCCCGACCACGTCTTGGGCACGCACTCGAGGCGCTGCCCGCGCAGGACTACCACCGCGCCCGCATCCGTCTCCTCGATAGCAAATTGGTCGTCGGTGCGAAACGGCTCCTGACCCGGAAGATAGAGCTCGAACGCTTCTCCATCGGGCACCGCCGCAAACTCGAACCCCCCGCAGGCCCAGTACACATTGGGCTTCACCGGCTCGGGCGCCTCCCGGGCGCAGGCCGAGACAAGTGTGACGGACAGAAGCACGAGCGACAGGAAAAAATGGTTCGCTGACATGGAGTGAGTGTATAGAATGTCGGCCCATGAAAACATTCAAACGCATCCTGAAGTGGGCCGGCATCTCGATTGCCGTGGTGGTGGTTCTGGC
>CAZKFT010000021.1:0-34891 GCA_964552205.1 uncultured Gammaproteobacteria bacterium
GTGAATACCGAGTACAGGACCAAGTGTGCCTGACTGGAAACCGGCAGGAACTCAGTGATCCCCTGGATGAATGCGAGTAGCGCCGCCTGAAACCAGTCCATTGGGGGATTATAATCATCCCATGCCCACGATATCGCTCATCGTCGCCCATGCCAGCAACCGCGTCATCGGTCGTGACGGTGAAATGCCCTGGTATCTCCCTGCCGACCTGCGCCATTTCAAGCAGACCACGATGGGCAAACCCATTGTCATGGGACGCAAGACCTTCGACGCTATCGGCAAGCCACTGCCGGGACGCGCCAATATCGTGGTCACTCGTGACAAGGCGTGGACTGCAGAAGGGGTTACTGTCGTGCACTCCTTGGATGAGGCCTATGCCGCAGCCGGAGAAGTCGAGGAAATCATGGTCATCGGCGGTGGTCAGCTGTACGCCGAAGCCTTGCCCCAGGCACAACGCATCTATGTCACGGAAATCGTCGGGGAGGTGGAAGGGGATACCTGGTTCCCGGAGCTGGATCCGGATGAGTGGCAGGAGATCAGTCGTTTGTCGCGTGCGGAGGACGGGCCCAACCCTTGGGACCTCAACTTCGTCGTATTCGAGCGGCGCTGATTACCAGGTACAGAGGGTCTCGACCAGTTCATCGGCGCGGGCGAGGTCAATATCGGCAATGTCGCTGACCCCTTCGGTCAATTCATCCAGCAGGGCTTGCTGTACCTGACCGCGTGCATGCGCTTCGGCATAGGGCATGGAATGGAACATGACCATCGAATAGCGCCGGATGAAACGCCCCGGATGGCGGTCCTCCAGCAGGAACTCTAGCTGCTTTTGTAACTGGAATCGCGGCTGTGCCACCAGGTCGCGCATCTCGATGTAATTTTCCAATGCCATGTCGGCGATGGCCTCTGCATTGGGCTTCCGTGCCCGCTCGACCGCCGCGAAAATCGCGCTCCATTCATCATCGGGGCGCCTGAAAATGGCATTGTCCAGTGCGGCACAATCCTCGAAGGCGCAGTTCATGCCCTGACCATGGAAAGGCACGATGGCGTGGGCGGCATCGCCGAGAAGCAGTGCCTGGCCGCCGATGTGCCAGGGCATGGCGCGAATGGTGACCATACGCCCGGTCGGGTGATTGAAGAACTGCTCCGCAAGGTCCGGGAGCAGGCGCACGGCGTCTGGAAACTGCCGCTCGAAGAAAGACTGTGCGGCCGCTTCATCGGCGAGGTTTTCGAAGGTGTATTCCTCACCGCCTTTCATCGGCAGGAACAGCGTCACCGTGAAGCTGCCGTCAAGGTTCGGCAGTGCGATGAGCATGTAGCCACCGCGTGGCCAGATGTGCAGCGCCGATTTCTCCATCGCGTGGCCGCCTTTCTTCAACGGCGGCATGGTGAGTTCCTTGTAACCATGCGCGAGGATGGATTCGGTCACCTGAATGTCATGGTCGTGGACCATCGAGCGGCGGATGGGGGAACCCGCACCGTCCGTCGCGATGACCGTGGGGCACGGGACATCCTTGCCGTCGATATGCAGCACGCTGCGCTCGAAATCGTAGCCATCCACCGCGGTGTCGAACTGGATGGTGACGCCGGCCTCCTCGGCTGCATCCATCAGAATGCGGTTGAGGTCGCCGCGCGACACCGAGTAGATGACTTCGGTGTCGGTTTTTCCGTACGGCTGGAAGCCAAGTTCGCCGACGATGGGGTGCAACATGCGTCCTGCCATGGGGATCAGTAGCGGTTTGACGCGGCCCATCAGCTTGGCGCCTTCAAGTGCGGCGATGCCGCGGTTGGCGAGTGCGAGGTTGATGGAGCGCCCGGCAGAGATATCCACCTTGCGCATGTCGGGCCTGCGCTCGTACACCGTGACCTTGTATCCGCGGCGGGCCAGCAGCACGGCGAGCAGCGACCCGGCAAGACCGGCGCCTATCAGTGTGATGTCTTTAGGTGTCACAGTGCGGCCACCAGTCGCTCGATTTCCTCAGCGGTGTTGTACAGCGGCGTAGGCGCGACGCGGATGACGTCCGGCTCGCGCCAGTCGCAGATGATGCCGTTCGCTGTCAGCCGCTCGAAAGTCTCGCGCCCATTGCCGGTCTTGAGCCGCAAACTGAGCTGACAGCCCCGACGCTCGGGGTCAGCCGGTGTGACAATCTCGACCTTGTCTCCCAGTCGGTGATGCACGAAGCGTTCCAACATGCCGGTCAGAACCACTGAGTGTTTGCGCAAGGGTTCCATGCCGCCCGCCAGTTCAAACAACTGTAGGGAGGCAATCAGCGGCGCCAGCGAGAGTATGGGTGGATTGGAGAGCTGCCAACCCTCGGCACCGGGTTGCGGGACGAACTCCGGCCCCATCTTGAAGCGCGTGGTCTTGTCGTGCCCCCACCAACCGGAGAAGCGAGGCAGGTCGAAGGCTTCGGCGTGGCGTTCGTGCACGAAACACCCGCCCACCGCACCGGGCCCCGCGTTGCAGTATTTGTAGTGGCACCAAACTGCGAAGTCCGGGCCCCACTCATGCAGGTGCAAGGGTAGATTGCCCACGGCGTGTGCCAGATCCACGCCCACTCGTGCACCCTGCGCATGGGCGGCTTTCGTCAGTCGCGGGATATCGAGGAACTGGCCGGTGTAGTACTGCACGCCGGGTAGCAACACGAGCGCGATGCTAGGGCCATGTTCTGCAAAGACGGCCTCGATGTCTTCTTCGCGCAGCGTGTCCTCGCCACTCCGCGGCGTAAGCTCGATGAGATCGCTCGCCGGGTCCAGCCCGTGGACGCGCAACTGCGACACCACGGCATGGCGGTCCGAGGGGAACGCCCCGCGTTCGATGACAATGCGTCGCCGCTCGCCCTCGGGTCGGAAGAAACTCACCATCATCAGGTGCAGGTTCACCGTCAAGGTGTTCATGGCGACGACTTCGATCGGCTTCGCACCCACCAGGCGTGCCAGTGGCTCGGTGAGCAACTCGTGATACGGCATCCACGGCCGCCGTGCGTGGAAATGTCCCTCCACGGCCTTGGTCGCCCAGTCAGAGAGTTCTTCGTTCACCAGCGCAGCAGCATTGCGCGGCATCAGTCCGAGCGAGTTACCACAGAAATAGGCCAGCGGCTGACCGTGTTCATCCGTGGGCAGGTGGAAATGTTCGCGCAGGTTCATGGTCAGTCGGCCTGGATCAGCGGTCGGGATGGCGTGGCATCGGTTACGAAGGGTGCGAGTTGCAGACTCAGGCGGTAGCGACCATCTGCAGCAGCATCAGGGACGAATATCATCTCTGTGACGGTGGCTTCGCGTCTGTGGGCTTGATGGCTATCACGACTGCCCGCAGGCAGACCCCAGAAAATATGATGCGTGCTGAGTTTGCCGTCGTCCCATAACCGGTCCAGTGACGGGCCATCGAACAACAGATGTTGGACGCCGAGCGTGACAACGAATTGCATGGCTTCATTGGTGAAGAACGGTGCCGGTCGGGTACTCCAATCCGCAGAGCGCTTGCCGGTGTCATTCGGCAATGTACGCACGATGAGCGCCTCGCAGGCAGCGGCGCCCGCAGCTTCCAACGCCGCTCGCGTAATCAACAGGTCGTCGGGCTGCACGGGCGGTTCGGTCGTCTCCTTGCAAGCCGAGCCTTGCACAGGTGTCACAGTCACGAGCTGCGCAGTCAGCGTCAACGCGAGTGCCGCCGATGCGGCAGGAACCGCGTCATCGGTGAGGTGCCCGACCGTTTCGGTGTGGGTGCCATTGCAGTGTGGCGTGAGTGTAAGCACAGCACAGTTGCAGGAACCCCCGCGACGGGTGTCGCCGGTGAAACCGTCGACCTGAATCGGCGTCGCTTGTGCACGCGGAGCGCCGAAATGGTTCGGCTGCGCTCCTGCGAAATCAAGCGGAATGGACAGGTCGAAGACGGGCTTCATGCGTAGAACCGGTCTTTGTTCAGGCCCAGCCACTCGAGTGCGTTGCCGTGCAGGAGTCGCTCTCGCAATTCGGCATCCAGCATGAGCGAGTCGATGAGCTGGCCCGGAGGTGATTCACCGAGCGGGAACGGATAATCGCTGCCGAGCGCGATGCGATCCTGTCCGAACAGGGTGAGCATATGGCGCAGCATGTCCGGGTCGTGCACCAGGGAATCCACCCAGAATTTGCCGAGATAGTCACGCGGGTCCACATCGTTGTCCACAGCGCAGAGATCGGGGCGCACTTTGAAGCCATGTGCGATGCGGCCAATCGTGCCAGGAAAACTGCCGCCACCATGCGCGAAGGCGACGCGCAGTTTCGGGAGGCGTTCGAACACCCCCCCGAAGATCATCGAACAGATGGCGAGGGAACTCTCGGCCGGCATGCCGACCAACCATGGCAGCCAGTACTTGGGCATGCGCTCCTTGCCCATCATGTCCCAGGGGTGAACGAAGACTGCCGCGCCCAGGGACTCGGCGACGGCGAATACCTCGAACAACTCCGGTGCGTCCAGGTTCCAGTCGTTCACATGCGTACCAATCTGCACGCCGGACAGGCCAAGTTCGTTCACGCACCGCTCCAGCTCCCGCACGGCGAGTTCCGGCGCCTGCATGGGCAGGGTGCCGAGGCCTGCAAAGCGCGATGGCGTTTCTGCGACCACACCGGCGAGGTGATCATTCAGGAGTCGGGCAAGGTCATGGCCGTCCTGCGGCTTGGCCCAATAGCTGAACATCACCGGTACGGTGGATAGAACCTGTGCGTGTACGCCGTGTTCATCACATTCCGCCAGACGCGTTGCCGGGTCCCAGCAGTTCTGCTTCACCTTGCGGAAGGGTTTGCCATCGATGAGCAGGTCGGCACAGCCGCACCCGTCGTGTTCGATGTTCACGAAACCGTCGTATCCGTAGCGCGCCCGCAGGTCAGGCCAGCGTTCGGGAAGGATGTGGGTATGAATGTCGATTTTCAACATCAGCGGGCCGGGGCTTCCATCACCGCGCCACAGGACTTGCAGGTGCGGTTCTCCACCGAACCGAAGTAGCGGTCGAACACAGGTGGAAAGTCCTTCTCGATGTCTTTCAGGACAAAATACTCTTCATAGAGCTTCTCATGGCAGTTCTCGCAGAACCACATCAAGCCATCTTTTTCCCCGGGCAGTCGCTTGCGCTCGATGACCAGACCGACAGAGTTTTCGTAGCGGATTGGGGAGTGCGGGACGCGTGCCGGCAATAGGTAAATCTCGCCGGCCTTGATGGGGATGTCCACCGGCTTGCCGTCCTGCATGGTCTTGAGCAACATCTCGCCTTCGATCTGGTAGAAGAATTCCTCACCTTCATCGTAGTGGTAGTCCTTGCGGGCGTTGGGGCCACCCACGACCATGACGATGAACTCGGCATCCTCGAATACCTGCTTGTTGCAGACAGGTGGCTTGAGCACATCGCGGTGCTCGTCTATCCATTTCATGAAATTCAGGGCTTGTGTGCGCATATCACTCCACCGTGGCGATGCATTTGAGTTCGATGGAAATCGGCGTGGGCAACGAGGTGATCTCGACCGTAGTGCGGCAGGGCGGATTCTCGGGAAAGTACTCGGCCCACAACCGGTTGTAGGTGGCAAAGTCGTTCTTCATGTCGGTGAGGAACACCGTGACATCCACCAGACGGTCCCACGCCGAGCCCGAGTCCTCGAGGATGACCTTCACATTCTCGAACACGGAGCGTGTCTGCGCCTCGATGCCTTGCGGTATGTCGGAGGTGCCAGGCCGGCGCGGGCCTACGCCAGACAGGAACAGCAAATTGCCCACCCGGCGTGAATGCGGATAGGCGCCGACCGGCTTTGGGGCGCGCTCGGTATGAACTGAATCACTCATCGTTCACCTTGATACAGATGTTTCTGGGTTCGGTGAAGAAGCGCATGGCTTCCCATCCACCTTCGCGACCAACACCGGAGGCCTTGGTGCCGCCGAAGGGCGTGCGTAAATCCCGCATCATCCAGCAGTTCACCCATACGATACCCGCCTCGATGCGGCGCGACACGCGGTGCGCGCGGTCCACATCGCGGGTCCACAGCGATGCCACCAGCCCATAGCGCGTGCCGTTGGCTTGCTCGATGGCTTCTGCCTCGGTCTCGAAGGGCATCAGTGTCACCACCGGCCCGAAAATCTCTTCCTGATTAGTGCTGCAATCCAGCGGTAGGCCGTCGATGACCGTCGGCTGGATGAACCAACCCGGCTCGACGGCATTGCCACCGCAATGAATTGTGCCGCCTTCGGCTTTCGCTCTGGCGATGGCCGCGACCACTTTGTCGCGGTGGGCGGCGGAGGTGACCGGGCCAACCTCCAGTGCCTTGGCTTGCGCCACGAAAGCTTTCAGGAAGCGTGAGTAAATCGACTTCTCGACATGGATGCGTGAACCGCACAGACAGATCTGGCCCTGGTTGAGAAAAGCCGCACGCACGGCCCCTGCGACCGCTTTATCGAAATCACAGTCCGCGAACACTACCGTCGGGTTCTTGCCACCCAGTTCGAGCGAGAGCTTTTTGAACAGGGGCCCAGCCGTTGCAGCGATATGGGCGCCAGTGGCAGTGCCGCCCGTGAACGATACAGCTCGAATGCCTGGGTGTTCCACGATGGCTTGCCCTGCCCGCGGACCTTGCCCATGGACAATGTTCAGTACCCCTGCTGGAAGGCCGACTTCTGCACAGACCTCAGCGAACATCGTCGCGGTGGCGGGAGTGATTTCAGAGGGCTTTGCCACCACGCAGTTGCCGGCAGCGAGCGCCGGCGCCACTTTCCAGGTGAACAGGAGTAGCGGCAGATTCCAGGGTGAGATGCACCCCACCACCCCATGTGGTTCGCGCAGTGTGTAGTTGATGCTGTCCGCAGTCGCGTGTGATTCGCTCGCCATTTGTAGCGCTGCGGCCGCGAAGAAGCGGCAGTTGGCGACGGCGCGTGCGACATCCATCTCGCGCGCAAGCTGCAGCGGCTTGCCGGTGTCTCGCGATTCCGCGGCGGCGAACTCTTCCGCGCGGGCTTCAATGCTGTCAGCGATGTCGTTCAACAAGCGCGCGCGTTCCGCAGACGAAGTGCGCGCCCACGCGGGAAATGCACGGCGTGCTGCATTGACGGCGGCATCCACATCCGCTTTGTCGCCATCTGCCAGCGTGGCATAGACCTTACCGGTGGCGGGCTCATACACATCCAGCTGGGCGCCATCGACCGAGTCGCAGAACTGTCCATCAATGAGGTGGCGGAAATCGGTCATCACAAGGACCCGGTCCGGCCTCCGTCCACCGGTAGGTTGATGCCGGTGATGTAAGAAGCGGCAGGCGAAGCGAGAAACGCGATGGCGGCTGCGACCTCGGAGGGTTTGGCGAACCTGCCAAGCGGCACGCTATTCAATGCCGCGTCCTCGAGGTCTGCGCGTGGCTTGCCGGTTTTCTGGGCCTTGGTGTCGAAGATGTAGTCGAGGCGTTGTGTGGCGGTGAAGCCCGGAAGGACATTGTTCACGGTGATGCCCCAGGTCCCCAGTTCGCCCGCCAGCGTTTTGGCCCAGTTGGCGACGGCACCGCGCACCGTGTTGGACACGCCCAGGTCACGGATGGGTTCTTTCACGGAAGTGGAGATCACATTGATGATGCGGCCGTAGCCGGCTTCGCGCATCCCGGGAATCAAGGCCTGGGCCAATACCTGATTGACGATGAGGTGTTGGCGGAATGTCGCCTCGTAAGCAGCTGGGTCGGCTTGATGCGCTGGGCCACCTGGTGGGCCGCCAGTGTTGTTGACGAGAATATGGAAGGAACCCAGACCCGAGACCGCAGCCTTGACCGCCTCTGGGTCGGTGAAATCCGCGGTCAGGATGGCATGGCCCGAACCTGGCAGTTCCGCTCGCACCTGTTCGAGTTTGGCAGCGTCACGAGCGAAGAGGGTGACCGCAGCGCCCAGTTCGGCGAGTTCCAGGGCCGTGGCCCGACCAATGCCCTGGCTGCTGCCGCAGACCAGAGCGCGTTTGCCCTGCAGTGAGAGATCCATCCGCCCATGATAAGCCAATTGCGCCTAGCAACCGACCGAGAACCAGCCCCCGTCTTCGTCGAGCTGCAATGCCGTCAAGCGGCCACCCCAGACGCAACCGGTATCCAGCGGGTAAATGCCCTGTCCTGGTTGTCGCTTGAGCGTGGACCAATGGCCGAAGATGATGTGCAGGTCGGCGTGTTTGCGCTCGGGATGTTCGAACCACGGCACCAGCCCTTCGCCCTGCGTTCCGGGACCGCCCTTGTCCTTGAGCGATACCCGGCCATCCGTGGTGACGAAGCGCAAACGGGTGAAGCAGTTGATGATGTAGCGCCAACGCGCAATGCCGGCGAGTGCGTCATCCCACAGGTCAGGTTGGTCACCGTACATCTGATCGAGGAGTTCGCCATGATCGTCGCTGGCCAGCACGAGCTCGACTTCTCGCGCGCAGCTTTTCGCAGTATCGAAATCCCACTGTGGCGGTAGGCCTGCATGCACCAGCGTGTAGCCAAGTGTTTTGTCGTGGTGCAGCAGGGGGCGCCGTCGCAGCCAATCCACCAACTCCTGCCCGTCTTCGGCATCGAGGATATCGTGGAAGGTATCGTTCTTGCGCATCTTGGAGCGGTCGCGCGCGGCGGCGATGAGGTGCAGGTCGTGGTTGCCCAGCACGCTGATGGCGCGGTGACCGAGGCGCTTCACATATCGCAGTGTGGCCAAGGAATCCGGACCGCGGTTGACGATGTCCCCACAGAACCACAGGCGGTCCTCTTCGGGTTGGTAGCGGATGCGGTCCAGCAACTTCAGCAGACTGTCATGGCAGCCCTGCAAATCCCCGATTGCGTAAACAGCCACGGGTAATCAGTGCAGCAGCTGAGGGACAGCGAGCGTGAAAGCGGGAATGGGCGCGTCGAACTCGATGCCGTCGTCGGCGCGCATGTGGTACTTGCCTTGCATGGCGCCAACCGGTGTTTCCAGCATGGCGCCACTGGAGTAACGGAAGCCTTCGCCGGGCCTGAGGTGGGGTTGCTCGCCGACCACGCCGTCACCGATAACTTCCTGCACCTTGCCGTTACCGTCGGTGATCAGCCAATGCCGCGACAGTAGTTGCACGGCCACCTCGCCGGTATTCTGGATGGTGATGGTGTAGCCGAAGGCGAAACGCTTCTGTGTCGGCTCCGATTGCGCCGCCACATACTCCGTTTCAACCGCGATGTTGATGCGGTAGGGTTCAGCCATTCTGCGGGCAAAGGCGGACTGCGAGAACATCGCAGGGCGCGGAATTGAGGACGGATTTCTCGGTGGAACCCAAAAGCAGGGCAAGGCCATGGCGTTCGTAACTGCCGAGCATGATGAGATCGGCGCCCACTTCCTGGGAGATACGCAGAATCTCCGATTTGATGGTGCCGATTTCGATGCGACGCGGCGCATCCGGAATCCCGAGCGCCGTGGCGAGGGTTTCCAAGCGCTGCTTCGCGCTCGCTACCAGTTCCTCTTCGAGGTTCACCGGGGGTGGCAACAGGGCTTCGCCAGCCGGATCCACGGGGATGAACTCGACGACATGCAGAAGCGTCAGCTGTGCACCCAGCGACTGCGCCAGCGCCACGGCTTTCTGACCGACCATCTCGCTTTGCTCGCGCAGGTCCAAGGCCAAGAGGATGTTTTGGTAGCTCATGGCGACAGTATAGCCAGCTTGCCGAACTCCGCGGGAGAGAGCGTTTCGGGCCGTACGGAGGGGTCTACGCCCGCGGTTTCCATCTGGTCAGAATCCACTAATCCTTTCAGTGCGTTACGCAAGGTCTTACGGCGGCGAGAGAAGGCCTGATTGACGATGCGCGCGAAACGCTCGGGGTCCGGGATGGGGAAGGGTGCGGTCTGCCACGGGACCAGACGGACCACGGCGGAGTCTACTTTGGGCGGCGGCTTGAAGGCCCCAGGCCCTATGGTGAAAAGCGGTTCCACGGAACAGCGCGCGGCCAACATCACGGATAAGCGCCCGTAAGCCTCATCGCCCGCACCTGCGGCCATTCGCTCCACCACTTCCTTCTGCAACATGAAATGCATGTCCACGATGACCTCAGACTGGTCCAGCAGGTGGAACAGGAGTGGGGTGGAAATGTTGTAGGGGAGGTTGCCAACCAAGCGGATGGGGCCATCGGTGGCCAGCGTGCGGAAATCGAACTTCAGCGCATCCGCCTCGTGAACGGTCAGCTCGCCAAGCGCTGCGCAGGATTCCTTCAGGATAGGGATGACATCGCGGTCCAGCTCCACCACCTGCAGGCGCCCTGCGGCCTCCAACAGGGGGAGTGTCAGGGCGCCCAGTCCTGGCCCGATTTCCACCAGCCTATCGGTCGAAACTGGCGCGATTGTGCGGACAAGTTTCGCGATTATGTTGCTATCGTGCAGGAAGTGCTGCCCAAAACGCTTCCGGGGGCGGTGTTCCGCGGGCATCATTGGCGGGCGCCCGCCAGCTGGGCCGCCAGGGCGATTGCCGCCTGCAGGCTGCCTGGATCGGCCAGACCCGTTCCCGCCAAGGAAAGGGCCGTGCCATGGTCCACGGAGGTCCGGATGATGGGGAGCCCCAAGGTGATATTCACCGCCTGCCCGAAGCCCGCGAACTTGAGAACTGGTAAACCCTGGTCGTGAAACATCGCCAGCACGGCATCCACCTCGGCGAGCACCCTGGGGGTGAAAGCGGTATCAGCCGGAAGCGGGCCGGAGAGGTCTAGTCCGCGCTTTCGCAGCGCCTCCAGCACCGGCTGGATGATGTCGCGCTCCTCATGACCGAGATGTCCGGCTTCACCTGCATGCGGATTCAATCCCAGCACAGCGATGCGCGGTGACGGAATCCCGAATCGCTCGACCAGATCTTTGTGCATTACTTCGATCGCGGTGCGCAGGCGATCGGCGGTAATGGCGTCTGCCACCTGACGTAGGGGCAGATGCGTCGTGACCAGACCAACCCGTAGGTTCCCTGCAGCCAGCATCATGACCGGCGAACCACCTGTGCGTTCCGCTAGAAACTCCGTATGACCGGAAAAGGGAATCCCCGCGTCGTTGATGGTCGATTTCTGCATTGGACCGGTCACCAGCGCGCTAAAGGTGCCGTCAAGACATCCTTGCACCGCAAGGCTGAGCGCGTTGAGCTGCGCTTGTGCGTTCGCAGGGTCGGGAACGCCCGGGCGTACGGGAGTTACCAGCGGTACATGCAGAATATTGAGGACGCCTGCGCGGGCGTCCACGGGCTGGTCGGGCTGCCAATCCTGAAGGTCGACAACAATCCCCAAGGCTTCACGCCGTTGGCCCAGCAGGCCCTTGTCCGCCAGAGCTACGAAGGGTGGGCCGCCCATGGCCGCGACCTGAAGGGCGAGGTCCGGGCCAATACCGGCCGGTTCACCCGGCGTAAGTGCCAGGGGCCGGATGGACATCAGCCGCCCAGACGATTCTCGATATAGGCTTCGTCATAGAGGCGACGTAGCCAGTTATCTGACGCTTCCTCGGCACGGCGTTCGCGCAGAATTTGCGCGGCACGCGCCAAGCGTAAATCTTCGGTGCTGTCATGGTCGCGGCGTTCGAGCACCTTGACGATGTGCCAGCCAAATTGCGTTGCAATGGGCCGACTGTACTGCCCAGGCTCCAGGCCCGCCATGGTGTCTTCGAATATGCCGGGCAGTTCGCCCGGAGCGATCCAGCCGAGCTCGCCCCCATTGCCTGCGCTACCGACATCCTCGGAGTGCTGGCGCGCCAGCGCGGCAAAATCTGCCCCCTGCTCGAGTTGTTCGTGTAGTTCGTTGAGGCGGTTCATTGCACGCGATTCGTTCATCAACGGCCCCGGGAGAACCACGATGTGGGCGGCACGTGTCTGACTGCGAATGACACGCTCCTGTCCACCGCGCACTGCGTTCAGCTTGATGATGTGCACGGCTCCGGACGTACGGATGATGTCCGCGACCTGACCAACTTGCATGGCGACCACGCGTTCGGCAAACACCGATGGGAGCTGTGTAGATCGTCTCCAACCCAAGTCTCCGCCCTCAAGCGCCTGCTGGCCCTGCGAGTGGGTGACTGCAAGCTGGGCAAAGTCCTCGCCATCGCGTGCGCGCGCCAACAAATCCTCTGACAGCGCACGGACCCGCTCAATCTCGTCGCTGGAAGCATCCGCGTCGAGCCGCAGGAGGATGTGCGATACCTGGAACTCGCGCGAATCCAGTGATTGCGCCTCTGCGCTCGCGAGGAAAGTTTCGATATCACGCTGAGTAATGTCGATGCGGCTGAGCACCTCGCGCTGGCGAATCTGCTGCATGATCATGTCATTGCGGATTTCCTCGCGCAGGCGGGCGAAATTCAGGCCCTCCTGGGCAGCTGCCGCGGCAAACTCTTCCAGAGTCATGCCATTGTTGCGCGCGATGCTCGCCATGGTCTGGTTCAACATGTCCTCGGACATCACGATGCCGGCCAGTTCCGCCCGTTGCAGCTGGACGCGCTCGACAATCATTCTTTCCAGCACCTGTCGGCGCAGGACATCCATGGGTGGCATTGGATTGCCTGAGTTGGCGATGTTGTCGCGGATGGCCGCGGAGCGATATTCGAGTTCACTCCTGAGAATGACATCCTCGTTGACCACGGCCACGATGCCGTCCAGCGGCGTGCCGCGTTGGGCCATGGCAGGATCGGCTGCGAGAAATGCGACAAGCAGGAAGAGGGCGGAAAACTGTTTGATCATCTGGAAATCACCGACGGGACGAATGGCCAAGGATACCACGCTGGAGCAGGGCTTCCGTGCCGCGTCCCACGCTGGCAAGGCCCTTCAGCTCAAGCTGGATGTAGAGACTGCGGTTGGTGTCGCCCGCCTGGTTCGCGATGTATTGCCGCGAAACGACGCGGACCGCCCAACAACAACTTTGATACTCGAGACCCGCGAAAGTTTCGAGATTCCTCCGGTCCTCGATGGACCAGTTCCACCTGCCGACGACTCGCCAGCGCTCCGATAGCGGCCAGGCGAAGGACACATCGCTCTGGTCCACCTGCCCGCGCCGGAATCGCCAGCCGACGTTCAGCAGACGGTCCTCACTAGGGTGCCAACGGAATTGGACAAGACTGCGCTCGAATCGACCGGAATCCGGGTCAAGCTGGAAATCCATGCGTGCGGACCAGTTTTCCGACAGCGCTGCGTTGGCCTCAAGCAGGATATCGGACCACCGGTCGGTTTCGACGGGATCGCCCGGCAGCTGTACCCGGCGATCATCGAAGTAGCGAATCCTGCCTGCCTGAAGGACAAGCAGGTCCCTGCCGGAGACCGGGGAATGAATTCGCGAGGTCAGGCCCATGGCGAGATGATTGGTGTCGCCTACCCTGTCGGCACCGTTGAAGCGGTTGCGGTGGTAGAGCTGTACCAGGTTGAAATCCGGGATTGAGGAATCGAACAGCGGGAAGTCGTCCTGGTCGCGGTAGGGGATGCGCAGCCAAAGCAGGCGGGGCTCCAGTGTCTGTACCCGATGGCCGGACATTTCGCGCTCGAACACGAGGCCGGTGTCAACGCTGAGTCGCGGGACTGAGCGATTCGGACTGTCCTCGGTGTAGGGGGCCACGAGGTCGTTCAGACGGTAGCTCGTGTAACGCCAACCGGCGCTTGGCACGAAATGCCATCCTGCGCCGGTCATCGGCCAGGAGATGTCGGGATCCACATCCACGCGTACGCCGGTGATGCGGTTGCTGTCGGCCTCGAATGCGACCAGCTCACTCTGCATGCTGGCTATGGGGCCGCGCATGCCCATCGGCAGACGCACATGCCAAAGAATCTGCGGCAGGCGGGCGTATGGTCTGTCATTGACCGGGATGACGCGGTCAAGCGTCTGCCACCCATCAAACCGGCCAACGAAGGTATGGATGTTGCCTTGGTAACGCACGAAGGCTTCGCGCTTGACGTGGGTTATCACCGTTGCGTCCAAGCTGCCTGCAAGGTCCTCGAAGTATTCCGGATCGCTCGCGTAATTGAAGTCCACATGCAGGTTCCACCCGGGGGTCAGCACGGAACCATGCTGCCACCGCATCATCGACCGCGACTCTCCGATGATTTTGTCGTCCGGCAACACTTCGACATCCAGCACACCAGCGCTGTGGTCCAGCAGATACCGGTACTCGCTGACCAACTGCACGCCGCGATCCTGCATCCAGCGCGGGGTGAAGGTGGCATCTTGATTGGGCGCGATGTTCCAGTAGAACGGTGCCCGAACTTCCAGGCCGGTATTGCGCGCACGCCCAATGTCCGGCACCAGGAATCCTGTTTTCCTCCGGTTGTCCAATGGGAATGAAAGCCAAGGGGAATAAAAGATAGGAACACCCTTGAATTCCAGTGTCACGCCGCGCGCAATACCGACACCAGCCTCTGTATCCAACTCTATGCTCGGCGCGTGCATCCCCCAGGACTCATCGGTCTCCGGGCAGGTGGTGAAATGGACATCACTCAATGCGATGGACTGGTCGCGTCCGGCTTGCAGCGAGCCAGCGGAGCCGCGGCCACGTCGATGATGAAGCCGGTAGTCGAGATCTTCAAAGCGCAATCGGTCCGGGTTCGACTCAATACGCGCCATTTGGCTCTCGATGTCGAGGTTGGAATCGCTGTAACGAATCTGTCCTTCGGCTTGGAGGGAACCTTGGCCTCGATCGTAGCGCATGCGGTCGGCAGCAAAAGTCCGTGGACCTTGTCGCAACACGACGCTACCGGAGAACTCCGTGTTGCCTTCGAGCAGCGTCTCCCAGAAGTCCGCCTCGATACGCATGGGCGCATCAGCCGGGTCGAGATGCGCGTCCGGGCCGGCTTCATGAAGCGGCGCAGGCCATGCTGGGCACAGCAACCACGGGTCAGCGCCCCATGCTAAAGCTGGGGTCAAAACGAGCATTATGGCAACTGCCTTGAAGGTCCGAATCACGCTCCGGGAATCCTGCCGGGTGGCTGAAAATCGCATAGTATACGCTGGCATATGAGTTGCCATTCCACAGGTGGACCACGACCCGAGCCGTCGCATTGGCTGGAAGCACGGGTCGGCAGCGGTTTCACGCTGGTTCCGGCGAGTGAGGATGCAAGTTTCCGCCGCTACTTCCGCGTGTCTGGCGTAGGAAGGTCCCGCATCCTCATGGATGCCCCACCCGGTTTCGAAGATTGCAGGCCCTTTGTCCAGGTTGCCGCCATGTTGCGCGAAGCGGGCGTGCACGCACCGGAGGTGCTGGTTGAGGATCTCGAGCACGGGTACCTGCTGCTTGAGGACCTCGGCGATACAACCTATCTGGACGCGATGGCTGCGGGTGTGTCGCGTGATGCGCTCTATCCGGACGCGATTTCTGCTCTGGTGCGGATGCAGGCCATCGGTGCCTCCCGGCTTCCCAGCTACGACGAAGCGTTGTTGCGCCGTGAACTTGGCTTGTTTGATGAGTGGTTTGTCGGTAAACATCTCGACCTTTCCCTGCCGGCATGGCTGAAGGGCGTACAGGACGAACTGGTGAGTTGTGCACTTGCCCAGCCCCACGTGTTTGTCCACAGGGATTTCCACTCGCGCAACCTGATGCAACTCGCGGATGACAATCCGGGCGTGATTGATTTTCAGGATGCCGTGCGTGGCCCGGTGAGTTATGACTTTGTCTCCTTGTTCCGCGACGCGTATGTGGCGTGGAGTCGGCCGCAGATGCTGGAGTGGATTGATCGGTATCGAAGTGAGGCGCTGGCTGCGGGCATCGATTGCGGCACGGAGGCATCGGAGTTCGAGCGGTGGGTGGACTGGATGGGCGTGCAACGCCAGCTCAAGGTCGCGGGTATCTTCGCGCGATTGAACTACCGCGACGGGAAGGCGCGTTACATGGATGACATCCCGCTGACCTTGCAGTACGCGCAGGATGCCTGCCAGCGTTATCCGGAGCTGCAGGACTTGGCGCGGTGGCTGGGCGGCGAAGTGTTCCCGCGATTGGAAGGACGCACATGAAAGTCCTGTTGCTCGCAGCGGGGCGCGGGGAGCGCATGCGTCCGCTCACAGACGACAGACCCAAACCCCTGTTGGAAGTCCGGGGGCGGTCTTTGATTGTTCACCATATCCTGCGTCTGGCAGCGGCTGGTTTCACGGAGATGATGGTGAATCTTTCATGGAAGGGGGACCAGATTCGCGCAGCGCTTGGAGACGGCGCGGCCTTTGGTGTAGATATCGTGTACTCGGAGGAGGGCTCTGAGCCATTGGAGACCGCGGGAGGTATCGTGCACGGCTTGCATTGGCTGGGTGATGCCCCCTTTGTGGTCATCAATGCGGACATCTGGTGCGACTTTCCGTTTGAACAGTTGGCCTTGCCCGAGGGCAGGCTCGCCCACCTGGTGCTAGTACCCAACCCCGAGCACAACGCGGCAGGCGATTTTGTCCTTGAGCGGGGCATGGTGCTCAATCCGCCACCATCACAAAAGGGTTCCGCGACGTTCTCCGGTGTTGGCGTGTACGCACCGGCCTTGTTCGCAGAACTGGATGCCGGCAAGCGTGCACTCGCACCCATCCTGCGCGAGGCATGCAGCCGAAACCTGGTCAGCGGTGAACTGTACGATGGGGTGTGGTGGGACGTCGGTACGCCGGAGCGTTTGGAAGCGCTCCGACAGGAATAGCCGATGTCCACCCTACCGACGCCTGTCATCAAACACCTGGGCTTGGTCGAGTACCGGCCCACTTGGGCCGACATGCAGGCGTTCACGGACGCTCGTGACGAGAACACGGCAGATGAAATCTGGCTGCTCCAGCATCCGCCGGTGTTCACGCTGGGCCTTGCGGGCAAACGCGAACATCTGCTGGCGCCGGGCGACATAGATATCGTGCAGATCGACCGCGGCGGCCAGGTGACCTATCACGGCCCCGGGCAATTGGTCGTATATCCCTTGCTGGATCTCAAGCGGCTCAAACTCGGTGTGCGCGCCTTGGTGTGTGCGCTGGAGCGAGCGGTCATGGATGTGTTGCGCGACTACGGCATAGAAGCTAAGGCGCGTGATGATGCGCCGGGTGTCTATGTGGACGGTCGCAAGGTCGCGTCACTGGGTTTGCGGGTGCGGCGCGGCTGCACATTCCACGGGTTAGCGTTCAACATCGCCATGGACCTTGAACCCTTCACCCGTATCAATCCCTGTGGCTTTGAGGGCCTTGAGGTCACTCAGGTCTCCGATCTTGGTGGCCCGGCCTCTGTAGAGCAGGTCGCCAAGGACCTGCTCCCGCATCTGTTGCAACGTCTGGGGTACAATTCGCACCCATGAACGAGGTGCCTTCCAAGAAGCAACGTGCCGCCGAGAAGATGGCGCGTATTCCCATCAAGATCGAGCCCACCGAGAAGCCGTTGCGCAAACCCGAGTGGATCCGCGCGAAATCGCCGGCGACACCGGAAGTGGCGCGTCTGAAGACCATTCTGCGCGAGAACCGTCTGCACACCGTGTGTGAAGAAGCGGCTTGCCCGAACCTCGGTGAATGTTTCGGCAAGGGCACAGCGACGTTCATGATCATGGGTGATATCTGTACCCGGCGCTGCACCTTCTGTGATGTTGCGCATGGTCGGCCGGACGCATTGGACACGGAAGAGCCGGTCAATCTGGCAAAAACAGTTGCCGCCATGAAACTGCGTTACGTCGTGGTCACATCCGTGGACCGGGACGACCTGCGTGACGGTGGGGCAGGGCACTTCGTGGCCTGTATCCAGGAAATACGCCAGCTGACGCCTTCGACCAAGATTGAGGTCTTGGTGCCCGATTTCCGCGGCCGCATGGATGTCGCGCTCAAGCTGATGGCCGAGTCGCCGCCGGATGTTTTCAACCACAACCTGGAAACCGTGCCCCGCCTGTACAAGGCTGTCCGGCCCGGGTCTGATTACCAGTGGTCACTTCAGCTCCTGAAGCGATTCAAGGACGAACACCCGGAGATTCCGACCAAATCGGGAGTCATGGTCGGCGTCGGCGAAACCATGGAGGAGGTGCTTGAGGTGATGCGTGACATGCGCGCCCATCAGGTGGACATGCTCACCGTCGGGCAATACCTGCAACCCTCCAAGTTCCATCTTCGCCTTGAGCGTTTCGTCCATCCGGACGAATTCAAGATGCTCGAGGTTGAGGGTTACAAGATGGGCTTCTCACATGTGGCCAGCGGGCCGATGGTGCGTTCGTCCTATCATGCTGACTTGATGGCCGAGCAGATTCTGCACGAAGCCAGCGCCTGATTCAGCCCCAGCCGCGCATCAGATCGTCGAACTCCGCCCTGACCTTCGCGTAGATTGGCCCCGGCTTGCCGGTTCCGATGGGTTTGTCATCCAGCAGGACAATCGGTGCCACTTCTTTTGTTGAGCTGGTGACCCATAGCTCATCCGCGGTCTGCAGATCTGAGGTGGACAAGCCCATCTCGTCCACCTTCAGGTTTAACAACGCGCACAGTTGCAAAATGACCTTGCGGGTGACGCCAGGCAGGAGTTCGCCGGACAAGAGTGGTGTTGCCAGTCGACCTTTACGCACGATGAAGATATTGCTGACGGAGGCCTCCGTCAGTCGCCCGCCGCGATGCAGTACAACCTCATCCGCCCCGTGTTCGTGAGCGTATTGCCGCAACAGGACATTGGCCAGCAGTGAGGTGACCTTCAGATTGCAGCGCCCCCAGCGGAAATCCTCTGCGGACACGGCCTTGAGTCCATGCGCATCCACAGCAGGGTCCCGCGCCGGCGTCGCGGTGCAGAACATGAACACAGTGGGTTGTACCCCGGTAGGGAAGCGGTGGTCCCGTCCGAACTCCGCGCCGCGTGTCACCTGCAGATACAGGGATTGGTTGCCACCGCCATTGCGGTCTATCAGGTTCGTCATCCTGTCGAACCACCAATCATCATCCCAAGGTGTGTCCAGACCGATACCGTCGAGACTGCACGCAAGGCGCTCGAGATGGTGCTCGGCATGGAACAATTTTCCGTTGTAGACCGGGATGACTTCGTAAACACCATCGCCGAACAGGAAGCCGCGGTCGAAGGCCGAAACTTGCGCGTCTGCGGTTGCGATGAACTCTCCGTTCAGGAATGCGTGCGGGAGCGGAGCGCGTGGCATGGACTTATTCGAACCAGAGCCGGACGGTGTCACTGAGTCGCCGCCACAAGCTGCCTTCAGCAACGGGCGAGAGTGCATGTAGCGGAAGATCGGCAATGGTGTCATCGCCGAGTGCAACCCTGACCCGCCCGAGTTCTGTCGCTGCTTCCACTGGCGCGAGTGTGGAGGTCGTCAGGTCCATGCGCGCATCAAGGTCGCGGTAACGGCCCCTCGGAATGGTGATCCACAGGTCCTGCGCCACGCCCACTGGCACATTGTCCAGTGCACCTTTCCAGACCCGGGCTTGTGCCAACTCGGTACCTGCAGCGTAGAGGCGGTGGGTCTCAAAGAAGCGGAAGCCGTAATTCAGCAATGCCTGACTGATGTCCGCCCGGGCACGCTCGCTGCGTGCACCCAGTACGACGGTGATCAAACGCATGTCGTTACGCAGTGCGGATGTCACCAAGCAGAATCCCGCCGCTTCGGTATGTCCCGTCTTGAGGCCGTCTACCGTCGAATCTCGCCACAGCAGGTTATTGCGGTTGGTCTGGCGTATGTTGTTCCAGGTGAACTCACGCTCGGCATACCATGGATAGAACTCCGGGAATTCCGTTATCAGGGCCCGTGCGAGAATTGCAATATCTCGCGCCGTGGTGAGAAGTGCCTCATTGGGCAAGCCCGTGGCGTTGGTGAAATGGCTGTTTGCCATGCCCAGGCGGGCGGCGTGGCCGTTCATCAACTGCGAGAATGCCTCTTCGGTGCCGGCAACATGCTCTGCCAATGCGACGCTGGCGTCGTTGCCCGACTGGATGATCATACCCTTGAGCAGGTCTTCGATCCGGATGCGCGTGTTCACATCGATGAACATGCGCGAGCCGCCGGTACGCCACGCACGCTCGCTCACCAGCGCTTCGTCTTCAAGCGACAAGCGCCCACCGGAGATTTCCCGGAACACGACATAAGCTGTCATGAGTTTGGTGATGCTCGCCGGCTCGACCGGACTGTCCGCGTCCAGGGCTGCCAGTTCTGCGCCGCTGTTGAAGTCGACAACCAGGTAAGAGCGCGCATCCACGGACGGTGGCGATGGAACAGGAACTTGCGCTGAGACATTCAGACTCAGTACCAGTGCGGAAATAAGGGTGATAATCGCTGTTTTCATGGTGCCTCTGGGTCAGTCGATGACAACGCGCGAATCGTTGAAGCCGGCACGAATGACGCGTTCCGTGACGCGGTCTACTTCGGCGACCCCCGCGAGGGGTCCGATGCGCACCCGCCACAACCGTGGCGATTCATTTTCACGAGTGTACAGGTTCACATTATATAGGTTCATGAGCCGTAGACGCGTCGCCACGCGTTCAGCGTTCTCCAGACTGGAGAACGCACCGACCTGTACGAAAATGTCGGGGTTGGTGGCGACCGGTACGCTGGACTCCGCGACTGCCGGCATTTCCGGATCGCCGGGGGGGAGCGCACGCACTTCAACCAGACCCGTGCCGGTACCAACAATATCCAGGCGCACCGCCGCTGCGTACGAGAGGTCTATGAGACGGTTGGCGACAAATGGACCGCGGTCATTGATTCGGACAACCACACTACGGCCATTCTCGAGGTTCGTCACGCGGGCGAACGTGGGTAGCGGCAGATGTTTGTGCGCCGCAGTCATCTGGAACATGTCGTAGGGCTCGCCGCTGGATGTCTCGCGGCCATGGAATTTCGTCCCGTACCAGGACGCGATACCGCGTTCCTCATAACCGATGGCAGAGTCGAGCACCAGATACCGCTGTCCGGCAACCTCGTAGAAGGGCGGGTTTCCGCGAGCGGACCTTGGCTCCGTACGCGGAACAGCATCAGGCACCGTGCCGATATCCACCGGATAGCTGTCCGGTGGTCCGTCCTGGCCGCCCCAGTGATCGGACGGGAAACCTCCGTCGGGTCTCGTCGGCCGCTCACTATCCTCAACCGGTGTACTGGCGCATGAGCCGAGAAATGAGGTCAACAGAACGAGTGTTGCGGCCCTGCTCCAATCAATCGACATCCGCCACCTTGCGTTCGGCGATGGCGCGGGACAGCTTGTGTACTGCAATGGCATACAAGGGGCTGCGGTTATAACGCGTGATTACGAAGAAGTTGTGCAGTGTCACCCAATGGTCCGCCCCTCCATCTGCGTCGGTCTCCAGCATCAATAGGTTTGCCCGCAAGCTGTCGTCAAGGGGGATGCTGGGGTCTACGCCGGCGCTACGCAGTTCACCTACTGTGGTCTGCATGTCCAAGCGACGGGTTGCGAGCGTTGTCGCTGTCGGCTCGCCAAGGCTGGCCCGTGCAGCCACTGGTGCATCACGTTGCCAGCGGTGCTCATGGAAATAGTTGGCAATGGAGCCGATGATGTCCGGCCAGCTGTTCCAGAGGTCCCGCGAGCCGGAGCCATCAAAATCCACGGCGTAAGCACGGTAGCTGGACGAGATGAATTGTGGTGAGCCCATGGCGCCCGCATAGGAGCCGCTGGCTGTGTGTGGATCGATGCCCTCTTCGCGTGCGAGCAGGAGGAAATGCTCCAATTCGCTCTTGAAGAACGCCGCTCTCGGCGGATAGTCGAACCCCAGAGTCGACAGCGCCTCCACCACACGATAGCGACCTTGGATCCGGCCGTAATTGGACTCCACACCCACGATGGCGACGATGATCTCTGGTGCGACGCCGTATTCCTCGGCTGCCCGTTCAATGGTGTCCTGATGTTCGTTCCAGAAACGGACGCCACCAGCAATGCGCGCTTCGGTGAGGAAAATATTGCGGTAACGGTGCCAGGGCAGGGCTTCCGCCGGACGCGTCATGGCGTCAATGATGTCCTGGCGGGTGCCGACACCATCGAACAACGCAACGAGTTCGGCACGATCAAATCCGTGCTCTGCGACCATCTTGTCGATGAACTCCACATGGTCCGCTCGGAGATTCGTGGGCTCAGCAGTGGCGCACGCGGCGGTCAGGGCCAGCGCGGCGGCGAACATCAATGACAGTGGTGTTTTTGACATCAGTATGCGATGAGCTTCCTGTGCGTGTGGATGGACATGAGGATACCGAAACCTGCCAAGAGGGTCACCATGGCAGTCCCACCATAACTGAATAGCGGCAGCGGTACGCCAACTACCGGCATGAGCCCTATGACCATGCCTGCATTTACGAAGAAATAGACGAAAAAGGTGAGGGTGATGCTGCCTGCCACGAGCCGCCCGAAGTTGTCCTGTGCATTGACGGCAATCCACAAGCCGCGGCCGATGATCAGCAGGTAGACAAACAACAAGGTCAGCAGCCCGAGCAAGCCGAACTCCTCGGCAAACACCGCAAAGATGAAGTCCGTGGACCGTTCCGGGAGGAACTCAAGCTGGGACTGGGTACCGTTCAACCAGCCCTTGCCGAACAATCCACCCGACCCGATCGCGATTTTCGATTGAATGATGTGGTAGCCGGCACCCAACGGGTCTTGTTCCGGATTCAGGAACATGCGCACGCGCTGGCGCTGGTAGTCGTGCATGAAATGCCACAGCACGGGTGTGAGCGATGCTCCCAGAATGCCAAGGGCGACCATGACCCGCCAGCGCATGCCCGCAAAAAACAGCACGAACACGCCGGAAGCGATGACAAGCAGTGCGGTTCCCAAATCTGGCTGTCGGGCAATCATGAGTGCCGGAACCAGGATGAGGATACCGGCAAGCAGCAAGCGGCCGAAACCGATGGGCAACGGGCGTCCTATGCATAGCCAGGCCACTACCAGGGGCACGGCAAGTTTCATGATTTCCGAGGGTTGGAAGCGGACAAAGCCCAGATCCAGCCATCGCTGCGCGCCTTTACCCGCATCACCTGCAATCAACACCATCACAAGCAGGACAAGACCGCCCCCGAATACCCACGGAGCCGCACCACGAAGGAAGGACGGTGGGACCTGGGCCAACACTACGAGCGCCGCGAAGGCCAGTCCGATGCGTATGGCCTGTCGCCAGACCATGTCCATGTTCTCCCCACTGGCACTGTAGAGTGCGACCAACCCACCTGCCGCAACGATGAGTAGCGCCAGCAGCAGCGGACCATCGAGATGCAGTGCCCGCAACAGCCGTGCCAGAAAGCGCGTTCCACCTTCATCTTCTCGAAATTTGGAGTCACGGATGGCAACGTTGATCATGGCAAGTCCAAGCCCTTCCACGCATCAAGTACACGTCGGGTAATGGGTGCGGCAACGCTACCGCCGCTGCCGCCATGTTCAACCACGACTGCAATCGCGATGCGCGGGTCTTCCACCGGTGCGAAGCCGAGGAACAAAGCGTGGTCACGGAGATGTTCTGCAATCGTCATCGGGTCAATCCGTTCATCGTCATCCTGTGACAGCGAGTACACCTGTGCGGTTCCCGTTTTGCCGGCGATGCGATAAGTGTCTCGTGGTGGGGCGACAGGGCGCGCGGTGCCGCGCGGTTCGTGGACGACGCCCACCATGCCTCTGACGGTTTCCGCCCAGGCCGCAGCGTTCTCCGGGAACAGGGCTGGCGCGGGTTCGGGTGCTGTGTCGCGAAGCACATGTGGCCGGAATGCACGGCCACGGCCGGCAACGTAGGCGGTAGAGTGCGCGAGTTGGATGGGTGTAGATAGCATGTAACCCTGGCCGATGCCAAAAATGACGGTTTCGCCTGGAAACCAGGATTGGTTCAGTTCGCGTCGCTTCCATTCCCGCGATGGCACTAGGCCAACGAGTTCACCGCGCAAATCCACCCCGGTCGGCACACCGAACCCGGAAGCCACCAAGAACTCGTGCATGTAGTCGACACCCATTTCGAGGGCGAGCTGGTAGAAATACACATCGCAGGACTCGACCACCGCGCGATGCATGTCGGTGTGACCATGACCCTCCCGCCGCCAGTCTCGATACCGCCGCTCCCTGCCTGGAAGCTGGAAATACCCTTCGCAAAATACGCTCCGGTGGGTCAGCTCCACGGGTTGAATCAAGGCCGCAAGCGCAAGGAAAGGCTTGATGGTGGACCCGGGAGGATAGCGTCCGCGCAATGACCTGTTGAACAGCGGGCGCCGTGGATTGCGCTCCAAGGCACGAAAAACGGCGGGATCAATCCCGTCCACGAAAGGGTTGGGATTGAAGCCCGGCTTGCTGACCATGGCCAGGATCTCACCGTTCCGCGGATCGATGGCGACTATGGATCCTGCAAATTCGCCCAGCGCTTCCTCCGCGGCAACCTGCAGACGTACGTCCAGAGTCAGGGTGATGTCTTGCCCCGGCACTGGTGGTGTGTACTCCACCACACGCAGCAGTCGTCCCTGCGCGTTGGTCTCGACCTGCCGATAACCCACAGTGCCGTGCAGTATCGATTCGAACGCCAGCTCCGCGCCGGTTTTACCGTAGTGGGTGGTACCGCTGTACTTGGCAGCATCGACCTGCGCTAAGTCGGCCTCGCTGATGGCCCCGACATAGCCGACTGCGTGGACGCCGGTTTCGCCGAATGGGTATCGGCGTGTCAGGGTCGCTCGTGCGTCCACGCCGGGGAAGCGGTGTCGGTTGACGGCAAAAGTGGCCACTTCCTCCTCGGTGAGATGAAAGCGTATAGGCACTGCTTCGAAACGTCTCTGGCGCCGTATCTGGCGAGAGAAGCGCTCGCGGTCCTGCGCGCGGATTTCAATGATGTCTGCCAGTGAATCCAAAGTGGCGTCCACATCACTGACTTGTTCCGGAATGAGCTCCAGCGTGAAGGATGCGAAGTTCTCGGCAAGCAGCACGCCGTTGCGGTCCATGATCAGGCCACGTGTTGGTGCCACAGGCTCGATGCGCATGCGATTGCCGTCTGACAGCGTGGTGTAGTGCGTATGCCGGATGATCTGCAGGTTCACCAGCTGCGCGATCAAGGCCCCGGTCAGCACCAGAACAACCGCCAGTGCAATCCAGGTGCGCCTCATGAAAAGGCGTCGCTCGATGTGGGGATTGTTGAGACGCGTCTTGAAGCGCATGGCTTCAGGCAACCTTGAAGCGGCGCCGGACCCCGCGCAGGAGCTCGAAGACCCACGGCCAGAGGATGGCGGTGGTCAGTACGGGTCCCCAACGGACATCGGCGCGGGTACCAACAATGCCATCGGTCCAGAACAAGACAAATTCGTACAGCCCGACCAGGCCAGCCATCACCAGCGCTTGTTGCCAAGGCGGGTAAACACGGATTTGCAGGTGCAAGCGCGCGACCACCCACCCGACCAAGCCCAATGCCAAGGCGTGTTGGCCCAGCAGCGACCCCATCAGCACGTCCAGTCCGAGCCCGGCAAGCCAACACCACCCGATGCTGACGCGCGACGGCAACGCCATGCACCAGTACGCCATCACCAGCAGTGTCCACTCCGGGCGGAACGGCAAGGCCCAATCCGGCATCGGTAGCACCGCCGCCATCCAGGCAATAAACACTGATACCGCGATGACGGTGCCGCCGCGCATCACTCTTCCACCGCCTCTACCGGCCGTACCAGCAACACTTCGCGGCTACGATTCAACCAAGCCACCGGTGCGGCGTGTACTTCCGCGAATCGCTCGCCGGGGCGTCGCGCGACGCGGGTGACCCGTGCGACGGGGTAGCCCGCCGGGAACACGCCACCCAGTCCTGAGGTGACGAGTAGGTCGCCGACTTCGATGTCTGCGTTGTTGGGTAAGAAAGGCAGATCCAGCCGATCCAGCTCGCCGGTGCCGCGTGCGATGGTACGCACGCCGTTTCGGTTCACTTCCACCGGGATGGAGTGGCTGGCATCCGTGATCAGCAGCGCCTGACTGGTCAGCGGGCCAACCCGGTGCACTTGACCCATGACGCCGTGGGCATCAATCAGCGCCTGGCCCGGCACCACGCCGTGGCGGTCCCCGCGATTCAGTACGAGCTGGTGCCGGAAGGGGTCGAGGTCCATGGACAACAAACTGGCGACATCCACCTGGTAATCGTGCGCCTGGGCCGCATTCAGGAGCTCCCGTAGTCGCTGGTTCTCCACTTCGAGCGTGCGCAGGCGTTGCAGGCGGGCGGCATCCTCGCGGATGGCATCTCGCAGGGTCTCGTTCTCGTCGACCAGCACGGTTCTCGATGCAAGATTCGTCCGCGCCCAATGTGTCGCGCGGAAGGGCGCATCCACCATCCATTGCACCGGGTACATGACGACGGACAAGGCCGCACGAACATCATCGAGATGATTCTGGCGGTGGTCCATGGTCATCAGCACCACGGAAAGAACGGCGCAGGTGATAAGACGTGTGTTTAGGGACGGGCCGCGGAGGAACAGCGGCTTCGAGGGTCCGTGGATCACTCTACGGCGAAGGGAAACTCGCCCTCGTCGAACAGCTCGAGTGCGCGACCGCCACCACGGGCAACGCAGGTCAACGGGTCTTCAGCCACGACCACCGGCAAGCCCGTTTCCTCCATCAGCAGACGGTCCATGTCACGCAACAGTGCGCCGCCACCGGTCAGCACGATGCCGCGCTCGGCGACATCAGAACCCAGCTCTGGCGGAGTCTGTTCGAGCGCAGTCTTCACCGCGCCCACGATGCCGGACAGGGGTTCCTGCAACGCTTCGAGAATTTCATTCGAGTTCAGTGTGAAGGCACGCGGCACACCTTCCGAGAGATTGCGACCCTTGACCTCAATCTCACGCACTTCCTGCCCTGGAAATGCCGAGCCAATCTCGTGTTTGATGCGTTCCGCCGTGGCTTCGCCGATGAGCGTTCCGTAGTTGCGGCGCACGTAGGAAATGATGGCTTCGTCGAAGCGGTCGCCACCGATGCGTACGGATGCAGCGTAGACAATTCCGTTCAAGGAGATCACCGCGACTTCCGAAGTGCCGCCGCCGATGTCGAGGACCATCGAGCCACGCGCTTCGTCCACCGGCATGCCCGCACCGATCGCTGCTGCCATTGGTTCATCAATGAGAAACACTTTGCGTGCGCCTGCACCTTGTGCAGACTCGCGGATGGCGCGACGCTCGACTTGTGTGGAACCATACGGAACGCACACGAGCACGCGAGGGCTCGGGCGGAAGAAACTGTTGCCATGCGCTTTGCGAATGAAATGTTGGAGCATCTTTTCCGTGACCGTGAAGTCAGCGATGACGCCGTCCTTCAGAGGACGGATGGCGGTGATATTGCCGGGCGTACGCCCGAGCATGCGCTTGGCGTCCGCGCCGACGGCTTCGATGACTTTCCCGCCACGACCTGGTTCCTCGCGTATGGCTACTACGGAGGGTTCATTGAGGATGATGCCCTTGCCCCGCATATAAATGAGGGTGTTGGCCGTACCTAGGTCGATGGACAGGTCAGTGGAGACGAGGCCGCGCAAGCTTTTGAACATCGGGGATTAACCTGCCTTTGTTGTGCCCGGCTACTCTAACAATGAGGGGCTGGAAGGGCAAGGTGAGAAGCGGGCGGACCCTGCTAGGAACCCGGCGCCATGTGCGATAATCCCGCGTTTGAACCGGTCATGAAGGTGCCCAGTGTCACTGACTCCAGAACAAGTTGCTTCGATTGCCCATCTCGCCCGCCTCGACATCGGTGAAAGCGACGTCAAGGCGCTGGCCGGGAGCCTGTCCAGCATCATCGACTTCGTCGCCCAACTCGAACAGGCCGACACCGATGCCGTAGAACCCATGGCTCACCCCTTGGACATGGGCCAACGCCTGCGTGCTGACGAGGTTTCCGAGGTCATCGATCGCGAGCGCTACCAGCAGAATGCCGGTGCCGTGGAAGCCGGGCTCTATCTGGTGCCGAAGGTGATGGAATGAGCCTGCATACGCTGACATTGGCTGCCATGGCCCGGGGTCTGGCCGCCGGGGAGTTCACCAGTGTCGAGCTGACGCGTGCCCATCTGGATCGAATCGAGACTCTGGCGGGTTCGCTCAATGCCTTCGTGACGGTGACCGCGGAGCGCGCATTGGCTCAGGCTGCCGCTGCGGACGCGCGTCGTGCCGACGGTGACTCCAGCCCCTTGCTCGGCTTACCGATGGTGCACAAGGACATCTTCTGCACCGCCGGAGTGAAAACCTCCTGCGGTTCGAAGATGCTCGACAATTTCGTCTCACCCTACGACGCGACCGTGGTCGAGCGACTGGATGCTGCTGGCATGGTCATGCTGGCGAAAGCCAACATGGATGAATTCGCGATGGGCTCCTCGAACGAAACCAGTTTCTACGGACCCGTGCGCAACCCATGGAATCGCGATTGCGTTCCAGGCGGTTCATCGGGTGGGTCAGTTGCTGCAGTGGCTGCACGCTTGGCACCCGCTGCCACCGGGACGGATACCGGCGGATCCATCCGCCAGCCTGCCGCGCTGACCAATCTGACTGGTCTCAAGCCGACCTACGGCCGCGTGTCGCGTTTCGGCATGATCGCCTTTGCGTCCAGTCTGGATCAGGCTGGCACGGTCACACTCACCGCCGAAGATGCCGCCATGATGCTTGGCGCCATGGCCGGTTTCGACGAGCGCGACTCCACCAGCGTGGACCGCGAGGTTCCTGATTACATGGCCACGCTGAACGATGACCTCAAGGGACTGCGCATCGGTGTGCCCAAGGAATTCTTCGATGACGGCTTGGCGCCGGAAGTCGCGAAACTGGTGCAGGACGCGTTGGAGGTTTATCGCGGCCTCGGTTGCGAGATTGTCGAGGTGAGCATGCCCAACCTCGGGCTCTCGGTACCGACTTACTATGTCGTCGCGCCTGCGGAGTGTTCTTCCAACCTTTCGCGTTTCGACGGGGTGCGCTTCGGTCATCGTTGTGACAACCCGCGCGACCTCACCGACCTGTATGAGCGCTCGCGAGGCGAGGGATTCGGTGCCGAGGTCAAGCGCCGCATCATGACTGGCACCTATGTGCTCTCTGCCGGTTACTACGATGCCTACTACTTGAAGGCACAGAAGACACGCCAGCTGATAGCAGGTGACTTCCGCAAAGCCTTCGCCGAAGTGGATGTCCTGATGGGCCCGACCACGCCGACGCCTGCGTTCAAGTTGGGTGAGAAGACCGATGACCCCATCACCATGTACCTGAACGACATCTACACCATCGGCGTGAACCTTGCAGGATTGCCGGGTATGTCCATCCCGATGGGCTTTGTGGATGGCTTACCGGTCGGCTTGCAGATCATGGGCAACTACTTTGATGAGGCGCGCATGTTGAATGTTGCGCACCGGTATCAGGGTGTGACCGATTGGCACACGCGCATCCCGGGAGGGTACGAGTGATGACATGGGAGACCGTCATTGGCCTGGAAATCCACGCCCAGCTCGCCACCCGCACCAAAATCTTTTCCGGTGCGCCCACCGCCTATGGCGCAGAGCCGAATACACAGGCCTGTCTGGTCGATCTCGGCTATCCGGGCGTGTTGCCTGTCCTGAACCAGGATGCAGTGCGCATGGCGGTCAAGTTCGGGCTGGCCATCGGCGCGCAAATCGCGCCGCGCTCTGTGTTTGCGCGCAAGAATTACTTCTATCCGGACCTGCCCAAGGGCTACCAGATCAGTCAGTACGAGTTGCCGGTGGTATTTCAGGGCACGCTGGACATCATGCTCGACGATGGCACGGTCAAGACCATCGGTGTGACGCGCGCTCACCTGGAAGAGGATGCCGGCAAGTCGCTGCACGAGGACTTCCAGGGCATGACAGGCATCGACCTCAACCGCGCGGGCACGCCGCTGCTGGAGATCGTGTCCGAGCCGGATATGCGTTCGGCCAAGGAAGCGGTCGCGTACATGAAGAAGATTCATGCGCTCGTGCGTTACTTGGGCATTTGCGACGGCAATATGCAGGAAGGGTCTTTCCGCTGCGATGCGAATGTGTCGGTACGTCGCGAAGGCGAGCACCGCTTCGGCACCCGCTGCGAGATCAAGAACCTGAATTCCTTCCGCTTCATCGAGCGCGCCATCAACTACGAGGTGGAACGCCAGATAGACCTCATCGAGGGCGGCGGCAAGGTAGTCCAGCAGACGCGTTTGTACGACCCTGACAAGGGCGAGACGCGGCCGATGCGCAGCAAGGAAGAAGCCAACGACTACCGCTATTTTCCGGATCCGGACCTGCTGCCGCTCGTCATCGAGCCAACGTTCGTAGAACAGGTGCGGGAAACCCTGCCGGAACTGCCGGACGCAAAGCGTCAGCGCTTCATGCACGAGTACGGGCTTCCTGCCTATGACGCTACGGTGCTGACCGCGACACGCGAGATGGCGGATTACTACGAGGCAGTGTTACGAGAGGTAGGTAGCGAGCCCAAGCTGGTATGTAACTGGGTCATGGGCGATCTGTCGGCAGCCCTGAACAAGGAAAACCTCGACATCGAACAAAGCCCAGTGAGCTCGTCGATGCTGGCCGGCATGCTCAAGCGGATGCTGGACGACACCATCTCCGGCAAAATCGCCAAAGAAGTCTTTGAGGCGATGTGGGCAGGCGAGGGTGACGCGGACACGGTCATCGAGAAGAAGGGCCTGAAGCAGATCACCGACACAGGAGCCATCGAGGCCATCATCGACGAGATTATTGCCGCCAATCCGGGTCAGCTGGAACAGTACCGGTCCGGCAAGGACAAGCTGTTCGGCTTTTTCGTAGGCCAGGTCATGAAGGCCACACAGGGCAAAGCCAATCCCGCTCAGGTGAATGACCTTTTGAAAAGGAAGCTCGCACCGTAAGAGCGCTGCACAGCAGCGCGCCTCCAACACCTGTAGGCGCGCTGCTGCGCAGCGCGCATTGGAGCCGACATGTCAGATACCCTGCACAAATTTGATTTCCCGGCCCATCCCATCCGGGGTGGACTGGTTTCACTGGATGCGACCTGGAAAGCCGTGCTGGAGACGCACGACTATCCGCCGCGTGTGCGGGAGGCCTTGGGGGAGGCGCTGGCCGCCTGTCTGCTGTTGGCGTCCTCGCTGAAAATGAAGGGCGCGGTGTCCATGCAGATTCGCGGAAACGGCCCCATCGAGATGCTGGTGGTGCAGGCGACTACGGACCTGACTGTGCGCGGTATGGCGCAGTGGGATGCCGACCGGATTGACGGTGACGGGCCCCTGTTCGGCGACGGCAACCTCGTTGTCATGCTTGAACCTGAGAACAGCACTGAACGCTATCAGGGTGTGACCGAAGTGACATCGGGCTCCTTGGCCAAAGCGATAGAGGGTTACTTCGAGCGTTCCGAGCAGTTGCCGACGCGCTTGTGGTTGGCGACTTCGGGTGAGCGTGTCGCGGGCTTGTTGTTGCAACAGATGCCTGGCGAGTTCGAAGACCCCGATGCATGGAATCGTTTCGGCATCTTCGGGGATTCTCTATCTGCGGAAGAAATCCGCGACCTGGAGGCCATGCAATTGCTGCACCGCCTCTTCCACGAAGAAGATGTGCGCCTCTACGACCCCTTGCCGGTCGCGTTCCGGTGCCGTTGCTCGACAGCCGTCACACGTAACATGCTCAAGGCGCTAGGCCGCGCCGAGGTCGAGAGCATTCTGGAAGAGCAGGGGAAAATCGAGATTACCTGTGAGTTCTGCAACCGTCGCTACCTGATGGACGCCGTGGATGTGGCGGAGTTGTTCAAAGCCGATCCCGCCCCGCCACATTCAAGTGCTCAACACTAGATTCAATCCACAACATCGACTGAAACCTCTCGCCCCTCTCGAGTCACCGACAGCTGCAACACGCCCTCGGGGTTGGAGACAGCCCACTCTGCAATGACCTCATGACCTTGGGATGGTGTTGATTCCGCGTGGACTGTGCCCGCCGCGTCGCGCGTGAACACGCCACTGGCAATACGCTGGCTGAGGAGTTGGTTGATGAGCGGGCGGGGCAGTGTGAGGGAGTCGTTCATGATGTGGTTCGCGAGGCGACGAAGCGGCCGAGAAAGCGCGCGCAGAGCTCGCCGTGCTCGTCCTGTACTTCGGCGTGAAGCTCGATGCGTGCACGACCGCGGCGCGTAAAGGTTGTCAGGAACGCTTCGCGGTCGGCAGCGGATGGTGCACTGCACACCGCGATGAGGTCCGTGGTCAGCGGTTTGAGGTAATCCACCTCGGCGCGGGAGACCACGAGTTGTGCGTCCACACCAGCGGCGCCGGGTTCGCGCAAGATATTCCACATCCATCCCCAACAGGCGAGCGTAGCAATGCTGGCCACGCTGCCTCCGAAGGCCGTGCGCTGGTGGTTGATGTTCGGTTCCAATGGTGCGCCCAGCATGATGCGATTCGCGTTGGCCTCGAGTACAGCGATACCCATGGCGCCGACCTGCGGGATGGCCTGGTCCAGATACGCTTGCAGGATTTGAATGTCGCTCATGCGGAACAGACCCTGCAGGCGCTGTCTGCGCCGAAGCGTGTTTCATGAAAGGCCATCGCGGCTGCGTCGAAGCGGAGCATCCTGCCGGTTGCGGCGGCGCCGATGCCGACGATGAGGCGGATAGCCTCGACCGCTTGCAGCGTGCCGATGACGCCGACCAGCGGAGCCAGCACGCCGTTGCCGGCACAATCTTCCAAGGTCTCGCCGTCTTCGTTGAACAGACAGGCATAACACGGGCCCTTGCCCAGTCTGAAATCAAAACTCATGAGCTGTCCGCCCAAACGGACGGCGGCGCCCGCAATGAGCGGCTTACGGGCCTTGAAACAGGCCTCATTGAGCAGAAAGCGCGTGCCAAAGTTGTCGCTGCAATCCAGCACTACATCCGCGCCGGCGATCACGCTGCGCAAGGCCTCGCTGTCGAGGCGGCCATCGTGTTGCACCAAATCAACCTCCCGGTTCAGCGTGCCCAACATCGCAGCAGCGGCATCCACCTTGCGACGGCCTACATCCGCGTCGCGGTACAGCACCTGGCGTTGCAGGTTGGTCGGATCCACCAGGTCGAAATCGTTCAGCACCAGGCGCCCGACGCCAGCGGTGGCGAGGTACATAGCAGCGGGGGAACCCAGACCGCCGAGTCCGACAATGAAGACGGAGGACTGCGCGAGTTTGCGTTGGCCGGCCTCGCCAACTTCGGGCAGCGACAGATGACGCGCATAACGGATGTCGGTTGGGTTCACGGGCGCCCGCCTGTCACTCGGACATGGCCGCCGAGGTCGCGCCAATGGGTGATGTCGGTGAATCGCGCTTTTTCCAAAAGCTCGGATACGGCCGGGGACTGGTCAAAGCCGTGTTCGAGCAACAGCCATCCACCGGGTTTGAGATGCGTACCCGCGCTGAAAATGATTGCACGCAATGCATCCAGCCCCTCGGGACCAGCCGCCAACGCATCCCGCGGTTCGAAGCGGACATCGCCTTGCATCAGGTGCTCGTCGTCCTCCCGGATGTACGGTGGGTTGGATACGATGAGATCGAATTCTTCCTCTGGAAGTGCATGCAACCAGTCCCCATGCCGAAACCCGATGTTATGAATGCCGAGTCGGTGGGCGTTGGAACGCGCGATTTCCAGCGCGTGTTCATGGATGTCCGTGGCCAGGACACGCCACTCCGGTCGTTCTGCCGCCAGCGCGATGGCGATGGCGCCGCACCCGGTCCCGAGATCCGCTACCGCAAGACTGTCGTCGTTGTCGGCAGTAACTTCCAGTGCGGCATGCACCAGTGTTTCCGTATCTGGCCGCGGAATCAGCACTTGTGGCGTGACAGCGAGTGCCATTGACCAGAATTCGCGTTCGCCCAACAAGTAAGCGATGGGTTCGCCTGCCAAACGGCGCGCGACCATCTCTTCGAAGCGTTCTAGCGCCTCGCCATCAAGAATTGCGTCCGCATTGGCGCGCAAATAGCTACGCCCACACTCCAAGATGTGCGCGAGCAATACCTCCGCGTCCATTTTTGCGCTGTCGGAGACCGCGGAGAGCCTGGTCACGGCGCCGCGCAGTACCCGGTCGATGGTCTTTTCGGCCATAATGCTCCGTCCTTTCCGCCATGATACCCGGGGTAAATGATGTCCGTCGCCAACAACGTTATCGACCTGATCGGCAACACGCCCATGATGGAGCTCACCAAGCTCGATACGGGCCCGTGTCGCCTGTTCGGGAAGCTCGAATTGATGAACCCGGGTGGTTCCATCAAGGACCGCATCGGTCTTGCCATGATTGAGGGTGCGGAGCGGGACGGACACATCAAGCCGGGCGACACGCTGGTCGAGGCAACTGCTGGCAACACCGGTATCTCGCTGGCGCTGGTCGCCGCGCAGAAGGGTTACCGCATGGTCATCGTAATGCCCGACAAGATGAGCATGGAGAAAGTCTTCAATCTGCGTGCAATGGGCGCCGAGGTCATTCTCACCCGCTCAGATGTCCCGAAGGGCCACCCCGAGCAGTTCATGGACCTTGCCGCCAGCATCGCGAAGGACAACGGCTGGTTCTTCGTCAACCAGTTCGCTAACGAACATAACGCCCGCGCGCACGAGGAAGTCACCGGCCCGGAAATCTGGGAGCAGATGGGGCACGATATGGACGCAGTCATCTGCGGCGTCGGCTCCGGCGGCACCATCACCGGTTTCCAGCGCTACTTCGGCAAGGTCGCGCCGCATGTGGATGTGGTATTGGCTGACCCGCAGGGTTCCATCGTCGCCGAGTTCGTGAGAACCGGAACGCACGGCCCGGCGGGCAGCTGGGTGGTCGAAGGTATCGGTGAAGATTACATCCCACCGGTATGTAAGCTGGATCGCGTGCAACATGCCTACACGATTCCCGACGCGGAAGCGCTCATCACCGCCCGCGAACTCCTGTTGAAGGAGGGCATTCTGGTCGGGTCGTCCACCGGAACCTTGCTGGCCGCGGCACTCCGGTACTGCCGCGAGCAGACCGAGCCCAAGCGCGTGGTCACGCTTCTGTGTGACACCGGCAACAAATACCTCTCCAAGATGTTCAATGATTTCTGGATGATTGACCGCGGATTCCTGCAGAAGAA
>CAZKFT010000022.1:0-9902 GCA_964552205.1 uncultured Gammaproteobacteria bacterium
AAACCCCGCGTACTCCGCCCACTTCGTGAACATCTTCACGGCCTCGTGCATGGTCACGGCTTGTTCGGGGTGCCAGCCGTCGCCTGAGTAGCTGTTGAGGTCGGTTCTGGTGGTGGCGGCGTGGAACTCGATGTTGGGGTGGCCGACTTCTACCGGGGCGTCGCTGCCGCCGGCGATGATGACGCCGGCATCAATGAGCGTGCGCCAGGCGTAGGCGTAGCGGAGTCGCTGCAGCCCCAATCTGCTGGGCGCGAAATGCAGATCCCCGATGGCGTGGCTGGGTTGCATGCTGGCGATGATGCCGAGCTGGGCGAATCTGGGGATGTCCTCTGCGGTGAGGTGCTGGGCGTGTTCGATGCGCCAGCGCGGGTCGGCGACCCTGCGCTCTGCCACGGGGACATTGTCGAAGGCCTCTTCGTAGAGGTCGAGGATGAGGCGGTTGGCGCGGTCGCCAATCGCGTGCGTCCAGACCTGGATGCCGTTGCGCAGGGCTTGTTCGAGGACGGGCCTGAGTTCTTCGGGCGTGTGGGTGAGGAGGCCTGTGTTGTTGGGGTCGTCGGTGTAGGGTTCGAGCAGCGCCGCGCCTCTTGAGCCCAGCGCGCCGTCGAAGTTGATCTTGATGGCGCGTACGGTGAAGCGGCCGCCAAACTCGCTGGGCATCGGGCCGGATGCGAGCAGGCGCGTGGCGCCCTCACTGGGCCAGCGCAGCGCGCCATACACCCGGATTGGCATGAGATTGCGGCCGTAGAGTTCGCGCAGGGCCTCGACCTCCTCCCAGCTATTCAGAATGGCGTGCACCCCAGCCCAGCCCTGTCGGAAAGCCGCCTGCCCGCCTTCATACAAGGCCTCGAGGACATCGGGGCGGCCGTCGTTGGGGATGAGGTCGGTGACCAGGCGCTGGGCGTTATCAATCAGCATGCCGGTGGGTTCGCCGTTGGCGTCTTTGAGGATGTCACCGCCCGGGGGCGGGACGGTGTCACGGGTGATGCCGGCCAGCTCCAGCGCTTTGCTGTTGGCCACACCGGCATGGCCGTCGGCGCGGGTCAGGTACACCGGGCGGTCCGGGACAATGGCATCCAAGTCGTAGCGCGTCAGGAATACCGGCGGGTCGTAATGGGTTTCTATCCAGCCGCGGCCGGTGATCCATTCAAGCTTGTCAAAGTAGCCAGCCCAGGCCGCGAGTTCTCTCTGCACGCCTTCAATATTGCGGGCATGGGCGAGATTGAGGGTGAGTTCGCGTTCGCCAACCCCGCGCAGATGGTAGTGGGCGTCGGTGAGGGGTGGTAGAAATTGCCGACCAAGATAGTTGATGGCCTGGGTGTCGCGGCCTATGTAGGGAATGATGTCGTCGTTGGTGCCGTAGGCCACCCAGCGCTCGTTGGTGATGGCCACGGCTTCAGCGCGCGGCATGTCGTCGTCGCCGGTCCAGACATCGGCGTTATAGATGACCACCTCGGCGGGGATGGGGGTGTTGGGAGCCGGGTGGCAGCCGACGAGCGCTGCGGTGAGTGCCAGTAGTACCAGATGCCGCACAGTCCTGCCTCCCTAGGTGTGTCCCCTTCGGGAGAGATGGTACTACAGGGGGGGCATGGTGGGCCGCTGCTATGGGGTGTAGGGCAAGGTGATGGGTCTACGGCCGTATTCGGGGCCGGGTAAATCGAAGTGGAGCGCGCCGTCCCGCCATGTCGGTGCGTTGCCGTTGTAGGGGTTACGGAGTTCATGCGGCAGCGACAGCAGCGTGGGCCCGAGCGCCGAGGCGCTGACCTCCTCGGTGCGCAGATGATGAACGACCTGTGTCAGCACGATGAGCGCGTCCACATCCATCACGCGCCAAGCATAGGTCATGAAATCCGGGTGTCCACTCATCAATATCCAGCCGGCACCATTGAACCACCACTCAAGCGGTGAAGGTTGCCTTAACGCCGGTTCGGTACGGGCAAACTCTTCGGGCGGCAGCAGTGATAGCCGTGCACCGGCCAGCATGTTCGTCACCGTCTGGTTGGTGGTGCGGTTGCGCTTGAATGGCAGGGTACGGAACAGAATTTCCATGACCGTCGGCGACCTGGTGAGCCCTGCAATAAAGGCTCGGTCGCGGCCCATATAGCTATCGATGACGCCGATGGCCTCCCACTGCAGTGCGCTCACCATCGCGCGCTCTGCATCCGACAAGCGCGGCGGAGGTAGCGGAGGCTGTTCGGAGTGGCGCACCAGTGCGGCGTAACCCCGCAGGTCCTCCATAATCAACGCCAGCGCAATCATCTTGGTGATGAGGTTGTTGGACCCGGCGAGCATGCGCCGGTGGAAGGTGAGTTCGTCGGCAAGAATATCCCACGCCGCGACCTCGTCGCTGTGGTGAAACGCGTATGCAGCTTCTCTTAGCATCAAGCGATTGGCACTGATGAGCTGCCCGAACTCAGGAAACGGTGCGTCAAAGGTGATGCGTATCACCTCGGTGAACTGCCGCGTCTCGCGTAGCGCGCGGTAACGGCCCAGAAACTCCGCGTTGGCGGCGAGCAACATGGGGATGCCGTCCAGTTCTGCGAGAATCCGCTCAAAGCAGGCGTCATCCCTGAGCGTGCAGAGATCGTCTCTCGCTACCGTGAGTCGCAGGGCGTTGTCCCCGGGATCTGGCATTTCTCCCAACAGATTGAAGGTCACGACGCGGTGCTGCCCCTCTTCCCAGAAGTCCGACCCCGCCGGCGCGGTCAATCCATACAGGCCGTAGTTCAGCGTCATCGGATCGGTGCTGCGCTGGTTGACCATGGTCATCAGTCGGCGCACGTCTTCGCTCGGTGGTTCGTCCGGCCAAAGGTAGGCAAGCATGACGAAGGTGAAGACCAGACCCAAGGCGCACCCGGACAACAGGGTGAGTTTGCCGCGGGCGCCGCCACGCCAGAGACCGACCAGGTATCGGTTGTCATCGGAGACGATGCCACCGCGTTCGATGTTGAAAACCCAGCTGAGAAACGCGGCGACGGGGACGCCGAGCGCGAGCAGTACGAAGGTGAGTTGCGGAAGCCAGATTGGGAGCGACCAGATGTCGGCGACGATCTGGATGAACTGCAATAGACCCCAAGCGACCACGATGTAGATCCCGAGCGTCTTCAGGACTTTGCGGCGGTTGAGTTCTTCGAACAGTTTCATGCGTGCCCCCGTTCGGATATTAGCTCAACTAGGTTTAGAACAATGTAACCACTCACATGTCTAGACGGCGGGGTCGTGGCCGATGCGCCACCCGGGGAAAACTAACACGGCTGGGTGGCAGAGCAGTGCGCGCGCCAAGGTCTTGGCGCGCTCGACGCCAAGCTGAACGCGGCCATTCTCGATGGCAGAAATGGTGGACTGCGGAATCCCGGTCGCCTCTGCCAGATCGTTCTGGCTCATTTCCTGCAGCTCGCGGATGATGCGCACAGATTCACCAACCGAGACCGGAATGCCCGATCGCTCGGAGCGATACTCGCCGATGCTATCGCGTACGGTAGTCATGTGGAGTACCTACCCTACCTGAATTCAAGGATGGAGACGATGATGGGTTCCCAGTCGTCCAGGGTCGGGCCGGTGACGCGGGCCGCGAAGGTGTATTCCTTGTTCAGCTCCAGCTCGAACTCGACGGCTTTGCCACGCGGCATGCGGTTGCGCTGATAGCGCGCGAAGGGCTGGCGCGAGCCGCTCAGATCGGCGACCAAGGTGACGGTTCGCGTGCCCGGCGGGAGCAGGAACACGGTGCGGTAATCCCAATCCGGATCGGAGCTGCGCCAGGCTTTAAACGGCAGATGAATATTCACGCCGTCAATGGCCACGACCACAACTGGGTGGGTGTCGTCCGCGGCATGGAACCACTGCGTGACGACACGGCCGTGGGGCTCTGACCAGTGGACCGTTGGGACTGTGGCGCAACCGGTGAGGGGTATAAGGAGTGTGAGGGCCACCAGAATTCTCATACTAATCTCCAGAAGTCTTTACCTGGTTGCGGCCGCCGTCTTTCGCGGCATAGAGGTTCTGGTCTGCCACCTCCAAGGTCGGGTCCACATTCTCGTCGCCATCGTACTGCGCTATACCGGCGGAGATGGTGATGTCGGGGATGTCCTTGCGGGGGCGTGCGATGTATTCGCAGAGCTTTTCCATCATCAAGGCTGCCCCTGCCGCATCGGTGTTCGGGAGAATTAACATGAATTCCTCGCCGCCCCAGCGGCAGGCCATGTCGGTGCCGCGCAGTCGCTCGCGCAGATCGTCACCAAGTGCTTTGAGAACCTCATCCCCCACGCCATGCCCGTGCGTGTCATTGACCTTCTTGAAGTGGTCGATATCAATCAGCACGATGCTCAAGGGGTTCTTGGTGCGGCGCGCACGCTGCGCTTCTGCGCGCAAGGTCTCTTCGGCGTGGCGACGGTTGTACAGACCCGTGAGAGCGTCATTGGACGCGAGGTCACGCAACTCGCGCTCGAGTTCCTGTTGGTAGGTGACGTCACGGAAACTCCACACGCGCCCGATGATCCGGCCATCGAGCATCTGTGGCTGACTCACGCA
Organism: uncultured Gammaproteobacteria bacterium; assembly: GCA_964552205.1. Lineage (GTDB taxonomy): Bacteria > Pseudomonadota > Gammaproteobacteria > Natronospirales > JAIVGZ01 > JAIVGZ01. Next base: position 4,528 of record CAZKFT010000022.1, read on the forward strand.
CTCGATGCAAGTGCCATTCTTGAGTTCGATGACGTCGTTACTGCTTCCGCTGGGTACGCTCAGGATGGCCTCGAAGCGTTCCATGGCGGTTTCAGGTTCTGTGCATTGAAGCGCGATGTGTTGAAGGCGTGTGCGACGGTCAGCAGCCGGGCTGACCAGCGACTCCGGCATCTGCCACAACTCCAGGAAGCGTTGGTTGTAGGCTGTCACGCAACCAGCCAGATCCCCACCGAGCATGCCTGCGTCGGAGGCTTCGAAGGCGGCCCTCAGCAAGGCCATGGCTTCCGCGGACGTTTGTTCGCTGACTTCTCGGCGTGTGGATTCAAAAGCCAGCGAAGCTAAGCTGGCAAGATAGGACGCGGTGTACTTGTCCTCTGCGCTGAACTCGCGCGGACCCCCCAATGCCTCCGAACACAACACACCGATGACTTCGCCGGCGACGAGAATGGGGGCATCCAGCAGCGCACCAATCCCAAGCGGCTTGGCGTAATGATCAGCCAAGGACATGGTGCGCGGGTCGTTCATGATATCGCCCGCAACAATGACCTCTTCCTCGGCCAGTGCGTCGAAATAGTCTGGGCAGTCCTGATAGCGAAGGGTGGCGGCTTTCACGCCACCGTGTTGTGCGCGGAGTTCCATCGCATCACGGGCATCGTTGTACAGCCAGATGCTTGCACGCGCGACATCAAGCGCTTCAGCGGCGGTTTCGACAACCGCGGCCAAAGCACCATCCAGATCATTGTCGAAGGCGCGCCAGCGCTGGCTCAGGGCGAGCACTGCTTCGGTATGGCGGTTCGAGTTATCTCCAGACATAGTTCCAATGCCAGGGTTCATAGTCGAAACCCCGGGCATTCTCCTTGCCATACGGCATCATGAATCCGAAGTGATGAGCATAGCGCACCAGCCACCGGAACGCCTCGGTCTGGTCGAAGTTGGAATGCAGATCTGTGGCCCCCGGGGCACCTATGTCCAAAGCCAAACCCGTGTGGTGCTGGCTGTACCCGGGTGGCGCGTTCACCCTCAGGATGTCCTCGATGGCCATGCCCGCGTCCAGCTTGCGTCGGATGATGCTCACCTGTGCCTGCACTGAGCGGAACGCGGAGACGATGATGAGATCGACACCGTCCTCGGCGGCGTGGGCTTTCATGTTCAGCCAGGCTTCCGCGGCCTCGCGGGTGAGTCGGAACTGACGGCCACCGTCGTCGGTTTCGACAATGACGGTGGCGCGTGCTTCAGTCACCGGTTGCAGCCCGCGGTCGGCAATCATCTCCGGGGTGATGCCGAGGCCGGAGAGCATTCCTCCGGCCAGAATGACTGGTGCGAGCATCACCCTAGCTCCATTCGCGGCGCAAAGCGCCGCTCCTACTCTACTACCGAGAGCTGGTTCAGCATGAAGGCGTAGTACTCGGCAATCTCGTGGTAGCGCTGGAAACGCCCCGAACGACCACCGTGACCGGCTTCCATCTGCGTACGGAACACGAGCAGGTTGTTGTCCAAACGGCGGTCACGCAGACGCGCTACATATTTGGCCGGCTCCCAATACTGCACCTGCGAGTCCCACAGGCCCGTCCCGACGAACATCGCCGGATAGACCGTGGCACGCAACTGGTCATACGGCGAGTACTGCAGCATGTACTCGTAGTAGGCCGGGTCTTCCGGGTTGCCCCACTCGTCGAACTCGTTGGTGGTGAGCGGGATGGAGTGATCGAGCATGGTGGTCACCACGTCCACGAACGGAACCTGCGACACCATGACACGGTAGTGCTCCGGCGCCATGTTGGCGACAGCACCCATGAGCAAGCCACCGGCACTGCCGCCGAGTGCGGCCACACGGTTCTCGTGGGCGTAACCGTTCTTGACGAGGTGCAGCGTGACGTCGATGAAGTCCGTGAAGGTGTTCATCTTGTTCATCAGCTTGCCATCGTCATACCAATGCCGGCCCATCTCCTGGCCGCCACGGATGTGAGCGATTGCATACACCATGCCGCGGTCCAACAAGGAAATGATGTTTGAGTTGAACCAGGGTTCCATGCTGGCGCCATAGGATCCATAGCCATACTGCAGGAGCGCTGCGGTGCCATCGCGTTCGAAGCCTTTGCGATAGACCACGGATACCGGGATGCGCGTACCATCGCGCGCCGTTGCCCAGAGGCGCTCGGTGGCATAGTCGTCCTTGTTGAAGTCGCCCATCACCGGCTGCTCTTTGAGCATGCGACGCTCACCGGATGCGATGTTCAACTCATAAGTGGTGCTTGGCGTAGTGAGCGAGGTATAGGTGTAGCGCAGCCACTCCGAGTTCGGCTGCGGGTTCACCGACAGCGACATCGCATACGCCGGCTCGTCCGCTGCGACATAGCTGGCCTCGCCCTCGTTCGGTAGGACACGAATGCGGGTCAGGCCGCCAGAGCGCTCGCCAACTGCCATGAAGTCATCGAACAACTCGAAGCCGGAAATGAACACCTCGCTGTCGTGGGCGACCAGGTCGGTCCACTGGCCACGGTCGTTCCAGATGCCATCGGCAAAGGCCATGAGCTTGAAGTTCTGAGCGTTCCAGTTGGTGCGTACCACCCAACGGTCGCCAAGATGGTCTGCGAAGTACTCAAAGTCCCTCGCACGTGCCGCAATCAGTTTGAATTCGCTCGGCGCATCCGCGTCGGCGCAGCGCTGTTCGTTGGACACCGTGCTCTGCACGATGATGCAGATGTAGTCCTCGGAACGCGTGCTGATTACGCCCATGTAGAAACTGTCGTCCGGCTCGTGGTAGATGACCGCATCGTTGGCCGGATCGCTGCCCACGACGTGCGTCTTGATGCGTTTGGTGAGTAGCGTGGTCGGGTCGTTCCAGGTGTAGAAGATGGTGGTGTTGTCGTTGGCCCAGGTCAGCGACGCGGAAATCCCGCGCACGCCAGTGATGGTGGTCTCGCCCGTGACCAGATTCTTCACATGCAGTTCGTACTGGCGGCGGCCGCTGGTATCCACCGTGTAGGCGAGCTGCTGCTGGTCCGGACTCACCACGCGACTGGCGACGGCGTAGTAGCCGTGACCTTCGGCGAGGACATTGAGGTCCAGCAGAATCTCCTCGTCGGCTTCCATACTGCCCCTGCGCCGCGCGTGGATCGGGTACTCCTTCCCTTCCTCGAAGCGCGTGTAGTACCAGTAGTCCTTATATAAGTAGGGAACAGAGGCGTCGTCCTGCTTGAGGCGGCCTACCAGCTCGTTGTACAGCTGGGTGCGAAACTCCGCGAGCGGCTCCATCACGGCATCGGCGTAGGCGTTTTCCGCGTTGAGGTAGGCCAACATGTCGGCATCCTCCCGGGTGTCGTCACGCAGCCAGTAGTACTCATCCTGACGCGTGGCGCCGTGCGGTGCGACCACTTCGAACTCACGTTTTTCCGCAACCGGTGGGTCCATGCCGACCGCGGCAGCGGTGAGTGCAGGCCGGGCCAGCGGCGTTTCCGGTGCCACTGGCTCTTGCCGGGGGCAGGCAACAAGGAACAACGCGAGGGGCAAAACGAGCAGATGACGCATGGGTGAACTCTCCGGAAAAATGACAGTCAGTGGGCTGAATGGTACCCGACTGTCGGGTCCCGCTGTATCATCTTTCCCATGGCCGATAGCGAAGACTGGAAGAAAAAGTACCAGGCTGAGGTGGCCGCTTTTGAGCGGGCCACGCGGAATTGGCAGGATGAGCGCCTGCTTCTCCAGCGTCTGGTCGCTCGAACCAGTATTGCGGCCAAGGGCCAGCGGGCCAGCCTGGACCTGATGCTGGACCAGCTGCGAGGCGCCATCCGAAACGGTCATGCCGACCTGGAGAGACTGGAGGAAATCCGCCGCAAGCTCGACCAGGAACTCAGAACCATGGGCGACCGCGGTGCCGATGACACGCTCCAGCGCACGCGAATCGTGGACACCGTCCTGGCCCTGCTCGACCACCTGCTCGACAGGGTAGAGCTACAGGCCAGCGCACGACAGGAGCTGCTGACCCAGCGGGACCGTCTGGCGAACCACCTCGACTGGGAAACCCTGCAGCAGACCCTGGATGACATCCACCGTCTGGTCAGCGCGACCATCAAGCGACTGCAGGACGAGTTCGCGGGCTTCTTGCGCCTGCTGGAAGAACGATTGATGGATGTGCGGTCCATATTCGAACATCAGGCCGAAGGCAGTGCCAACCGCCGGAATGCCACCATCGCGCTCGAGCGATCTGTCCAAGAGAATCTGGCCACCATTGGCGCGAGCGTGCGCGAAAGCAACAGCATCGAGACCCTGAGGTCGGCGGTCATCCGCCAGGTGGAGAGCATCGCCGATGACATGTCCAAGTTCCGCGAGACCGAGATAACGCGAGAAGTCGCGCTTGCGGAGGAGCTGGCCACCGCTCAGGACAAGATCAGTGCGATGGAGGAGCAATCGCATGATGTCCGCCAGATGCTGGAGGATGAGCGCGTCCGCGCCAGCACCGACCCGCTGACACAGTTACCCAACCGAGCAGTTTGGGAAGAGCGTCTGGCGTTCGAGGAGGCACGCTGGCAGCGCTACGGACACCCGGTCGTGCTCGGTGTCGTGGATATTGACGAGTTCAAGATGGTGAATGACAAGTACGGCCACAAGATCGGCGACCGGGTGTTGCAGATGGTCGCTCGCACCATGCGCTCGAATCTGCGGCGTACAGACTTCATCGCTCGCTACGGCGGCGAGGAGTTCGTACTTTTGTTGACTGACACCCACCCGGATATCGCCATGCAGGTGGCCAACGGCCTGCGTGAGCGTGTCGCCGAAGCGGTCATGGAGTTTGAGGATGTTTCTGTGAAGGTGACCATATCGGTCGGGCTGGCGGCACTCAGTCAGGCGCCCGATGCTTCATCCGCCTTCGACATCGCCGACCGTGCCCTGTACGAAGCCAAGCGCAGCGGACGCAATCAGGTCAAGATGTCTGGCGCGTAAGCGTGTAGTGGATGTGGTTGTCCTGGCTACGTTCGCCTGGCATCCATCCCTTGGTCCGACACATGTCCGCCATGCGCGTATCTGGCACGGTGCGTAGCGAGACGGAATCCACCCCGCTGTCGAACAGCCAGTTCACAGCAAGCGTCAGCAGGTTGCTACCAATCCCTTTGCCTTCGTATTCCGGATGGACAAACAAAGCCCACACCGTTTTCTCGGCGGCGCAAGCGATGGAGAAGCCCACCACCGTACGATCCACCTCGCACACCCAACCCTTACCACCCGTGGTGAGATAGTCGTGGTATTGGGCGCGCGGAACACGACCCGGATCGGTTAGCGCATTCTCCGTGACCTCAAGTCTGATTGCGGCAAGGAACGGGATATCATCAATTGTCGCTGGTCGGTAGGTAAACATTGTGCGCGATGGTAGCATCGCA
>CAZKFT010000022.1:10002-28690 GCA_964552205.1 uncultured Gammaproteobacteria bacterium
GGTGATCAATTCGACCCAAATTTTCTGCGCATTGGTCCCAATAACAAGATGCCGGTCATCGTGGACCCTTCCGGGCCCGATGGAAAACCCATTTCCGTGTTCGAGTCCGGCGCGATTCTTGTTTATCTGGCAGAAAAAACTGCTCGCTTTCTCCCAAAAGACCTACGCGGGCGGACCGAAGTGATGCAGTGGCTGATGTTCCAGATGGGTGGGATCGGGCCGATGTTGGGACAATTGCATCATTTCCGGAACTACTCGGAAGAGAAGATTCCGTATGCCATCGAACGCTATTCGAACGAAGGGAAGCGGCTGTACCGCGTTCTGGACAAGCAACTTTCCGACCGCGAATTCGTTGCCGGCGACTACTCCATCGCCGACATGGCTATCTTCCCGTGGATCGTCGCGCACAAGAACCAGGGCATCGACCTTGCGAAGTATCCCGGGGTGAAGTCCTGGTTCGAGCGCTTGCAAGCGCGACCCGCAGTGCAACGCGGCCTGGCAGTAATGTCGGAGTCACGCAAATAGTTCAGGGATTGACTCTGAAACGGATGGATCCCGACCCGGTAATCATCCGTACTTCCCCCTCGCCACTCCCGATGACACCTTCATAGGCGTTACGCTCACTGCTCGTGGTACGCAGACGGGGCGCTTCCACATTCACACTACCCGATCCGGAACGGGCTTCCACGCGCGTGTTCATGTCGGCATGGGAGTTCGCAGCGATGCTGCCCGAGCCCGTGGTGAGGCGCATGCGCAGTATCGTGGAAAGATCCCCCTCGGCACGGATGGATCCTGAGCCCGTGGAAATCATGAGCTCCTCCGCATGCGACAGCGTTTCCACCCGCACACTGCCGGAGCCAGTACGCAGTGACACCGAATCCGACACCACCTCTTCGATACGGATACTCCCAGACCCGGTACGGGCTTCGATGTTGCCTGCATGCCCGCTGATGGTGACCGGCCCGCTGCCGCTGTTCACATACAGGCTTCCCTCGGTACGTACCGTACCCACCCTGCCCGACCCGGTATGCAAGATGAGGTTGGCCTGCGCATTTTCCGCGGCCATAGTACCGACACTGTGTCGGACGGTGAGCTCGGAGCCATGTGGGACGGCGATGCGCACATTCGCATGCACCTCAACACCCCGCCCGCGTGAGGCCACGGACACTCGTCGGCCGCGGTAACTGGTGGAGGTGTTCACCGTCCAGCCGCGCGACCGATGAATGAAACGGTTGTGCTCACGGGTTGGGAACGCCATCCAGAACTGGTGCCCATCCCGTTGCAGCGTCACACTGCGCGCCAGTGCTTCGGCTTCATCGTCGTCGCGGGCGGACGCTACCACATCCACCTGAATGACAACTTCGTTGCCACCGTGGCTGGCAATACTGACCTCACCGACCAGGTTCTCGAACGAAAGCGGGGTCCCGGGCTGCCAGGCATGGGCCTCCCGAAGCTGAATCCGATGCTCGGCTGCAGTGGCGAGCATCGGGGCGAGAAGCAGGAGTGCTGTCACGGTACGTTTCATGCGGTACATTCTACGCATGAAAACCATCCTTGCTGCGTTGACGCTGGTCATGCTCGTGGGTTGCTCCAACCCGGACGCCGAATTGGACGCGCTCATTGACCGCTATCTGCTGGAACTGTGGGAGACCAACCCGGAACAGGCGAGCAGCGCCGGATTGCCAGGTTACTACCACCGTCTCAGTGACTTATCCCAAGCCGGACTTGCGGCGGAGGCCTCTGGACTGCGTGCCATCCTGGCCGATCTGGCGGCGATCGACTACGAGCGGCTCGGCTCGGACGACCACCGCGTGGACTACCGGCTTCTGGGGCAACATGCCCGCGTACGCCTCGCTGAAATCGAGCGCTTCCCGCGTGCGCAGCGGGAGCCGGGCCGGTATCTGCCGTTTGGCGCCCTGAACCAGCTGGTCGGCGGGGATTTTGCCCCCGCGGAGCAACGGGCTGAATGGTTGTTGGCCCGCCTTCAAACCGTTCCTCATATATATGAGGCGGGGCAAGCCAATCTTGACCGCCCGCCCCGCCTGTTTACCGAGGCCGCGCTGCGGAGCTCCCGCACACATCTGAGATTCCTGCAGGAGGCGGTGCCAGGGTTCGCAGCCACCGTGCCATCGCTGGAGGCGGCTCTGCTTGACGCGGCAGCTGCGGCCGAGGCCGCGCTCAGCGCCCACATCAGCTGGATGGAAGAGACGCTGTTGCCGCGCTCGGATGGCGAGCTCGGTGCGGGTCGCGAGGCCTACGACTTCTATCTTCGCGAAATCCACGGCCTGGACCTCAACGCCGAACAAGTCCACGCACTGGGATGGCAGATATTCAACGAGGTGGAAGCTGCTTTGGCAGCGCAGGCGCGGGTCATCAACCCCGACAAGGACTGGGTGGAAATCACCGAGGACATCCGCAACGACCACCCGGAGCGCGACGACCTGCTGGCGGCGTACTGCCGAGGCATCCAGCGCTCGCGTGCGTTTGTCATTGAACGAGGACTGGTCACGGTACCGCCGAACGAGGAAGTCCGTTGCATACACTCCGACCCTAGCCAACGCGCGTTCTCTCCGTTCGGCACCTTCCGCGTGCCGTCGCCGTTCACAGAGAACAAGGTCGGGTACATCATCCTGCACCCGGTGACCGAGGACCGTCTCCTGCGTGCGCATGACTTCACCTGGATAGAAGTCATCGCCCCCCATGAGGCCTACCCGGGCCATCATCTTCAGGCCTTGATCGCACAGCAGAACCCGCGACCCTTGCGGAAAATTTACCGGACGCCGGTGTTCACCGAGGGCTGGGGTCTGTACACCGAACAGCTGATGCATGAGCAGGGATTCTTCACCAAGCCCGAGGAAACCCGGCTTACCCAACTGCGCCTGCAACTCTGGCGCGCGGCGCGCATCATCCTGGATTCCGGGCTGCACACCGGTCTCATGAGTTACGATGAGGCCCGTGACTTCCTGGCAGAGCGAGTGCGCATGGAGTACGGTGCGACCGCGGGTGAAGTAGGCATCTATATCTACAGGCCAAGCTATGTCATCGGTTACATGATGGGTTTCCGGGAGATAATGCGTCTGCGTGAGGACTACATGGCCATGAAGGGGGATGATTTCGACTTGCTCGAGTTCCACGACACGATGTTGGGGCTGGGCTCCATACCGTTCCCGATGGTGCGAGAGTTGCTCGGACTCGACTGATGAAACCCACGGCCCTGCACTGGGGACTGCTTGCCACCTGTGTCGCGGTGTTCATTTGGAGCGCCATCGAACCCTACGACCGAATGACCTGGTGGCTGGAAGTCTTGCCCGCTGTCGTTGGCGTGGGCCTGATCATGGTGCTGTGGAACCGCTTCCGCTTCACCGATCTGGTCCTGGTGCTGATCGCCATCCACGCCATCATTCTCATCATCGGCGGACATCACACGTATGCGGAAGTGCCGCTCTTCAACTGGCTCAGAGATGAGTACGGCCTGGCGCGCAATCATTACGACCGCTTGGGCCATCTCGCACAGGGATTCGTCCCCGCGATGATCGCGCGCGAATTGTTCATACGTCTCAATGTGTTCGCCCGCCGTGGGTGGATGCCGTTCGTGATTCTCTGCGTTGCCCTGGCCATCAGTGCGTTCTACGAATTGATCGAGTGGTGGGTCGCGTTGATCAGCGATGAGGCAGCAGAGTCTTTCCTTGGCACCCAGGGCGACAACTGGGATACGCAGTGGGACATGTTCTGCGCCCTGATTGGCGCAAGCATCGCGCTACTTACCCTCTCTCGTTGGCATGACCGACAACTGACAAAGATCTGAAGTGGCACGTACAACCGACCCGATTCCCTATCTGCTGTGGCGCAAGGTGTTGCAGGCTTTCGCGCCGGCCTTGTTGGTGCTGTCGCTCACAGCGGTGTCATTGGTGTGGACCGAGTATTTCAACGCCGAGATCATGATGTTGCTGGATTGGGTCCCGTACGTACTGATCGGGACCGCACTTGCCGCTGCCTTGCATTTCAATCGAAGCCGCGCCTTCTTTTCGCTGTTCAGTCTGCTGATCGCCATTTGGGGGCTTTCGCAGTACCCCAAAAATGACGGAATGTTTCACGCTGTCTCTGTTCTCCTTCCACTCAACCTCATCCTGTTCGCGCTGATTCGCGAACGCGGGGTGTTTTCGCGCGCGGGCACCACGCGCTTCCTTTTCATCTTCCTGCAGTGCGTGTTCGTCGCCATCCTGGTCAGCTCCGGCAGCAGCAAACTGGAATGGTTGTTGACCATGCCCTTGTTCTCGAGCGCCTTGACGAAAGCTGTGGCGATCGGGCCACCCGCCATCCTGCTGATGTTGCTCGCGCTGCTGCTGCTGCACGGCCGGACCGTGTTGGAGCCCACGCCCGAGCGGGCAGGATTCTTCGGCGCAACTATTGCCGTGGTCCTCGCCCTCTACAGCGGCTTCGAGGCGCCGTGGTCACCGATGTTCCTGGGTGCGGCCGGACTCATTTTCCTGCTTGCGCTGGTGCAGACTTCCTGGCGCATGGCATTTCTGGATGAACTCACAGGACTACCCGGTCGACGCGCACTCGAGGACCAACTCGCACGCTTGCACGAGCCCTATGCCATCGCGATGGTGGATGTGGACCACTTCAAGGGCTTCAACGACACCTGGGGGCATGATGCCGGCGACGAGGTGTTGCGCATGGTCGCGGCTCATCTCGCTGAAGTTGGCGGTGGCGGTAAGGCCTATCGCTACGGCGGCGAGGAGTTCACCGTCGTGTTCCCGGACAAACGTGTGCGCGACACGCTGGCTGCCCTCGGGGCGCTACGCAAGGACATCGAGGAGGACACCTTCATTCTGCGGCGGCGTGACCGCCAATCGGACAGGCCACAAAGCTTGAACATCACGGTGAGCATCGGTGTGGCCGATGCCGAACGATTTGATACACCGCAAGAGGTCATGAGCGCGGCGGACAAGGCCCTGTACCGCGCCAAGGAAAATGGTCGTAATCAGGTCTGCCGTTAGCGGGACTCTTCTACCCGCGGCGGATTCACCCAGATCACATGAACACCAGCCCGCTTCGCCACCGATTCGACCGCGGCCACTTTCTGGGCGTCAATCTTCGGTGTGTTGACAGGCGTGCTGCTGGGCGTTGCAGCGCAAGCGGCCAGCAGGGTTACAGCAGCTAGAAGTGCGAGAAGTTTCATGAGTCACCTCCACGGGAAAAGTATATTCCTGTCGCCGCGGAATTTCCAAGTGCTTGATTTTACGCGGTAAGTGCGCTGATTATCACCAGGCCAGCGGCCCCGAAGAAGATCATGAACATGTACACGGTGCTGGTCAGGAAGTACTTGATGGTGGTGAGTATCCAGCCCTGGCTGTAGAAGCGCTTCTGTGCGATGTACAGGTAGAGCGGCATCCACACCCAGAGGCCGACGGTCAGCCATCCTGCCAAGGCTTCGACCCACCCCGTGTACGCGTTCCCAATCGCTGAGAACATCATGAGCAGCAGGAAACTCGCGAACAGGAACGAATGGGTGTGCAGTGCGAGTGTCAGGTGCTCGGTGTAGTACCGCTTGGCGAACAGGTAGAGGATTTTCAGCAGGAAGGCGAAGACCGGCAACAGCAGGAACATCATCGGCGGCGCCAGCTGCCTTGCCTGCTGCAGGAATAACTCAGGATTTTCCATCGATCGGACCACGCGACGGTGGACCTCGGCGTTGGTCTCATCCGTCAGGAACGGGAGATTCACATTGACGCGCTCGGACAACGGTCGTCTGCGGGCTTCCGGACTGGTCTCCACGTGAATGCCTACGCCTTCGTTCGGCGATGGCGTGGCCGGCTCCGCATCCACCGGATCGGCGATCTGCTCGGCCGGTTCCGACTGTGCGATGGACTGGCGCCATTGCGTGGTGTCGACCTTTGCCACCATGGCGACAATCAGGAAGAACAGCAGCGAGATGAACAGGTACAGGCGGATAGGTGGCACATAGCGTGCACGTCGTCCCGCGACATACTCCATGGACAGAAAGCCGGGTTTGAACAACAGCGGCACCAGTGTTTTCACGAGCCGCGAATCCCAGCTGCTGAACTCCTGGAGAAACTCGTGCAGGAGCGAGAAAACGTTACGGATATAGGTCTTATCCTGCTGCCCGCATAGGTGACAGTACTCGCCATGCAGTGAAGCGCCGCAGTTGTCGCACACACCGGGAGTCGGATCGGTGTAGACGAACTTTTTCATCTCAGCCGGACAATCCGGGTAGCAGACCGCGTGCGCCGCTGGCGATGAACTCGATGGCAATAGCCGCGAGCAGGATGCCCATCAGACGCATCGCAATGTTGATACCGGTACGGCCGAGCAATGCCGCCACGCGTTCCGCAGACTGCAAGGCCATCCAGACGGTGGCAGCCACGACGATGCCACTCGCCATGATAAGCAGGTAGTGCAACGGGTTGTTGGACTGTGATGCGTAAATGATGACGGTGGAGATGGCGCCGGGTCCCGCCAACAACGGAATGGCGAGTGGCACCACCGCGATGCTTTCCTTTTCCTCTGCCTCGATGGCTTCCTCGGGCGTCTGCCGACTGCGGCTTTGTTTCGCCTGCATCATGGACATGGCCATCAACATGAGCAGGATGCCACCGCCGACACGGAAGGAGTCGATGGAGATGCCGAAGAAACGCAGCAATGTCTCGCCCAGGATTGCGGATACCACGAGCACGATGGCTATCGACAAGGCGGTCGTATTCGGAATCTTCCGCCGTTCGACCAAGCTCATGTTGGTGGTCAGGCTGATATAGAACGGCACTGCGCCCAAGGGATTCACGATCACGAGGATCGCGACAAGAATCTTGATGTACTCCGTCCACTCAAGCATGGCGGGTATTGTACGTGAGGCGATGGAAACGCCAGTACAGCAGCACGGCAGCCACGGAAAGACCGGCAATCAGTCCGACCCAGATGGCTTTTGCGCCGTAGCCGAGATGAATGCCCAGCCAGTAGGCCAGCGGGAATCCCACCGCCCAGTAGGCAATCGTGGTGATGACCATGGTGGCGCGCGTGTCCTTGTAGCCGCGCAGTACCCCGGCGGCGGCCACCTGCACGCCGTCCGAGAGCTGGAACACAGCAGCCAGCATGATCAGCCCCGAGGCAATGGCGAGCACCGCGGCATCCTGGGTGTAGAAGCCGGTGATCTGGTGGCGGAACAACAGCATGTTCACCGCCGAGAGCACCATGATGGCAGCACACAGGGCGATGCCCACCTTCGCGGAATGCCGGGCCGCTACAGGATCTCCGCGGCCGAGCGCCTGACCGATGCGTACGGAGATGGCGAAAGACAGACCCATCGGAATCATGAACATCACCGAGGCGAAATTCACCGCGATCTGGTGGCCAGCGACCACCTCGGCCCCCAGACGCCCCATCAACAATGCCGTTGCTCCGAACAGCGAGCCCTCCATGAAGATGGTGATGCCAATAGGGATGCCGAGCCACAGCAGTTCACGCTGGGCCCTCCAGTCTGGCCGCTCCACTCTCGCCAGCGCGTCGAAGCGTGTGTAGTGCCTGCGATTCTTGACCACCCACACCATCATCCCGAGCATCGCCCACATCACGATGGCGGTGGCCACCCCGCAGCCGACAGCGCCCATGGCGGGGGCACCGAGACCGCCATACATGAACACCCAGTTCCCGAAGATGTTCAAGGGCAAGGCCACCATGGAGATGTACATCATCGGGCGGGTATAGGAAGTACCCTCACTGAAGAACCGCAGGGCAAGGTAGGCAAAAGCGGCTGGCAGGCCGAACGCGATGGCATTGAGATAGCCCTGCGAGACCGGAACCACCGAGGCGTCCACATCGAACCACCCGAAGACGGTGCTGGCGCTGAACAGGGCCAGCATGGTCGGGATGGTCATGAAGACGGCCAGCCACAAACCTTGTCGCACCCAACTGCCAATGTCGGCATGCTTGCCCGCACCGAACAGGTGCGCCACGGTCGGGGTAAGCGCCATCATGACGCCGAGTCCGAACACCCAGATAGGCATCAGTACCGCACCGCCAACTGCAACGGCCGCCAGATCGGTGGCACCGAGTCGGCCGGCCATGATGGTATCGGTGACCTGCATGCCGATTTGCACCAGGTTGTTGACCACGAGTGGGCCACCCAGGGCGGCGATGGCCCGGGCCTCTGGAATGGCGGCCTTGATGCGGGAAACTGGCGTTTGCACTACCTGATGATATAGCTTTAGCGCATGAGCAAGCCCATCCGCCGGGTCGCCGTCATCGGTGCCACCCGAATTCCTTTCTGCCGCGCCGGGAGCCATTACGCCCGCGTCGGGAATCTCGATATGCTGACCGGGGCGCTTTCCGCGCTGGTTCAACGCTATGGACTTGCAGGGCAGCGGGTCGGGGATGTCGCGCTGGGCGCGGTCATCAAACACTCGCGCGACTGGAACCTGGCGCGCGAAGCCGTGCTCGGATCGGGCCTCGCCCCCGAGACGCCCGCTTACGACCTGCAGCGCGCCTGTGGCACCAGCCTGGAAGCCGCGCTGCAGATCGCGCATCGCATCGCGGTCGGTGACATTGAGGTCGGCATCGCGGGTGGGTCGGATTCCATCAGCGATGCGCCCATCGTTCATACCGATGGTTTCGCGCACATACTCAAGCAAAGTCATGCCGCCAAGACATTTGGCGCGCGCCTGAAGCCCTGGTTGCAGCTGCGACCCAGGCATCTGGTGCCGCAAGCACCGGGCGTGGTCGAGCCGCGTACCGGTCTGAGCATGGGCGAGCACTGCGAGCTGATGGCCAAGGAATGGAAGCTCACGCAGGGCGAGCAGGATGCGTTGGCGCTGGCCAGCCACCAGAAGGCGGCGGCGGCGTGGGACGACGGTTTTTACGACAGCTTGGTGGTGCCGTTCATGACCGCGAAGCGCGATGAGTTCATCCGCGGTGACACCACGCTTGAGAAGCTTTCCAAACTGCGTCCGGCGTTCGATCGTAGCGCGGCGGGCACGCTCACGGCAGGCAACAGCACACCCCTGACAGACGGCGCAGCGACTGTGTTGCTCGCCAGCGAGGACTGGGCACGCGTGCACGGATTCGAGCCCATGGCCTTTCTCGCTCACGGCGAAGTGGCCGCAGTGGATTTTGTCGGCAAGCGCGAAGGGCTGTTGATGGCACCTGCGTATGCCGTTCCGCGCATGCTGGCGCGCGCGGGACTGACCCTGCAGGACTTCGACTACTACGAGATCCATGAAGCATTCGCGGCGCAGGTGTTGTGTACGCTGAAGGCTTGGGAATCTCCGGAGTTCTGCCGGGAGCGACTTGGGCTGGATGGGCCCCTGGGCTCCATCGACCGCAACAAACTCAATGTGAAGGGCGGTAGCGTCGCGCTGGGTCACCCGTTCGGCGCCACTGGCGCGCGGGTGCTCGCGAATGCTGCGCAACTTTTACAGAACCGTGGCGGAGGCCGGGTACTGGTCTCCGTGTGTACAGGTGGCGGCATGGGCGTCACTGCAATCGTAGAAGGAGTGAATAACCAATGAGTTTTCTGGAACGCGTCAACGCTTGGCTCGAATTCGCCAACAGCATCCTCTGGCATGACTATGTGCTGATCATCCTGCTGGGCACGGGTGTGTTGTTCACATTCTGGAGCGGATTCTCCCAGTATCGTGCGCTTACCCACGGCACCTCGGTGCTGCGTGGCAAGTACAGCGATGCATCTGACCCAGGCGCAGTCAACCAGTTCCAGGCCTTGTCCATGGCACTGTCTGCGACCGTGGGCTTGGGCAATATCGGCGGCGTCGCACTCGCCATCGCCTTGGGCGGCCCGGGCGCGGTGTTCTGGATGTGGGTGGTGGGCTTTGTCGGCATGGCCATCAAGACCACTGAGGTCACGCTGTCCATCATGTACCGCAACATTGACGACAAGGGCGAGCCGCACGGCGGCCCGATGTATGTCGTCTCCAAGGGCATCGCGGCCATGAAACCGGAGTGGGCGACACTCGGCAAGGTCATCGGCGGCATCTTCTGTATCACGCTGCTCATCTCCGCCATCACTGGCGGCAATATGTTCCAGGCCTGGAACGTCGGCAACATCACCCAGGAATACTTCGGTGTACCGTCCATCGCCACCGGCATCGTCCTGGCCACCATCGTTGGCATGGTCATCATCGGCGGCGTGAAGCGCATCGGTCAGGTCGCGGGCAAGCTGGTGCCCTTCATGTGTGTGATGTACCTGATTGCCGGCTTGACCGTGCTGATCATCAACATCGACATGATTCCGGCGATGCTGAAGCTCATCGTGTATGCCGCGTTCAACCCGATTGATGCACAAGATGCCTTCCTGGGCGGTACCGCTGGGTATGCATTCCTGTGGGGCATGAAGCGGGCGTTGTTCTCGAACGAAGCCGGACAGGGCTCGGCGCCAATCGCGATGTCTGCGGCCAAGACCGACGAGCCTGCCCGCATCGGCATCCTCGCCGGCCTCGAGCCGTTCATCGACACCATCGTGGTGTGCACCGTCACCGCTCTGGTCATCCTGACCTCGGGCATCTGGCAGCGCAGTGCGGAGGCAACTTACCTCGAGTACGCACCACCCATCGTGCAGGTAGCGGAGAACACCTGGACGCTCGAGTCGGCGACGGCACCGGAACGTACCGATGCCGTCTGGCGTAATGGCGATCAGGTATTCGTGGTTCTGGCATCCACAGCAAACGAGATTACAGGCAATCGTCTGCATCGCCTTGAGGGTGTGGTCCGTCAGGATGGCCGCCTGTTCATGATTGAGTGGGGCACCCATTCCGCGGAGTCAGCACCGGAGTTGGCGGAGCCCGGTATTTATGTCACCTACAACGGCGCCACCCTCACCGCGAAGGCGTTCGACGAAGCCATTCCGGGGCTGGGCATGTGGTTGGTGACCATCGCAGCATGGTTGTTCGCGGTCTCCACGATGATTTCGTGGAGCTACTACGGTGAGCAGGGCATGATTTACTTGGCAGGCGAGAGATCGCTTGTGCCTTACAAGTTGGTCTACTGCGCCCTGATTATCGTCGCGACTGCGGGCTTCCTCACCACCGATACCGAACTCGACAACCTCACCGGCTTCGGAACGGGCGTGATGTTGTTTGCCAACGTGCCGATCATGTTGTTCTTCGGCTATCAGGCCATGCGCGTGTACCACGACTACATGCGCCGCTTGAAGAGCGGTGAGATGGATGCCGAGCAGCACGAGGCTCGCAAGCTGGACGAGCTGATGAGGGGTCGTGAAGACTGATCCCTCTTCCAAGTATGTCCATGGCACGCCGGCTATCGCCGGCGTGCTTTTCTGTAACCTAGGAACACCCGACGCACCGACTGCTTCGGCCGTGCGACGGTACCTGCGGGAATTCCTTTGGGACCCTCGGGTGGTGGATGTCCCACGACCGATCTGGTGGTTGGTGCTGAACGGGTTCATCCTGCCGTTCCGCCCATCCAAGGTCGCGCACGCCTACGGTCAGGTCTGGACCGATCGTGGTTCGCCGCTGCGATCCATCTCCGAGGACCAGGCGAGTGCGCTGCAACAGTTGTTCGATGCGTCTCATCCGGGTCGCGTCAAAGTGGTCATGGCCATGCGTTACGGTAAACCGTCGATTGCAGATGGCCTGCGTGAATTGGCCTTGGCGGGCGCGAACCGCGTCTTCATCCTCCCCGCCTACCCGCAGTACTCCTGCTCGACCACCGCGTCAGTGTTCGATGCGGTGGCTGCGACTTATAAGGCTTGGCGCTGGGTGCCCGAGCTGCGCGTCATGAATCACTACCACGACCGCGACGGCTACATCGCTGCACTGGCAGCTTCGGTGCGAGAGCATTGGGAGACACAGGGACGCGGCGACCGTTTGCTGATGTCTTTTCATGGAGTGCCCAAGCGCTACCTGCTGGAAGGCGACCCTTATCACTGCGAGTGCCAGAAGACCGCGCGACTTCTCTCCGAGGCGTTGCAACTCAAGGAGGGCGAGTGGCAGATTGCTTTCCAATCACGCTTTGGTAAGGAAGAGTGGTTGCAACCTTACGCCGACAAGACACTGGAGGCCTGGGGCGCGAGTGGTGTTGGCGCGGTAGATGTCATCTGCCCGGGATTCTCGGCGGATTGCCTGGAGACGCTGGAAGAAATCGCGATGCAGAACCGCGACCTCTATCTTGAGTCGGGCGGAAAAGAACTGCGCTACATTCCGGCTTTGAATGTGCGCAAGGACCACATCGCCCTGTTGCACGAACTGGCCCAAGAGCACATGGGGAGCTGGCTGGGTTGATCGGTCGCTTTCTTGAAATAAGTCTGCACGCCCCGGACATCCTCGAGTCCATCGAATTCTGGGAGCGACTCGGCTTCCGTCAGGTCACCACCAACGATGTCTGGCAGCACCCCTATGCCGTGCTCTCCGATGGGCGCGCCATCATCGGCCTGCACAAATATCGATTCGACCACTCCCCTGCGCTGACCTTTGTACGCAGCGATCTGGCTTCTCACCTACCCGCCATCCGGAATCTCGGCATCGAGTTCGAGTTTGCGAAAACCGGCGATGACCACTTCAACGAGGCCGGCTTTCTGAGCCCGGATGGGCAGATGATCACGCTGCTGGAATCGCGCACCAGCAACACGCCCGCTTTTGAGGAGGAGAGCTTCACCACATTGGGTGTGCTTGAGTCGTTCATGCTTCCAGTGCGCCACATGGATGAGGCCCTCCCTTTCTGGGCGCGCCTCGGCTTGGCTGTCATTGAGTACGACGAGGAACAGCCCGACACGGCGCTGCTCGCCAGTGGCCCTCTGACGCTTCGCTTGAAAGAAGACCGCGCATTGCGCAAACCCACACTCGTCTTCCACAGCCCCGACATGGAAGCCACCACCCGCACCCTCACCCACCACCTGACCTTGGGGTCAGACCCCAAACGCTGTTCGAATAGCCTTGCAGGAGACGCGCTGTCGCTGGAATCCCCGGAAGGGCTGGCGATGCTCGTCCTTGCTAAGCCAAAACCCTGACGTTGGGGTCTGACCCCAAGGTGTTTCAAACGATGTTTGGGGTCTGACCCCAGAGTTATTGAAGGGCGAGGGCTGAGGTGCGGACGCCGCGCGGTAGGCCGGTCTCTTCCATGAAGGCTTCGAGTGCGGCGCGATCCGGGCCTTGCCAGCGCAAGTCATGCTCGCCGAGGTCGGCATCGCGAACAATGGTGGTCAGCTTGCGGGCAAGGAATGCGTCTGCCCTGCCTGCTTCCAGTTTCTTCGCAAGACTGGCCGCGCCGCGGATGCTCAGGAAGGGCACCTGTTCGACTTTCTCATACAAGGTGTCGAGGTCGCCGAAATGCGCCAGCAGCGCCGCGGCGGATTTCTGCCCAACGCCCTTCACGCCGGGAATGTTGTCCACGCTGTCACCGGCCAGTGCCAGCATGTCGGCAACCTGTTCCGGCCATACGCCGAATTCCTGCAGGATGGCGTCGCGGTCGAGCAGCCGGTCACCGGCGTAGTCCCACCAGCGATCGCGTTCACTGATGAGTTGAGTCAGGTCTTTGTCGCGTGTCACAACGGTGACCGGTGTGCGCGCCGCTTGTGCACGCGCTGCCAGCGTCCCGATCAGATCATCGGCCTCCCACACGGGACTGGCAAAGCACTTCAGGCCGAGCGCTTCGGAAAACTGGCGGCACCATTTCAATTGCGCCTCCAGCTCCGGCGGCGGCAACTCGCGGTTGGCTTTGTACGGCGGATAGATTTCGTTGCGGAACGAAGTGGTGAGACTTTCGTCAAAAGCAATGGCGATGTGTTCCGGGGCCGCCCGTTCCATGAATTCGGTCAGGAACCGCGCGTAGCCGTACAATGCGTTGATAGGCCGCCCATCGGGACCGGTCATGGATTCCGGGATGGAAAAATACGCCCGGAAAATGTAAACACTGGCATCTATCAGGTAGAGCATGTGAGCCAGTCTAACCACAGGAGTGGGCCATGAGAATCATGATTTTTGTGCTGTTCGCGCTGGCACTGGCTTCGCCAGCCCATGCCGACCTCACGCTGCAGTATCAGGATGAGGAAGGCGCGCATCTTTTCACCATGTTTGTGAAAGGCCAGCGCATGCGTCTGGAGACTCACGCGGATGCCAACGCCATGCTGTATGACGCGAGCAAAAGCGAAATCACCATTCTCGAACTTTCCGAACGGCAGTACACCGTGCTCGACCGCGCGACTGCCCAGCGTATGCGCCAGCAGATGGAGCAGGCTTTCGAGATGATGCGACGCCAAGGCATAGACCCATCCACCATGGGCATGGGCGACATGCAGGTCCGCGTGCGGGCGCAATCTGTCTCAACCGGCCAATCGCGTACGGTGGAAGGCCGCCGGTGCGATGTTTACCGCTATGTGGTCAATGATGAAGTGACTACGCTCGCCTGTGTCGTGAAACACAGCGAACTCGGAGTCTCCGACGCGGAATGGGAAACCATCATCGGTATGTTCGACTCGCTGTCGGAGTTCCTGTCGGGAATGCTGCCGCAGGGCGCGAGCTCCATCGAGGTGATGCCGACGGAAGGCTTGCCAGTCGAGGCCAGCCAACCGGATGGCTCCGATCTGCAGCGCTTGAGCAAGATTGAACACGCACCGCTACAGGATTCCCTGTTCAGCGTACCGCGCGGCTTCCGCCGCGTGAGCATGGAGCGTTAGGCGGGGAAGTGGGCCCGCGTACGTAGGGGACTAGAGCGCGGGAAGTGTGCGCGCAGGAATTCCATCTGGTCGGCGAGGACGCGCCGCCCCTTGAGGTAGATGTACTCCGCGTGCGTCGGCTTGAACGGCACAGCGAGAAGTTGCATCGCCGCCTGCTCCGGCGTGCGCCCGGCCTTGTGATGATTGCAGCGCTTGCACGCTGCCACCACATTCGTCCAGCTGTCCTCACCACCCTGCGATAGCGGCGTGATGTGGTCGCGCGACAGTTCCCAATCGTGGTAATGATTCCCGCAGTACATGCAGAGGTGCGCATCGCGACGGAACAAGGTCGGATTGTTCAGGGGCGGGGTCCAGTGTGCACGCCGCCCCGCCAGCCCCTGCGTCTCTCCCCAGGTGGCGATGATGCTGTTGACCTCGATCACACTCTGGCGACCTGACCGGGCGTTCACCCCACCATGCAGCGTGAACAGCACCGTTCCGAGGGTATAGGCGACCTGACCCAGGTGCGCCAGGCGGGCGGCATCCTGATAATCAATCCACTCCAGCGGCATGCCGGCGGCATCCGTCCGGAGGATTTGTTGGCCAAGGGTGTTCATTCGAATGGTTATGCCAGAAAATCATGACAAGTTGCAATAAGATGGGGTCACCATGAAAGCCACTATTGCCGTGCTACGCGAAACCGCCAAGGGTGAAAGACGACTCGCCCTTGTTCCCCAACTGGTCCAGAAGTACACCGCACTCGGTGCGGAAGTGGTTTTGGAACGAGGTGCCGGTGATGCCGCCGGGCTGCCGGACAGGAGTTTCGAGGACTGTTCGTTCGCCGATGGCGACGACGCGTTCAAGGACGCCGACCTCATCCTCTGTGTACAGCCGCCCTCCGCCGAGCGCATTGCCGGCATGAAACGCGGCGCTGTGCTGGCGGGCTTCATGGCCCCCCACAAGTCCAAGGAATTGGCGCAAGCCCTTGCCGCGCAAGGGGTTACGGCGTTTGCCATGGAACTGGTGCCCCGCATCTCACGGGCGCAGGCCATGGACGCACTGTCCTCCCAGGCAGCGGCGGCAGGCTATTCGGCCGTCCTGATTGGCGCCAACCTGATTCCGCGATTCCTGCCCATGCTGACCACCGCGGCCGGGACCATCCGTCCAGCCAAGGTTCTGGTCATCGGCGCAGGTGTTGCTGGTCTCCAGGCCATTGCGACCGCCCGCCGACTTGGCGCCGTGGTCGAGGCCTACGATGTCCGGGCGGCGGCGCGCGAGCAGGTTTTGTCGCTGGGTGCACGCTTTGTGGACATCCCCATCCAGGCCGAAGGGAGTGGCGGATATGCCCGCGAACTGACCGAGGAGGAGAAAGCGGAACAGCAACGCATCCTCTCCGAACATGTTGCCGCAGCCGACATGGTGATATGTACCGCGGCAATCCCCGGTAAACCTGCACCCCGTATCGTTTCGGCACAGATGGTGTCTGCCATGCGACCCGGGAGTGTCATCGTCGACTTGGCTGCAGAATCCGGCGGCAACTGCGAACTCACTCGCCCGGGTGAGGAAAATGATCATCATGGCGTGCTCATTGCAGGACCACTCAACCTGCCTTCCCGTCTGGCCGCGCACGCATCCGAGATGTACGCCCGCAATCTGGTGAACTTCGTCTCACCCTGGTTCGGTGAAGACGGCATCAAGATTGACTGGGATGATGAGATCTACAAAACGGCCGTGCTGGTACATGACGGCGAAGTCCGTTACGCGGGGGCGAAATAATGGTCGAGATCACTGGCTTCATTGCGCTGTACATCTTCCTGCTCGCGGCCTTCACCGGCTACGAGGTCATCGCGCGGGTTCCGGTCATCCTGCACACACCATTGATGTCCGGGTCGAACTTCATCCACGGCATCGTCCTCGTCGGTGCCATGGTCGCGCTCGGCCACGCGGAAACACCGCTCGAACTGTCCATCGGTTTCATCGGCACCGTGCTTGCAGCGGGTAACGCTGTTGGCGGGTGGGTGGTGACCGAACGAATGTTGGAGATGTTCAAGTCCAGCCGCGAGGAGAAGAAGCATGGTTGATGCACTCTGGCTGGTCGAGGCGTCCTACTTCATCGCAGCGGCCCTGTTCATCATCGGCCTGAAGCGCATGAGCTCACCGAAGACCGCCCGCGACGGTATCGTCTGGGCAGGCGCGGCGATGGTACTCGCCACACTGGTCACCTTCATGTACCCGGGCATGAGCAACTACCTGCTCATCATCATCGCCATTGCCATCGGTGGCGGCCTGGCTTGGGTGACTGGCAAGCGCGTGCAGATGACCGCGATGCCACAGATGATTGCGCTTTACAACGGCATGGGCGGCGGCGCGGCGGCGGCTATCGCTGCTGTGGAGCTGTTCAAAGGCGGAGAGCACTCACTGGCATTCATGGTGCTGGCTGTGCTCGGCGGCGTCATCGGTTCGATCGCGTTCTCCGGATCGCTCATCGCCTTCGCCAAATTGCAGGGCTGGTTGAACAAGTCCATCCGCCTGCCTGGGCAGCATATCTTCAATGCCCTGCTCGGTCTCGGCATCGTGGTACTAGGCGCTGCGATTGTCATGGGCAACGACTCACACCTGATGGTGTCAATGTTCTTCATCGCATCTCTCGTGCTCGGTGTCACCATCACCATTCCTATCGGTGGCGCGGACATGCCGGTGGTGATTTCCCTGTACAACGCACTCACCGGTCTGGCGGTGGCCTTCGAGGGCTTCGTTATCGGCAATGCCGCGATGATCATCGCGGGTACGGTGGTGGGCGCGGCCGGCACGCTACTGACGCAGTTGATGGCGAAGGCCATGAACCGCTCGCTGGCGAATGTGCTGTTCTCAGGCTTCGGTGATACCGGTGGCACCGATACCGGTGCAGCTTCGGGCACGATGAAGGAGATCGAAGCCGGGGATGCCGGCGTCTCGATGGCGTACGCCAAGAAGGTCATCATCATCCCGGGCTACGGCATGGCCGTGGCGCAGGCGCAGCACAAGGTGTGGGAGCTCACACAACAGCTCACGCAACGCGGTGTACAGGTGAAGTTCGCCATTCACCCGGTCGCTGGTCGCATGCCGGGCCACATGAATGTGTTGCTGGCCGAGGCCGGCGTCCCCTACGACCTCATTTTCGATCTTGAAGAAATCAATTCCGAGTTCGCGAGCGCGGATGTCGCGTTGGTGATCGGCGCGAACGATGTCGTGAATCCGGCGGCGCGCAACAATCCGGCGAGTCCGATCTTTGGCATGCCCATTCTGGACTCGGACAAGGCGGCGCAGGTCATTGTCATCAAGCGCGGCAAGGGCACCGGCTTCTCTGGCATCGAGAATGAGCTCTTCTTCCTGGATAACTGCCGCATGTTGTACGGCGACGGCCAGGAGGCTGCGGCGCGACTCGTTGCTGCCGTCAAAGCCAGCTAAAAGGATTGTTCTCGCAGAGCCGCCGAGACGCGGCGTCTCCGCGAGAGGCTTTTTTTGGTGGTAGATTGGCCACGTGCAGACCATCCTCAAAATTGCGGTCCCGAGTCCGCTCTCGCAGCTATTCGATTACCTGCCACCCATCGGTGACGATGGCCCGTTCCGTGCAGGCATGCGGATGCGGATTCCGTTCGGGCGCGGCAAGGTCGTCGGCCTGCTCGCTGGCGTCGCCGACACCACCGAGGTGCCGAAGGACAAACTCAAGCATGCCATCGCGCGGCTGGATGAACTCCCGCTCCTGCCTGAGGAACTGCTGAAGCTTGCCGATTGGGCATCGGCCTACTACCACCACCCTATCGGTGAAGTGCTCGCGACGATGCTCCCGGTGGCATTGCGCGAAGGCGGGAGTGCTGAGGTCCGGCTGCCGGAAGTCTGGTTTGCGACGGAAGAAGGACTGTCCACGGATGCGGCTACGCTCAAGCGCGCACCCAAGCAAGCCGCCCTGCTGGTCCGACTGCAGGCACACCCCGACGGTCTCACGCGGCCGCAATTGGAGCAGGACGGAAAGTCGGTGCTGGCAGTCCTGCGGGCGCTTGCTGAGAAGGG
>CAZKFT010000022.1:28790-32797 GCA_964552205.1 uncultured Gammaproteobacteria bacterium
CCGCGCCTACAGAATGATCCTTTGGTATTAAATGAGGGCCAGCAAAACGCCGTCACCACCATCACTACCCAGAAAGGCTTCGGTGCATTCCTGTTGGACGGCGTCACCGGTAGCGGCAAGACCGAGGTGTATCTGCGCGCCATCGAGTCCACGCTGGAAGCAGGCAAACAGGCTTTGGTGCTGGTACCGGAAATCGCACTGACCCCACAGCTCATCGCGCGCTTCGAGGCGCGCTTCGATACCCGCCTGGCGGTACTGCACTCCGGACTCAACGATGGCGAGCGTGCGGATGCATGGTTGCGCGCCCAACGCGGGATGGCATCCATCATCGTCGGCACACGCTCTGCGGTGTTCACGCCACTGGCCAACGCTGGGCTGGTGGTCGTGGACGAAGAACATGATCCCTCCTTCAAACAGCAGGAAGGCTTCCGCTACAACGCCCGTGACCTCGCTGTATGGCGCGCGCGGGTGCTGGATGTGCCCATTCTGCTCGGCTCGGCAACACCGTCATTGGAAAGCCTCGCCAATGTGGAGTCGCGTCGCTATGTGTCGCTGCATCTCCCGGAACGGGCAGGGATTGCAGAGCATCCGGACATGCATCTCATCGACCTGCGCAAACAACCATTGCAAGAAGGGCTGTCGCACGCGTTGAAGCTGCGGATGGAACAACACCTGAACGCAGGTAACCAGGTGTTGTTGTTCCTGAACCGGCGCGGCTATGCACCGGTGTTGCAATGCCACGACTGCGGCTGGGTTTCCGCCTGCTCGCGCTGCGATGCGCGCATGACGCTGCACCGAAAGGACCATCGGTTGCGTTGTCATCATTGCGGGCACGAGTCCGGTATCCCGGTGAAGTGTCCGGGCTGTGGCTCAGAAGCTTTGTATCCGGTTGGGCTGGGGACGGAACGCCTTGAGCGTGTGCTCGGCGAGCTGTTTCCCGAAGCGCCCATGGTGCGCATCGATCGCGACGCCACCCGACGCAAGGGCGAGCTGGATCGGCTTTTGAAACGCGCGGAGTCCGGTGATGCCCGCATCCTGGTCGGCACGCAGATGTTGGCCAAGGGTCACCATTTCCCGGGTGTCACGCTGGTCGCCATCGTTGACGCAGACGGCGGACTGTTCAGTGCGGATTTCCGTGCGAGCGAGCGAATGGCGCAATTGATTCTGCAGGTGGCAGGACGCGCGGGGCGCGCTGACCGCCCCGGCGAGGTTTTCATCCAGACCCACTGCCCTGATCATCCGCTGTTGCTGAAGCTGGTGAGGGAAGGCTATGCGGCGTTTGCGGCGGCGGCACTCGCTGAGCGCAAGGTGAGCGGGCTTCCGCCCTATGGCCATATCGCTTTGTTGCGTGCAGAGGCAACCGATGAGGCCGCGCCGATGGCGTTCCTGGAGCAAGCCGCCGAGCTCGCGCATGGGGCACATGCTGCTTGGGTCCGGTTTCTCGGGCCGGTACCCGCACCGATGACGCGTCGCGCGGGGCGTTGGCGGGCACAAGCCATGTTGCTGGCGCCATCCCGCTCGCCACTGCAGCGTTGCCTGGGCGAACTCGTTCCCCGGCTGGCCGGTCTGCCGGGTGCTCGCAAGGTGCGCTGGTCGATTGATGTCGACCCCAGCGATACCTACTGATGCGTTAGAATTGCGGCCCGTGAAACAGACTCTCCAATCCCTGCTCGTCGAGACCCTTTCCGCCATGGGTGGCGTGTTCGCAGAGGCCGCCACCGATGGTCGGCCGCTGATTGAGCGCGCGCGGGACAACAAGAACGGGGATTTCGCGAGCAATGTGGCGCTCACCTTGGCAAAAGCGGCTGGCGAACCGCCGCGAAAACTCGCCGAGCGCATCATTGCCGCCTTGCCGGCCTCCGCGCTCATCGACAAGGTGGAAATCGCAGGACCCGGGTTCATCAATTTTTTCCTCGCCACGGGCGCATGGCACACGGTCATCCGCGATGTTCTCAGTCAGGGCGAGGCCTACGGACGCGGCAACGCCGGCGCCGGCCACAAGGTCATGATCGAGTTTGTCTCCGCCAATCCCACCGGCCCTTTGCATGTGGGCCACGGGCGCAATGCCGCCCATGGCTCCGCCTTGGCGGCCATCATGGAAGCCGCGGGCTTCGAGGTCACGCGCGAGTACTACATCAACGACGCGGGACGACAAGCCGACATTTTCGGCATCAGTGTCTGGCTGCGGTACTTGGCCACGCGCGGACTGGACACACCATTCCCGGCCAAGGGCTACCCGGGCGACTATGTGGTGGGGATTGCCGAGACCCTGGCCGCTCGCGATGGTGACCGTTACGAGCGGGACGCCGCTGCCATCTCAGAGGGAATTCCGGGGGACGACGACCCAGAGGCACAGCTGGATGCATTCATCAGCCGCGCGCGCGAACTGCTGGGTGATGACTATGGACGCTTGCTTGATGTTGCTTTGTCGGCGCAGGTGGAGGACATACGCGCGACACTGGACAGCTTCAGCGTCAGATTCGACCGCTGGTATTCGGAGCGTGAGCTCGTGTCCAGTGGTGCGATTCAGCATGCGCTGGAAGAACTCGACAAACGCGGCCACACCTACACACAGGACGGCGCGCTCTGGCTGAAGACCGAGGCACTTGGCGACGAGAAGGACCGTGTGCTGGTTCGCGAGAACGGCATGCACACTTATTTTGCCGCGGATGTCGCCTATCACTTGGACAAGCTGGAACGCGGCCACGACTTGCTCATCGATGTGTGGGGTGCGGACCATCACGGTTACATCGCGCGCGTGCGCGCAGCCATCCAGGCGCTCTCGGGTCGTGGTGATGCATTCGAAGTCGCGCTGATCCAGTTCGTGACGCTGAAGTCCGGGCGCATGGGTAAGCGTAGCGGCAACTTCGTGACGCTCAAGGACCTGATTGCGGAAGCAGGCCCCGACGCGACTCGTTTCTTCTACCTGATGCGTTCCAACGACCAGCATCTGGAGTTCGACCTTGAACTCGCACGCTCGAAGAGCAACGAGAACCCGGTGTTCTACATCCAGTATGCCCATGCCCGTTGCCAGAGCGTGCTGCGACAGTTGGAGGAGAAGGGTCTGTCGCATGACTTTGACGGCGGCATCGCACACCTGGACCGTCTGGTGGAGCCACAGGAACAGGCGATGGTCACTGCCCTGTCGCGCTATCCGGAAATCGTCGAGATGGCTGCCATGAACCGTGCGCCACACCAGCTACCGCATTTTCTCCGTGACCTCGCGAATGATTTCCACTCCTGGTACAACGCCCATCAGTTCATCGTGGACGACGCAGCATTGCGTGATGCGCGGGTGACCCTGATGCTTGCCACCCGCCAGGTACTGCGCAACGGATTGGGCCTGTTGGGCGTCACTGCCCCGGACAGCATGTAATGGCACGCGACTACAAAAATGCCGGTAGTAAGCGGCGTAAGCAACCCTCGCAAGGCTTCTCAGGATGGGTCGGTCTTGCGCTCGGCCTGACACTGGGCGTTGCGCTTGCGGCTGGCGTGCACCTTCACCACATCAGCGAGCCTGCGGATCCTGCGGCGACTACGACGGAAACTGCGGAAGATGGCCAGGCCGCGGAGAACGAGAACACCCGTCGGCGCACGCGCTTTGATTTCTATCGCATGTTGCCGAACTACGAGGTGGTGATTCCGGAAGAAGACATCGCGGTGACGCCTCCTCAGGAAACCGCCGCCGTCAGCCAGACGGGCACTTATGTGCTGCAGGCCGGCTCATTCCGTAATGCGGCGGATGCAGACCGACTGCGTGCGCAGTTGGCGCTGCTTGGCGTGGAATCGCGCATCCAGACGGTGACCATTGATGATGCGGACACCTGGCATCGCGTGCGTATCGGTCCGCTGCAGGATCTGGGCGATCTCAACAATGTGCGGCGGCGCCTTGCCGCGAATTCCATCGAAGCGCTGGTCATCCGCGTCGGCGACTGAGCATCACCTCGTGGGAGCGGTCCTCAGGCCGCGAATGTAGGAGCGGTGCTTTGCACCGCGACTATGATGAG
>CAZKFT010000023.1:0-18376 GCA_964552205.1 uncultured Gammaproteobacteria bacterium
GCGCCCTGGATTGCGGAGTAGTGGACGAACACATCGTCGCCACCGTCGGACGGAGCTATGAAGCCGAAGCCCTTAGCTTCGTTAAACCACTTGACGGTTCCTGTTGCCATTTGAAAATACCTCTATTCATTCGTTACGTTTACGGTGTAGCTCGAAGGGCAATGCGGGGAACGAACGGAGGCACTTCCTAGCTTGGAACTTTTCCGCGAAACCAGCAAAGCAAACGCTTCAGCTTTGGGCAGTATAGACCCCAAACCTAGGATTTACCACTAAATATCTGGCGCGGCCCCGGGGCTGGGTGCATCATGGGGCCATGGATGAGGCCGACCGCGAACGCCTCCGGCAGCAGATTCGGGAGCTAAAACTCAAGCACCACGACCTCGATTGTGCCCTGCGGGCGCTGTCGGGACAGCCGGTGGTGGACCAAATCCAGCTGGCCCGGTTCAAGAAGGAAAAGCTACGCCTGAAGGACCAAATCACCCGTCTCCAGAGCCGTTTGATCCCTGACCTGAACGCCTGACGAAGTCCCGATACAGCCCGGCGCTACGCCAGGGCCGCTCGATCATCGGGGAATGCCCCGTCTCCATCATCATGTGCACCTCGGCCCGGGGCAGACGGCGGACGAAAACCTCCACGCTGGAGGGGTCCAGAATCCGGTCTTCCTCTCCCCACAGGATGAAAACCGGCAGGTCCACTTGGGTCAGCAAGCCCGTCACTTCCCGACGCCGCGTCCAGATGTCCTGCCACATCTTTTCGTGGAATGCCGCGCGCTCGATATAGCGTTGCGTCAGCACCATGCCGACAGGCCAGGGCATCAATGGCGGGTCTTCGAAGACCAGCGCCATGAGCCGGTCGAAGTCCTCGCGTGAATCCACGATGAGCGGATTCTCGCCCTCTTCCAGCATGCGCTCGAACACGCTGACCTGCGGAGGGTCCACGCCCGCGGCATCAAACAGGCCAAGCGAGACCACACGGTCCGGGTTCTGGTGCGCGTACAGCAACGCGACCATGCCGCCTAAAGAATTGCCCGCGATGTGGAAGCGTGTTTCGCCCGCCGAATCCAGCGCCTCCGCAAGCCGCGCCACGATGTAATCCACATCGTAGGTTTCGTTCGCGCGCTTGCTGCTCCCACCATGTCCTGGCAGGTCGAAGGCGAGCACTCGGTATTCTTTGGGGATGAAGCGAATGAACCGAATCCACGCATCCTTCTCGGAGGCGAATCCATGCAGCAACACCAGCGTGTCGCCTTCGCCCGGGCGCTCGAGATACGCGAGCTGATAACCGTCAGTCTCGACCACCCGTGCCGCCACTCCTGCGCGCTCGCGCTCGATACGCAAGCCGAGTTCGAAGATGCGCTCACCGGTCTGGGCGCAACCCGTGAGACCAATAACCAATAGCAGGAGAAGGACACGCATGGTTCAGCCGCCTGGCGCCCGCCGCGACATCCACCCAACCCAGACGCCTGCGGTCACGAACATCAAGAGCCCATAGATGGCGCCCGGCATCATCATGACCTCATTCTCGAGCAGCGTCGCCGCCACGAAGATGGCCATGGTTCCGTTCTGCAAACCGCACTCAAGCGAGATGGCTTTCCCCTGATACGCCCCAAGCTTGAACCACGCCGCCATATACCAGCCCACCGCCATCATGATGAGGTTGAGCACCAGCATCATCGGGCCCACCGTGGTCGCGAACTCCACCAGGTGCTCCCGCTGGGCAAGGATGGCGCCGAGAACAATGACAACGAACAGCGTGGTCGCCAGGCGCCGGGCAAAGGGCTCGAATCTGATGGTCGCTGTCGTCCACTTGGCCCGCACCAGCATGCCGAGGACCACCGGCACGGTAGTGATGAGGAAGATGCCAATGATGCTGCGCGCTAGCGGCAACTCCACGCCCGACTCTCCCAGGAACCAACGCAGGCCGAAGTTCACAATCACGGGAATGGTGATGACGCTGGCAAGACTGATCACCGCCGTCAGGGAAATCGACAAGGCGGTATCGCCGCGGACGAGGTGCGTGAGTAGGTTGGAGGTCACGCCTCCCGGGCAGGCGGCAAGAATCAACACCCCTACTGCCAGCACAGGGTCGATGGGCCACACCACGACCAGCAGGAAAGCGATGAGGGGAAGGACCACCATCTGGCTGACGGCGCCGATGGCAAACGCCTTGGGTTCCAGCAGTACCCGGCGGAAATTGTCGGGGACCAGGGTCAGGCCCATGGCGAACATGATGAAAGCGAGTGACAGCGGGAGGAACAGCTGCGTGATCAGGCCCATGGCTGCATGTTAACCGCGGCCCAAGGCCGGCGCGAGTTGTTGCATGACCTTGGCCGCAGTCGAGCGCCAGGTAGTGAGCTTGCCACCATAGATGGAGAGCACCCGGGGATGGCCCGCGTGCAACAGCGTTTCACGGGAGCGGCGATTGGTCGCGGTGTTGTTGGCAGGTAGCACCCGCAAGCCTGCCCACGCATCCACCTGTGACTGGCCCGCCCGTGCCGGGAAGTGGCGGGCAAAGGTGTCATGGAGATAGGTGCGCTCCGAAGGTTGCGGTGCAACATTGGCAGGGTCGCCGCGATATGCCGTCTCAGTGGTTCCAACCAGGGTCCGACCACGCCACGGCAACACGAACACCGCCCTGCCGTCCGCCGGGGCCTCGACATAAAACGCCCCCTGCGACAGCGCGCCGTCGTATTCCACATGCGTGCCCTGCACGAGTTCGACAGGAGGTATCGCGATACCTGGACGGACAAGGCCATCTACCAGCGGCGCCCAAGGGCCGGCAGCGTTCACCAGGACCCGTGCGCGCACTTCCCGCTCACCACCTTCCATTTTGACCAATACCCGTACGCCATCCTCCCTGCACTCGGTAGCGATGAGCTCTGCGGGCATGAGGACCTGCGCACCCTTTGCCACCGCCTCCGCCAGGATCGCGCGGGTCAGGGCAGCATCGTCGGTCTGCACTTCGTGATAGCGGAATACCGCGGACAACTGCGCGGTGTCCAAGCCGTCCAAGGAGGCCCAGACAGACTGCGGCAGGGATTCGAAGCGTGCATCGGCTTCAAAACCGGCAAGTAGCGAATACAGGCTCAAGCCCGCGCGAATCTGCCAGGGGCTGCGGCGCATCCGCTGGTAAACGGGGATGTGCATGGGGAGCAGGTGTGCGTGTGATGGCATGTTGGTGCGCATATATCTGCGCTCTCGCAGCGACTCGCGTACCAACCCGAACTGCGCAGTCTCCAGATAGCGCAATCCACCGTGGATGAGTTTGGACGAGCGACTGGAAGTCCCCGCGGCCGGGGCTGTGCGTTCGACCACGGCAACCGTAAAGCCCGCTGTCGCCGCGGCGCGTGCGACGCCGACGCCGTGGATTCCCGCCCCGACGACCAAGAGGTCGACGTCGGGGGTCAGGCCCGCAGCCAGGCTGCCACCCTCGGGTCGAGAAGCAGGTCCCCGATGGCCTTGGTCTCGATGAGTTCGAAACCCCGCTCGACCATGCGCACGGCGGTGTTCGCATCCTTGGCGTCATAACAGGCCCAGTGCCAAGGGCCGGTCCAGAGCGGCTCGTTGCCGGGAACGATATGGATATCGGTGAACAGGAAATCAGGCGCCAGGTCGCGGGCGATGCTCTTGGTTTCCAGATTCCAGGAGGCGATGACCCAGCCCGTGCGGAACCCGCGCTTGCGCGCGCGCTGAATCACGCGGTCATTGAAGGAAATCATCACGCATTGGTCCGGCGCGACTTCACAGGCCTCGGCCACCTGCCCCATGACCACTTCCTGACCGAAGCGGTCCAAACTTTCCTGCTTAATCTCCACGAACAGGGTGGCATCCGGGTACCGCGCCACCATCTCGACCAACGCATCCAGCCCTGCCACCGGCGTTGGCATGTACTTGTGCCCCAAGCGCAGGGGCTCATGCACGCTCACATCCGCCAGTTCAGTGGCTTCGAGGTCAAACACGCTGCGCGGGTCGTTGGCCGTGCGTTGCAGGGTCGCGTCGTGCAATAACACCGGCACGCGGTCTTGCGCCAACTGCACATCGCATTCCAACCAGCGTATGCCCGCTTGCAATGCAGCGCGGTAAGCAGGAAGCGTGTTCTCGGGATACTTCGCGGCATAACCGCGATGGGCGACCAGTGCAGGCATCAAGTATCAATGACCGACTGGATGATGTAGCCACCGGATTTTTCATCGTGTTGCAGGGTGAGATGCCCTGCGCCTGCGGCTTCCTCGAGCAATTCGCTGAAGGTCTTGAACCCGTAGTACGACTCGCTGAATCCTGGGTGCCGGCGCTTCAGGGTCTGTTTGACCATGGATCCCCAGATGCGGTCGCCGGTGCCGCGCTCTGCCTGCAGTGCTTCCACGGTCTCGGCGACGAGGTCGAAAGCTTCCTGGCGCTTGTCATCGCCCGTTTTCGCGGCAGTGGTCTTCTTCTTGGTGGATTTACGGCGGGTCTTGCGCTTTGAGGGCGTGGCCCGCGCTAGGTCGTCATAAAAGATGAACTCATCGCAGTTCGCGAGGAGCAAGTCGGAAGTCGAGCTCTTGACGCCGCAGCCGATGACGATCTTGTTGTTCTCGCGCAGCTTGCTGACCAAGGGTGAAAAGTCGGAATCACCCGAAAGAATGACGAAGGTGTCCACATGTGGTTTGGTGTAACAAAGATCGAGCGCGTCCACCACCATGCGGATGTCGGCGGAGTTCTTGCCGGACTGACGGATGTGCGGGATCTCGATCATCTCGAAGGCGGCTTCGTGCATGGCCGACTTGAACGCCTTGTAGCGGTCCCAATCGCAGTACGCCTTCTTGACCACGATGCTGCCCTTGAGCAAGAGGCGCTCGAGCACCAGTTTGATGTCGAATTTGGCGTAACGGGCGTCTTCGACGCCCAGGGCGATATTCTCGAAATCACAAAATATCGCCAGGTTCTCGCTTTCCGGCTGTCCAGCCATGGGTTACCTCCTTGGATGCTTCCCCTATCCTAGCGCGATACAATGCGGCATGGATAAGAAAGCCGCGTTACAGCTGTCTGAGCAGGTCTGGGAAGACACCATCGTCCCGGAACTCATCGAGTACATCCGCATTCCCAACAAGTCGCCGCATTTCGACCCGAAGTGGGCCGAGCACGGCTATATGGAGGACGCGGTCACCCTCATAGAAAAGTGGTGCCGAGCACAGGACATTGCCGGCCTCACGGTGGAGGTCGTCCGTCTGGAAGGCCGGACGCCGCTCATCTACATGGAAATCCCCGGCGAGGGCGATGACTGCGTCTTGTTGTATGGCCATCTGGACAAGCAGCCCGAGATGACCGGCTGGGCCGACGACCTGGGCCCATGGAAGCCCGTGCGCAAGGGTGACAAGCTCTACGGTCGCGGAGGCGCAGACGACGGTTATGCGGCATTCGCTTCACTCACGGCCATCCGCATCCTCAAGGAGCAAGCCGTTTCCCATGCGCGGTGCGTGGTCATCATCGAGGCCTGTGAGGAATCCGGTTCTTACGACCTGCCCTTCTACATCGACCATCTGGCGGACCGCATCGGCAACCCAAGCTTGGTGGTCTGCCTGGATTCCGGCTGCGGAAACTACGACCAAATGTGGTGCACCACCTCGCTGCGCGGTATTGCCAGCGGCAACCTGCATGTGGACATCCTCACCGAGGGCGTGCATTCCGGTGATGCCAGCGGCGTAGTCCCGTCCAGCTTCCGCATCGTGCGCAAATTGCTGTCGCGATTGGAAGATGAACAGAGCGGCAAGATACTGCCCGAAGGACTCCATGCGCCCATCCCGAAACAGCGCATCGAACAGGCGAAGAAAGCCGCCGACACGCTCGGCGAGCAGGTATTCACCAAGTTCCCCTTCGTGGATGGCGCAGGCCCCATGAGCGAGGACTTGGCCGATCTCGTGCTGAACCGCACCTGGCGCCCGGCACTTTCAATCACCGGCGCCGACGGCCTACCCTCGCTGGACAATGCTGGCAATGTCTTGCGTCCCAAGACTTCCGTGAAGGTGTCCCTGCGCGTGCCGCCAACTGTGAATGCCAAACAGGCCACGCAAATTCTGAAGGAGTTGTTCGAGACCAGCCCGCCTTACGACGCGAGAGTGCGCTTCGAACCCGAGCAGGCCGGCAGCGGTTGGAACGCCCCCGCACTCGCCTCCTGGCTCGAGAAATCCATGGAGACGGCCTCGCAGGACTATTTCGGTGCGGGCGCGATGTACATGGGCGAAGGTGGCAGCATCCCGTTCATGGGCATGTTGGGTGAGAAGTTCCCGGACGCGCAGTTCATGATCACGGGCGTTCTGGGCCCGCATTCGAACGCGCATGGCCCGAACGAGTTCCTGCACATCCCGACGGGCAAGAAGCTCACCTGTTGCGTGGCCCAGGTCATCGCGGACCACTACTCCAGAAACAAGTAGGGGCGTCTCTGTGAGCCGCGTGCTGGTCTCGTGCCTTGCGCTACTTCTGGCGTCCTGCACGCAGCCGCTACCGGACCGAACCGACTACGGCGCGCCGCTCGCACAGCTGTTTGCCGACTGGGCGGAAGCCAGCACGCAGCTCGACTCCAACGGGGCTGTTGGTCGCGGTGATTACCGCTTCAACGACCGCTTCGTGGTCACCCTCACACCAGAATTCCTGGCCGCGGACCGCGCGCTGAATCAGGAATTCCTGGAGCGCCTGCAGGGCATCAATCGCGAACGGCTGTCCCCCACCGACCGTCTGAGTTACGACATGTTCGCCTACCAGCGACGCATCGCGCTGGAAGCCCACGACAGTGGGTGGTCGCGCGCGCAAACGCTGATGCCGGTGTTCCAGTTCTTCAGTCTGCACCACGCCATCATCAACCAGGGTAGCGGCGCCAGCGTGATTCCGTTCCGCACAGTGGCGGACTACGACAACTGGCTGCGCCGACTGGAGGGCTGGTACAGCTGGGTGGATATCGCCATCGACAACATGCGCATCGGGGTGGAAGAAGGCATCGTCCAACCGCGAGTGGTCATCGAGCGCACTCTGCCACAGCTGAACGCGCAGCTGGTCGCGGAGGTCGAGGACAGCTTGTTCTGGCGACCGGTCGAGAACCTGCCAGCTGATTTCAGTGTGGCGGATGCTGAGCGCATTCGCGCCGATTACACGCAAGCCATCGCCACCCGCATCGTGCCTGCGTTCCGGCGCCTGCACGATTTCCTTGAGAACGAGTACCTGCCGGCAACGCGCGACACTGTAGGGCTGCGCGATCTCCCTGAGGGCGAGGCGTGGTACCGCTTCCTCGGGCGTTTCTACACGACCACCGACCTCGATATTGAAACCATCCACGACATCGGCCTGCGCGAAGTGGACCGCATTCTCGACGAGATGCATGTTGTGATGGCCGAGGTCGGCTTCACCGGCACTTTGCAACAATTCTTTGCGTTCCTGCGCGAGGATGAGCGTTTCTTCTTTCACTCGCGCGAGGCGTTGCTCGCGGGGTATGAGAATCTGCGAGGGGTGGTCGAGTCGCGCGTGGACACAGTTTTCCACCGCCGACCCGAAGCGCCTTACGAAATACTGCCGATTGCTGAATTCGAAGAACGCTCACAGGCAGGTGCGTATTACAGCCGCCCTGCGCCGGATGGTTCACGACCGGGTCGGTTCTTTGTGAACACCTACGACCGCCGTGCGCGGCCGAGTTATGCGATGACCGCCCTGTTCCTGCATGAAGCCATCCCCGGGCATCATTTCCAGATAGGGCTGCAGCAGGAGAACGAGGCGTTGCCGGCGTTCCGCCGCTTCGGCGGCCCTACCGGCTTCGTCGAGGGCTGGGCGCTGTACGCAGAAACGCTGGGTCACGAGATGGGGCTGTACGAGGACCCTTACCAGTACTTCGGCCAGCTGACCGCGGAAATCTGGCGCGCCAACCGGCTGGTCATAGATACAGGCATCCATCTCCACGGTTGGACGCGTGAGGACGGCATCCAGCAGATGTTGGAGACCACCTCGATGGGTCGTGCGGATATCGAAGCCGAGGTAGAGCGATACATCGCATGGCCGGGTCAGGCCTTGGCATTTAAAATCGGGCAGATGAAGATTCTGGAGTTGCGCGAGCTTGCGCAGGCGCAGCTCGGCGAGGATTTCGACATCCGCGATTTCCACGAACTGGTCCTGTCTGAGGGCGCCATGCCACTGGCGCTACTGGAGCAACGCGTGATGGAGTGGCTGTCCACCTT
Source organism: uncultured Gammaproteobacteria bacterium (assembly GCA_964552205.1). GTDB lineage: Bacteria > Pseudomonadota > Gammaproteobacteria > Natronospirales > JAIVGZ01 > JAIVGZ01. Next base: position 8,195 of record CAZKFT010000023.1, read on the forward strand.
CCAATAAAGGGACACACCTCCCTTGATGTTCCCGATGCAGCCTTCTAGCTTTACTCCTGCGGGTACCCGGTTTTACGGATGAACCACTAACGGAGGGACCCGTTATGAAATGGCTATGGAATCTTGCAGCACTGTTGTTAGCGATGTCGTTGGTTGTGCCCGGGGCTGCGTTTGCTGAGGATGAAGATGACCCTGATCTCAGTCAGCATGAGATGGCCTGTAGGGGGCTTCTCAGCTTCACTGCAGGTGCGGTGACCATGGTGTCCACAGGGAGCCCTGGCCTCGCTATCACAGCTGGCCTGAGCTACATGAGCAATGCGACTCCCGACTCACCCGTCATGACCAAATGCATAGATGCATTCAAGCGTTACGAGCAAACCTACCGCGACAACCCCGTCGATTATGAGGACTTCTTGCGTCGCTTCTGCAATGGAAATCCCAGCAACTGCCCCGGGAACCTCAGCGTCTCGCGGTTTGATGACTGGGAGAACCCCAGAGATTGCACAAAGTTCATCGTTTGCTCAATGGAAATTCTGCGGAGGACATCGCCTGAGGGTGTATCCGTACAAGATGTAATCAATGCGATTCACTTCGTGGGCTACTCAGTGAACTACGGCTATTGGGCTGTGAACGACTATGGATTTCTCGTCGGGCTTCCGACTCATGTAGGTGATGATTCGGGGATTAGTTTCGACATTTACTAACTGGATGGCCGGGCCGCCGATAATCCGCGGCTCGGCCATCAACGCGAGGCACTGACAATGAGTATCTATGTAACCTGTGTCGCAATTGGTCTCGGCGCTGGGCTATCCATGCGCCGTAGGTTTCGCAGTTGGCGGTATGGGGTTCGTCATTTCTGGCGGCTGTTCTGTCTGATTTTCACCTCAGTCACCATCGGTGCCATTGCCCTGCCTCTGTGGCATGGGAGCGACCCGCTCATACTGTGGATCAACCCGATTCCGGGAACCTTGGTCATCCTCGGAGCGCTTTTCATCGGGTGGCGCATCCGACTGCGTTACTGGACAGAGTTCGAGACCAAGGCGTTTCCGCCGCCGCCCCGCGCAGAGGAGTAGTTACAACCAACCTTTCTGGCGCACGATACGCGCAGCATCAATGCGGTTGACGCGCCTTCATCTGCCCCGGGCGCAGCCCCAGCACCGATATCGCACCCTCGGAAGGGGCGAACAGGCCGAGCAACATGCTGATGGTCGTGGTCTTGCCCGCGCCATTGGCACCCAGCAAGGCATAGACCCCGCCAGACGGAATTGCCAGGTTAAGCCCATCGACGGCCGTCACCTTGCCGTAGCGGTAAGTGACCCCTGAAAGTTCTGCGACAATGTTCATTGCTTCACCCCTCCTCAATTCGACCCGAATATTGAAGAACAAGCCGGCCCTGCGGCAGTGCAAGGCGTCAGGACTTGCCAGTGACAAATGTCAGGGAGTGATAACTCAGATGGCGCAGGACACGCCGGTGCCGCCGATGCCGCAATAGCCGTCCGGATTCTTTGCGAGGTATTGCTGGTGGTAGTCCTCGGCGTAGTAAAACGCCGAGGCCTCGGTGATTTCCGTGGTGATGGGTGGGTACCCTGCCGATTCGAGTTCTGCCGCGTAAACATCCCGCGTGCGTTCGGCTTCGACGCGCTGGGATTCGGACTTCCAGTAGATGGCGGAACGGTATTGCGTGCCGATATCACCACCCTGCCGCATACCCTGCGTCGGGTCGTGTGACTCCCAGAACAGTTTGAGCAGGTCGGTGTAGCTGATGATGGCAGGGTCGAACACCACCAGCACCACCTCGGCATGCCCGGTTGTTCCCGTGCAGACCTGCTGGTAGCTCGGGTTCGGCGTGGTGCCGCCAGCGTAACCCGCAGCCGTTACCCAAACGCCGGGCAGTTGCCAGAACTTGCGCTCCACTCCCCAGAAACACCCCATCGCAAATACAGCGGTCTCCAGACCATCAGGAAACGGCGGCTGCATCGAGCGGCCGTTAACGAAATGCGTGTCACTCATTCTGCGCTCTTCACCCAAGTGTCGAGCCAGGTGGTGGTTTCCCACAACATGTGCAACAAGGACTCACGCGCACGGTAGCCATGGCTCTCGTTGGGTAGCATCACCAGTCGCACAGTACCGCCATGCCCCCGTATCGCCTGATACAAGCGCTCGCTCTGAATCGGGAAAGTGCCGGAGTTATTGTCTTCGGCGCCGTGAATCAGCAGCAACGGCCGCTTGATGTTGTGCGCGTGGAAGAACGGAGACATACGGATATAAAGGTCGGTGTCATCCCAAACGGTTCGTTGCTCGCGCTGGAACCCGAATGGCGTGAGACTGCGGTTATAGGCACCGGAGCGCGCCACACCGGCGCGGAAGATATCCGAGTGCGCCATGATGTTTGCGGTCATGAACGCGCCGTAGGAGTGACCACCGATGGCGGCACGATCCCGGTCTGCTACCCCCATCTCCACAACGGCATCAACGGCCGCTTGGCCGTTAGCCACCACCTGCTCGATGAAGGTGTCGTTCGGCTCAACGCCGTCAAACCCGACAATCGGCATGGTGGCGTCATCCAGTACTGCATAACCCTGGGTGACAAGGAACTGAGGCCGCCAATACGACAGCCGGGTGAAGCGATACGGCGAATCCTGAACCTGTCCTGCTGCATCCAGACTGACGAACTCGCGCGGATACGCCCATACCACCAGCGGCAAGCGACCATCCCGCTCACGGTCATAGCCGGGTGGCAGGTATAGCGTGCCAGACAAGGGCAGGCCGTCGTTGCGTTCGTAGCGGATCATTTCCTTCTGTACACCGACCAATTCCGGTGTCGGGTGTTCGAACGCTGTCAGTGCGGTGAGCTCACCGCTACCGAGGTGTCGACGATAGAAGTTCGGCGGATCGTTCACCGCCTCACGCGTGGTCAGAATCTCCATGCCACCCATCCACGCTGCAGGTGCCTCGTAATGCGGCGCCTCCGACCGCCATAAGCGCTCGTTCTCGCCGCTGTCAGGATTCCAAAGATCCACAAACGGCCTGTCGCCTTCCGGCGAGGCACCGTTGCCGAACATCATCAGGCGTCCATCATCCATGCGCGCAAGGACCGGATAACCCGCAGCATTGGTACGGGTCACCGGCGTGCCTGGGTCGTTGTAGCGGTCCTCGGTGGAGCGGTCCATCAGCAGGACTTGCTCGCCGGGCGCATCCGGGCGGATACGCCATGCGCGCATCTGTCTGGTGTTCCACCAGCCGTCGTACACCATCGCGAAATCGCCATCACCCCATTGAATCCCGCGGTAGCGTAGCCCCAGTGCCGCCAGTTCAACCTGGTTCTGGAAAGGCGCGTCCATCGCGAACACGCGATCGCGCACCTCCGCTTCCTGACGCGGATCGCCACCGTCAGCTGCCTGCGCCCACACCAGCGTGGCAGGTGCGTCGTTGCGCCAAGTGATACTGCGCTTGCACGCGGATACCGCGTCAAAACCGATGGGAATTTGGTCAGCCAAGGGGCATGACTCGACCACAACATGTGGGCGCCCCATGCCGTACCCCGAGACTTCGGTGACCTGCGGGAAACGGAAAGCCGGTACCAAGTACGAGTACGGGCGCTGCAAGCGCTGCGTCAGGATCCAGTTGCCATCCGGCGAGTAAGACACCGAGGTGTACAGACCCGGACCGACGGCCCGTGAGCCGCCACCGGTCACGGTGAAGCGGTGGATTTCTGCCGTGAAGTGGTGGTCAAACAACGCCTCATCATGCGTGTCCTGCAAAAGATCCTGGAAGGTACGCCCGGGTGCCTGCCGCCCAAGGTTTTCCTGCACCACCGGCCCGGTCGGAACCGCGCTACGCACTGGCGCGTCGTGTCGGAAATGCGGGACTGTGGCCAGAAGTTCGCGGCTGTTGGGATGCCAAGTGATTGGGTTGCCCGGGAATGTGTCGAGAATCGCCCCGCGGTAAATCTGTCGCGCCCGTCCACGGCGGACATCCACCACCCACAGTTGGATCCGCGAAGTGTCGTTGGTGAAGGCGATGAACTGACCATCCGGCGACCAGCTCACATTACGGATACGGGCATCACGCGGCAGGTCACGAATCGTCACCGCCTCCCCACCCTGCGACGGCATCAACGCCAGCGAGGTGAAATAATTTGGCTTGCTCGGGCCTTGCGTGTCTGGGTTGATTCGGAACCCCGCGAGGCGCAACTCAGGGGCGGACATGTCCTCGATGGTGGGCACGGCCGGTCTCGCCATCAACAGCAGGCGGCTACCGTCCGGGCTGATACTCACCCCAGGTGTGACTGGTGCATCCACCAGGTTGATGATGGCCTGGTCCGGAACGCGATAGCCCTCGGCGGCGAGGGAAAATGAAACGAAAGCGAGGGGGGCGACGACGAACGCCGCAAAAAGCTTGGTCTGGTTCATGGGTCCAAGGATAGCCGGTCTGCGGGTACGGGTGCTACAGGGCTAGAATGGCAAGGTGTTCAACCTGCTGACCATGTCCCGCCGTCCCATGAGCCCACTCCCCTTCATGGTGCGTGGGACCTACCCAAGGGAACTACGTTCCTGGAGTCTGCTGGCAGTTGCCCTCGCGGCCGTGGAGGGTGGCATCACGGGTGTCATCGTCAAAAACACGTTTGCTGGCGTGGTGGATGCGGCGCTATTGAACTTCGCAGTTGCCATTGTGGCGGGCGCGCCGGCCCTGGCCCATGCGCTGAGTTGGGTATGGGCAGGCGCCTCTCAAGGCAAGGACAAGATCCGCTTTCTGATCATGGTGCAGGCACTGTGCTGCCTGTCTTTGCTCGCTATTGCGGTCGCGCCCATCAACTCCCCGGGCTTAGTGCTAATGGTGCTAGGGGCGATTCTGGCAAGGTTTTTCTGGTCGGGTGTCATCACCATCCGCAGCTCTGTGTGGCGCGCCAATTATCCACGCGAAATCCTGGCCACGATGTCCGGGCGCCTGGTGACCGTGGGTGCGCTCATCATGGGCGGCGTGGGTATTGGCATCGGTCTGGCGATGGATTGGGACGAGCACGCGTTCCGCTGGGTGTATCCGATACTGGCGCTGGTCGGTCTGATAGGTGCTTACAGTTACCGTCGCATGCGCATGCGCCAACAAAAGCGCCTCCTGTTGTTGGAACGTGAGAGCCAACGGCGCGACGGGACCGTCATCAACCCGTTCCGGCTGTTCCGCGTCCTTAAAGAAGACGCACGGTTCCGGCACTACATCTGGCTGATGTTCCTGTTGGGCGGCGGCAACATGATGCTGATGGCGCCGCTCATCGTCATCCTCAACGACCACATGAGCCTCTCGCTGCTCCAGCAGATGATGATTACCAGCTCGATTCCGCTGCTGGTGATGCCCTTGGCCATCCCTATCTGGGCGCGACTGTTGGACTCCAGACACATCATTCACTACCGCGCACGGCAATCTTGGGCGGCGACGGTGATGATAGTGGCCATCCTGCTGGCGGTCACCACCGGCAGTTACTGGATGTTGTGGGTCGCAGCAGTGTTGTATGGGGTGTCTCAGGCCGGCGGGACGTTGGGCTGGAACCTGGGGCACCATGATTTCGCACCACCGGAGAGAGCGGCCGAATACATGAGCGTGCACATGACTCTGACCGGTTTACGTGGACTGATGATGCCGCTGTTCGGTGTGGCCCTGTACCAGTTGATTGAAACCGCTTCGCCGGGCAATGGTCCATGGATGATGGTCGTCCCGTTGATGCTGAACATTGGTGCGGGGGTCGGGTTCGTTCGCGCATCAAGGGAGATGCACAAAAAATGACGCCGCACTTTCGTGCGGCGTCGAGTGGTCGGAGTCTTCGCTACTTGGGGGAGTCTAGAGCGACTCCGACGCTTCCGAGGTGACGACTTGCAGCTCACTGACCATCACGGTTCCGACGCGCGCCGGCTGTAACTCTCCGGCGAGAATGCTGCTACCTACATACACCGTGTTCGCGATGTCTAACGTGATCCGACGCAGCGCGTCACGACCTTGCTGGCGGATTGCCTGGCTGACCGGGTAGCTGGCAGGCGCTGGTGCGATGACCACCGACGCTCTGAGCTCACTCTGAATGGAGCCAATCGCCTCCTGGCCAACAGTGCGGATGGAATCCGAGAGTTCGTCTGCAGTAACCAGACCCGGCGTGACCAGGACTGATGTCATCAGGATGATTTTGAGCATGTTCATTGTTTATCTCCTCCGACCACACTGTGTCGTGCTTGGTTAGTGTTGTAGTGAACTATAACACCTAATTTTGAACTGTCAAGCGGGGTATCAAAATATTTTTCAGATCAGCTGAAAACCTAGATGCGGCAGGGCCTTAAAGGGTCGCAGCCCCTGGGTATTGACTACTGTCTAGTTAGTAGTAGTATTAAGCCCACTATGGTTGAAGAACCCCAGCATCTGAAGAAATTCCAGAAGGAGCTGAACGGCGGCACGGTCTCGTTGGTCCTTCTGACCATCCTCGCCCACGCCGAGTCGCCCATGTATGGCTACCAGATCGCCAAGCAACTGGAAGCCATCGAAGACGGAGCGGGAATATTCAAGCAGGGCACTCTCTACCCCGTACTGCGCAACCTGTCTGCTGCAGGCCTGCTGGAAAGCGAGGTCGAGCCGTCGGTGACAGGGCCGCCACGTCGCTATTACCGAATTACCCCACTTGGTCGGCAGGTATTGCCCGCCTGGCAGGAAGCGTGGACCACCACACGCGACCTGGTCGACTCATTACTGATGTGAGGAATCACCCGATGACCCCGAAGACCGTTGAAGCCTATCTGGACCAAATCCGCGATGCCATGCACGGGGATGATCCTGCCGTGGTGCAGGATGCCCTTTACGATGCAGAGGAATACCTGCGCGCGGAGTTGGCCGAACAACTGGGTAAACCGACCGAAGAAGTCCTCGCGGAGATTGTGGCCAGCTACGGTGCGCCCGCAGAGGTGGCCGAGGCCTACCGCCAAACTGAGATTACCGTTGCGAAAGCCTTGAAGACGCCGCGGCGAGAGCCGAGCGGGAGCGCTTTCGGGGGCATCTTCGGTGTTTTCATAGACCCGCGTACCTATACCTCGATCTTCTACATGTTGATTGCTCTGGCAACCGGCATCTTCTACTTCACGACGGTGGTCGCGGGTCTGTCCATGTCCTTGGGTCTTGCCATCACCATCATCGGCATCCCCTTCTTCCTGCTCTTTCTCGCGCTGGTACGTGTGCTGTCGCTGGTGGAGGGAAGAGTGGTTGAGGCCATGCTCGGTGTACGTATGCCGCGGCGCCCGCGTTATGAAGGGAGTGGGGCCGGCATTTTCCAACGCATTGGCAACATGCTCACGGATTCGCGCACCTGGAGCACGATGCTGTACATGGTCCTCCAGCTGCCACTTGGCATCATCTATTTCACTACAGTTGCCGTTGCGTTCAGCGTTTCACTCGCAGCGATGTTCGCGCCCGTTGTGTATCACACCGGTATCGGCAAGGCGAACATGGCGATGAATTTCGGCAACTGGGACCCACCCTTTGTCGTGCCACAGATGTGGCAGGCATGGTTGCTTGCCCTTGCCGGATTCTTCCTGCTGATTCTTGCCATGCACATATGTCGCGGAATTGGCCGCATGCACGGTGGCATCGCCAAGTATCTGCTGGTGCGCTATTAGCCGAAGCGTAAGCTGAATCCGTCCTTCCGCCATGCCCACCAGGTCATGAAGTAGTAGGCCGTCATCAGCAATGCCGCGTTCCATTCAATGACGTTCTCGAAGGCGTCGTTGTCAGCCAGGACCACGCCGCCAACAACATTGACGAGACCGAGCACCAACATTCCGGCACACAGCGCCACCTTGGCCTGCACCACCCACCGTGGGAACGGAAGAGCCGCCAACCCGTGCAGGCGTGCGGCCATCAATAGCTGCGCAAGAAAGTTGAACGCGAAGTACACAATGACGCCGTAGCGGCGCATCAGCCGGTAGAAATCACCGTCGCTGCCCAGGAATGTCGCGTAGAGGACCAGAAACAGAGCCGAAACGACTCCCAGGACCGGGATCCAGACCAGCGCCCGACTCTCGCCGCCAAGTCGATGCAACCAAGCTGTGCACAACAACCAGTAGCCAGCGAGCAGCGTCGCATACGGCAGCATGACAGCCTGGAAAACGTGGTTGGCGAGTCCGTACCGTCCGGCGCGACTGATGGACGTGCAGCCATCCAAGTATGGATTGCAGGCTTCGACATGGCCGTGCGCAATTGAAACTGCAAGCGCGATGTGCGCGGCAAGAAGGGGTACCAATCCCACCAGCAACGCGTATGGCGCAAGTTTCCAGACCTTCGATTGCATGGTGAAGATTGTACGGCCTATGCTTCACCCATGAGATACGCCAGCCTGTTACTGATATTTGCGCTCTGGGGCACGGCCCACGGGCAGGAAACCGACCCGCTTCTGCAATCCCTGGAAGCGCTGGAATCGCCCAGCTCACCAGCCCTAATGGCCGACCTACAGCGCCGTGCCAACAGCGGGGACGCGACCGCGCAGTACTGGTATGGGCGCTACCTGCACGATCTTGCGCCGCTGGAAGCGCGAAATTTCACCGAGGCGCGCAGCTGGCTGGACCGCGCGTCCGGACAGGGTCACCTTCGCGCGACTGCCATGCTGGCGCGTATCCATGAGGTCGGGTTCGTGGTTCCAGCGAGCCGCGAGCAGGCGGCGCAGTACTACGCACGCTTGGTAGAACTCGGACAGACCAGTGCCGGGCACGACCTTGCACGACTCGCATTCGCAGAGGAACCGCGCGACGGTGAAGCCATCATTTCTCATCTTGAAGTGTCGGCGCGCGGGGGGCATGTGCAATCCATCATTGACCTTGCCTACCTGCACGCAGCCGGAACGCTCGGGGAAACCAACGGAGCAGAAGCCCATCGCTGGGCGATGCGGGGCGTCGAGCTCAAACAGCCGCGCGCCATGAATCTACTCGCGAGGTTATATGCGAACGGCTTGGGCGTAGACGCGGACGCGGCAGAGGCACTGAAGTGGGCCATTCTTGCGCGCGAGGCCGGCGACGAGGATGCCGCACAGCTTGCGCAGGAAATCGCGGCCGCCGTACCAGAGGAAGTCCAACACGAGGCCCGTGCACGGGCGCTCGCATGGCTGGAAGCGAATCCCGGTTAGGAAATCCGCACGAGTTTGCCCGGACGCCCGCTGCGGTTGTTATCCCAACCCTCGACATCCGCAGTTCCATCACCATTGCGGTCGATGCGCCAGTACTCCAGATAGCCGTCTCCATCGCGATCTTCGACGCGGACATCGTGCCTGCCGTCGCCCGTCGTATCCGCCAGGATGTAATTGGCGCGCCCGTCCCCGTTGGTGTCGTAGGCAATCATGTCCATCCGGCCATTGCAGTTGCTGTCGATTGGGCGGCCTTCTCGGGTGGCCGGCACGCCTACGAAGCCGGCCTGCACACGCACACACCCGGACCCCTTTCCGGGACCAGCATCCGGTGTGCTTGCACCACCACCCTTACCTCCCGGGCCGGGACGCGGTGCCTCATCGCGTACTGCGAGCAAGGCCCGGACATCGGTGACGGAAACTGCGTAATTGATGCCCTGCGCCTGTGAGCGCACGAAGGTGTTGATGCCAACTACACGACCTTCGTCATCCATCAACGGACCACCGGAGTTACCTGGATTGATGGGCGTCTGTGTCTGGATGACTGTGGCCCGATGTGGCACGTTGGACTGTGTCCTCCACTCGTAGCCAGGGCGTACCTGACTGACGAACCCACGGGTGTAGGTCCAGAGTTCACCGGTCGGGTGACCGATAGCGTGCACATCTGCACCGACCCGCACCGCATCAAGGTCGCCCAGCGGCAACTCGACAACATGGTCCGGGATGCCGGACACCCTGAGAATCGCCAGATCGGCGCGTTGATTCACGCGCACGATTTCCGGCAGAAACATGGCCGCCGGCTCGACCGTGAGGCCACCCGGTGGCTTGAAGAAGACTCCCAAGCGGCGAGCGTTCTGGATGACATGCCAATTGGTGATGATCAGGCCTTCGGACTTGGAAATCACGACCCCCGTGCCCTGGCTGCCGCCCACATCCGCGATTAGCACGACACCATTGGCGGTGCGGTCGAACAAGCCAGCACCACCCCGCATACGACCAGCACCTTCATTGGCCGTCACCACACGGTCCATGAACTCGATGTC
>CAZKFT010000023.1:18476-32612 GCA_964552205.1 uncultured Gammaproteobacteria bacterium
CGGATGAACTCCGCATCCGGACGTTCTTCCTGCAAACCCCGCAGGCGCGCCAAGGCCTCATCGTCCTGTCCATGGCGAAGCAAGGTCATCGCATACATCAACCTGCTGGCAAACCGTGCGTCCTCACCCGGCTCTGCAGGAAGCACTTCATCCGGCGGAGCATCATCACCGAAGCCCCGCATTCGTACAGCCCCGACTTCAAATCGCTGTCCAGCCTGAATCACGGCTGGCGCGGCGCTCCAAGTATCGGCGGACTGGGTGGGCATCTCTCCGGAGATTACAAAGACTCCATCGGCGAAAACCTCGACAACAGTCTCACCACTAATGGCAAATGTCGCTCCGCTGTTGAGCACAATCGTTGTCGATGAACCTTGCTCGACCTCGACGAGTTGTCCTGAGGTCACCGTGTGCCCGATGGTGCAGGGCCTGTCCGGCAATGACTGCACCGTACAAGTACCTTCCACATCGGCAAACATGCCAACAGGGACTTGGGCGTGGGCCAGCGGTGCGCACAAACACACCACCAATCCTGGAATGAATGACTTACGCATGACTCACACCTCCTAGGCCTTCTCACTCAGCGTGAAAACTGGAACGGCCTCCCTTCCTTTCACTTCCTGCACACCAAGCGCCTGCACTGCATAGCGTCCTTCGATCTGCGTGGCCACCGCCGCCGAAAAAACGACAGGGTGCCCCAAGCCCTTGGTCAGCGATTCAAGCCGCGCTGCGAGGTTCACAGTATCACCGATTGCGGTGTACTCGTGGCGCAACCGTGACCCCACATGCCCGACCACCGCCGGACCTAGGTGAATGCCGATGCCGATGCCAAGCGCCGGCTCACCCTCAGCAGCCAGTTTCTCATTCAGTCTTGCCAGCTCATCCAGCATTTCCCGGGCTGCGTTGACGGCGTCCAGTGCTGGGGATTCGCGGGTGCCGGGAGCGCCAAACAGCACCATCAGGCCGTCGCCCAAGAACTTGTCCACCGTGCCGCCATGACGATGCACGATGGGGACCATGGCATCAAAGTATCGGTTCAGGAGACGAATGATGTGCTCCGGCTCAGCTTTCTCGCTGCGCGTAGTGAAGCCGCGCACATCGGAAAACAACACGGCAATCTCCCGGCGGTGACCGTCGAGGCCTGTCGGAATGCTGCCATCCATGATGCCGTGCAGCACAGCAGGACTGACATAGCCGCCAAACAAGGTCTTGAGTTGGCGGCGTTGGGCGATAGCTGCTCGCGCCTGCATCAACTGGCGGAAGCCAATCGCGACAAGCAAGGTAAGCAGAACCGGAACGACATCCCACTGCAGCCCCATGTGAAGAAGTCCGGTCGAGAGCACGACCAAAAGCACTGCGACGGCCACCAACACCGCGAGTGCCGCCACAGGACCCAAAGCAAGCAGCGAGAATGCCGCCGCCCCCAGCACGGCGACCACCGCTGAGGTGTGACCCACCGGTCGCACACGATGCTCCGCCGTCAGCGTCCGGATGATTTGAGCGTGCGCCAGCACGCCGGGCAATTCCTGCTCATCGAGCATCCAGGTGGACAGTGCCACCGGCAAGGAAACACGGTCACCGAATGGCGTGACATCCCCTACTAGCACTACCCGCCCCGCCAACATGGCCTCCTCATGATCGTACTCGGAGAGGAAATCATGCATCGCCAGATAGTTCAGCCGACCGCCGATCCGGTAGTCGATGAGGCCTTCGGCTGGTTCGACCCCGAGGTGACTGACCACCGCGGCGGCCAGCGATGGAACTGGCGTGTCAAAGGACTGGATGCGCCGCAATCGCCCATCTGCGTCGGCTGCGATGAGCGGATGGGCGAAGTGCCGACTCTCATCCGGCCGCAGCGGTGCCAGAAGGCGACGATCTGGCAAAAGCAACTGCCACCCCTCGCCTTCTTGCTCCACCGCCGTCGCGAAAAGCAGCAAGGTATTCGGGGAGATGCGGCGGAACTGCGCAAGCGCGGCGATCAGCGATGCATCGTAAGGACCGTCGCTGCCCATCGCACTGAAGTCCTTGGTCGGAAGGGCAACATCGAAGGCGACAACGGCGGGACGGTGCACCGCCAATGACTGCAGCAAGTCGGCAAAGTGCGGGTGCCAGAGCGCAAAGGGCTCAGCGAACGCCTCATAGGTCGCATCATCAATGCCAATGATGAACGGGCGTACTGATTCGCCCGCGGGTTCGAGATAACGAATCGTCGCAAATTGCCTGTCCAGCAAACGGTTGGAAACTGATTCCAGCGGCCCGAACAAAAGCGAGGCGGTGCCCACCGCGCTCGCGACGAGCAGAATGACTGCCAGACTGGCTCGGGGTATCACTCCGACTGTGGCAATACGCGAGTCGGGAACACCACAGCGTCCAGCCTGGCGCCGCCGCGCCCGCCAGCTCCCATACCCCGCGTACGGCCGCCACCGTATCCTGCATCCATCAGCAACTCTTGGATGGACCCCTGCTGGGCATTGCCGCGCGTGCGTGCGGGAATCTCCGACTGTGCCAGGAAACTCAGGTTCACTGGCTGAGACGCGGCCTCCACCGGGACGCCCAACACAATCAGGTGCTCGCGTGCCATGGAATCCGCGTAGGCCTCGAATTCGCCGATGACGATACGACCGCCGGCCTCGATGCGCGAATTGCCCAGTTGTCGCGCCGTCGGCCACAAGGCATCAATGCCGTAATTCGCACCGACATAAAGAATGGTGACGTCCACAGGCGTTGCAGATGAGTTGCTGACCACCAAGCTGACACAATCACCATCCCGCAGCGTGGCCTCCACGCCCGCAGGCTGAGGTACGCTGCCGTCTCGTGGCTGTGGCGTCGCAAGTTCATCACAGGCCGCGGCACCCTCTTCCATTCGACGGATGAAAAACTGCGTGGAGAGCGACGACACACCCGTGCCCGCTCCAGTCTGCTGCGAGATGCGCAACAGGTTGCGCACCCTCACGATGCGCTCCAGCGCCTCTCCCATGTGGGCACCAAGTGTTCCGGGGCGGAACTGCGTGTACTCGAACCCCGGCGCTTGTGGACGGCCGGAGTCGGCGTCCATCGGGGTGTGGTCGTCGACGATGTACAAGAATCCATCCAGCTCGCACAACCAGATGTCCGCCGGACCGGAGCCCGGGTCCACCCAGACCAGGCGCTGACGGATTGGCAACCCTGTTGTCTGTAGCCACTCCACCGCTTGCCCGGCATCCAGACTTGGTGCTTCACATGCGCTGGAGCGGTCGCTGCCATCCATCAAGCCGATGGTGAGCGTGAAATCCACCGGAACCTGCACGGGCCTGGCAAAGGTCATCGGCGGAATCTGACGCAAGGCAACCACCTCCTTACCCGCGTGCTCTACCGGCCGGACAACGGAAGCCACCAACTCCGAACTCGTGAGCTCTGCATAGGCAATAAGGTCGTCATCCGCCGCTGTGGGGTCTGCGTGTAGGGAAACAATGGTCCCGAGCGGGAGCCCCTGCAGTTGACCCGCCGCCATACGCAAGCGGCGCGCATCGTTGGTCACCCGCCACTGACGAACCGTGCTGCCTTCACCGCCAAACACGCCGGCATCGAGATGCGTACCCTCGGCCATGGGAACGGCCGTCGCACCCGGGATGGTGTGGAAGCGCTGGATGACCGAATCCATCACCTGGCTGTAGCTTGCAGCAGGGGCATCATTCAACACCTGATACAGCGTGAAACTGAATACGCCATGGTCACGGGCCTCCGCGGAACCACGCGGAAGGGGAAATTCCGGCGTTTCCTGAGTGCTCTGCGCCGCATAGAACGCCACCAACCCACCTTCCAGATCCTCTGAAATGCGGCCCAAGGGTGCCTGTCGCGCTGGCGCACCACCCTGACCGCGAGTGCGGGCTTCGCCTTGGGCTGCCAACGCACGCGCCTCTTCCAAAGCTTCGCGCGGAATTCCCAACTGCGCAGGCGTGGCCTGACGATAGCGCACGCCTCCCGGGGTTACTGCGCGGGTCATGGTCGCGGAGTGGCAGGTATCGAACACTGCCCAGACGAACGCGCCCTTGGCCCGGATGGCATCAATCGCGACCTTGAACTCCGCGTCAATAATCGAGTTCTCGACAGACGCACGGGGCGCGTTCCACCCGCGCGCATCACGGGGAAGGAAAATCTCGTCCAAGCCATCCGGTTCATCGCCGATGGTTGCGGCGCTCGCAGGCTGCTGGGCGCCATGCCCTGCGAACAGCATGAAGACGAAATCACCCGAGGCCGCCTCCTCTGCCATCGACTCCAAAGCCCCAAGGATGGCGGCCCGGGTTGGCAGGCCAGTGGCGCCATCAATACCATCGGCCAGCACGCGGGTGTTATCTCGGGCGATGCCGCGCTCCTGGAGGAAAGACCGCCACAGCTCGACATCGTTACGCGGCCCAATCAGCTGTACATCCGCACCGAGGTAGGGATATTCGGAAACACCGACCAACAACGCATGCGTCCTGACCTCTGAGGCCCCTGCCGACACCGATGCCAGCGTGAGAACGATGACGACCAAGCTACGGACACCCATCAGCTACCCCCTCCAAGGAATAATGCTCTTCACCATGACGCATACCTTTCAATGATGTCAGGCGTTGTCATAGGATAATTGCTAATATCCCTGCACACACTAGCAAGGCCTGAATCTTTGCAAAACCCGCCGCATGACAAAGCGACTGAGGACAGCGCGGCCTTGCTACGCGACCTGCGAGGTGGCGGCTTGGTCCAACGCCGCGCTATCGAAAAACTATACACGGACTACGCCGGACGGCTGCGCAATTATTACCTTCACCATGGGGCAGGGTCTGCCGAGGCAGACGATTGGGTCCAGGAGACCTTCATCCGCGTCCTGCGTTTTGTAGACACCATCCGCGACGACACCCGAATAGCAGCTTGGCTCTGGCGTACTGCACGCAATGTCATGATTGATGGCATTCGCCGCTCAGGGCGAGGCGAGGTGTCCGACGAGGGTCTTGCGGACACTTTTGTGGACGCGGGGGAACGACCTCTGGATAGCGTCGAGCGCGAAGACATGCAGGACTGTGTACAACGCCAGTTCGAACAGTTCTCACAGGAACACCCGGATCGGGCGCAATGTCTGGTCTGGGTGACCGTGGACGAACTCAGCATGCAGGAAGTGGCGGACACCATCGGCCGTTCGGTCGGGGCAACGCGTGAGTACATTTCGCAGTGCAGAAAAAAGCTGAAACCCTACCTCGACCCCTGCCTCAAGACGCTGGAGTGACCAGCAGGCGATAACGCCCTGCTTCTGTAATCTGGATTCCGGTACCGACCAGACGGTGATTGAGCGGGCGGATACACTGCGGGGCGGCATCCACCGTGATAATCAGCACTTCCCCTTCGACGCGTTGCACCGCACATCCCGCGCGGGTCAATGCCCTCTCGGTTTCCGCAACCCACCGCTCAGGACTGGAAACCGGCACGGTGAGTTCAGTCCCGAATCCGCGATAGCGAACGGGATCTGCTGGTGTAACCGGCTCTTCCCGCTGGAACATCAAAATACCTACCAGAACGGAAATCGTGACAACCGAAGCTGCCATCGCAAACGGCATCCATCTGGAATCGACCCGCTCGGTGCCGCGACGGAGCAAGCCCTCCCGCTGCAATCGGTCCATCAGTGCATCAAGCCCGGTACGATCACCCTTCAGCGATGCCTCCCGGGCCTGAAGCGCGCGAGACAGCGCGCTATCCCATTTGTCATGTTCTTCGGGCATGCTTCCCCTTGACGCGAGCCCCCCTGATTCGTCAGGGTATCATCCTGCCTGACAAGTCTTCCACAGGCGCGTCTAAAACGACACATCCACTGCTAGGAGTTTGATGATATGAGACACGCTAATCTGACCATCCTGCTGTCGGTTCTCGGGCTCGCGCTCGCCGGCTGCCAGGACGCCACTGAGCCCGCCACCCAGGCGGCCGCACCAGCTGCTGAAACGCAGCCCGGTGAAAATGTAGGAGACGACAAGGCGGCGCCGGGTGAAACCGCACTGGCCGTAGAAACCATCCGGATGGCAGACGAACTTGCTGCTGTTGCCATTGACCGTGGCGATGCTGCAATGCTGATCCAGGCCGCACGCATCAAGGCCAGTGTCAGCACCCAGGATGCCGACGTCGCTGTCGAGCAGGGTGCCGGCGAAGAGGGTGACAAGGACGAGGCCGGCAACGACTACTCCGTGACAGGCCTGCTGGACCGGGCGGAGGTGCTCGCTCACGGCAATGACGCGCTGTTGGCGATGGTCGCGGAAGCACGCACCGAGGCTGCACGCACGCGTGGTCGCGTTGGAGGACCAGGCCGTAGCGGCAACCGCGTGCTGGCCCATGCCACCAACACCTACAGCAGCATCAACTTTCGTGCCGGAGAGCCGGCGAGGATTTGGCTGACGGGTGATGGTGATACCGACCTTGACTTGTACGTCTACGACCAGAATGGCAACCGAATCTGCGCGAGCCTAGGTGCTTGGGACCGTGAGTCCTGCTCCTGGACGCCGCGCTGGACCGGCCCGTTCACCATTCAGGTCCGCAATCTGGGTGGTGTCTGGAACGCCTACACGCTGACCACCAACTGAGTTTGGCGTTGGACCACGGCCCGCGGTGGAGACACCGCGGGCTTTTTTATATCAACGCATCAAGCAAGGCCTGTCTCGCCAAGACAATCTGCTCGTAGATGTCCGGATGCTGTTCCTGCAGCAAGTGCCGCAGGAAATGCAGGCAGTGCACATTGTCCAGTACACGCTTGCCGTGTTGCTCAAGGAATGACCGCTCATCAAGCTCAGGTGCACTCTCCGCGAAGTATTCATACATGTCGCGCAAAACCGTATGCTCATCGTCACTCACGGGGAGCGCGCCAATGCTGTCATAGGCCGCCAGCGAGAAGCGAATATCGTGCGCGCGCTCGAAATCCCCGATGCTGAACCATGATCGACCTGCGTCAAGATCGAGGCGGCCCTCCTCCGTATAAGCGTTGAACGCCTCGTCCAATACGATGTGGCGGTTCCTCGACGGCATGTCCGGGTCAAGGACGTCATAGTTGATCGCCGCGAACAGGATGGCCATTTCGCGTTGCACTTGAGATGCGTTGCGCGCGCGCACCAACACCTGCTGGCGGTGGCCCGCATCCGCCGCGTAGAGCGCATGCAATAGTTCGTGTCGTATGGTCGGGAGGTCTGGCATGCCTACGAAGATGGCGATGGCATCGTCCTCCATCGTCGCGAGCGGTAGAAAGAGGGAAACAAAATCGGAGATATCCGCCACGGTTACCGGCCGACGCCCGCCGAGCGCCTCCTCAACCTCCAACGCTGGCGTAATCACCCCGCGGTCGAAGTCTATGGACACCAGTGTGGTGTTGCGTTCCGATCCCAGGTCAACCAGAAGTGAGCCGACACCTGCGAGCTTGCCGCCGGGCCCTACTGTGACACCCGAAAGCATCTCATTGAGCATCTCGCGCACGATGCGATGCGAGACATTCATGCCATTGAATGCGGAGATGCGAAGCACACTATCCGCGTCGCGACGGAAACTGGCCTCCTCGGCATATGCCGTATAGAGCGCCAATTGGGTTGCGCGGTCGCCAACGATGAGGTGGCTCACATGGGCCTCAAAAAACGCTCTCCCAGCCTCCTCCGTGCGGAACTTGCTGCCATATGGCGGGGTTTCCGACATGTACGCATGGAAGTCGGACCCCGCAAGGTCCATGCTGATACGGTCGAGATCCTCCCAATCGAGCCTGCCTGCCTCTACATAGTCGGCCCAGGGCGAACTGGCAGACGCAGTGGAAAGAAAGAAGACCAAGTGACAAAGAAATAGGAGTTTGCGCATAATCAACAAGACGGTGCTCATGGGATGGGCGTCAGGTTAACCCATACAAGCCATGTAACAGAGGAGTAAACAATGCTTTTCAAGAATTTCAGACCCGCGTACCTGCTCGCTGCCCTGCCGTTGGCGTTGGCCTCCGGTACGGCACTCACCTTCGACGAAGGTGATAGCAACCAAGCTGACGACAAAGCCGAAGCGACTGATACATCTCGGGCCGTCGACACAATCGAACTCGCAGACCGCGTCGCCGCCTATGCAATTGAGCGAGGTGACGCCGCCATGTTGGTGCAAGCTGCACGCTTGAAAGCCGGCATTCCGACGCAGGAAGGTGAGGCAACGGAAGAAGGCGCAGCGGAAGCTGGCGACGACAAGGATGGCGGCGTGGACTTTTCGGTCGCTGGATTGTTGGATCAAGCAGAGGTTCTAGGCTACGGCAACGACGCGGTGCTTGCCATGGTCGCGGATGCGCGCGCCGAGGCAACCCGCACCAGAGGCCGTGTCGGGGGTCCTTCACAACGTGTTCGTGTGGTTTCCGCCAATTCGCGCTTTTTCGTCCGCAACGTGAACTTCTACGGCGGGCAGCCTGCCCGCGTGTGGTTGGCAGGTGACGGTGACACCGACCTCGATCTCTACATCTGGGACGAGAACGGCAACCGCATCTGCGCCAGTCTAGGCGCTTGGGACCGCGAGTCATGTTCCTGGACACCACGCTGGACCGGGGCCTTCACCATAGAAGTCCGCAACCTCGGCGGTGTCTGGAACGAGTTTGCACTGACGACAAACTGATAACCGGGGTCTGGTCTCAGAAGTGGGCCGAGTTGGCCTTCTTCCACCAGACCCCGTAATCGTCACGCGCCTCGTCGAGTAGCTCTCCCGTTTCAAGGAATGGGTAGCACTCCGTTGCTGGCATAACCTCATGGGTCCCGAATCGCCGATACAGGTGTTCGGGACCCAGTTCACTTGGGTGGTCAAAGCCCGCCGCCGCCACGATGTTGTTGAGCGCCATGACAGTGTTGCGATGAAAGCTGGCAACACGCTGCGACTTGTCCTCGACAACCAGTGCGCGACTGCGCCTCGGGTTCTGCGTTGCCACGCCGGTGGGGCATTTGTCGGTATGGCAAGTCAGGGATTGGATGCAACCCAGCGCGAACATGAACCCGCGTGCCGCATTGCACCAGTCCGCACCAATGGCAATGTTGGCGGCTAGCGCGTAACCCGAGGTGATTTTCCCGGACGCGCCGAGTCTGATGTGATCCTTCAGCCCGGCCCCGACCAGCACATTGCGCGCGAATATCAGGCCTTCGCGTAGCGGTGTTCCAACACGGTTAGCTAGCTCCAGAGGAGCCGCTCCGGTGCCACCCTCAGACCCATCGATTACCACGAAGTCCGGCGTTATGCCCGTCTCCAACATCGCTTTGACGATGGCCATGAACTCGACAGGGTGACCAATACACATCTTGAATCCCACCGGCTTGCCACCGGACAGTTCGCGCAAGGTGCCAAGAAACGCTACGAGTTCCACGGGCGAAGAGAACGCGCTGTGGGATGAAGGAGAGACGCAATCCTTCCCGATGGGCACCCCTCGCGTCGCGGCAATTTCTGCGGTGACCTTGGCGCCTGGCAGAACACCACCATGACCTGGCTTTGCGCCCTGCGAAAGCTTGAGCTCTATCATCTTTACCTGCGGCGATGCGGCGCTCTCGGAGAACCTCTCCGGGGCAAACTTCCCTTCATGGTCCCGGCACCCAAAGTAACCACTGCCAATCTCCCAGATGAGGTCCCCGCCGGGCTCGCGGTGGTAGCGCGAGATGCCACCTTCTCCGGTGTCATGCGCGAACCCACCGATGCGTGCGCCGCGGTTGAGCGCCAGAATGGCGTTCGAGGAGAGCGCACCGAAACTCATGGCGGAAATGTTGAACACAGATGCGGAATACGGCTGTGTGCACTGCGGGCCACCGACAACGATGCGGCGGTCCTCGATGGACTTGGGGCGTGGCATGACCGAGTGGTTAATCCACTCGTAGCCATCCTGGTAAACATCGAGCACCGTCCCGAACGGCAGCTGGTCGTTCACACCTTTTGCCCGTCGATACACCAGCGCGCGTTGCTCGCGTGAAAACGGACGACCATCGTCCTCACTTTCAAACAGGTACTGCCGAAGCGCGGGACGCAATTCTTCGAACAACCAGCGGAAGTAGGAAATGATGGGGTAGTTGCGCCGCAGGCTGTGGAACGGTTGGAAGAGATCCCAGGTACCCACGATTGCCAGCAGACCGAAAGGGACCAGAAGCCACCAGAACAAGGGGTCGGTCCTGACCAGCCACGCGGACCACACGGTACTGACTACGACGGCCACATAGACCAGATAACGCATAACTCCCCTCCAACGGGCCAATCCAGCAAGAGTCTACGCCGAATTGACGAACGTCAGTACCGCTGCCAGTGCGTGGTGGTAGTTTGCCGCGATGACATTCACTATCCTCGATGACGGTTTTCGCCCCTTCTTCCTGGGCGCGGCTGCAGTTGCCGCCAGCCAGGTCCTCCTTTGGCTCGCGTTTCTGGCGGGCGCGATCAGCCTACCGGTGGATTGGTCCCCTGTTCTATGGCATGGGCACGAGCTGGTGTTCGGGTTTGCATCGGCATTGATTGCCGGGTTCCTGCTCACTGCTGTGCCCAACTGGACAGGCGTGCGTTTCGCCACCCCTGCTCTTGTTGCGGGTCTCTTCCTGCTTTGGTTGGTCCCGCGGATCGCTGTGTTCGTCCCTGCGATACCGTTCATCTGGACGCAGGCATTGTCTGCCGCGTTTTTTCCGGCACTTGCGCTGGTCATCGGGATACCCATCATCCGCGGGCGGGATTCTCGCAATTACAAAGTCGTCCTCATCCTTGCGGCGTTGGCGATGGTGGGCATCCTGCTCCACCTGCGACCCTCCATCAACACCCTGCGAATAGCGACGGACTTTCTGCTCATACTCATGCTGGTCATCGGCGCTCGTGTGGTTCCGTTCTTCACCGGGCGGCGGCTTCCCGATGCGGGTGTCGCCAATAGTCTGTTGCTGGGTTTCATGGTGCCGGCGACAGTGGTAGCGGCTCTGGCGCTCGCGTGGTGGCTGCCGCACTCCCCGCCGCTCGCCGTGCTAAACCTCGTGGCCGCCGGCTTGGTTCTACTGCAACTCGCCCAGTGGAAACCCTGGGCGACCTGGCGGGAGCCCATGTTGTGGATTCTGCACCTGGGCTTCGGCTGGATTGGCATCGCATTGATGTTGCGCGGCTTCGGCGCAACTGCGAGCGTGGCAACCCATGCTGTCACCGTCGGCGCCCTTGGCTGCCTTGCCATCGGCATGATGGCCCGGGTGGCGCTTGGCCACAGTGGTCGTGAGATCCGTGCCGATGCGTTCATGGTTGCTGCGTTTGCCATGGTTGCCTTGGCTGCTGTGCCGAGACTTGTATACGCCATGCTGCCATTCAACGAGGGTCGTATCGCCCTGATGGTTTCCGGGTTTCTGTGGGCTTTCGGATTCCTGATATATCTTGTCCGCTTCCTACCCGTCATGTTCGCGGCGAGGAAATGAACCAGACGCCCGATTTCCACGCGCTGTTTTTGGGTGCGCATGGGGAGCAGGACGAGTTGTTCGAACGCCTGTTGGTGGACCACCTGCGCGAACACTTTCAGTGGCGTCGTGAGTTCCATCCTGACGACAGACCGCTACCCGCAGGCAGAGCACTCGCAAACCTGGACCAACGCACACGTGCCGAGATACAGCGCCTGACCGGTGCCTTGCGCCGCTCCGTGCCTGTGTCGAATCCACGCTACCTCGGGCACATGACCTCGGACCTCCTGATGCCGGGCGTCCTGGCGCAGATGGTCACCACTCTCTACAACCCCAACAACGTCACCAGCGAAGTCGCTCCAGTGACCGTTGGCATGGAGCGCGCGGCAGCCTCGCAGCTCGCCACCATGATCGGATACGACACCTCAGCCAACGCACCGTACCGGGCCTGGGGGCACCTCACCAGCGGCGGCACCGTAGCCAACATCGAATCGCTGTGGATTGCACGCGCCACTCGCTGCTGGCCAATTGCCGTAGTTCGGGCCGCGCAGAGCACCAAGTGCCCCGGACTCGAGGAGCTTGCACCGGTAGACGAGTGGACCGCCCTCAACCTCCAGATCCACGAAATACACAAGCTCCACAGCGCGGTCGGTGCTTGGTTGAGTGAGCTGCCCGCTGGAAAGCGCGATGAAGCGCAACTGGTCATCGAAGCAGAGCGCATTGAACAGGTCGGCGCGACGGACTACCCCGCGATGTCTGTCATGGTGCCAGTGACCGCGCATTATTCGTGGGAGAAGGCGGTGAAACTCCTGGGAATCGGTACAAAGAACCTCATTCCGGTCGCTGTCACTGAGCGTATGCGCATGGACGCCGCAGACCTGGAGCACAAGGTGCTGGCGGCGCACGCGACGAAGCAAGCGATACTCGCGGTGGTACCGGTACTCGGAACAACCGAGTACGGCACCATCGATCCGGTACACGAAGTCATCGCTCTCCGTGACCGCAGGAAGGATGATGGGCAGAGTTTCTGGGTCCACTGCGACGCGGCTTGGGGTGGTTATCTGGCGACAATTTTCCGGGAGGAAGACGGCGGAACCAAGCCTCGAAATGAGGTGATGAGAGATTTCCGCTTCTTTCCTAGCGTTGAGGTCCACGCTGCCTTTTCAGCCCTCGGCGCGTGCGACTCCGTCACCGTCGATCCACACAAACAGGGGTATGTTCCGTATGGTGCAGGTGCGCTTCTCCTGCGTGACCACCGCTGTCGTCAATTCGTTGCCCAGCATGCGCCCTACGTGTTTGAGGGTAACGCTGATGACGAACCTGGTCGTTATGCGCTGGAGGGATCACGTCCCGGCTCGATGGCAGCGGCGGTATGTATCACGCACCGGGTGTTGCCGCTACATGCAGACGCCTTCGGGAAGCTACCGGGAGCATCTGTGCGCGCTTGTGAGTCGCTGTTCAACAAGTTGCGACGCTTGTCCTTGTCACTGGCCGACATTGCCTCTCTCACAGTCCCGTTCGAGCCTGACACGAATCTGATCTGCGTGGCGGTGAACCCCAAGGGCAACGACAGTCTCAGAGCGATGAATGCATTCATCAGGGAAATTTATGAACAGATCAGCGTTGAACCCGACGCGCCGCGCCAGGACCGGGAGTTTTACGTATCACGCACGCGCGTGAACCTCGGGCACCTTGCAAACGATGCACGTGACCGCCTGCTGGGTACACTCGGCATCAAGGAGGTTGACGATGAATTCCTGTTCCTCCTGCGACACACCCTGATGAACCCTTGGCTGTCCGGCAAGTCGGGGGAAATGCTCCTGAATCAATACTGCGCCCACCTTGATCGCCTGGTCAGAGCCCAAGCAAACTGAGAGGACCCATCGGTGACTTGCTCAGGGCAACACCCATCATCCAGGCGAACACACCAAGGGCAGCAAAAAACAAGGACCAACGTAGCCGCCGATCCAGCCAAGGCTTCAAGGCAACCCACGCCAGGCCGATGTACACAACCAGCAACCCCAACTTGACGCCTAGCCAAGGATGCGCAAACGGCGTCCAACCCGCCATAAGGGCCAGCCAGATTCCACTGACGAGCAACAGCGTATCAACCAGATGAGGCCCTGCCCGCCACAGCCTCGCCGACGGCCGGAGGTCCGCTACGAGCACCGCCAACCCGCGAGCCGCGAACCACAGGACGCTCACAAGTGCCAAGGCGGCATGGACGGACTTCAGGACCGTGTAATCAATCATCGGGCGACAGTCTAGCTAACTGACCTGCGTCAAGGAACCGCGCGGCCTTCCTGTTTAACATTCATGTTGTCTGAACCTTTGTATGGGGCCGAGCTTGTGAGACTGACCGTGTATACGGATTACTGCATGCGGATGCTGATGTTCCTGGCGCTTCGCCAGGGCGAGCTCTCCACAATCAGTGAGATTGCGGAGGCCTACGGCATCTCCCGTAGCCACCTGACCAAGGTGGTACAGCATCTGGGCCAGCTCGGCTACATCGAGACCATCCGCGGCAAGGGTGGTGGCATCCGGCTGAAGGATTCCGCGGAGCACATCCGTCTCGGCCAACTACTCCTCAAAACCGAGGAGGACATCATCTTGGTGGAGTGCTTCGGACCGGACAACGCGTGCGTAATCACTCCTGCCTGCCAGCTCAAGCACTATCTGGGTGAGGCATTGACAGCATTTGTGCAGGTATTGGACAAGTACACGCTTGCAGACACGGTCGCAAAACCCCGGAAACTGGCGG
>CAZKFT010000024.1:0-1791 GCA_964552205.1 uncultured Gammaproteobacteria bacterium
ATCTCGCTTCAGCGCGCGGGTTTGCCGGTGCATGTAGGCGGGGGTAGCGCACTCGCCATGCATGGTTTGCATCAACCCGACCCGGAGAAACCGGTGCTCGACCTTTTCGGCAAGGCGCGACTACCGGCCTGGTCGGGCCAGGCGCGGGTCCGCGAACAGGTTCGCTTGCAGCGCTTCCTGCTGATGCCCCCCAAAGTGAAAGCGGGATTGGTGCCGGTGCAGTGGGGTCCTTGGGATTGGGTCATGTGGATCTCAACGCCGGAGCGAGCCTTGATGGAAGCACTTGCGCTGGTTCCCGGGACCCATGGTTTTGAAGAGTTGGATCGCGTGTTCGCCAAGGCATCTGGGCTGGACATCTCACAGCTGAATGCACTGCTTGGATGGTCTCGGCATGTGCAGGTCAATCGCTTGTTCCTATGGTTTGCGGACCGCCACGCCCATGCGTGGCGCGATGCGCTGCAGCGCGACCGGATCTTCATGGGCAGTGGCAAGCGCCAGATTGTCGCCGGCGGCAAGCTGGATCGCGCCTATCAGATCACCGTGCCCGCCGAGATCGCGTGAGCGAAACACCCCTCATCATTCCCGACCAGGTGGCTGCGGGACCCAAGGATAGGCCCACGCTGCGTCTGCTGTCCTACAACATCCAGGTCGGCATCGAGGGCAGGCGCGTCAGCGACTACTTCCTGAACAGCTGGAAGCATGTCGTTCCGCATGTCGGGCGTGCGCGCAATCTGGATCGCATGGCAGCCATCCTTGCTGAACACGACATCATCGGCTTACAGGAAACCGACGCGGGCAGCATTCGGTCCGGCTCGGTCAACATCACCGAGTACCTCGCGAAAAAGGCAGGCCTCGACTACTGGCATCACAAGGTCAACCGCAGTTTCGGCAGTTTGGCGCGACACGCGCATGGACTGATCAGCCGACTGCCGCCACATCTCATCGAGAACTATGACCTTCCAGGCCTGATACCGGGACGGGGGGTCATCGTTGCGCGTTATGGTGAGACCGACAATCCGCTGGCGGTGTTCCATGCGCATTTATCGCTGACACGCAGCGCGCGACGCAACCAACTGGCGTTCATCGCGGACATGCTGACGGAGCATCCTAATGCTGTCCTCATGGGGGATTTCAACTGCAGAGCGGACAGTCCGGAAATGAAGGAGCTGTTTCGCAGGACCTCGCTGATAGAGCCAACCGAGGTCCTACACACCTATCCAAGCTGGAAGCCGCAGTGGAATATCGACCACGTACTGGTCACGCCCAGTTTGGAGGTATTGCAGGCGCGCGTTCTTCCGCACGCCTTCTCCGATCACCTGCCCGTGTCGGTAGAGGTGGCGCTGCCCGAACGAAAGTAGATCTCGTGGCGGCTTTCGGGTGTCGGTCCGGCGAGCGCGATGCGGTTGCGACCCGCGTGTTTGGCGGAATACATGGCGTTGTCCACGCGATCGAGCATCTCACGCATGGATTGACCACGCTTGGCCTCCGCGACACCGATGGACACGGTCACATCCAGAGATCCTGCCGGGGAATCAAACGGTATGCCGGCCACAGATTCGCGGATACGCTCTGCCACGTGCAGCGCGCCCGCCGCATCGGTATCCGGCAATATGACCAGGAACTCCTCACCGCCGAAGCGCCCGATGGTGTCATCCTCGTCATCGTTGCCCCGACCGATGAGATCGATACCGCGAACCTGTTCAGTGACCCGTTCCGCGAAACTCTTGAGCACAGCATCACCCGCGCCATGACCGTAGGTGTCGTTGATTTCCTTGAAATGGTCGAGGTCCA
>CAZKFT010000024.1:1891-3741 GCA_964552205.1 uncultured Gammaproteobacteria bacterium
TCAGCCGAGGACGGCCTCCCTCTGGTACAAGCGCGCTGCCAGCGCGCCCAGCCCGATGCCGTAGGCGATGGTGGTGACCCACGAGATGGCAAGATTCAGCATGCTGAGCCCCTCTCCCCGGATGACATCATTGACCAACGCTCCCTGGCTCAGGCTCGGGACCACCATCATCCAGGTGGCTGTCTGGAACGGCAGTATCAGGATGACAAAGGTTGGAATCATGGGCACAAACAGAACCAGCGACAGCCAGGTCTGCGCTTCCTTGAAGCTTCGCGTGAAAGCCGCCACTACCGTGAGCAAGGCCGCGCCGAATAGGGCAAAGGGCAGGTTGATAAGGAAAATCTGCCAGGTCATGGTCGGCGTGAAATTGATGACCATGCCAATCTGATCCAGCGGCACCATCGGAATGACGATGTAAAAGGCGACCAGCGCGAGCATGAGCGCCAGTACCGAGAATGCGAACGTAGCCGCAAGCTTGCCCGCCATCAATTCGCCGCGCGCCAATGGGGTCGTCAGAAGCGCTTCCAAGGATCCACGCTCACGTTCGCCGGCGGTGGTATCGATGGCAAGGTAAAACCCCCCCATCAACATGGAAATCACAATCAGGTAAGGGAGCATGCCCAGAATCATCGCGGCCCGCGCTTCCTTCGAAGCCAGGTCCACGGTTTCGATGGCCACGGCATCCACGATGGTCGGGCTGACGCCCCGTGCCACGAGACGCGTCCGGCCCATGGTGTCGCTGTAGGACGACAGCATGCCACGGGTGCGCCGTATGTTGGCTTGCGCCTTGCGGTTGGACTCGTCGACTATCAGTCGCAAGGTCGCGGGTGTGCCCGCACGGAATTGCTCGGCGTACTCCGGCGGAATCACCAGAATGACATGCTTGTCACCCTCCTTAATGGCTTGCTCCGGGTTGTCGGGAGCCTCCTGGATGACGACATCCCGCTGTTCCAGCCAGGCCACCAGGTTGGGCGCGTGTTCAGCGCCGATGACCGGCAGTTCCAGCGGGCGCTCCAGCTCGCCGGTGGTGATCTTGAGCATGGACGTCATGGCGATGGCAAAAATCGCGGGACCGAGAATCGGACCCATCAGCAACGACGACATGACAGCGCGCCGGTCGCGCAGGTTGTCGATAGACTCCTTGAGGAAGACGACCCATGCGCCGGTCATGATTGTGCCTCCGCGCGATGGATGGCCCTGACGAAGACCTCCTCGAGATCCTGCTCGTTGGCCTGCTCCCGCAAGGCGTCAGGGGAACCCTGGGCGACGACCTGGCCATGCGCGATGATGACGATGTCATCGCACAGCGCGCTGACTTCCTGCATCACATGGCTGGAAAACAGCACACACCTGCCCTCGCTGCGTAAACGGCGAATCAGTTCACGCAGGGCGCGTGTTGCCATCACATCCAGACCGTTGGTGGGTTCGTCCAGCACCACATTCTTCGGGTCGTGCACCATCGCACGTGCCAAGGCAACCTTGATGCGCTGGCCCTGTGAAAAGCCTTTGGCGCGCCGGTGCTCGAATTCTCCGATTTCCAGCATGTCCACCAGATAGTCGATGCGCTTATCCAGCGCTGCGCCACGCATACCATTGAGTTTGCCGTAGTAAGCGATGTTCTCCCGCGCCGTCAGGCGGGGGTACACGCCGGTGCCATGCGGCAATACGCCCATGCAACGACGCGCTTCCAGCGGACTCTTGCGGACATCATGTCCATCCACGGATGCGGTGCCCGAATCCGATTGCAGGACGGTATACAGAATGCGCAGCGTGGTGGATTTCCCGGCGCCGTTCGGGCCCAGCAGACCGGTGATCCGGCCATCGTTTGCCGTAAAGCTGACGCCATCCAC
>CAZKFT010000024.1:3841-6931 GCA_964552205.1 uncultured Gammaproteobacteria bacterium
TCTTCGATATAAGGAACGTCCTCGGTGCACACCACGGCGTTGTGCATACCAATGGCGATGGACTCACCCAGTTGCTTGTTCACCATCACCGCCTGCGCGGTCAGCGGCACGAAATCTCCGGTATGTGCGGCATGCTCGATCAGCAGCGGAAGCAGCGCGACGGACTCAGGCGCGTAGCTGAACATGCGCACGACGCTACGGAAATAGTCTTCGGTAAAGGTGTGTTCAGCCAACTCTCCGGTCATCGGGTCTGCCAACACCAACTGCACCGGTGAGGCGCGCAACTGTGACTGGAGTTGGGCAAAACTTTCGGGCAGTGATGGGAAACGGCCATTGCATTCCGGGTCGTTGGCGCAGCGCTCGAAAATCAGGTCCAGCGCGCGTTGTGCATCAATGGAGATCCCCGGGCCGAGCGCCAGTTGCATCGGTACGATGCCATCGAGGATGACCGAGCGCACACGGTCCGGGAACCGGCGCGCATAGGCTTGCGCGACCCGGGTGCCATAGGAAATTCCATAGAGATTGATTCGCTCGTAGCCCAAGGCCGCGCGCACCTGATCAAGATCTCGAATGGCGACGCTGGTGGTATAAAACCGTGGGTCACCGGTCATCTCCTCGAAACACGCTGCAAGCAGTTCACGGTGCCGCGCCGGGTCGAACTGCAAGGGGTCCATGCCCTCCGTCACCGGGCAGGACTGCTTGTTCGAGCCGCCCGTCCCGCGCTGGTCGACCAGCACGATGTCACGGTTGCGGTTGATGCGCCCGAAAGCCCCGCGCGCCGTGACAAAGCTCTCCAACGTGGACTGTCCGGGGCCGCCGGTGATGAAGAACAGGGGATCTGCGGACTGACTTCTGGTCGTCGCAGGCAATACCGCGATTTCCAGAGAGATGGTTGCACCGTCCGGTTCGGCCGGGTTTTCAGGAACCTCATAGGCACCACATTGAGCCGCCACGCGCGCCGGAGATTGCTGCACGGACAGGTGGCATGGCCTGAGTTCCAGGGCGGCAAGGTTGGGCGCGTAGGCCGCGCCAATCAAGGCGAGGAGAAAGCCAGCGAATTTCAAGGTGATTTTGCCCTTTGGCAGAGTTCTGCCGTGATGGTGCCGTGCGCACCCTACAGGGTCAAGCGCACTGGCACGTCGCGGACACCCCCCTTACAATCGGGCGGTCGTGAAACATACCACTCCATATGATGTCATCGTCGTGGGCGGCGGCCATGCAGGAAGCGAGGCCGCACTCGCTGCTGCGCGCACTGGTGCGCGTACCCTTTTGCTCACTCACGCCATCGAAACGCTGGGCCAGATGAGCTGTAATCCTGCCATCGGTGGTATTGGCAAGGGCCATCTGGTCAAGGAAATCGATGCGCTGGGCGGCATCATGGCCAAGGCGGCTGATGCAGCAGGCATCCATTTCCGACGGCTGAATGCCAGCAAAGGCCCGGCTGTTCGCGCCACGCGAGCACAGGCAGATCGGCAGCTGTACCGCCAATTCATCCGCGCTGCACTCGAGCGCGAGCCCAATCTGACCATTTTCCAATCCGCTGTGGACGACCTGCTGACCGAGGGTGACCGGGTGAGCGGTGTTGTGACGCAGATGGGATTGTCTTTCCATGCGTCCGCGGTGGTGCTGACCGTCGGCACCTTTCTCGGCGGCATCATTCACGTCGGCTCCGAGCGCCACCAAGGAGGACGCGCGGGTGATCCACCATCCAACGCACTGTCGGCGCGCCTGCGGGAACTGCCTTTCGGCGTCGGTCGCCTGAAGACCGGCACGCCGCCGCGGATTGATGGCCGTAGCATCGATTATTCCCAGCTTGCAGAGCAGCGCGGCGACGACCCCAGGCCGGTGTTCAGCTTTGTTGGCCACCGAGACCAGCATCCGCGCCAGGTGTCCTGCTGGATTGCCCATACCAATGAGCGGACACACGACATCATTCGTGGGGCGCTGGACCGCTCACCCTTGTTTTCCGGGGCTATCGAGGGCGTCGGACCGCGCTACTGCCCATCGGTGGAAGACAAAGTGGTCCGCTTCGCTGACAAGGCCGCCCATCAGGTCTTCATCGAGCCCGAGGGGCTGGGTGTCAACGAAATCTACCCCAACGGGATTTCCACCAGCCTGCCCTTCGATGTCCAGGTGGCTTTGGTTCGCAGCATGGCGGGTTTCGAGAATGCCCACCTCACCCGCCCAGGCTATGCCATTGAATATGACTATTTTGACCCGCGGGGCCTGCTGCCTTCTCTGGAGACCCGCAACATCAAAGGATTGTTCTTCGCTGGTCAGATCAACGGCACCACGGGTTATGAGGAGGCCGCGGCGCAAGGCTTGCTCGCCGGACTGAACGCGGCACGGCAGGCCCAAGGCAAGGAACCTTGGATGCCCGCACGGGACCAAGCCTATATCGGGGTCTTGGTCGACGACCTTGTCACCCGCGGAACCCAGGAGCCCTACCGGATGTTCACAAGCCGCGCCGAATATCGCTTGATGCTCCGCGAAGACAACGCGGACCTGCGTCTCACCCCCATCGGGCGCGAATTCGGCTTGGTGGACGACGAACGCTGGGCTGCATTCGAGCAAAAACGCGACGCCATCACCCAAGAGCAGGCGCGTCTGCGCGACATCTGCGTCCATCCAGGCTCAGACGCAGACACCGCCTTGGGCGCGAAATTGAGCCGTGAACAACGCGCGGATGAATTGCTGCGCCGGCCGGAGGTGGATTACGCCACTCTGACCGCCGCACCGGGCCTAGGTCCCGCGGTCGCAGACCCCGCGGTCGCAGAGCAGGTCGAAATCCAGGCCCGTTATGCGGGATATATTTCTCGCCAGCAGGACCAGGTCACGCGTTCACAGGGCCGCGAGCAGCTCGCGCTGCCGGCCGATCTGGATTACGCCGACGTGCGCGGGCTTTCAACGGAAGCGCGACAGAAACTCGCCCAATACCGCCCGACCACCATCGGACAAGCGTCGCGGATTGCGGGCATCACGCCTGTCGCCATCTCGATACTCCTCGTTCACCTGAAGAAATCCGCTTAAGGAAATCATGATGAAAGCCGTTCGAAGTCGCGTTGCCCTGTCCGTTGTTCTGGTGTTGGC
>CAZKFT010000024.1:7031-29302 GCA_964552205.1 uncultured Gammaproteobacteria bacterium
TCATGATGAAAGCCGTTCGAAGTCGCGTTGCCCTGTCCGTTGTTCTGGTGTTGGCTGTAACAGGGTGCGGACAGCGCGGCGTCGAGGCCGACCGTTACGAACTTGGAGAGGGCCTGGCGGCGACACAGGAACTGCGGCGCGGCAACATGTCGGAGCCGGAGACGCTGGACCCGCACCGCGCGGAAGGCGTTCCCACCGCGAACATCCTGCGTGATGTGTTCGAGGGCTTGGTCACGACTGCGCCGGATGCCGAGCTGGTACCGGGTGCTGCAGAACGCTGGGAAGTGAGTGCGGATGGCCGCGTGTACACCTTCTTCCTGCGCGAGAACGGCCGCTGGTCGAACGGCGATACGGTCACGGCGCATGATTTCGTGTACAGCCTGCGTCGAAGTGCCAATCCCGCGACGGGCTCGAAGTACTCACAGATTCTGTACCCCATCCTCAACGCTCCAGAAGTGGTCAACGGGGACGCGCCGCCAGAATCACTGGGCGTGCGGGCCATCGATGACATGACATTGGAAATCACCCTGGGCGCACCGACAGCATTCTTTCCTGGCCTGCTGACCCACGCGACCACCTATCCCGTGCATCGAGCCAGCGTGGAGCAGCACGGTGACCGGTTCCCTCGGCCGGGCAATCTCGTCTCCAACGGCGCGTACCGTCTCGCAGACTGGGTGGTCCAGTCGCATGTCACGTTGGAGCGCAACACGCACTACTGGGACAACGCCAACACCACCATCAACCGAGTCACCTACTACCCGATCGAGGATCAATCCACGGAAATGAACCGCTTCCGTGCCGGCGAGCTGGATTGGACCTATGAGCTCCCGAACCGCCAATTCCGCTGGATCCGCGAGAACCTGCCGGACCAGCTGGTGGTCTCCCCATGGATTGGCTCGTACTACTTCGGCTTCAACACGACCCAGCCGCCGTTCAAGGACAACCTGGCGTTGCGCATGGCGCTTTCACTGGCCGTTGACCGCGAGGTCATCACCGAGCAGGTCAGCGGCGTCGGCGAGATTCCCGCGTATTCCTGGGTCCCTCCCGGCGTGGACAACTACGACACCCAAGCGCTGCCCTACGCGGACTGGACTCAGGAACAACGCAACCAGCGCGCACGCGAGCTGTATGAGGAAGCAGGTTACGGGCCGGACAATCCGTTACGCGTGGAGCTCCGCTACAACACGCAAGAGAACCACCGCATCATCTCAACGGCAGTCGCCTCCATGTGGCGGGACGTGCTTGGCGTCGAAACCAGTTTGTTGAATGAGGAGTTCAAGGTATTTCTGCAAAACCGTCGCGAACGACGGATCACCCAAGTTTTCCGCGCGGGCTGGATTGGGGACTACAACGACGCCAACACCTTCGCCGAGATCATGCACTCCTCCCACGGGATGAACGATGTCGGATATGCCAACCCCGAGTATGACCGGCTGTTGGAACTCGCGGCCAACGAAGTGGACATCGGTGTGCGGCAGGGATACCTGGAACAGGCCGAGCGTCTGTTTCTGGCAGACCATGCGCTCATCCCGGTGTATTTCTATGTCACCAAGCGGCTGGTGAAACCGTATGTGGGTGGCTGGGAGAACAACATCATGGACTTCCACATGACGCGCCATCTGTTCATCCGTGAACATCGCGTCCTTCCTCGATGACCCAGGTCGTGTCGCTTCGTTCATTGGTCATACTGGTCTCGGTGGCGACGCTGGGTCTGGCTGCCTGCGTTGAAGGAGAGCGGCAGCAGCCTCGCTCCGCAGGCCAGGTACCCACGACGCTATATCGCGGCAGCGGCCTGGAACCGGAAACGCTGGATCCGCACCGCGCACGCAGTGTCGAGACCTTCCACATTCTTCGTGACCTGTACGAGGGTTTGATTGCAGAGGGTCCCGGCGGTGAGCTGGGTCCCGGCATTGCGACCCGGTGGCAGGTCAGCGACGATGGACTGACTTGGACCTTCACCCTCAGACCGGATGCGCGTTGGTCCAACGGGGATGCGCTGACCGCAAGCGATGTCGCCTGGTCCCTGCAGCGCGCGGTGCACCCGGATACCGGCTCCTACTATGCGCAGATGTTATCCATCATCGCCGACATCGAGGTGATGGATGACACGACACTGGTGCTGCGGCTGACGGGGCCGACTCCCTACCTGTTGGGCCTGTTGGCACAACCGGTGGCATTTCCTGTGCATCGCGCCAGCGTGGAAGCCCATGGTGAACGGTTCACGCGGCCAGAGAACAATGTGAGCAACGGTGCTTACCGGATCACCGACTGGGTGACGCAGTCGCATATCCGTCTGGACCGGAACGAACACTATTGGAATGACGACGGCACCCGCATCGACAGCGTCGTGTACATGCCCATCGAGGCCGAATCCACGGAGCTTGCACGATACCGGGCCGGTGATCTGCACATGACGCGCACCATCCCGAATCCGCAGTACGAGTGGCTGAAGCGCAATCTTCCCGGGGAGTTGCATGTCACGCCGTATCTGAGCACGTACTTTTATGGAATGAATCTGGGCAAGCCGCCGTTTGCCGACAACCCTGCTTTGCGACAAGCACTGTCCATGGCCATCGATCGCGAAATCATCGCAGGCCAGGTGACGGGTGCAGGTGAAGTCCCCGCCTACTCGTGGGTACCGCCAGGCATCAACAATTACTCGCCACAACGCTACGAGTGGGCGGATTGGCCGAAGGAACAACGCGAAGCCGAAGCGCGCCGCCTGTACGCGCAGGCCGGATACTCCGAGGCCAACCCGCTACGAGTGGAAATCCGCTACAACACCGCCGAGTCGCACCGGCGCATCGCGGTTGCCGTCGCGTCCATGTGGCGCGAGACATTGGGTGTGCAGGCGACCCTGCTCAACGAGGAGTGGCAGGTGTTTCTGCAAAACCGCGTTTCGGGAAATTTGCAGGTTTATCGCTCCGGCTGGGTCGGCGACTACAACGATGCCAATACCTTCGCCGAGGCGATGTTGCACAACCATGGGCTGAACGACATGGGTTGGCACAATGAGGCCTATGAGCGGCTGGTGCTCGAGGCGGGTCGTACCAACGACGCGTCGCGCCGACGCGGATTGCTCGAACAGGCAGAACGCCTGATGTTGTCGGAGCATCCGATGATTCCCATCTACTACTATGTGAGCAAGTCGCTGGTGAAACCGGAGGTTGGTGGGTTCCAACCCAATGTAATGAATGTTCACCCGACACGGCATCTCTGGTTCAAACACTAGTCGATGTTTTCCTACTCGCTCAGGCGGTTGCTCGGCGCGATCCCTACGCTACTCATCCTCATCACCATCGCCTTCTTCATGATGCGCGCCGCGCCCGGCGGCCCGTTTGACTCGGAGAAAACCCTGCCGCCGGAGATCCAGGCCAATCTCGACCGCATGTACCACCTGGACGAGCCGCTGCCCAAACAGTACATCCGATATCTTGGTAATGTGTTGCAGGGCGACCTCGGCCCCTCCTTCCAGTACAAGGACTGGAGCGTCAACGAGCTCATCGCTCGTGGCCTGCCAGTGTCACTGCGCTTGGGCTTGAGCGCCATGGTGTTGGCACTGCTGCTGGGCATACTCGCCGGCACACTGGCTGCGCTGCGGCAGAACTCGCACATGGATTATTCGGTGATGACCATTTCCATGACGGGCATCTCCATCCCGACCTTTGTCATGGCACCGCTCCTGATCCTCATCTTCGCGGTGTACCTTGGCTGGTTGCCAGCGGGGGGGTGGGGCGGCGGCGCCTTGCGCAACATGGTGCTGCCGGTGATTGTTCTCGCCTTGCCGAAAATCGCGTATATCGCGCGCCTGACGCGCGGTTCGATGATTGAAGTGCTGCGCTCGAATTACATCCGCACCGCCCGCGCCAAGGGTTTGCCGGAGCGCACGGTGATTCTGCGGCATGCACTGAAGCCCGCGTTACTGCCGGTGGTGTCTTACATCGGCCCCTCCACCGCCGCCCTACTTGCAGGCTCCTTGGTGGTCGAGCAGATTTTCGGTTTGCCGGGCATTGGTCGCTACTTCATCCAGGGCGCCTTGAACCGCGACTACACCCTGGTGATGGGCGTGGTGATCTTCTACGGTAGCTTCATCATCGTCCTGAACTTCCTGGTGGACCTGGTGTATGCCTGGTTGGACCCGAAGGTGAAGTACTGATGATTCCGGCAGAAGTACAAGGCCGTTCACTCTGGGTAGACGCTTGGCGGCGCTTGCTACGCAATCGAGCGGCGGTGGCGGCAACGGCGATACTTGCCATCATCGCCTTCCTGGTCATCTTCGCGCCTTGGATGTCGCCCTATGCGTACGACCAGACCCATTGGGACAAGGTCTCCATCGCTCCGAGTCTCAGCGAGGGCCATCTGTTCGGCACGGACGCCCTGGGCAGGGACTTGTTTGTGCGCACACTGCACGGTGGACGCATCTCCCTGATGGTAGGACTGGCGGCAACGCTGGTGTCCTTGCTCATCGGCGTGGCGTGGGGCGCGACCGCAGGTTATCTGGGCGGCCGCATCGACAACTTGATGATGCGCATCGTGGACATTCTCTATGCCATGCCGTTCATCTTCTTCGTGATTCTCTTGATGGTGATGTTCGGGAGGAACATCTTCCTGATCTTCATTGCCATCGGTGCAATCAATTGGCTGGACATGGCCCGCATCGTGCGTGGGCAGACGCTGTCGCTGAAGCGCAAGGAGTTCGTGGAGGCGGCGCAGGCCGCCGGGGTGTCCACCTTCTCCATCATCCGGAGACACATCGTGCCCAACCTGCTTGGGGTGGTGATGGTCTATGTCACGCTCACCATTCCCCAGGTCATTCTGGTCGAGTCATTTCTGTCCTTCCTGGGCTTGGGCGTGCAGGAGCCGAGTACGAGTTGGGGGGCCTTGGTGAACGACGGCGCGCAGGAGATGGAGAACGCACCGTGGATGCTGATATTCCCGGCGCTGTTCCTGGCGGTGACCTTGTTCTGTTTCAACTTCATAGGGGACGGATTGCGTGACGCACTCGACCCAAAAGACCGCTGAAACTTATCCACAGGGGTCAGACCCCAACGTCATGCTGGCGGTCAGCGGGCTCACCGTGACCTTTGATACACCTGATGGCGAGGTGCATGCCGTCAGCGATCTCGACTTCGCTCTGTCCCGTGGCGAGACACTGGGTATCGTCGGCGAGTCCGGTTCCGGCAAAAGCCAAGCGGTTCTCGCAGTGATGGGTCTGCTCGCCAGCAACGGTCGCGCGACAGGCAGCATCCGTTATCGTGACCGCGAGCTGCTTGGCATGCCAGTGTCCGAGCTCAACCGGTTCCGGGGCTCCAAGCTGACCATGATCTTCCAGGACCCGATGACCTGTCTTAACCCCTACCTGCGGGTACGCACGCAGATGGTGGAAGTGCTGGAGAAACATCGAGGGATGAGTCGCACCGACGCCCGCCAACGCGCACTCGAGGTCCTGGACGCGGTGAAAATCCCGGACGCCGCCAACCGTCTCGACATGTACCCGCATGAGTTCTCCGGTGGCATGCGCCAACGGGTCATGATTGCCATGGCCTTGCTGTGCGACCCGGACCTGCTGATCGCCGACGAGCCCACGACGGCACTGGATGTCACCGTGCAGGCGCAGATCCTCGACCTCATGCACGACCTCAAACGCGACTTCAATACCGCCATCATCATGATTACCCATGATCTCGGTGTCGTCGCCGGGCTGTGCGACCGGGTCATGGTGATGTATGCCGGGCGGGGCGTAGAACTCGGCACGACCGAGGAGATCTTCTACGATGCGCAGCATCCCTACACCGCCGGACTGCTGCGATCGGTACCCCGACTCGACCGCGCCGGGGAAACCCGGTTGCTGACCATCGCTGGCAATCCACCCAATCTCCAGGACCTGCCACCCGGGTGCGCCTATAACGACCGTTGTGAGCAACGGATAGATGTGTGCAGCCGGGAGCGACCCCCGTTGATCACCACAGCACCGGGACGCTGTGCTGCCTGCCATCTCGTGCCGGGAAGTCCGCGATGAGCGAGGTGCTGCTATCCGTTCGCGACCTCAAGGTTCACTTCGCGGTGCCGGGGAAACGTTTGTTCTCCCCAGTGCGCAGACTGCGCGCGGTTGATGGGGTCAGCTTTGACCTGATCAAGGGTGAAACGCTCGGTGTGGTGGGCGAGTCCGGCTGCGGAAAGTCCACGCTGGCGCGCGGCATCTTACAGTTGGTGCCTCCAGCAGCGGGCAGCGTGATGTTGTTGGGTGATGACCTCGCGCGTCTCGACAAGCGCGCACTGCGCGCACACCGCCGTGACCTGCAGATCATCTTCCAGGACCCCTTGGCGTCGCTCAACCCGCGCATGACCGTGAACGAAATCATCAGCGAGCCGTTGCGCACGCACTTTCCGGCGATGGGTGAGGCGGAGCGCAAAGCGCGGGTGAAGGCCATCATGGCGAAAGTCGGCTTGCTCCCGAATCAGATCAATCGCTACCCTCATGAGTTTTCCGGTGGACAATGCCAACGCATCGGCATTGCACGCGCGCTGGTTCTGGAGCCCAAGCTCATCATCTGCGACGAACCCGTCTCAGCGTTGGATGTCTCCATTCAGGCGCAGATTGTTAACCTGCTGATGGACCTGCAGCGCGAAATGGGGCTGACGCTCATCTTCATCGCGCACGACCTGTCGGTGGTGCGACATATCAGTCACCGCGTGATGGTGATGTATCTGGGGCGGGTCGCAGAACTTGCAGACCGCGAACACATCTATGCAACGCCGCGCCACCCGTACACCAGAGCGTTGATTGATGCCGTGCCAATTCCTGATCCGAAGTTGGAGCGAGGGAAGAAGGGTACCGTGGTGAAAGGCGACCTGCCATCGCCGATGGATCCCCCGAGTGGCTGCGCATTCCGGACGCGGTGCCCGTTCGCGCAAGCGCGTTGCGCCGACGAAGTTCCCGAGCTCCGCAAGGTCGGCGACTCAGAAGTGGCGTGTCATTTTCCTTTAGACGAAGCCGCCCGCAAATAACTGTAGGAGCGGTGCTTCGCACCGCGAATATGGCGAGGGTCGTCCCATTCGCGACGCAAAGCGTCGCTCCTACATGGCAGCACGCACCGTGATAGCGCCCCCGGCCCCGGAAAATTACACAGCCGAAGCCGAGCGAACTACCTACCAACGGTAGTAGGCGGGATGCCCCGGTTTCACGGAAACAAATGTGCCGCGACAAGTCGCGCAGACCTTCCCACCTGCATGCAACTCTGCCTCGATCGTTGCGCGCTCCTCGGTAGATTCCGACACCCGCGCGACCAAATGAACCGGGGCGCCTGTAGGGGTTGGTCGCAACAACTTCACATGAAAATCCGCCGTGACCGTACACGGCGGATGGTCAACGCCCGTCTTGTTCATCAGATGCCAAGCCGCCGTCCAGTTGGAATGACAGTCCAGCAACGAGCCGATGATGCCGCCGTTCAAGACATCCGGGAACGCCTCGTGATGTTTCTCGGGCATCCAGTCCGCGACGACCTCATCACCCTGCACCACCGAACGTATGCGCAGCCCTTGCTGGTTCGCAGGTCCACAACCGAAACAGATGCTGGTCGGCGCAAAATGCTCCTGCAGGCAGACGCCCTCCATCACGGCGACTCACCGAAGAACAATTGCTGGAAGAACAGCACCGTCGCGGCCTGGAAGTAATCACGGTTGACCTTCTTGGCGAACCCGTGCCCTTCATCCATGGCGAGCAGGTACCAGACATCACCGCCGTTGGCGCGGACTGCCTCCACCACCTGCTCGGATTCGGTGTAGGGAACTCTAGGGTCGTTGTATCCCTGTGCGACGAACAGCGGCGAGCTGACTGCTTGCATATTGGTCAGCGGGGAGATGCGTTGCAGGAACTCACGCATCTCCGGATCTCTCTCGTCTCCATATTCGGCGCGACGCAAATCACGGCGGTAAGACTCCGTGTTTTCCAGGAAGGTGACGAAATTGCTGATGCCCACCACACTCACGCCGCCCACCAAGCGCTCGTCGTAATGGGTGAGCGAGGACAGCACCATGTAGCCGCCGTAAGATCCGCCATACACCACCACACGGTCGGCATCGAGGTCGGGCTGGGTCGCGATCCAATCCAGCAAGGCACCGATGTCGCGAACGGAGTCTTCCCTCAGCATGCCGTTGTCGAGCTGCAGGTAGGTCTTGCCGTATCCTGCCGATCCGCGGACATTCGGGCTGATGACCGCCGCGCCGAGCTCATTCACCCAATACGCGAACAATGAATTGAAGCTTGGGCGAGATTGCGCCTCCGGACCGCCATGAATCTGCACGATGACCGGATGCGGCCCGTCGCCGCGCGGGCGGTACACCCATGCAGGGACCTCAAGTCCGTCGAAACTGGCGAACTGCACCAACTCAGGCATCGGGAATGTTGATGTGTCCAGACCGCCGACTTCGCTCTCCGTCCATCGTGTGAGCGATGGTCTGCGGGTATCGAACACGTAAACATCGCTCGGCGACTGTGCAGTATTGAGCGTCATCGACAGATAACGGCCGTCGTGGCTGAACGACACACCCCCGATGAGCCCGACCGGTAGCACAGGTGTCGGCAATGGCCGGTAGTTGCGACGAAGGTCGAGCAGGTGCAGGCGAGACATACCCCCCTCATTCACGATGAATGCCAGCCGCCCTCGGTCCTTCGGCATGGTGAAGCCGCTGACATCCCAAGGGATGTTGGCCGATATGGGTGTGCTTTGACCCGACGCCAGGTCCATGTGATGCAGTTGTTTGAACTCCGATCCGTGGTCGTGGACGACAAAGATGCCGTTGCCAGTCCGGTCGAAGGCAGCACCCCCATACCCGATGCGCTCCTCACTGGGATTCACTTGGGTCATCTCGCCGGTGGCGATGTCCACGATGAAGATGCGGCTCTCGTTGATCGAGATGTAGTTCATGACCAGCAAGCGGGTGTCGTCCGGGGACCAGTCCATCGCTACCCAGTAGCCAGTGCCCTCCATCAGCTTGCGATGGGCGGTGTGGTCGGAGTTCTCGTCCCCGATGTAGAGGTCGTAGTTGCGACCGTCGCGGCGGGTGCTGGAATAG
The DNA here is from genome assembly GCA_964552205.1 of uncultured Gammaproteobacteria bacterium. Classification (GTDB taxonomy): domain Bacteria; phylum Pseudomonadota; class Gammaproteobacteria; order Natronospirales; family JAIVGZ01; genus JAIVGZ01. The sequence continues at coordinate 16,107 of CAZKFT010000024.1, forward strand.
ACAAAGCGATCTCCGCGGTTGGACCAGTTGGCCCCCGTATGCCGTGTGCGTCCGCCATCGGTCAGCAGCCGGCTTTCGCCGCTGGCAAGATCGAACCAATACAACTGGAAGAATTCATTACCACCGACATCCCGCAATTGGACGAACCCGTTCTTGGTCGGGTCTGGGGAGATTGATGCGTTCCCGGCGGGTTCGCTGAAGAAGGTGAGCTGGCTGCGCGCGCCCATGGGCTGGCGGACCCGGTGAATCTGGTTGGTGTCCCCGAACCGCGTGCTCACCAGGATGCTACCGTCGTGCAGCCACCCCGCGAAGCCGGCGCTGCGGGTGTTCTGGTACTGGTCGAGACGCTCGGTGATGGCCGCTGGAATCTCGGGCATGTTCTCGAGGACCAGGTTGCCGCGTTCTACGCGCTCTACCTGTGCAAGGGCTGGCGCCGCAAGAATGAGCGAGACAAATCCGATGACGACTGCGCGATGGTTCATGATGTGCTCTCCGGTTATGCTGGCCCAATGGTAAACGCTTTACCGACCATGACGGAAACCGGCCCGGGCATCTACACCATTGATGCGGGGTACGTGCGTACCGGGTTGGCCGCCATCCATTTGTTGGTGGACGCCGGTGAAGCTGCTTTCGTTGACACCGCTGTAGCCCATTCAGTTCCGCGCATGCTGGCGGCCGTGGCGGAAGCGGGTCTGACCCCGGCCGATGTGCGTTGGGTGATTCTCACCCACATCCATCTGGACCACGCGGGCGGGGCAGGCGAGCTGATGCGTCATCTGCCCAACGCGGAGCTGGTGGTTCATCCCCGGGGTGCGGCGCATATGGTGGATCCGACCAAGCTCGTCGCCGGCACCATAGCGACCTACGGGGAAGCGGAATACCGGCGACTATACGGCGACATTCCACCCATCGACGAAGCGCGGGTACGGGTGGTCCACGACGACGAGACACTCCCGCTGGGCAAACGAACGCTCCGGTTCCTCGATACGCCTGGCCACGCCCTCCACCATCACTGCATCCTGGATGAGGACCACGCGCTCATCTTCTCGGGCGACACCTTCGGCATTTCCTACCGGGATTTCGACAGCGACCAAGGGCCTTTTATCTTCCCCACCACCACGCCCACCCACTTCGACCCGGATCAGGCCCATGCCTCGATTGATCGACTGCTGTCCTACGCGCCCGAGGCTATTTACCTCACCCATTTCAGCAAGGTCACGGACATCCGACGATTGGCTGCCGACCTGCATGCGGACCTGGACGCTTTCGTCGGGATGGCCCGGGATTGCGCTGACAGGGATGAGCTAGCGGAGCGTCTAGGCGAGCACCTCCGCGGACGACTCCTGGCCCATGGGTGCCGTCTGGGCCAAGCCCGGGTGGATGAGTTGCTTGCCATGGATGTAGACCTCAACGCGAAGGGTTTGATGCACTGGCTCTCGCGCGTTTCCGCCTGAACCGGCTAAACTCCGCCCATGACACGGGTGGTGCACTTCGAAATCCATGCTGAACAGCCGGAGCGCGCCATGCGCTTCTACCGGAGCGTGTTCGAATGGGAATTCATCCCTTTCCCCGGTGCCGAGGAGGATTACTGGTTCATCAAGACCGGTGAGCCAGGCCAGACCGGGATTGATGGCGGCCTGGTCCAGCGTAGCGTCGCCTTGGACGGAAGCGCCATTATCGGTTTTGTCTGCACAGTGGCTGTGAACAACCTTGACCGCTACCTCATGAAAATCCGCGCTAGCGGCGGGCAGGTCACCACGCCCAAGCGAGCGGTTCCGGGAATCGGGTGGTTGGCATACGCGAAAGACACCGAAGGCAACATCTTAGGCCTGTTGCAAGCCGACGAAGATGCCGCCTGACACCAACCGGATGGCGGCCAAGGTTGCCCGGCTCAACACCTGGCCGGAGGGGCTTCGCCGCTGGGTGCTGACCCGCATCGCGCGTGCCAGCGTGCCCTTCGTGGGCACGGCAGGGATTGAGGTGCTGGAGCTGACCCCACGCACCGTGCGCTTGCGACTCCGGAACCGCAAACGCGCCCGCAACCACATCGGTGGTGTCCACGCCGCGGCCATCGCGCTGCTCGCCGAGACGGCGAGCGGGTTCGTGGTCGGCATGAACCTTCCTGAGGCCAGCCTTCCGCTTCTTCGCAAGATGGACATTGAATATGTTGAGCGCGCCCGCGGGGATCTGGAGGCTGAGGCGACTTTCGATACCGCACAGTCCAGCGCGCTTGAGCAGGAACGGGGTGACATTCTGGTGTCGGTTCGGGTGTGGAGTGAGGATGGTACCGAGCCCGTCATTTGCCGCATGTTATGGGCATGGGTACCCAAGCGCCGCTGAATGGTTGCGCCGGACGCCGGCTTCGCGGATATTCCCACTGTGACTCTTCGTTACTCCCCATGGCTTTTGGTTGTCGGTGCACTGGCGTTCGCGCTTCCGGTGAGTGCGAACCATTGCCCGGATATTGCCGCCGAGGCGGAAGTCGTCGCGGGGATGCGGGACTCCAATCCGACGGCAGGCATCGAACGGGGAGAGGCCGCGCTCGCCGAACTGGGCGACACGCATAACTGTCCGGCAGAAGAGGCGCGGCTTCATGGTGCCGTTGCCAGCAACCTGATCATCCTGGGCCGAAACCCGGAAGCGGTTGAGCGGTTTGGCCGAGCGATTGCGCGTGGCGGCGACCACCTGACCGCGCTCGACCGCGCAACACTGCATCGCGGCAAGGGCTTGGCACACTACGATGCGGGGGACTTCGATCTTGCGGTGCAGCATTACGTTGCATCACTTCGGGCAAGTGAAGAGGCCGGGGATGTCGTCGAGGCGGCGAAGACCGCCGGGAACATCGGCATCCTCTACAACACGCTCGGGCAACTCGATGATTCCGAGGCCTATCTGGAACGGGCGTTGGAAGGATTCACCGCAAGCGATTTCAAACCGGGTATCGCGGGTACCCTCATCAATCTCGGATCACTTGCGGCCAAGCGCGCGCTGGATGCGAAGGCCATCGGAGATGAGCCCGCGGAGCGCGCATTCAATGAGCAGTTGCGGGACTACAACCAGCAAGCCATGGATCTGTTTGCTGAGCTGGGCAATAGACGGGGTGTCGCATACGCCGCAAGCAATGTGGGTCTCGCCCACGACCGCTTGGGAGAACCCGCGGTCGCTCTGCCCTTCCATGAGCGCTCTCTTGCGGTACGGCGTGAGGTCGGGGACGTCCACGGCACCATCAACTCCTTGGTGAGTATGGCTGCGGCGTTGACGGCGTTGCGGCGCTTTGACGACGCTGAGACACATCTACAGGAAGCGCGCGAGCTACTGCCCGAGGGCAATCCTACGCTGCATTTGTCGGTGGCAGAACCAGCGGTGCAAGTGGCCGAGGCACGCGGAGATTACCAGGAGGCACTGCGGCGTCAACGCGAAGTGGCGCAAATCCGTTCGGAGATTGCGGCGTCTGATCTTCGCGCACGGGTTGCGGAAATCCAGACCCGATTCGACTCAGAACAACTGCAGCGCCAAGTGGTTGAACTGGAGCACGAGCAAGCGCTGGTGACGGAGCGGTTTCGCTTGCAGCAACAGCGGACGCTGGCCGCCGCCGCCATCTCGCTCTTGTTGCTTGCGCTCATCATCACTTTGTTCATGCGCTACCGCTTGAAAGTGAGATCGCAGCTCGCACTGGAGCAAGCGGCCCGTACCGACGAGCTCACCGGGCTTTCCAACCGTCGCGACATGCGTGAACGCATCGCCTATGAGATTCAGCGCACCCGCAGGAATACCCGCCCGTTCAGCGTCGCACTGATTGATATCGACAACTTCAAGGCGGTCAACGACACCTTTGGCCATGAAGCTGGCGACGGCGTGTTGAACGAGGTGGTGAGCAGAATCCAGAGCCAGCATCGGCGACAGGACACGCTGGCGCGTTGGGGAGGCGATGAACTCCTTCTGCTTCTGCCCGAGACGGACGAAGCTGGCGCGCTCGAATTGAGCAACAAGATCGCCGCCTCGTTTTCCAGTGCACCCATTGCCCACGGTGGTCACGAACATGCGATCACGCTGTCAATCGGTGTTGCGCAGTACTGGCCGGGCATGGATCTGGATGAATGCCTGCGGTGTGCGGACGCGGCGCTGTATCGCAGCAAGGAGCAAGGACGGAACCGTGTCGAGGCGGGACGGCCGTGAAGCCCTTCAAGGCATTCCGGATTCATCAGGTGGACGGCAAGATCAAGGCCGGATTCGAGATGCTCACCCTCGAGGATCTTGCTGCTGGCGAAGTGGTGGTTCGCGTTCGTTACTCCAGCATCAACTACAAGGACGCGCTTGCCGCGACCGGCGCCGGCAAGATTTTGCGCCGATTCCCGCTGGTTGGAGGCATCGATCTCGCGGGGACCGTCGAGTCGTCCGCGGACCGACGCTTCAAGAAGGGCGACGCGGTTCTGGTCACCGGAAGCGGCCTGGGCGAGGACCATGACGGTGGCTATGCACAGTTCGCCAGGGTCAAGGCGGATTGGGTCATTCCGATTCCTGACGGGCTCGATGCCAAAAAGGCCATGATCATCGGCACCGCAGGGTTCACCGCCGCCCTCGCCATCCATCGCATGGAACACAACGGGCAGAAGCCGGGTAACGGGCCGGTGGTGGTGACCGGCGCGACCGGCGGCGTGGGCAGTATGGCGGTCAACATGCTTGCCGCACGCGGGTACGAAGTCGTCGCCGTGACCGGTAAATCCGACGCGACGCCTTATCTGCGCAAACTGGGTGCGGCTTCGGTGCTGCTGCGCAGCGAAATCGACTTCGGAAAGCGGCCGCTGGAGTCCATCCAATGGGCCGGCGCCATCGATAATGTCGGCGGCGACATGCTCACCTGGCTGACCAGGACCACCGGATGGTGGGGCAATATCGCCAGCATCGGTCTGGCCGGGAGCCACGAGTTGAACACCACGGTGATGCCCTTCATCCTCCGCGGGGTGAACCTTTTGGGCATCAATTCCATGGCGACGCCTCGCAAACTGCGTCTTCAGGTCTGGAAACGCCTGGCTTCTGATTTGAAGCCCACGCGCCTGTCCGCCATCCACGCCCGGACCTTGCCGCTGGAGGAAATGACACCGGCCTTCAAGGACTTCCTGGACGGGCGCATCACCGGCCGTGTGGTGATCAAGGTCTCCTGACCCGCTTTCGGGCCGGCTTGGTGGCACCCCACTCTGCCCGGTACAATGGCGGCCCTTTGTTCGAAAGGAACCAGCGATGTCCCAGCCAGCCAGTGCCGGCGCCCGACTGAGAGCAGCAGTCGAGGTCGAGCGGCCGCTCCAAGTCGTCGGCGCCATCAATGCCTATTCCGCCTTGCTCGCCGAGCGTGCGGGGTTCCGGGCCCTATACCTGTCCGGTGCAGGGGTTGCGAACGCCTCTTTCGGCCTGCCGGATCTGGGGATGACCAGCCTGAACGATGTCTGCGAGGACATCCGGCGAATCTGCGGGGTCACCGCGCTCCCGCTGCTGGTGGACGCAGACACAGGGTGGGGCGCCGCATTCAATGTGTCGCGCACCGTGACAGAAATGATTCGCGCGGGAGCGGCTGGCCTGCATCTGGAAGATCAGGTGGCGGCCAAGCGTTGTGGGCATCGCCCGGGCAAGGCGCTGGTGCCGGCGGAGGAAATGGTCGATCGCATCAAGGCCGCCGTGGATGGCCGCACCGATGATCAGTTCGTCATCATGGCCCGCACCGATGCCCATGCTGTCGAGGGCCAACAGGCGGCGCTGGATCGAGCAGCGGCCTATGTGGAAGCGGGCGCCGACATGATTTTTGCCGAAGCGCTGACGACACTCCAGGAATACCGCCAGTTCACATCCGCGGTGAAAGTGCCGGTGCTTGCCAATATCACGGAGTTCGGCAAGACGCCGCTGTTCACCGTGCAGGAACTCGGGGAGGCGGGCGTGCGCTTGGCGCTCTACCCGCTGTCGGCGTTCCGTGCAATGAGCAAGGCGGCAGAGGCAGTCTATGGCGCGTTGCGCGCTGACGGGACGCAGAAGGCCGTGCTCGACCTGATGCAGACACGCGACGAGCTCTATGAGCGTCTCGGCTATCACGAATACGAAACCAAACTCGACGATTTGTTCGGCAAGAACTGATCAATCGCGGCGCACAGCGCCGCGGCTACATGTAGGCGCGACGCTGTGCGTAGCGCTAGAAGGACAACAGGAGGGAAACAGATGGGAGAAGCAACCAAAAAGAAAACCGGCGGCCTCGCCGGCGTCACAGCAGGCAGCACCGCCATCGCCACAGTCGGCAAGGAAGGCGCGGGACTGACCTACCGTGGATATGACATCTATGACCTTGCCGAACACGCGACCTTCGAGGAGGTCGCCTATCTTCTGCATTACGGCGCACTGCCAAATGCGAAAGAACTCAAGGCTTACAAGAAGCGGCTCATGGGCATGCGCAAACTGCCCAAGGACCTGCGCAAGACGCTGGAGATGATTCCAGCCGACACGCATCCGATGGATGTCCTGCGCACAGGCTGTTCCATGCTTGGCAACCTGGAGCCGGAGGGCGACTTCAAGAATCAGCAAAAGGTTGCCGACCGCCTGCTCGCTGCATTTCCCGGCATGTTGTTGTACTGGTACCGCTTCCACACCGATGGCAAGCGCATCAGCACCGAGAGCAAGGAAGATTCCATCGCGGCGCATTTCCTGCGCCTGTTGCACGGTAAGAAGCCCGCTGCGAATCATGTGCGGTGCATGGATGTCTCACTCGTTCTCTATGCGGAGCACGAGTTCAACGCGTCCACCTTCGCCTCAAGGGTGTGTGCAGCGACGCTGTCGGACTTCCATTCCGCCATCACTGCGGGCATCGGCACTTTGCGTGGACCGTTGCATGGAGGCGCGAACGAGGCGGCCATGGAACTGATCGAGAAGTTCAAATCGCCGGCTGCCGCCACCAAGGGTATCCACAAGATGCTGGCGACCAAGGCCCTCATCATGGGCTTCGGTCACCGTGTGTACCGCGACTCCGACCCGCGCAACATCGTGATCAAGGATTGGGCGAAGCGCCTGTCGGCAGAAGTCGGTGACAAGCGTTTGTATCCGGTCGCGGAGGCTATCGAGAAAGTGATGTGGGACGAGAAGAAGTTGTTCCCCAACCTGGATTTCTACAGTGCTTGCACCTATCACTTCATGGGCATCCCTACGGAGTTGTTCACGCCCATCTTCGTGTGTGCACGCACAACCGGATGGTCCGCGCACATCATGGAACAACGCGCCAACAACAAGCTAATCCGCCCGGGCGCCGATTACACCGGCCCGGACAAACAGAAGTGGGTGCCGCTCAAGCAGCGCTGATGGATGAAAACAATGTGGGAGCGGTCCCATGGACCGCGATAATCGCGACCGAGTGCGGTCGCTCCCACGGTACTAAAGACTAAACGAAGGAAACAAGAACAGATGTCTTCACACGATTACAAATCCGCCAAACGCCCAGACCCTGACCAGATCCTGGTCGATATTGCCGACTATGTCTGCGACACCGTCATCGATAGCAGCGAGGCCTATGAGACCGCGCGCTACTGCCTGATGGACACGCTGGCCTGCGGCATGATGGCCTTGAACTATCCCGCGTGCACCAAGCTGCTCGGACCTGTAGTACCGGGCGCGACCCTTCCGGGTGGCGCACGCGTGCCGGGCACGGCCCACGAGCTGGAGCCGGTGCAAGCGGCGTTCAACATCGGCGCCATGGTGCGTTGGCTCGATTTCAACGACACGTGGTTGGCAGCCGAGTGGGGCCATCCTTCCGACAACCTTGGCGGCATTTTGGCCGTTGCGGACTACCTCTCCCGCATACAGGTCGCTGCAGGCAAGCCCGGTTTGACGATGCGCGATGTGCTCACGGCCATGATCAAGGCCCATGAGATTCAGGGCATCTTCGCATTGGAGAACTCCTACAACCGCGTTGGACTGGACCATGTAATCCTGGTTCGCGTGGCCTCGACTGCGGTGATTACCCGCATGCTGGGTGGCACGCGCGAGCAGGTCATCAACGCGGTCTCGAACGCGTGGCTGGACGGCGGCGCCCTGCGCACCTATCGCCACGCTCCGAACGCTGGTTCGCGCAAGAGCTGGGCGGCCGGCGATGCCACCAGTCGCGCGGTACGCCATGCGCTGATCGCCATGACCGGTGAGATGGGCTATCCCTCCGCACTCTCCGCGCCCAAATGGGGTTTCTACGATGTCCTGTTCAAAGGTAAGCCGTTCACTTTCCCGCAGGGATTTGGCACCTATGTGATGGAAAACGTGTTGTTCAAGATTTCCTATCCGGCGGAATTCCACTCGCAGACTGCGGTGGAATGTGCGATGACGCTGCATCCACAAGTAGCCGGTCGTCTCAATGACATCGAGAAGGTCGTCATCGAAACCCAGGAGCCAGGTGTGCGCATCATCGACAAGACCGGCCCGCTGGGTAATCCCGCTGACCGCGACCACTGCATCCAGTACATGGTCGCCATCCCGCTCATTTTCGGTCGTTTGGTTGCCACGGATTATGAGGATGAAGTTGCCGCCGATCCGCGTATCGACATCCTGCGCGCGAAGATGGAAGTGCGCGAGAACGAGACCTTCACCAAGGAATACTACGATGCCGACAAGCGTTACATCGGCAACGCCATCCAGGTGTTCTTCAATGACGGGACCAAGACCGAACGCATCGCGGTGGATTTCCCGATTGGTCACCGCAAGCGTCGGGCCGAGGGCATCCCGGTGCTGGTGAAGAAGTTCGAAGCGGCGATTGCTGACCGCTTGCCGGAAGCGCAGTGCGAAGCACTCATCGACCTGTGTTCCGACCAAACGCGTCTGGAGCTGACCCCGGTGGATGAATTCATGGCCAACTGGGTGGCGTGAGCGGCACCATGCCACCGAAATCCACCGAGCATCGCCTCACCCTGGCCGAGATTCTCGAGTGGCTGGAGGCAGACGGTGTACTCAGCCGGGACAAGGCGAAGATGTTGCGCCAGTTGGCGGAAGGTGGTGCATTCCGCGACCGGCATCCACTGGAGGTCATCGCGGGTCGCGGGTGGTTTCATGCCGCCAATCCCAGCCATCCGCTGACGCTGGAGACGCTCTCGCATTGGCTGGCGGAGCGGGTCGGCTTGCCCTACTACCATGTGGACCCATTGAAGGTGGATGTCCGCAAGACCACCGAGGTCATGACCTACGCCTACGCCACGCGGTTCTCGACCCTGCCGGTGGAGGTCAATCGCGAAGAGATTGTCATCGGGACCTCCGAACCGTTCATCCGTGAGTGGGAACGGGAACTGGAGCATGTGCAGAAAAAGCGGCTGAAGCGCGTGTTCATCAACCCGGAAGATCTCAAGCGCTACCAAGTCGAGTTCTACTCGATTTCCAAATCGGTGTTCGGTGCGGACCGGGACCAGTCAGCGGTGACCGGGAAACTCCAGAGCCTGGAACAGATGTTGGAGCTCGGTCGTAGCGGGCAGCTCGATGCCAACGACCAGCATGTGGTGTCCATCGTGGACTGGTTGTTGCAGTACGCCTTCGACCAGCGCGCCTCCGACATTCACATAGAACCGCGCCGCGAACACGCCAACATCCGTTTCCGCATCGATGGTGTGATGCACAATGTTTACCAGTTGCCCTCCGCGGTGTATTCACCGGTAGTCTCGCGACTCAAGATTCTTGGTCGCATGGATATCGCGGAAAAACGCAGGCCGCAGGATGGTCGTTTGAAGACACGCTCGCCCGGCGGCGACGAAGTGGAGCTTCGCTTGTCCACCATGCCCACCGCGTTTGGCGAAAAACTGGTGATGCGTATCTTCGACCCGGTCGTGTTGCTGAAGAACTTCCGCGAGCTCGGGCTGGACGCGGAAGACGAAGCCCTGTGGCGCGAAATGGTCGGCCAGTCGCACGGCATCATCCTCGTCACCGGCCCCACTGGCTCGGGTAAGACCACCACGCTGTACTCCACGCTGAAGCAGATCGCCCGTCCGGAGGTGAATGTCTGCACCGTGGAAGATCCCATCGAGTTGATGGAACCGGCCTTCAACCAGATGCAGGTGCAAGCGTCCATCGGCCTGGATTTTGCAGCCGGTGTGCGCACGTTGCTCAGGCAGGACCCGGACATCATCATGGTCGGCGAGATTCGCGACGCGGAGACCGCCGAAATGGCGGTCCAGGCCGCGCTCACAGGACACTTGGTCCTGTCCACGCTGCACACCAATGACGCACCGGGCGCAGTGACCCGCCTGCTCGAGCTTGGTGTCGCGCCCTACCTGATTCAGTCCAGCTTGCGCGGCGTGATCGCGCAACGATTGGTGCGCACACTGTGCCCGCATTGCAAGGAAGCCACCGACATTGACCGCGTCGAGTGGGATGCCTTGGTGGCCCCGTTCAAGGCGCCCTTACCCAAGCAGGTGTATCGCGCGGTTGGATGCCTGGAGTGCCGGAATACCGGCTTCCTCGGTCGTCAGGGCTTGTACGAAATGCTCAACATGACCGGCGCGCTGCGCGAGCTCATCATCGCCGGTGCAGACGGTTCGGCCCTGCGCAAAGCCGCGTGGAAAGCGGGCCTCAAACCCCTGCGCATTCGTGGAGCGCACAAGGTGGCCGAGGGACACACCACGATTGCGGAGGTCCTCCGGGTCGCGCCGCCGGGCGAGGAATGAGCACGCTACCTCCGAAGGTCGACGCGTTTCTCGACCTGCTGCAGAAGTGGAACAAGGCCTACAACCTCACCGCTGTCCGTGACCGCGAACAGATGGTGTCTCGTCATGCTTGGGACAGCCTCTCGATTCGCCCGTATGTCCAAGGAAAGTCACTATTGGATGTCGGCAGTGGCGCTGGACTTCCAGGACTGATTTTGGCCATCGTGGACCCGGCGCTTGCGGTGACTGTGCTCGATTCCAATGGCAAGAAGGTGCGCTTTTGCGAGCATGCCATCGACGCACTGGGGCTCACCAACGCCAAAGCGGTTCAGGAACGCGTGGAGGCCTATCGCCCGGGGGCGACGTTTGATACCGTTGTCAGCCGCGCTTTTGCCACGGTGGCGGAATTCGTGGAGCAGGCTGGCCACCTCTGTGCTGAGGGCGGGGTCATGCTGGCAATGAAGGGCGCACACCCCGCTGCGGAACTGGCCGAACTGCCTGGAGACTGGCAAGTTGTGGCCGTGCATCGGGTGACGGTCCCGGGCTTGGACGCCGAAAGGCATATTGTTGTTTTGGGAAGAACACTCAACTGATGGCAAGAATCATCGCGGTAGCCAACCAGAAAGGCGGTGTGGGTAAGACCACAACCGCCGTCAATCTGGCTGCGTCGCTGGCGGCAACCAAACGCAAGGTCCTCCTGGTGGACCTCGACCCGCAGGGCAACGCCACCATGGGCTGCGGCGTGGACAAGAACAACCTTGAGGTTTCAGGCTACGACGTCCTGCTGCGCAAGGCCGACCCGCGGGCCACCATCCAGCAGCCCGAATCACTGGGCTTTGCGGTGCTGCCCGGAAACGCCGACCTCACGGCCGCCGAAGTCGCCCTCATGAATGAGTTCAACCGCGAAGGTCGTTTGCGTGCGGCGCTCGACAAGCTGAAAGACGATTACGATTACATTCTCGTGGACTGTCCACCGTCCCTGAACCTGCTAACCGTGAATGCATTGGCTGCGGCGGATGGAGTGCTCATCCCGATGCAGTGTGAGTACTACGCACTGGAAGGACTGACCGCGCTGATCGATACCATCGAACAGATTCGCGACAATGTGAACCCGAAGCTGGGCATCGAAGGCATCCTGCGCACCATGTACGACCCCCGCAACAACCTCGCGAACGAAGTGTCGCAGCAGCTCATCGAACATTTTGGCGACAAAGTCTACCGTACGCTGGTGCCGCGCAATGTGCGGCTGGCCGAGGCGCCGAGCTACGGCGTACCGGCCCTGCAGTACGACCAGAAATCTTCCGGCGCGCTGGCCTACCTCGCGCTTGCCGGCGAAGTGAACAAGCGCACCTTCGGTACACCGCTGAAGGCAGTAGGTGCAGACTCATGACGACAAAAAAACGAGGACTCGGCCGCGGTCTCGACGCGCTACTCGGCGGCAGCAAGCCCAGAAGCGATGCGTCCAAAACGCAAGCAGGCGAGGATGGGGCCACCGCTGACGGTTCGCTTCGCATGCTGGCTGTAGACCGGATTCAGCGCGGCAAGTACCAGCCGCGTATGGATATGCGTAAGGAAACCCTGGAAGATCTGGCCGCCTCCATCCGGGCACAGGGCGTGGTTCAGCCCATCGTGGTCCGTGAGTTGGCCAGCGGGGGCTACGAAATCATCGCCGGCGAACGCCGCTGGCGGGCCGCGCAGATAGCCGGCCTGCATGAAGTCCCGGCCGTGGTCCGGGTGGTGGACGATCGCGCCACCATCGCGATGTCCCTCATCGAGAACATCCAGCGTGAGGACCTCAATCCGCTGGAGGAATCCCGCGCCTTGGACCGTCTGATGCGGGAATTCGAACTGACCCAGCAGCAGGCTGCCGACGCCGTGGGCAGGTCCCGCTCCGCAGTCGCAAATCTTCTGCGATTACAAGAACTTAACGCAGACGTCAAGCAAATGGTGGAGCAGCGTGAGCTGGATATGGGCCATGCCCGTGCCCTGCTGGGCCTGGTCGGGGCGGTTCAGTCCGAGGCGGCTCGGGAAGTGGTGAAAAAAGGCCTCTCAGCGCGGGAAACCGAAGGATTGGTCCGGCGCCTGCTGGCCAAGGTCGGCAAACCCAAGACGCCAGCCAAGTCCTTGGACCCCAATATCCGGACCCTGCAGGACGATCTGGCGGGCAAGCTGGGCGCCAAGGTCACCGTGGAGCATGGGCCGAAGGGCAAGGGAAAGCTCATCATTGAATATCATTCGCTGGACGAACTTGACGGTATCCTTTCGCATATCAAGTAACCGCTAGCGGGGTTGGTCGCGGCGCGTTGCTCGGGGAAGCGTTTTCCGGGGCGGGAAACAGAGAACGCCGACCACGCTCAGCGGCAGGCCGGAGGCCTGGCAGCTGCAGTGTGGAGTGCCAAGGTTTAATTGACCCTGCAACCCCTGACCAATATAATTCCGCCTCTTTTATGGGCATGGCGTGGATAGCGGCGCGCCTCCTCGCAGTTCAGGTCGCCGTGGGCTCCATTTCCGCGCTCGTCTGGCTGGCCTTGGGGGGATCGCGTTTCGGGTTGGCAG
>CAZKFT010000025.1:0-27922 GCA_964552205.1 uncultured Gammaproteobacteria bacterium
TCATGTTCAGCCAGGCGGAAGGCGTGACTTCCTCGCTCAAGGACCTAGCCTTGGCTGGACTCATCGGCGCGGCACTGTCTTTCGTGGTGCTGTTCCTGTTCCTGCGTCAGATCACGACCACGCTGGTGGTGGCGATGGCTGTCCCATGCGCCCTGCTCATCACGTTGGGCATGATGCAGTTCATGAACCTCACCCTGAACATCCTGTCCATGATGGGCTTGATGCTCGCCGTGGGCATGCTGGTCGATAACGCGGTTGTCATCACCGAGAGCATCTATCGGTACAAACAACGCTACCCGGACCAACCGGGTAAGGCCACGCTATTGGGTGTTCGAGAAGTTGCCATGGCAGTGACCGCGGGCACACTCACCACCGTCATAGTGTTTCTACCCAATATTTTCGGCGCGCAGAACCAGGTGACGATCTTCCTGTCCCATGTCGCCTACACGATCACCATTGCGCTTATCGCCTCGCTGGTGATTGCCCAGACCATCATTCCCCTGCTCACAGTGCGCTTGAAGGCGCCACCTCCGCCAGCGGAAGGCAATTGGCTGAATCGCCTCACCAATTTCTATAGCCGCGTGCTGGGTGTAGCGCTCAGGCGCCGGTGGGTGACCTTCGGGTGCATCATGGCCATTCTCTTCAGCGCCATCGTGCCGGGGATGATGGTCAAGGCGGACATGTTCCCGGAAACCGATGATGACCGAATCATGTTGCGTTACCACGTCTCAGGGAACTATTCGCTAGACAAGGTGCGTGAGGCGGTCGATACCATCGAGGCGTACTTGTACGAGCACCAGGAACAGTTCGAGATCGAGTCGGTATACAGCTACTACACGAACGACCGCGCGGAATCGACGTTGAGTCTTCTTCCGAACCGCAAACAGAGTAACGCGGAGATTCGTGAGGCGGTCCGTGCTGGGCTACCGGCCATCGCCATCGGCCAGCCAAGCTTCGAGTTCCGCCGCACAGGGACCGAGGACAACCTTAGGGTACGTCTGCTAGGAGAGTCCAGTGAGCTGTTGTTTGCGCTCAGTCAGGAAGTGGTACGCGTGCTATCGACGGTTGAGGGCTTGGCGGATGTGCGGTCCGAGGCCACCGCAGGGACTCAGGAGGCAAGAGTCACAGTGGATCGTGACCGTGCACAGCAGAGTGGCTTCAGTGCACAGGAGGTCGCACAAGCCATCTCCGTCGCCATGCGCGGTGAGAACCTGCGTGAGTTCCGCGGCCCCGAGGGCGAAATCAGCATGCGTCTCGAGTTCCAGGGCGCGGATCGCCAGACCATCGCGCAGTTGGGTCAGTTGCCGCTGATCAACACGCGCGGCGAACGCGTTATCCTGGCCAGCGTCGCGGACATCGACATCGTAAGCGGCCCCCGCAATATCTTCCGTGAAGAGCGGCGTACCGGCATCTCCATCAACATGAACCTCGTTGACCTGCCCGTGAATGAGGCCCGTGAGCGCGTGACCCAGGTCATGAACCAGGTGGCCCTGCCTCCTGGCTACACGTGGACCTATGGTAGCGGTGGTTTCGGCGGTGATGCCGAGGCGATGACCGCGATGGTGTTCAACATGTTGCTGGCACTGGCATTGATATTCATCGTCATGGCTGCACTCTTCGAATCCGTGTTGTATCCGGCATCCATCGTCACCTCCATCCTGTTCTCATTCATCGGGGTGTTCTGGTTCTTTGCCCTGACAGGAACCTCATTCTCCTTGATGGCCATGATTGGGCTATTGGTGTTGATGGGTATCGTCGTTAACAACGGCATCGTTTTGGTCGACCACATCAACAATCTGCGTCGTGATGGAATGCCGCGGGATGCAGCTGTCGTCCAAGCAGGGCGTGACCGCCTCAGGCCAATCCTGATGACAGCCTCCACCACCATTCTCGCCATGATTCCGCTGGCAGTTGGTGATACGCGTATTGGCGGGGGTGGCCCACCGTACTACCCGATGGCGCGCGCCATCATCGGTGGTCTGGCCTTCTCCACCATCATCAGTCTTGTAGTGGTCCCGTATGTCTACGTGTTGCTGGACACCCTGCGCAACTGGGCAGGAGAGGTCAAATTGCGCGCCCGTGGGACGCATAAGCTCGCCGGATAAGGTCGTGATACGCAGCAAGGGCCAACTCTCTGCGGACCGAATAGCACCCCGTATCATAGGCCGGTGATTCCAGTCCTTTCTGGACAGCTGCACAAATTTCTGCATCTTCCGCCTGGATACGCGCACTGACCTTGCGGTCTTCAGCGATGACAGTGTCGCTGGCACTTGAGTAGTAGTAATCGAATATGACTTCGCAACGGTTGTGTGCCACGGGCAGTACCTGATTCACCTGCAGCCGGCCTGCCGCCACATTCAACATGGTGTTCGGCCAGAGCATGAAGTAGAAGAGCTCGCTCCCCTCCCCCAGTTCCCCGTAATATCCCTGCTCGCCGGCGAAGCCGCTGCGCTGGACAGACCACCAGGGATAGACCTCTTCACGATAATTGGTGTAATCCAGTGTCTTCGCATACTCGGGGTGGACATGCGGAAGGTGGTAGGCCTCAAGATAGTTGTCCACATACACTTTCCAGTTGCAGTTCACCGGGTAGGTCTCGCGACAGGCGAACCGGTTACCTCCTAGCTGCAATGGCGCGACCAAGGCCTCCACGCCCTCTACAAAAGTCTGGAAAGGCGGCGCCGCGTCATCAAGACAGACAAACAGCATCCCCTGCCATTCAACCAGCCGAACCGGTTTCAAAGAGTGCCGGCTGACGTCGAAGGTTTCGTCGCGGTCGAACTGCGGTGTCCCGCGGAGTGAGCCATCCGCGTTATAGGTCCAGCCGTGGTAGCGGCATTGAAAAAAGGCCGCCTTCTCGCAGCGGAAGACCAACGGACCACCCCGGTGTTGGCATACGCTGTAGAAGCCGCGCAGGCCGGCAACCGGATCATGAATGAGAATGACTGGCTGTCCCGCAACCTCAACCCGCAGCGACGCGCCCGGTGCGGCCAGCGCGGTGGCGGCGCCAGCATACTGCCAGCTTCTGCCAAGGATGCAGGTCAGGTCCCTGTCATGCATCTCCGGCTGGGTATACCAGACCGCGGGTGGCGTTCGAGCACCGGGCGGGATGGATCCCACACTCATCTCAGACCGAGCTGCACCGGTTCTACACTGGGAGTTTCCGCATGGCCGAAGCGGTGGCCACGCTCATGGCAATAGTCCAGCCACTTGTTCAACATCAGGTTACGTGCCCAACGGCGCTCAAGCTCGCTTCCTCGCTGGGTGTTGAAATGCCGCAGAATCCGATGGCGCGGCTGTCGTCCGCAGCGCATCGCTTCGACCAGGTGTGCGTCGTGATATAGCCGGATGACCAGGTCCGGGTCAGCCACATCATCGAAGATGTAGGTCATGCGCAATGTGGTCGTGTAAGGACTGCGTTCTTCTCCTGAAATCTTCAAATCCAGGTCGTCCACGACACGGGAAAACAATTGCTCGCCGGGGGCGGGTATGGTTCCGGCCAACAGGCGCAGCAACTTGAGGTAACTACTTTCATAAAGGGCCATCAAGCCGGTGAAACTACGCGGCCTCCAGATCGTGACAGTGTTCCGATGCTTGGTGATGACCATGTTTTGAATATAGCATAGGGCCGTGATGGAGCAGCGCAATGTGAGGACCACACCCTTCCTGGACCAGACGCCTGGAACTGCCGGTCTGCGTCGCAAGGTAGCGGTATTCCGTCAACCAGGTTATCTTGAGAATTTCCTGCAGTCGGTGTTCGACTGTGTCCCGGAGTTGTCGGGTGGACGCATCGTCGTTGGTGGCGATGGTCGTCATTTCAATCGTGAAGCCATCCAGACCTTGTTGTGCATCGCCGCTGCCAACGGCGTGGCATCGGTGGCGATTGGTCGCGGCGGACTCCTGTCCACGCCTGCAGCCGCATTGCTGATACCTTCCGAGAACGCCGCCGGTGGTTTCATCCTGACAGCCAGCCACAATCCCGCGGGGCCGGATGGCGACTGGGGTATCAAATTCAATGTCGCGAGCGGTGGCCAGGCATCAGAGACCCTGACCACCGCCATTGCCGCGCGCTCCCGTGAACTTGCCGAATACAGGATTTTTGAGGGTGCACCGACGGTGGATATCGACCGACCGGGGTCGGTACATCTCGGTGACATGCGTATCGATGTCATCGACCCGGTGACACATTATGCCGACATCATGGAGTCACTGTTTGACTTCGAGCGAATTCGCAAGGCAGTGGCGCGCGGATTCACAGTGCGCTTCGACAGCATGCATGCGGTGACCGGTCCATATGCCGATGAGATTCTCATCCGGCGTCTTGGTCTGGACGCAATTTCCCTGTTGCGGGCAACACCGCGCGAGGACTTCGGCGGACTCCATGCTGACCCGAATCCCGCTACCCTCCCGGATCTGGTAAAACTTGCGCACTCTCCCCATGCGCCCGACCTCATCGCCGCATCGGACGGAGATGGAGACCGCAACCTCATCATGGGCCCCGGCGCCGTGGTGTCGCCCTGTGACAGTCTTGCGGTCATTACCGCCCATGCGCACCGTCTGCCGGGCTATGCCGGTGGACTGAGTGGCGTTGCCCGATCCATGCCGACATCCAGCGCCGTGGACCGCGTGGCAGCAAAACTTGGAATCCCCTGTTACGAGACCCCTACCGGTTGGCGTTTTTTCTGCAACTTGCTGGAGTCCGGGCGAATCACGCTTTGCGGCGAAGAGTCATTCGGTACCAGTTCCAACCACTGCCGCGAGAAAGATGGACTGTGGGCTGTGCTGTGCTGGATGGACCTCATGGCATCGACGGGGCTGAGCGTGCGCGAGTTGCTGCACCAGCACTGGGAGGCCTTTGGTCGCACTTACTTCATCCGCAACGACTATGTCATCGATGACGCCGGGATTGCCCGCCAAGTGTATGACGAGCTACGAGATTCCCTGGACACGCTGCTTGGCACACGCGTTGCCGGGCGCGCGGTCAGCCAAGCGGATGAATTTGCCTACGACGACCCTGTCGATGGCAGTCACAGCCCGCACCAGGGGCTACGCCTTGAACTGGAAGGCGGCGCCAGAATCGTTTACCGCTTGTCCGGAACTGACGCGGCCGGTGCGACCCTGCGCGTGTACATCGAGGATTACACTGATGACCCAACACGGTTGAACGGCGAATCCCGGGAAGTTCTCGGGGAACTCATGGAGGCCGCGCGCGACCTCATCCGCATTACACCAATGACCGGACTTGCGAAGCCGACACTGGTCGTCTAGGTGAAGAACCTTCGCTTGATGCCTGTGGTGTGCAAGATGGTCGCTGCAATTTCCTCGATGGACAGATGCGTGGTGTTCAGGTTTGGAATTCCCGCTGTACGGAACAATGCCTCTACCGTGCGCACCTCGAACCTCACCTGCTCGGCCGCGGCGTAACGGCTATCCGGTCGTCTCACATTGCGGATCTGTGTCAGTCGCTCTGCATCAATGGTCAGCCCGTAGAGCTTTGCCTTGTGAGCCATCAGTTTGGCCGGCAGGGTGTTGCCCTCGAGATCGTCCTCAGTCAGGGGGTAGTTCGCCGCGAACAGGCCATACTGCAGAGCAAGGTACAGACAGGTGGGCGTCTTGCCCGACCGGGAAACCCCCACCAGAATGATGTCGGCCTGATCGTAGTAACGCGTTGTGACGCCGTCATCATTCGCCAGGGCAAAATTCATGGCATCTATCCGGCTGGTATAGCCAGCGTGGTCTGACATGCCATGGGCTTTGCCAGACGCATGAGTCGAGGACACTCCAAGCTCCCGTTCCAATGGTCCTATGAACGCGTCGAAGAAGTCGGAGGTGAACGCCACCGAGGAAGCCACAATCTCCCGCAACTCGTCGTTGACCAAGGTACTGAAAACCAGAGGTTTCATGCCGCTCTCCTCGGCCGCCTCGGCGATGCGCGCCACTAGCGCACGCGCCTTGTCAGGGGTGTTCAGGAATGGCACAGTTACCACGTTGAATTTCACCGTGTCGAACTGCGTCATCAGGCTATGACTGAGCGTCTCTGCAGTGATACCTGTGCGGTCAGATACGATGAACACCGTGCGTGGGTCGGTCATGGCCCTCATTGTCCAGATACATCACCCGCATACAAGGGGGCCGTGTGAGCGAGTACCTGATTGGGCTGGAAGCCCTGGGAATGAATGACGTCGAAAGGGTGGGCGGAAAGAACGCCTCCCTGGGTGAAATGATTTCCCACCTTTCCAAGGTCGGCGTGAAGGTGCCAGGCGGATTCGCCACCACCGCGCAGGCCTACCGCGACTTTCTCGCCCAGGATGGGCTTGCTGGACGCATCAAGGCCCGTCTGGACGCCCTGAATGTGGACGATGTGACAGAGCTTGCAAGGGCCGGCGCAGAAATCCGCGGTTGGATACTCGCCGCCCCCCTCCCCGGCCGCCTGCATGAGGAGATTGCCACTGCCTATGAGGCATTGGGCCAGGGAAAGCCCGTTTCGGTCGCCGTGCGCTCGTCTGCCACCGCAGAGGACCTTCCGGAAGCCTCGTTTGCCGGCCAACAGGAGACCTTCCTGAACGTCCGCGGTCTGGACGCGGTCATTACGGCAGTGCATGAGGTGTTCGCATCGCTGTTCAATGACCGTGCGATCTCCTACCGTGTGCACCAGGACTTCGACCATTCGCAGGTGGCACTATCTGCGGGCATACAACGCATGGTGCGTTCGGACATTGGCGCGAGTGGCGTCATGTTCACGCTCGATACCGAGTCCGGTTTCGACCAGGTGGTATTCATCACGAGCTCCTGGGGTCTTGGTGAAACCGTCGTTCAGGGTGCGGTCAATCCCGACGAGTTCTACGTCCACAAACCCACGCTGGCCGCAGGAAGACCCGCGGTCCTCCGCCGTAACCGCGGCGGTAAAGCCATCAAGATGGTGTACGACGACAGCGGCGAGAAAGCCGTCAAGACCGTGGACGTGCCGGTGGAACAGCGCCGCATGTTTTCCCTGACTGATGCCGAAATCGAAGCGCTCGCCACCCAGGCGATGACCATCGAGAAACACTACGCACGCCCGATGGACATCGAGTGGGGTAAGGACGGTGAGGATGGCGAGTTGTATATCCTGCAGGCTCGACCGGAAACGGTGAAGAGCCGTGCCGGACAGGTCATGGAGCGCTATAGCCTGCGCTCCCGCGGCACGGTCCTCGCGGAAGGACGTTCCATCGGCCAGCGCATCGGCGCAGGCGCGGCGCGCGTTCTCAAGGACATTGATGAGATGGCCCGTGTTCAACCCGGGGATGTATTGGTCACCGACATGACGGATCCGGATTGGGAACCCATCATGAAGCGCGCCGCTGCCATCGTGACCAACCGCGGTGGTCGCACCTGCCATGCGGCCATCATCGCCCGTGAACTGGGCATCCCCGCCGTGGTGGGTTGCGGAAACGCCACCGAGCAGGTCACTGACGGACAGTCAGTCACCGTGTCCTGTGCTGAAGGCGATACGGGTTTCGTTTACGAAGGAGACCTGGGTTTTGAACGCAAGGAAATCAAACTGGATGCGCTGCCGGACATCCCCGTCAAGATCATGATGAATGTCGGCAACCCCGACCGTGCGTTCGATTTTTCCTCCCTGCCCCATCGTGGTGTCGGTCTTGCGCGGCTGGAGTTCATCATCAACCGCATGATTGGCGTGCACCCCAAGGCCTTACTGCGATTCGATGAATGCGCTCCTGAACTCCAGGAAACCATCCGCGAGCAGATGGCCGGATACACCGATCCTGTCTCCTTCTATGTGGATAAACTGGCCGAGGGGATCGCGACCATAGCTGCCGCGTTCTCGCCGCAACCGGTCATCGTGCGCCTGTCAGATTTCAAATCAAACGAGTATGCGAACCTC
Source organism: uncultured Gammaproteobacteria bacterium (assembly GCA_964552205.1). Classification (GTDB taxonomy): domain Bacteria; phylum Pseudomonadota; class Gammaproteobacteria; order Natronospirales; family JAIVGZ01; genus JAIVGZ01. The sequence continues at coordinate 7,886 of CAZKFT010000025.1, forward strand.
ATCGGTGGGCGCGAGTACGAGCCCCACGAAGAAAACCCCATGCTCGGATTCCGCGGCGCATCGCGTTACATCGACGAGAGCTTCCGAGAATGCTTCGAGTTGGAGTGTCGGGCGCTTCGCAAGGTGCGCGAGCTCATGGGGTTCACCAATGTGCAGGTCATGGTGCCTTTTGTCCGCACCGTCCGCGAGGCAGAGCAGGTCATTGCCCTTCTCAAGGACAACGGACTGGAACGAGGGGTGAATGAGCTCAAAGTCATCATGATGTGTGAGCTACCGTCCAATGCCATTCTTGCAGACGAGTTCCTCCAACACTTCGACGGATTCTCCATCGGCTCCAACGACCTGACCCAGTTGACACTGGGACTCGACCGCGACTCCGGCGTGATTGCGCATCTGTTCGATGAGCGAAACGATGCTGTGAAGTTCCTGCTCGACCGCGCCATTCGAACCTGCAAGGAGGCCGGCAAATACATCGGAATCTGTGGTCAGGGCCCCTCAGACCATGCCGACCTCGCCGAATGGTTGCTGGAGCGCGGCATCGATTCGATTTCGCTGAATCCGGATACCGTGGTTGAAACCTGGTTGTACCTGGCAGGCGAGAAAGTCTCCTGATGCCGGTTTAGACCATGGAGCGATTCCGCAACCGCGTTGTTGTCATCACCGGCGCCGCCTCCGGAATGGGTCGTCTGCTGGCCAAGCGGTTCGCGGGCAATGGTGCCCACTGCGTCCTTTGGGATCTGGATGGCGAAGGTCTCGCGCGCGTCGCCACTGAAATCGGCGGTGAAGTAAGCACCCAGGTCGTGGATGTGTCCGACCCTCGTGCAGTCGCGTCCGCAGCAGAGGGACTGGAGGTGGATATTCTCATCAACAATGCCGGCGTCGTCACCGGAAAGCCTCTGCTTGAGTGCTCGCCTGAACAAGTGAAGAAGACATTCGCGGTCAATACGCTCGCACTGTTCTGGACCACACAGGCGGTGCTCCCGGGAATGATGTCCCGTGGCCGAGGGCACATTGTCACTATCGCATCGGCCTCGGGATTGGTCGGCGCTGCCAATTTAGTGGACTACGCGTCCAGCAAACATGCGGCGGTCGGATTCGATGAGTCGCTGAGGCTTGAGTTGCGACGCCAGGGTCATCGCATCGATACAACAGTCGTCTGCCCGTACTTCGTGAACACCGGAATGTTTGCCGGTGCAAAGTCGCGTTTCAACTGGTTGTTACCCATCCTTGACCAGGAGGTGGTCGCGGACCGCATCATGAGTGCCATTCGCTGGAAGCGCCGACGGGTCCTCATCCCGCCGTTGGTCTTCATCGTGTTCCTGGCCCGCTACCTCCCGGTATCCTGGTTCGACGCGCTCGCAGAGTTCCTCGGTCTCACGCACGCCATGGATGATTTCCGTGGGCGATCGTGAGGCCATCACACTCGTCGCGCCCGCGACGGGAGAACCCATCGGGCGCTTCGAGTATCAGACCGCGGATGAGGCGCTGGCTACCATTGCCAGAGCGCGCGAGGCGCAAGCGGATTGGGCGGACCTGACACTCAAGCAACGCTTGGAACACTTCCGCGGCCTGCCCGCCTGGCTCGCGGAGCACGCAGATTCCCTCGCCGCAACCATTGCCACTACCACAGGCAAAACACGCTTTGATGCGCTCACCACCGAAGTCTTGCCGTCCGGGCTCGCCATTCGGCACTGCCTGAAGCACGCTCGGACTTACCTCAAGCCGGAAGTGTTGCGCGGAGACACCCTGTTGGCGCTCAACAAACGAAGCGTCCTGCATCGTGTTCCTCGGGGTGTGGTGGGGATCATCACACCTTGGAACTACCCGCTCTCCATACCGGTATACGAGATCATTGCGGCATTGCTCTGCGGAAATACCGTGGTCTTCAAGACATCTCCGGAGACCCAACCAGTCGGCCACGATATTGACCGTCTGCTGCAGGCCGCTGCATTACCCGCCGGTGTATTCAATCAAGTCCATCTGGATGGGCCTGTCGCTGGAGCCACCTTTCTGGGAGCAGGCGGTGTGGATTACCTGTCCTTCACCGGCTCGGTGCAGGTAGGCAAGTGGTTGGCCGAGCATGCCGCGGAACGCCTAGTACCGGTCACCCTGGAACTGGGTGGTAAGGACGCCATGATCGTCTGCGAGGATGCGCCTCTGGAGCGCGCTGCCAATGGCGCGGTATGGGCGGGGCTGCAGAACGCGGGGCAGACCTGCGCGGCCGTAGAACGCATTTATTGCGACCACAGTGTGTACGACCGCTTTCTCGACCTTCTCAAGAGCCGGGTAGAGCGCATTCGAATTGGACCGGACACCGACCACGCCGTCGACATCGGAGCCATGTGTACCAAACGCCAGGCCGACAAAGTCCGGGAGCAGATAGAGGACGCCTTGGCGAAGGGCGCCACAATTGCAGCGCAGGCATCAGTGCCAGAGGCATATAAGAACAATAATTTCCTGCCCGCCATGGTGCTCACAGGGTGCCACCATGGGATGCGCATTGTGCAGGAGGAGACCTTCGGGCCCGTCATCGTGGTGATGCCAGTGGATGATGACGACCAGGCCGTTGAAATGGCCAACGACTCCCTCTATGGACTCACGGCCAGTGTGTGGTCCATGGACCGGCAACGTGCTACACAATTGGCTGGTCGTCTGCAGGCTGGCGTGGTGACCATCAACGACCACCTGTTGTCACACGGCATGATGGAAACCCCGTGGGGTGGTTTCAAGGAATCCGGCACCGGACGCACCCACGGGCGCTTCAGCTTTGATTCCATGACCCAGACGCGTGTGGTGATCGAAGAGCGCCTGCCGTGGCTGAAGCGCAACCCGTTCTGGCAACCCTATGATGAAGCGCTCTACCGCAGCATGCGTGGCACCATCCAGGTGTTGTTCAGTGGGTCGTTGCTGCATCGCATTCGCAACATCCCTGCGATGCTCCGCCTACTCCTACGCATGTTCAAACCCTGACGGGGACGCGTGAATCCATGATGTGGTGCCAGAGCGGTGGCACCAGCGCGAGCGGGAGCATGGCGAGATAACCTGCCGGCAGCTGCGGCGACTCCTCGAAATGTTCCAGCACTTGGTAGCGTTTACCTTGATGCGCGTGATGATGTGAGTGCCGCTGCAGATTGAACAGCAGCAGGTTACTCAGGCGGTGCGATGAATTCCAGGAATGGCGCACCGTGACCTTCTCATAACGCCCTGGCGCAATCTCCGCTCGTTCGAGACCATAGTGCTCGACATAGTTCACCAACTCCAGTTGCAAGACCGCATAAAACGCCTGCAAAAGGAAAAACGCGATAGCGATGGGTCCCAACACCACCCCCAAGGCAAGAGCAATGAGCGTAGGCCAAAACAGACACCACAGCGTGCGGGAACGGTCTATCTGCCATGCACTTCGTAGCTGGCCGATGACACTGCGCGGAAAGTAGGCCCAGAAACCCTCACCGAATCGTGCGGAAGCCGGGTCTTCGGGCGTGGCAACTTTGGCGTGATGCCCCTTGTTGTGCTCGATGAAAAAGTGCATGTAGGCGACACACGCCAACAACACATGCGCAAAAAAGCGGTCCACCCTGTTATGCCGGTGACCGAGCTCATGGGCGATGACGATACCAATCCCGCCAGATACCAGCCCGGTCCCCAAGGCCAGTCCAAAAAACACCATGGGACCAGCGCTCTGCGCTACCCATGCAGCCCAGATGATGAGGCCCATCACCAAAGGGATATTGATGTAGAGCAGTAAGCGATACAGAGGGTCGGACTCCAACGCTTTCACCGCCTCTGCACTGGGATTTCGGGGGTCTGGCCCGATGAGCCAATCAAGTAGCGGCAGGATGCCCCAGACAACCACGGGCAACAGGAACACCCATGCGCCACCCATCCACCACCCCAAAGGCACCAGCGGCGGCAGCATGAGTGGCAGCAGGAAGCCGTAGCGCGGCACGTTCATGGCAGTCGGAGACGCTCAAGTAGGGCATTGAAGCGCGGATGTGTACGCAAGGCGTTGTATCGGTTGGTACTGAAATACGGCACACCAAAATCACCGGCCTCCACGGCTCGCTCGGCCCATTCGATGGCGCGTTCGTGATCGCCCACCCAAGTCCACAACTGGGTGATGTGTCCAAGGTTCACGAGTATCTGATCCTCGACGCGACGCTCGTATTCGCGCGCCATCGCAGTCAATGCGCCGCGATGACCATCAGACTCCTTGCCGGACCGTAGGGCGTGGACCATCGCCGAGTCCCCTGCCACCGTGTAATGGCGTAGGAACGCGTGATAAGCCTCCTCATAACGATCCAATTGCAGATATACCAACGGGAGCGAGCGCAAGAGGATGGGATGGCTCGGCGCTTGCTCCAACGACCTTTGCAGAAGTTCCAAGGCGCGCCCGGGTTGTCCCGCAGCGCTGAGGTTGCCCATGTGCATTGCCTGCACGATGGGATTGAAAGGGTCCTCCGCTAGAGCATGCGAACTCTGGACTATGGACTCTCCCGCCTTGCCGCGGATTCGCAGGAACAGCGAATAGAACGCCCGCCCCAGCGCGTACCCCGGGTTACCCTCCAACATCGCCAAGTAGTGATGTTCGGCAGCCATCCAGTCGTGACGATAGAAGGCGTAATCTGTTGCCAATGCGTGGTGGGCCGACGCGAGCACCGGGTCCAACTCCAACGCTCTTGTAGCTGCTGCGCGCAGGGCTTCTGACCCCTCCTCAAGCCCAACTGATCGCATTTGCATGCGCCCCAACCAGGTCAGTGCAATACCACCCCAGGCCGCCGCGTTCGCCGGGTCACGCTCCAGAGACTGCTCAAAGTGCCTGAGGGCAAGGTCCAAATCCGCTGCGGTGTGCAGATCCCAGTGGAAGCGTCCTTTGAGATAGGCCTCGTACGCGACCGGGTCCACGGACTGCGCACGTGCCAGGCGTGCTTGCTCTCCCGGTGTCAGACTCAACCGAATGGCCTCAGTAATTGCCTTGGCGACATCGGAGTGCATGGCAAGCACGTCGCGGAGCTCACGGTCGAATGTGCCTGCCCAAAGACTTTGCTCCTCCGGTAACACACGCACAAGCTCCGCGCGGATGCGAATGCGGTCCCCGGCGCGCAAGACGGCTGCCGCAACAACGGCCTCTACATTCAACTCACCCGCAATCTCCGCAAGCGACATTGGTGAGTCCAGATAACGCATGGCAGAAGTACGAGAAATAACGCGCAGGGAGCCGAGTTCGGTGAGTTCACCTATCAAGGCATCATGCATCCCAGCGACAAAATAGGCCTGATCAGGATCCCCCGAAAGATCATCGAAAGGAAGGACGACAATGGAGCGCACCGGTGTTGGAGTCTCCGTCGTTGCCTCCAGCACCACTGGGTAGGCACCGCGATTGACCTGCCACCATGCGAAAAACGACACGACTGCAACCAATGCCGCTGCTCCGAGGAGCAATATCCCTCCACGCTTTGCCCGCGGCGCTTGGGTCGCTCCAAGATGCGCGTCCACGGCATACACGGCGCGTTTTTCGGAAACCCCCTTCAGGTGATGGCTTCCAAGCGCCGTAAAACGGAATCCCTCCACATGGCGAAGTTGGCGCCAAACATCATCACTGACCACGACCTGTCCGGGTTTGGCCAGCGACTGGATACGCGAGGCGATGTTGACGCCATCTCCGAGCACGTCCGCGTCGGCCCGGACCAGGATGTCGCCGATATGAATGCCGATCCGTACTGGCGCATCCGCGCAGGAAAGCCGGATACGCAACGCCGCACGAACGGCGGCTTCGGTGCTCGGGAAATGGGCCAGTGCACCATCCCCCATGAACTTGACTACCGTCCCACCCTGGCTCTCCGCCGCGTCCCTGACCGTCCTCTCGAAATGTTCCACCACCCTGAGCGATGCGCTCTCGTCCCGGGAAGACAACGAGGTGAATCCGACAATGTCAGCGAACAGGACCGCGGCAAGCCGCCGTGTAGGGTTGGTGGCTTGGTTCATCGCTGCCCCACCAAGGCAATGCGATCACCGGCAGGACTGACCGCGATGCGAGTCATTTGCGACAGCCCAAACTCAGCCAAGTCCGCAATTTCCACCCATTCCTGCATTTCCCCCGGCCGACGCAGAAACAATTGCGACCCACGTGCCATCAGCAAGCTGCCATCCGGTGTCCAGGCAAAGTCCTCGGCTGGCGACAGTGCAGGCGCCAGCACGATTGGATCACCACCCAGCGGGTCGAACTCAACGATATTCCACTCGTCCTCGGATACCTTGTGTACAGCACTGAGTCTCGCACGCCCCGGCACTGGGTGAAGTGACCGACCGACGGAGCGCAACAGTTCTGTCTTCTGCCCCGTACGCGTATCTCCAACGACCAGAGTGTGAGGTTCACCCAGAATGAAAAGGCCAACACGGTATTCATCAACCCACGCCATGTATCCGACCGGCTCGATGGCTTCAAGCAATAGCCTCGGGTTCTCACCGCGATCATCGAAAGCCCAGAGCCGTTGCCGACCATCCATCTCGACGCGGACAACGGCAAAACCACCACCAGCCAGAGGTGTCGGTGAGTACTCCCCCTCCGCGGTACGGGTCAGACGGCGATCACGGTTTCTGCGCAGGTCGAAATGATGGATATCCGCCTGCCCGGAGGAGCCGATCGAGGTGTAAAGAAAGCCGGACCCATCGGGCAGGAAATGGGGCTGGTTGTCGTAACCATCACGGTCGGTGATGTTCACTGGCGTGCCCACCCGCAGACCGCGACCGCTTTCCAGCAATTCAGCTACCCAGATGTCCGTCGCGGTGGGATTGGCCGCCACCTGCACCGGAACCGGGATATCCGTGGACCGTGTGCACGCGACCAGGACCAGACACGCGATGAGCAGTAGTTTTTGGTTCATGCGACTCATGATAACGCGAGCGACCACAGCTGGTCGCATCGAGGGGTCTCCGGCGCTCGCTGGACACGTTTGAACCCGTATGACGCATAAAGGCCTATCGCTTCCTTCAACACGCTCGCGGTTTCAAGCCGGATCTCACGATGCCCGTCGGCCTTCGCTGTCTCGATAGCCAGTGCCAACAGTCGTCTACCCCAGCCCTGCCCCCTGACAGAGGGGTGGAGGTACATCTTTCTCAATTCGACCAGCCCTTCGTCGACCCGATACAGCGCACACGACCCAAGGATGCCCGATTCACCCTCCAGCACCCAGAAATGCCCACCACCAGCCTGGTACAGCGACTCGATGCCCTCGATGTCTGCGTCTGTACCGGAGGGGTCCGGAGGCAGACCGTACTCCTGCAACACGTCGAATACCAAGCTGCGGACCGCCTTGGCATCGTCATTCGTGGCTACCCGTATGGTCAACGCACTCATGAACGCGATTCTAGCGCGGTTGGCAGAACTTTCTACGCCGGGCCCGGTCCTACACCACGGTGTATAATTCGGCGCCTCAAACAAGGAGCACCCCGGCTTGAGCCCCCTGACTCGAATTGCCCTATCCAACCCGGTCGCGGTCGTGGTTGCGGTCATCCTGGCCATCATCTTTGGCGCCATCAGTCTTGGCCGTCTCCCAATCCAGATGATCCCGGAAATCGAGCGCCCTCGGATTACTGTCAGCACAGGATGGAGGGCAGCCGCACCGGAGGAAATCGAGTCTGAAATCATCGAGCCACAGGAGGATGTTTTCCGAGGGCTACCTGGCATGGTCATCATGGAATCGACCGCCGGCCAGGGCAACGGAAACATCTCGCTGACCTTCGAGGTTGGTACCGACATGCGGGAAGCACTCATCGAGGTGATGAACCGCCTGAATCGCGTGCCTAACTATCCGCCCGATGCCCGCCAACCCATCGTGTCTTCGGGAGCAAACGACCGCGGGGGTGCCATCGCCTGGTTTGCCCTGACGACCCTGCCCGGCAACGAGCGCTCCATCGAGACCTACCAGGAGTATGTCGAAGAGGTCATCCAGTCACGCATTGAACGCGTGCCGGGCGTGGCGCAGTCCAACGCCTTCGGCGGGCGGGCACGCGAAGTACGAATCACATTCGACCCTTATCTGGCGGCCAGCTACGGCGTCGAATTACCTGCGGTCATCGCCCTGGTGGGTGGCAATACGGACACATCGGCAGGATTTCAGGATGTCGGCAGGCGTGCCTACACGGTCCGTTACGCGGGCGGATATACCGCGGATCAACTGAATGACCTGATTGTGGATTGGCGAGAAGGCAACCCGATCTATCTCCGGGATGTTGCCACCGTCGAGTTGCGCATGGTCGACCGTCGCGGCGCCTTCCGCCAGAGTGGTGAGCTCGGTATCGCCATCAACGCCCTGCCTGCCACTGGCGTAAACGTTCTTGAAGTGATGGACGGGCTGAAGACTGCAGCAGCGGAATTGGGTCCGGAGTTGGAACGTGCCGGCCTCACCATGCGGCAGGTCTACGACGAGACCATCTATATCAACAACTCGATTGCGATGGTTCGCAACAACCTGCTCCTGGGTATTTTCCTCGCCACCATCATCCTGTGGTGGTTCCTGCGCCGCTTCCGCGCGACGCTCATGGTGGCTCTGGCTATCCCGATTTCGCTGGTGGTCACCTTCTCCGTGCTGGATGCTGCCGGCCGCACCCTGAACATCATCTCGCTTGCCGGTCTGGCATTCGCTGTCGGCATGACGCTGGACGCGGCCATCGTGACGCTGGAGAACATCGTGCGTCTGCGCGAGAAAGGCAAATCACCGCACGATGCCGCCCTGACGGGCACCAGCCAGGTCTGGGGCGCATTGCTGGCATCCACCGCAACCACGGTAGCCATCTTCTTGCCGGTGGTGTTCCTGCAGGACGTGGCCGGACAGCTCTTCGCGGATCTCGCGCTCACCATTGCCGTGGCCATCGTCGCCTCGCTCATCATCGCTATCACCGTGCTACCGACTGCGGCCGCGAATTGGCTATCCAAGGAGTCCTTGGCCGATCCGCATGCGCACTGGTGGGAGAACGCCACCGGGTTCCTGATGCGACTCACGGACGACAGGAAGCGTCGTTGGGGATGGATTATCGGCCTGCTCACCGTACCGTTACTGCTGGCCGCTTTACTGCTGCCGCGAGCGGACTATCTGCCGACCGGTAACCAGAACTTCATCTTCTCGTTCATCTCTCCACCTCCGGGTGCGAGCGCACAACTGCTTGAAGAAGAGATGGCACAGGTCATCGTAGAGCGCATGGAGCCCTACCTTGACGGCACTAAACACCCACAGGTGGACAGCTACTTCCTGGGCCTTTTCGGTCGCTCCGGTTTCATGGGTGTGCGCGCGGTGAAGGACGGCGATGTCGGTGACCTGTTGAACGCACTGAATCGCGATGTGTACGGTGGCTTCCCCGACACCATAGCCTTCGCCAACCGTGCCTCGGTATTCGGACGCGTGGCAGGTGGCCGCAACATCGACATGAACATCCAGAGCCGGGATATCGATGCCTTGCTCGACGCTGCCAATATCGGCTTCATGTACATCCCACAAGTGTTACCCGGCGCGCGGGTCCAACCGGTTCCCAGTCTGGATCTTGCCGAACCAGAGTTGCGCTTGGTACCGGACGAGCGTCGTATCGCGGAAGCTGGTTGGAATCGGCGCACGGTCGCCAACATCGTCCGTGCGTTCGGCGCTGGCCTTTATCTGGGTGATTATTTCGACGGCGACCAACGCCTGGATGTCATTCTGCGCGCCACGCAGTGGACCTCACCGGAGGAACTCGCCGGATACCCATTGGCGACACCCCGCAGTGGTGTGCAGCCCTTGAGCGAATTGGTCTCTCTGCAACGCACCGCGGGTCCCGACCAGATTCGGCGTGTGGACCGCCGGCGCACCATTACCCTGCGCATCACGCCACCTGAATCTGTTTCGCTCGAAGAAACCATCGAGGCGCTCGAAGAGCAGGTGCAGCCGGTCGTGCGGCAGAACCTGCCGGACGACGGCACCATCAGTTACCGCGGCACCGCCGATGACCTGCGGGTGGCTTTGAAGAACATGGGTGGGAGTTTCGCCCTTGCCATTGTGATCCTCTACCTGCTCATCAGTGCGCTGTTCCAGTCCTTCCGTGACAGCATACTCGTCATTCTCGCCATACCGCTGGCGACAGTCGGCGGCGTGATTGCGCTGCGTGTGGTCAATCTCATTGCCTTCCAACCGATGGACCTGCTCACCATGATCGGTTTCATCATCTTGCTAGGCCTGGTGGTGAACAACGCCATCCTCCTCGTCTACCAGACGCGGAACTGTGAACGGGAAGGCATGGGGCGGCGTGATGCAGTGCGTGAAGCCGTACGTCTGCGCCTTCGCCCCATCCTCATGAGTACGCTCACCAGCTTGTTCGGCATGATGCCCTTGTTGTTGTTGCCCGGTGCTGGCACCGAGGTGTACCGCGGCATGGCCGCTGTCATCATCGGCGGCATGAGCGTCAGCACCATTTTCACACTCATCCTCCTCCCGGCCTTGTTGCGCTTGGGCGAGGAACGACACCCCGGTCAGTCCCCAGGAGCTCCTATCCATGCTGTCTAACAGGTTTATTGCGGTTTTCATCGCAGTGCTGTTGCTTGCGACCGCAACCGCTGTCCATTCCCAGCCCCCAGGTGCAGGTGGGCCCCCGCCGGCGCCAGTGCGCGTCGCGCTCGCCGAGCAGCTGGAATTGGCTCCGACCATTTCCGTGCCGGGTACGGTAACCAGCCGATTTGATGCGCGCATTGCTGCGGATGTGACTGGTCGCCTGGACTGGGTGGCAGAGGTAGGTACCGAAGCCGCCGAGGGTGACGTCCTCGCACGTATCGACGACACCCAGCTCAGATTCCAGAAAGCGGAGTTTGAAGCGGGCGTTCAGCGCGAAACCGGCCGCCTGAGCTTTCTCTCCCGCGAAGTGGAACGGCTGGAGTCGCTGCTCGCGGACAACATCACCGCCCGAAGCGTGTATGAGCGCACGGTGAATGACCGCGATGTATCACGTTCAGACCTTGCCATCCAGCGCGCGCGCCTTGCACAGGTGAACGACCAGCTGGCCCGCACGGAAATCCGAGCGCCGTTCGCGGCAGTGGTTGCAGAACGTCTGCGCCAGGCTGGCGAACGTGTGGGTGTGGGTGAAGCAGTCCTGCGCCTGACTTCGCCCGCCGACCTGGAAGTCGTGACCCGTGCGCCGCTGGGTTCTGTTGCATTCCTCGTCGAGGGCCAGATCCTGCAGGTTGAAAAGGACGGCGTCCTGACGCCAGCACGCATCCGGTCGTTGGTGCCCTTCGGTGATGCGCGTTCACACTTGTTCGAGATCCGCTTGGACCTGCCCGCGGGAGGGGACTGGAAGGCCGGTGAGGCAACGCGGGTTGCCGTGCCGACCGATGGTCGTCGGCTGGTGATTGCGGTCCCCAGAGATGCGCTGGTGCTACGCCGTGACGGTGCATCGGTGTTCCGCATCAATGCAGAGAACATCGCCGAGCGGATTCCGGTTCTGGCCGGTGCCAGTGACGGCATCATGATTGAGGTCACCGGTCCGGTCCAAGCCGGGGACCGCATTGTCACCCGCGGAGCTGAGCGTCTGCGACCTGGGCAGACTGTTAATGTTCTACAATAGAAATACTCTATAAATAGTTGTTATTGATATAAATATTGAGAACAGCAATACCAGCGAGCCCGCTAGATTACTACGCCAGCGATTGCGGGCTTCGCCCATGATGCTGTTTTGGTTCATGACCCAGAGCAGGAAGCCCGCCATCAGCGGCAACAACAAGCCATTCGCCGCCTGAGCGGCAAGGATGGCTTCGACGGGCCGAATGCCTGTGGCCGCAAACCCCGCCCCGGTCAGAATGATGCCGGCCCAAACCAGACGGAACCGTGCGCTTTTCATGCTTGCTTCCCAGCCCAGCAGGCCCGCTGCCGCCCAAGCGGCGGCCAGCGGCGCGGTAATGGCCGAGGTCAGTCCTGCTGCGAAAAGCCCTACCGCAAAGGCCGAGCCCGCCCAAGCGCCTAGCAGCGGTTCAAGCTGTCCCGCCATGTCCGCTACACCAGTGACTGTGACGGTGGCCAGAAACAGCGGTACCGCGGTCACCAGAATGGCCAAAGTCACCAGGCCGCCCATACTGATCGCGATGAAGCTGTCCCGTCTAGCCTCCCGGACACCATCCAAGCCTCTAGCCCCGCGCCATTTTTCCCGCACTGCGGAGGCATGCAGGAACAAGTTGTAGGGCACTACTGTGGTTCCAACCAGAGCGAGCACCAACAGTCCGCTACCAGCCGGAATCTCTGGCCTCAGCATACCGCCCAACAAGGCACCGAGGTCGGGACCGATGCGAACCACGGTCAGTATGAAAACGGCACTCATCACCGCCACGAGGGACACCAGAACGCGCTCCACCCATCGATAGGCACCGGTAGCCAGCAAGCCGGCAGCGGTGGCGGCACAAATCAGGACCCAGAGTTTGCGGTCATGGCCCAACAGGGCCTCCAGACCAATCGACGCGCCTGTGAGGTTGCCCGCTTGGTAAGCGGCGTTACCGAATACGATGGCCATGAGGGCCACCAGGATGACAAACAGGCGCGGCAACCGGCTCGAAATACTGCTACGTAATGCCTCTCCCAGACCCATCCCGCCTTGTACACCGAGACGGGCCGCCATGTCCTGCAGTATGAGAGTGGCGATGATGGCGCAGGCGACTGCCCACGCCAATGTATAGCCGTAACCAGCGCCGGCTAGGCTTGCCGTGGTGACGGTGCCCGGCCCGATGAAGGCCGCAGCAACCAGGAATCCCGGTCCGCGCCTGCGGGTCACTCGACCCGTTTCACCTGTACGCGGATGTTATAGCCCTGTACCTGCAAGGTGTAGGAATTGAAAAGTCCACGGCGAATGATGACAGCTGGATTCTCCATGCTGCCACGTGGGCCCCACCGGACCCCACCGACGGTTTCCCATACCTGACCGTTGTCTAGACGGATACGCGTGGGGCCATCCCAGCCGTTGAAAGTGCCGACGATGCGTGCATCCAGACGCCGCGGACCATCGTCCTGTTGCACTGCACCAAAGCCGGTTTGCGCAGGTGCTGGCGCGGGGCCCTCCCCGTCAGCCTGCGATGCACGCTGCTGCGCCAAGGCTCGGCGGTCTTCTTCAAGCTGGCGCCTTTCTTCCGCCAGACGTCGACGTTCCGCCGCCAATTCATCGCGACTTGCGTCAGCCGCACCTGCGGCGCCCGGGGGGCGTGCGTCTGGTGCGCGCGCGAGCGGATCTTCGCCACTGGAACGCATGGTGCGAACGAACCACGCCTGGAACTGCGCCAGCTCCACCGGATTGAGTTTGTGCAGCCCTGCAGCACGGAATTCCTCCGCACTCATGTAGGGGCGCAGTGCTGCCGGGACATCGCGGTCTTGGGCCCAGACCGGGCCAGCGAGTAACACGATGCCAATCAGCGTACCCAGCACAAAGCGACTGCTCATTCTCATTCATCTCTCCAAGGCAATGCATCCAGGTCGACGTTGCCACCCGTCAGGATGGCTCCGACACGACGACCACCAAATACTTCATGTCCATCCAGCAGCGCCGCAACAACTGTCGCTGCTGACGGCTCGATGACCTGTTTCATCCGTTCCCATGTAAAGCGCATGGCGGCCACGATGGATGGCTCCGACACCGTCAGGATGTCATCCACATGGGACATGATGACACCGAAATTGCGTTCTCCCAACTCCGCCCGCAAACCATCAGCGATGGTTTCGGGCCTGCACCCTGTCACCCGTGCCCCGGCACGGAAGCCCCGAGCCGCATCGTCGGCGCCCGCGGGCTCGATGCCGATGACAAGGATATCCGGTTTCAGGGCCTTTGCGACCAGCGCGGTGCCGGAAATCAAGCCACCACCCCCCACTGGCGCGATGATGATTTCCAGTTCCGGGTGTGCCTCCAATAACTCAAGCGCCGCGGTTCCTTGTCCCGTGATCACCCGCCAGTCATCGTAAGGATGGACAACTTCCGCGCCGGTGCGTTCCACGAGGTCCCGCAATGTGCGCTCCCGGGCCTCGAGCGTGGGTTCGCAGAAATGTATCTCACCGCCGTATCCCTGGACCGCCGCCTGCTTGGTTACGGGCGAGGTTCTCGGCATGACGATGCTCGCTGGTATCCCACGGGTTCTGGCAGCGAGCGCGAGCGCAGCCCCGTGGTTGCCTGACGAATGGGTTGCAACGCCTGCAGCAGCCCTCTCGGGCGACAACGACAGCACTGCATTGGCAGCACCACGTGCCTTGAATGCACCAGCGCGCTGCAGATGCTCGCACTTGAAAAGGACAGTCGCGTTGGCTCTCTGGTCCAGCAGCGTCGAGCGCATCACAGGCGTACGATGGACATGCTTGGCAATGCGTTCTGCAGCCTTGCGGAAATCGTCGAGTGTAGGGGTGGTTTGCACAGTGTCGACAGCCTAAACGGGTGCCGCGAGTAAATCCATAGCTGGTAGAATTCTCCCGTGGCAGACAGTAGCGAGCTGGCGCAGGGCCTACCTCACCATGACATCCGGAGAGGTGCGCTGTATGTCGTCAGTGCCGCGCTCGCGTTTTCCACCATGGCAGCACTCATCAAGGTGCTCGCCTCAGACCTCAACAATGAAATGCTGGTGTGGGCACGCAATGTGTTTTCGCTCATTTTCCTCACACCCCTTCTGATCCGCTACAAGCCCCGCCAGTTTCTCACCGCCCATTGGCGTGGACACCTCTTGCGCACCGGGGCGGGGCTGTTGGCGATGTACTGCATGTTCTGGTCCATTCCCCGGCTGAATCTCGCGGAGGCATTGCTACTCAATCACACGGCGACGCTTTTCATCCCCTTCATCGCGATGTTCTGGCTGAAAGAGTCCTTCGGTCGTCGTACAGGTGTCGCCATCCTCGTCGGCTTCATCGGCATCATGTTGGTGTTGAAACCGGGGGCATCGGTTTTCAGTTGGGCGGCACTGGTTGGTCTCACCTCTGGTGTACTCGCGGCGGTGGCCATGGTTTCCATCCGCTCGATGGCGGGTGTCGAACCGTCGACCCGCATCGTGCTCTACTTCAGCGTGTTCGGAACACTGGCCTCATCCGTGCCATTGGCCTGGGCATGGCAATCACCGAATTGGTGGCAATGGTGTCTGCTGGCAGTGCTGGGGCTACTGGCCATGGGCGGGCAATTGCTGCTTACCCGCGCATACATGTCTGCTCCGGCAGCCCAGGTCGGGCCATTCACGTATGCATCCGTGGTATTCGCCGCCATTCTCGGATGGCTGTTCTGGGGAGAGACCCTGGATCAGTGGAGCTGGATAGGCACCGGACTCGTCATCGCTGCGGGCGTGCTCATTGTGTTCCGTTGGCCGGTCCCGAGACGCCCGGTCCTGTACTGACTCAGCGGAAGAAGTGCTCGCGATAGTACGCCAGCTCACGAATTGAGTCGCGTATGTCTTCCAATGCCTGATGCGTGGATTCCTTGGTGTAACCAGCGGCCACCTTGGGCGCCCACCGGCGCGCCAACTCCTTCACTGTGGATACATCCAGATTGCGATAGTGGAAGAAGGCCTCGAGTTGCGGCATGTACCGCACCAGGAAACGACGATCCTGATGGACGCTGTTGCCGCAGATCGGCGAAGTCCGCTCTGGTACCCATTTCTCTAGGAAGGCGATCGTTTCCCGTTCCGCGTCCGGCTCACTGTGCCCGCTGGCTCGTACACGGGCCACCAGACCCGACTCCCCATGTGTACGCGTGTTCCACTCGTCCATCGCCGCGAGAAGACTGTCATCCTGGTGCACGGCAATAACCGGCCCCTCCGCAAGAACGTTAAGGTCCTTGTCGGTGATGATGGTGGCAATCTCGATGATGCGCTCCACCTCCGGGTCCAGGCCGGTCATCTCCAGATCGATCCAAGCCAGATTGTCTACGTTTACGGGCATGCTCAGCCTTCCTGCGTTATGCTTGCGGGCATTCTAGCAGAGGCACCCGATGGACCACGGAAGCGGTACGGTCGTCGTCAATTTTGGTGACCGGGCTCTTGTCGAGACCGACCACGGCGATTTGCTGCGCTGCAGCGTCCGCGGCAAGCGCCTGCGTGCCGTATGTGGAGATGTCGTTGACTGGGACACCGCGGACGCGGACAGCGGGGTCATCACCCGCATCGCGGAGCGACACCATGTTCTGGAGCGTTCCGACGGTCGCGGCGGCACCACACCCATCGCCTCCGGCTTGGACCGAGTCCTCATCGTTGCCGCAGCCGAGCCTGAGCCCGATCTCGTCCTGCTCGACCGCTATCTGGTCATGACCGAACTCGGTGGCATGCAGGCAGCCATCCTGCTGAACAAGGCCGATCTAGCCCCGGAGGGATTTCTAGAGCGTTTCGATGAATTCCGACTCGCTGGGTATCCGGTCTGGTCCTGTAGTGCAGTAGCGGGTGATGGCATCGATACCCTGCGGACTGAACTGACCGGCGCGGTCACCATCCTGGTGGGCCAGAGTGGTGTAGGCAAGTCGTCGTTGTTGAATGCGCTAATTCCCGATCTGGCCATTCAAACGGGGGTCCTGTCCGTAGGCAGCGGCGAAGGACGCCACACCACGACAACCACCAAGCGATACCGGATTCCAGGAGGAGGCGCTTTGGTGGACTCTCCCGGCGTCAGGGAATTCTGGCTACCAAAAATGTCCGCCAGCGATTTGGTCAGTGGCTTCCGGGAAATATCTGCCGCCAGCATCCACTGTCGCTTTCGGAACTGCATCCATGGCAACGAGCCCGATTGCGCGGTACGCGACGCGGTGAGTCAGGGCCACATCCCGAAGCGACGCTTCGACAGCTACCAACAGCTGTCTCGGACGGTCGCTACCTAGCCTGGTGGCCAAGCCATGCGTCGCCCGCCCAGGAGATGCATGTGGATGTGGAAAACGGTCTGCCCTGCATCTTCGTTGCAGTTGAAGACCAGGCGATACCCCGTACCGGCGATGCCTTCAAAATCCGCAATTCTCCTGGCTGCCTGAAACATCGCAGACAGGATGCCGGCGTGCCCCGCCTCAAGCGAGTTGGAACTCGCGATGTGTTTACGCGGAATAATCAGGACATGGGTTGGGGCCTGCGGTGAGATGTCCCTGAAGGCGAGGACATGCTCGTCCTCGTGAACGATGTCCGGTTTCAGCTCACCGCTGACCATCTTGCAGAAAAGGCAGTCTTTCATCGCAACTCCTGACGTCCGGTGAACGCATGGGACAAGGTCCCACCGTCCACATACTCAAGTTCACCACCAATCGGCACACCGTGCGCGATGCGTGTCGCCCGAATGCCATGGACCCGACCGAGGTCCCCCACGAACTGTGCTGTCGCCTCACCCTCGACCGTCGGGTTGGTCGCCAGTATGAGCTCCGTTACCCCGCCCTCGCGCAAGCGGCTTTCCAACAGGTCCAGGCCGAGTTGGGCAGGCCCAATCCCATCCAACGGAGACAGGTGCCCCATGAGGACGAAATAACGCCCCCGAAACCCGGTTGCCTGTTCGATGGCGATGACATCGGCAGGAGTCTCTACCACGCAGAGCAGGCTGGCGTCGCGGTCGGTGGCGGCACAAACCCTACACAAGGGCTCCTCGGTGAGCATTCGGCATCGACTGCAATGCCCGACACCCTTGACGGCTGCCTGCAAGGCTTCTGCAAGGGCGGTGGCACCCTCCCGGTCGCGCTCGAGCAGATGAAAGGCCGCTCGTTGGGCGGATTTTGGCCCCACCCCTGGCAATGCACGCAGCGATTCAATCAGACGGCCCAGTAGCGGCGAGTAGGTCATGTTAGAAGAGCTTGAGACCCGGTGGCAGCGGCATGCCTGCAGTCACGGCAGCCATCTTCTGTGATACCACGGCGTCCACCTTCTGCACCGCGTCATTGATGGCGGCGGCCACCAGATCTTCGACCATTTCGCGCTCCTCCTTGAGCACCTCGGGGTCAATGACAACACGCAGCACCTGGTGCTTACCCGTCATGGTGACTGACACCAAACCGCCCCCGGCCTGACCGCTGATTTCCAATGAGGCGATTTCACCCTGCACACGCTGCAGATTTTCCTGCATCTGCTGCGCCTGCCGCATCATGTTTCCGATGTTTCCTCGCATGAACTCTCCGTAATCAGTCGACTGGTCGGACGGACTCTGGGTTGAAGTCTGCACCGAACGCGTCGGTCAAGGCCTTGAGGTTGGGATCCTCTGCAAGGGAGCTGCGCGCTGCCTGCACACGCTCCGACGCTTTGCGTTCCATGGTCTGCGCTGGTGTCTCCACTGCAGGATTGCCAATAATGAACTTCAGTTTGAGCTCGCGGCCTTCCTTCCTGGACAAGGCTTCCCGTAGGCGCGTCTCCGCATTGGCTGTGCGCAGTTGTTGGAAACCTGCGTCAAGCTCCAATACCAGAGTGTCACCCTCCCTGCCCTTCAGCACACAGTTACGGGCCAACTCCAGCGCCATGCCCTTGAGGGACAGGGATGAGATCATCGAGAACCAGTCGCCGCTGGTCGCCGGTGTTGAAGGGGCATCCGGCGCGCTGGCGACTTCCGGCCTTGGCCGCGCCTTTTCCGTTGTGACCGGCTTGACCGGCTTGACCACTGCAGAACTTGCACCGTCTTCCAGTCGGAATGCGAGCATCCGAAGGACCACCATTTCCAACCCACCACGGGGCTCAGGTGCAAGCGGCAGGTCTCGCCGCCCATGCAGGGCCAACTGATAACAAAGCTGCGCGTACTCCGGGCTGAACTGTGCCGCGAGATCAAGCAAGGTCTGGTCGTCGTCTCCGGCCGCGTCCGGCACCACCTGCAACAAGGCGATGCGCTGGATAGCGTCGGCCAACTCCGCAAGGATTTGTTCGGGGTCAGCGGCTTGCTCCACCAGCGTGTCCAGCGCGGCCACTGCGGCTGGCGCATTGCCTCCCGCGATTGCACCCATGAGCGCATGTAGGCCGCCACGGTCAATCGTTCCAAGCATCTCCTGCGTCCCACCTTCCGACACGGTGCCGCCGCAATAGGCGATGGCTTGGTCAAGCAGTGACAAAGCGTCACGCATCGACCCATCCGCACCCTTGGCCAGCAACTTGAGCGCTGCAGCGTCCCCCTGGATACCTTCCTGCTCCAGAACCCAGGCAAGGTGACCGGAAATCAGGTCGGGTGGAAGGCGTTTCAGTTTGAACTGCAGACACCGCGACAGGATGGTGACCGGAAGCTTTTGTGGATCGGTTGTCGCGAGCAGGAACTTCACGTGCGGTGGCGGTTCCTCCAGCGTCTTCAGGAGCGCGTTGAACGAGTGGCCAGAGAGCATGTGGACTTCGTCAATGAGATAGACCTTATAACGTCCCCGTGTTGGAGCGTACTGCACGTTGTCGAGCAGCTCGCGGGTGTCATCAACTTTGGTCCTTGACGCTGCGTCGACTTCGATAAGGTCGACGAATCGCCCCTCATCAATCTCGAGGCAAGCGGAACACTTTCCGCAAGGTGCGGAGGTCACACCGGTCTCACAGTTGAGCGACTTCGCCAGAATCCGTGCAATCGTGGTCTTGCCGACACCACGCGTCCCCGCGAACAGGAAGGCGTGGTGTACGCGACCGCTATCCAACGCATTGACCAAGGCCCGGAGCACATGCTCCTGGCCGACCAAGGTTGAAAAACTGCGTGGTCGCCATTTGCGGGCGAGTACTTGATAGGTCATCGGGTGTGATTATGACATGGATGGCGGCGACCCCCACCCGCCTTGCCCCGGCACACACTGGAAACCGTTACCGCTGCTTCCTTCCGGATCTGACGGGGTTCGCGGGCCAGCGTTGCGGGGGGACGGATGAAGATCGCCATTGAATGAAAATTTGGCGGAGAGGGAGGGATGATTCAGCGCCTTCGGCGCTTCACCCTCCGGGCCATCGCAGCTTCGCTGCGCTGTTGTCTCGTCGGCCTTTGGCCTCCTCGGCTCGAACCCGATTTTCAATTATCGAGGGTTCGAATCCCAGCAACTTGAACACAAAATTTGGCGGAGAGGGAGGGATTCGAACCCTCGATACGGGGTTACCGTATACACACTTTCCAGGCGTGCTCCTTC
>CAZKFT010000026.1:0-3327 GCA_964552205.1 uncultured Gammaproteobacteria bacterium
GAACAAACCATCAAAAATATTCTTGATGATGATTTTTTTGCTACACAAGGTAGACTCAATAGAGCCTCACTTCGAAACAAATCCAAAAAGGTGATCGTTTTGGAAAAGTGGTTTCAGCCTCTTCAAATCTTTGCCAAGAACAAGATCAATGATCCAAATTTAAAACGCTTGAATTATCCAGTATTTCAAGCAAAGTTGAATTCTCTCCTATACCATGCTGGATGGACGGTAGACTCGATTGAATCTGAACGAGAAAAGTTAGAATTTGTGAATGATTCTCAAAAGGCGATCAATGTTATGGAACGAATGTTGAAATCTGTAATGGAAAATGACAAATCATCCATCCCCTTTAAAATCACTCAAGAAAAATTTACAAAACTTGTAAAGGACTTTAAAGCTGAAGTTGAAGAATCTCTCAGGATCCAGTTGAGAGAAGAAGCGACAGAAGCAGAAAAAGAAGAAGCAGTCCAAAGAGCGATTGAAGAATCATTAAAATTAGATAACCAAAGAAAAGAAGAAGCCAAAAGGAGAGAAGAAGCCGAACGAAAGAAACAAGAAGAAGAAAAGAGAAAACAAGAGGAAGCCAAAAAACAACAAGAAGCCGAACGAAAGAGACGAGATGAGGAAATGAAAAAACAAGAAGAAGCCAAAAAACAACAAGAAGAAAAGCGGAAATTTGAAGAAATACGCAAACAACAAGAAGCCGATAAGAAACGAAAGGAAGAAGAGGAAAGACGACGAAAAGAAGAAGAACAGAAAAAAGCACAAGAAGAGGAAAAGAAAAGACAAGAGGGAGATCAAAAACGCAAAGAAGAAGAACGACGCAAGAAAGAAGAAGCAGAAAATCTAAAAAAGATCAATTTATCGGGGCAAAACAACACAATTTATGTTATTTCGTATGACAGCTTTCTCGAAAATTCAGAGCTGGTGTTCAACTTAAACGATAAACTAAAAAAAGAAAAAGTAAACATTACATTACAATATGTATCGGATCCATGGTTGATTAATGGTCCATGTTTGTATCTGTTTTTTCTAGACAGACCTTCTTTTGTCAATGCCTATCTCAAGGAGGATCGATATCAAGAAGCTAGTATCTTTCCATGTAATAATTTTATTTTATTTTGTTTTAACAAAGCAGGTGGCATTATCAACTTTAGACCTATTCAGCTTGTCGGAATTGACAATCTTGATAAACAAACAAAATATTATGACCAGAAAGATGCTTTGTGCCAATTTTTATATTTCAACAATAACATTCACGACCATTTATATAACAAAAGTGAAATGGAGAAACTGAAAACATGGATCTACACCACTCTTGAACAAGAAAAGAAAGTCGATTTAAAGACCCTCAAGAAACGCCAAGAAAAGCGTGATCTCTTTGCCAAACAAAGACAGGATAAAGCATTGTTCGAGGAACAAAAACGAAAAAGAGAAGAAGAAATCAGAAGACAAGATCAATTAAAACAAGAAAAAGAAAAACAAAAACGAGAAAAACAACAAAAAGAAGAGGCAAAAAAAGAACAGGATAGATTACAGCAACTTGAAAATGACAGAATTCAAAGACAACAAGAAGAGGAACGTAGAGAAAAAGAAAGGTTACAACAGATTGAAAAGGACAGAATTCAAGGACAACAAGAAGAGGAACGTAGAGAAAAAGAAAGACAAGAAATTCTAGAGCGAGAACGTCGAAAAATAGAAGAAGCAAAACGCCGAGAAGAAGAAAATAGCTTTCAAAGAACGAAAGACGAATTAATTCCGATTGATCTGCAAAATTATCCTGTTGAAAACCTAAAGGAACTAGTTGACATTTCAAATCTGACCAAATTGCTTCAAGTTGCTTCGCTCAAGAAAGGAGATTGGAAAGGACTTAAAAAAAAAGACGACGCTGACATATTCAGTCTCTACTCGGATTCCACAAAAAGGTTCGAATTGTTTACTCAGTTTTGTAAAGAAATAATCAAACCTTCTTCGTCATCAAGTACAGAGATCTTGAAAAAGTTACCTTTTACAATTTCGGAACAAAAACTACAAGAATTACAGACCCTTGCGAAACAATTCATAGACCAAAATATGAAGTCACCTCTTCAATTTTATAACAATCTTATGGGTCTGAGAGATAAATATACTTTTGTCAAAGTGGAACCAATTCTCAATCAAGCACAGCTGACGTATTCAAACATTAAAGATCCTCAACAACGCTTAAATTACTTTTTTAATGTTGATAGTTCACGAGCATCTATACTGGAGCAGCTCTTTGATGCACTGGAATCAAAGAATAGCAACGTATCACAAATCCCATTTAACATAGACAGTCAAACCCTTCAAAAACTCATAACATTTTATCATAGTTAACGTGTTTTTTCTCAATAAAATTGTATTGTTCTAATTGAGCTTTGCGCGCTCTGTTTCCAGTCTGAGTAGAGAGTAGACAAATCAAAAAAAAATCAAGGATGGAAACGACGACAACAAGTCTGTGGGATGCTTTTCAACAAACCATCGCTGATGGTGGTGTGGTGCTCGAGTTCAAGAATAGCCCGCTCAAGAAAAATGTTCGTATTTATGAGGCAACCTACGAAGAGCCTGCTCCTGGCGAAAAAAAGGGCACCTTTATCTTCAAGTTCCTCATTCGCTTTGTTGACCGCGAAAAGAAAATCGACAATTATGAGGACTTTGTCAAGTTTATTACCGAGAACAAGTGGATTGACGAAGACTACAACATTGCCAAAAGTGTCTTTGTCCACTATCACGCAACACAAGAATCCATCAGCCTTGTTAGCTTTCTAAAGAAACTTCAATCAGAACGAAAGAAAAAGGAGAAAAAGGAGAAGAAACGGAAAAACGAAAGCCTTGAAGCCAAATCTTCGGAAGAAGAAGGAGGAGAAAAAGAGTCAAAACGTAAAAAAGCAAAGAAAATCCTCACCTTTGTGTTGCCTGAAGAAATTGAGAATGTCCCCGAAGAAGAGGATGAAAAACAAGCAGCAACGTCTTCCTCTGAACCAAAAGAATCTCTTGAGGAGAGCGAAGCGGACGAAGTTGCCCCCGAAGAAAACGAGCAAGATGCTCAAGAAGAGGAGATTTCGCTAGCAGAAGACGACGAAGATATGTCTGACGAAGCCAAAAAGGACATGATGAAATTATACCACGGATGGCGTAATTTGATGGGGAGTGTGGTCGAGGAGCTTATAGAGAAAAAAATCATCAAAAAAGCTCACATGAACGACGTAAATCGGATTTTTATGTCTCATTTTTTTCAATAAAATCTCTTGCTATTATTTCAATAGAATCTGATTTTCTATTCATACCCATTTTCCAAAGATGTCAGGA
>CAZKFT010000026.1:3427-26306 GCA_964552205.1 uncultured Gammaproteobacteria bacterium
TTAGAAGGCATCACTAAACCTGCCATTCGTCGTCTGGTTCGTCGAGCCGGTGGCAAACGTATCAGTGGCCTGATCTACGGAGAAGTGCGAACCGTTTTAAGAGAATTTCTTGAACAGGTCGTGAGAAATACAATTATCTACACCAAACACTCCAAAAGAAAGACTATCCAAGCAATCGATGTCGTCTACACTCTCAAAGGATTAAACAAAAAGTTGTACGGTTTCGATGCTTAATCCCTTTATTAATAAATCCATGGAAGTATTCGATATTTGGTGTGTGTTTTTAGGGGTTCGTACAGAGCACACGTGCCCAGCAGGCACTCTTCTTCTTCCATTTTCATCATGAGCAAGCCCAAATGAACCAAATACAATTGAAACGGCAAAATCATCCCAAAGCAAAACGCAAAACCAAGGCGGAACAACAAACATCCCAAATACCCAGGATGCCGGATAAATGAATACATCCCAATCGGACGTTCAGCATAGTCCGTTTTGCCAAACACCATAAAGTATTTGGATTCGTTCGTATTGTTGGTCATGCCAATGATTCCCAAGCCAATAGCACACAGGGCAACCGCCAGAGAAAGAGAGGGCCTCCACCACGAATATTGAACCACCAAATGTGCCTCCAGAGCAGCCACTACAAACGAACCAGCAACCAATAAAAAGTCGTGCTTATGGATTGTTTGCGACCAAGGTAATTTGCGTTGTTCTGTGTATTCGGCAACCATTTCATCAATGATTTGGTGGCTTGCTCGACGTTCCTCATCTCCCGCAAGTGGTTTCGCCATACTAACTCGAAAAAATGCTACAAGAGACACTGCTGCAAAGAAAACTCGTCGGTTGCCCAGCTCGATGGCCAAAGCACAATACATCAGGAAGAAACACACCGCAAGAACCGATACTGGAAAGAGGCGGTGAGAAACTACTTTTTCAATGTGTGGTCTGAGAGACATTTTTGTCAAAAAAAGACAATCTATTAATCAAAGGTGTGATAATAGTTGATCAACCGATACAGAAGAATCAAAATTCTGGGGGATACGTCTAGATTCTCATACGAATAGATGACGCGCAACCGGTCGATCGCAAGTGGTAGTAGAGCGGTCGTGTGTCGGTCGTTTGGGTGGTCGTGCGAAATTTGTTTTGCAACATTGTGAAGAGTTGTAAACAAACAAGGAGGCGAAAAGGGAGCTGATTTAGCACCATAGTGGATCTCGAACGATGGATCTGCCAAGTTCCAATACTTTTTCAGTGTGTTTGACATTCCCAAGCCTTTGGCCACTCGAACGGTTTGGGTGGCCAACAAAAAGGGCAAACTGAGGTCTTGACTTTGGTCAGACATGGCAGCTTTGGAATAGAGCAGCCCAGGTTCATCTTCAGGATTTCGATTGGCCCACCACACATGAAACGTGAGCTCATTAGTTTTTCGAGAATAAAAGAGATGATCCATAGTATGAAAGAAGCGATCGGGTGAGAAGTGGTCAATATAGTCCCAACACGCACTTGCAAGTGGAACCAATATTTGATGCGTAGTGATCGGGAAATTGCTGCGGGTGTTTGGATAGTGTGCAAACAACCGTGTTTCCAATGGCTGTTCCAACGTTTTAATTGTCAAGACTTTTGAGTTGCGAAAGTCGTGGCGGTTTCCTTCCCAGAGCATCATCTCGCCCTCCTTTGGCCGCAGGAGAGGAGCGTCATACCGCATGCCAGGAAACAAATCCATCAAGGCCAACACCCAAGACGCTGCGTTGGCATCCTCGTTGATGTACTGACGCAAAAAGTAGGGGGTGGGCTCGAATCGAAAGGATTTGGTGATTTTAAATGTCGTGGAACAAAACATGGGTTTGGATCGGCTTGCAAAGACAAAGCGTTTGCTGTCAAAATCATACAGTTTACAACATTGCCAAAGCGAGTCATAATCAATGATTTTTTCTTGAGTCCCAAATAAGCCCAAGGAAAGGTCGGACAAGGAGAACGCTTGAGTTGCATATTTTGAGATATGAAGGAAATTTCGTTGTCTTTTTTCAACAGACAGTGGAACGGTGAGAATGACGGATAGGACACCCTTGAGTTTTCCAATGGAATGACAAATCGCGTAAAAAGGAAGATCTTCTTTCCGAAAGGATGGGAACAGAACAATTCCACACGAAGCAACACAATATCCTTCCGATTTCAACTCTTCGATATTTTCATTGGCTGATTTTTGTTGCTCAATATAGGCTGCAAAATATTCGTTCTTTTCGTTCTCCAATTCCATCGTTTTATTTTCAAGGGCTCGATCACAACTTTCAAGGCGCACGATTATAAAAAAACAGGGGTTTATTCAGTTGTCAAACGATGTGATTGCAGCGTGGACCGGATCGTCCTCGTCGTTTTCAAACATGTAGTCGATGTTTATAAAATTGTTTTCCTCGGGAGGTGGTGGTTGGATGGTCAACCTAGGTCGTTTGGTCGAAGGTGGTCGACGGGTTGGGGCGGCTCTCTTTTTTGGCGTTCGAGGTTGGATGGGCTCTTCGTTTTCTTCGTCAGAAACGTCGGTCAAAAGGGGTGGCTGAGAGACGGTGGGCAGTTCTTGATGGAGAAGGCCTTTTTGATAAGAGAGCATCTGTTTGTTCCGATAGGCGATAGAGATTTGTTTTTGTTTCTTGCTCTCCTTCTTCCAAGTTTTCTTGTCGATGGCAAGTTCAGTTTCGGGCATTAAAAAGTCTCGACGGACGAGGACCGGCTCCAAACTATTTCTGCGGAAGAGGTAGAGATTCGTCTTGCCAAAGTTGACCTTCTCTTTGAAGAGTATTTTCCACTCGGCCAAAGCCAAACGAGATACATCTTTGTGATGATTGCTCATGTCCGTATAAATTTTGTCCAACGACAAGTTTTCTTCATCAAATTCGTCCAAAAACGCAAATTCAAAATTGAGTCGAAGCTGTTTGTCGCGAATGTGATCGTTTTTCGAAAGGTTGGCAAGTTTGGGAAAGGGACTATCGTTTCTATAATTCTTGGCGTACACAACAAAAAAGAAATGGGAGAGAGCGAGCTTTTCAAAAGGAGAGGGGTAGTGAAATTGAAGACTTTTGAATAACCCATAAAGTTTGAAAATTGAAACAGTTGAATTTCGGATTGATGTATTTTTATCTCCATAAATATCGTGGAGCATATCGTGGAATTCTTGAGAAACGTGACAGCGATTCATCAATGCAATAAGCCTGTTCTTGAAACCAGAATCGAACATTTCGATGATGGGCGAACTGATGGCAACCTTTCCAAGGAAATTATCGATGATATTAAAATAAGTGTTTGCATTTTTAGATTGTAATTTGCCGTCTGGAATTTGATCAAGATGGAAAAAGTAGGAAGATGCCAATGATAAATTGTCATCAACACGTTTAATTATTTCTGATATTTGAACAGGTTTGATGCTGTTTTGTTGATACACCACAATGCTTTTAACTTGTGTGACCATAGATTCTAAAACTTGATGTCGATGAGCAGAAAGTTGTCGTTCTTCTTCTAATCTCTGAAGAATATTCCCAACTTGATCGAGAGGAATTTGAGTCATAACTT
The DNA here is from genome assembly GCA_964552205.1 of uncultured Gammaproteobacteria bacterium. Taxonomy (GTDB): domain Bacteria; phylum Pseudomonadota; class Gammaproteobacteria; order Natronospirales; family JAIVGZ01; genus JAIVGZ01. The sequence goes on from CAZKFT010000026.1 coordinate 6,989, forward strand.
GATCTTCCATTCGAAAGCAAAAAAACTAAAAGAATTCAATGAATGTTGTTCTTCTGAGATAGCAAGAATGACATCTTGATTTTTTGGGCGCTCCATAGCGCGACTTCCTTTTTCGGATGATTTTGTTAAAATTTTTAATTTGCGAACAAATCGAACAAAACACATTCTTTGAAAACAAGATGGTTCCGCCTTGGTCTTTGTTAAAGACACTTCGATGCCAAACTGTGAAAGAAAATATTTATTATCATGGATATCTTGATTCAAGAAAATCAGAAGAGTTGCAAATTTTCAGCACCACCATCGCCTCGTGCTTTCAAATTCGTATCTACCAAGGCAGTGTTCCCAAATTCATTTTTCGTGATGAAAAAGCCTTTTTTCAATTTTACAAACAACATATCTTTCCTCAAATTCCAATCCTCCCATCTTTTCGAACATTCTACGCTAAATCCTCTCAACATTTGAAAGAGGCGGAGGAAAATTTTATCCGATCCCACACACAAAGTAATATCCGGCATGGTTTTTAACAATCTGTAGCCTACAAACATATGCTCAACGAAATCTACTGTCTCCTAATCAACCAACATCAACTCTTTATTTTAGACTTGCAATCAGGTCGAGTCTTGCCCATAAGCAACCATCCTGAAGTCTTGGTGCACACGTGCGTAGACATTGTTCCAGACTTGCCTCCTTGTTGGCTGGGCTTGCCTTCCAGCAACCCAGATATCGTCGACTATTATCAAATGCACTGCACTCCCTTTTATCTTCTTGAATAAAAGATGTATTATCCTTTAAACTCGGACTTTTTGTTACAATCCTTGCATAGAAAAGGATATGTTTGCCCTTCATCTCCACGAGATTTTTGATAAGAGGCCAGGGGGATCAGGTTGGTCGAACGGCAATGACGGCAAGCGTGTCTTCGATCTTCAGATTTGGATTGAAAAATTGCTTTCAAGCGTTCTTGAATCTCATTGGTCTGTTCCTCCTCGTCTTTTCGTTGTTCCACAAAAGGGTTTAATTCATGTTGAACAATATCTCGAGGATCTAAAAGAACCAACTTGGACGGTCGAAGTTGCGTTAATTCAGGTTGGAAATATTGAATCAAGGCATTCATCCGCTCCTCATAACAATCCGAGTTACCGAAAAAGTGCGTATAAAACATGGCACTCTCGTAGCTCTGGGCCAGTTCTGCATCGAGATGCTTGGTGAAGTCTTCAATGTACTTTTTCCTGAGTTGATAGTAAGGGTTGGGCAGAAACGAGGTCCGAATGCCCTGCAAGTTTTTTTGCACAACCACTTGAATCGACAAGGGTTCGATTTTGTCGGTGGTTGTTCCTGTTTTTTGACGTTTGTGTAGTAGATCCATTTGTTGCTTTTCTTCTTGAATCTCATCTATTGTCTTGCGCGTGAGATGATCAAGATTCTCGTATTCGTCTTGTTGGTTTCCTTGATTGTTTTGATTGTGACGATCATCACTATAACTACACGAACGCCTGCTCCTCCTGATTATTTTTCATCATTTCTCCAACCTGAAAAGGAATGGAGTTTGCTCGATAAGAGGTTTCAAAAGCGAACAGAAATTATTCAACCCACCATTTTTGTGGCCATCGCTTCCTACCGCGACCCTATGTTGGTTCCCACTCTCACCGAGATGTTTGATTTTGCTCACCAACCACACCGCGTTTTTGTGGGTGTCGTTGAACAAAATGACCAAGGGGACGCAGAAGGATGTCATGTGGACTCTTTTCAATCGTCCTTTTATCAGCAAGTTCGAGTCATAAGGATTGACTATACAGAAGCCAAAGGACCGACACATGCTCGATCATTGTGTGAGCAATTGTACCAAGATGAAGACTATTATTTGCTCTTGGATTCTCATATGAAATTTGAGCGAGGTTGGGATAGCGAGCTCATTGATATGCTGTTGCGGTGTCCTCGTCCTCATCGTACCATAATCACGTGCTATCCTGCTGGATGGGTCATGAACCCTTCAAAAAAAGAAAAGATTGATTACACTGTTGCGAAAAGAAAAGGATTTCGATACCAATATTTGAAGAAACTCAATGAAAATGGAATAATTCAGTTTGCCTCGGTCTCGACACATCAAAAACCGCCTGATGTCCCTCCTCTCACTGCTTTTTATGCGGCTGGTTTTGCATTCTCGGTGGGAGAATTTGTCAAACAGATCCCCTATCCCGACAATACTCCATTTCTGTTTATTGGGGAAGAGATGTTGATGGGCATGCGAGCCTTCACTCACGGATGGGACTTGAGATTACCCCGTTTCTCGGTGGTTTATCATCACTATAAGCGAGACTATCGAAAAACAGTCTACTATGACAAGGCCATTCAGAAAAAGTCGATTCAGCATGCGATTGGTGTAATGCAAGGCACTATTAACGATGAGAGGCACGAATTAGGAACGGTTCGAAGCCGTGATGAATATTTCGAGTATGTTGGTATTTCTGGAGTGGGTCCGGGAGCCACTGTCACGAGATCATCAAAACCCTGGTCTGCTCCACCCAATTACAAGTCAATATAGAGGATCTTTTCACAGCAACGCAATGATATTTCATTTCATGTAATATTTTATTGATCTGTTTGGCTTCTTTCTGGAGATGGTGGTCGTTCACTACCACTGGGTGACGAGGGTCTTGATCTTGGTCCTCCTTTACCTGGGGGTAGTTGTGGTAGAGCTCTTCTTGGTGTGCCCTGAGGTGAAGATGGTGGTTCACCACCACTGGGTGACGAGGATCTTGACCTTCGTGGGGGTGGTTGGGGTGGAGCTCTTCTTGGTGTGCCCTGAGGTGAAGATGGTTGTTGACTAGAAGCAGGTAACACAACCCCACGTTCCATTGCTCGATTTTGTTCCATGGACAATTTTTTATCAGGTAATAGAGTTAGGTAGTCAGCGAATTGAATCTTCTTTAAAAATTTTTTAAGTGGTTCGAGTTTTGTGTTCTCCTTGAGATAATTCCAATCTTCTTCGACGATATCTTGTTCTTCTGCATCCTTCGCTTTACTTAGATCTTTACCGAGGACAATTTTAGTGATAATATAAAAATCATGTTCAATATTTTCTGGTCTTGCAATAAAATATGCCTCTTTCTTTTGGTTGACAAGATAATGGTTTAAGGGTAGTGGAGTTAGAGAGTCAAATGGATCAGTGTCGTAAAAATCATACGATTGTAGACTTGATGCTATCTTCCAGATTGATTTTTTTGCTAGAGTCCAAGGTTTGATTTTTTTTTCATAATCTATTCTGCTCCCGTTTGGATGTTTAGGGTGCACGTCGTTATAAAATCGATCCCATAGAGACTCAGTAACCGGAACCAATAAGCGTTTTTCTTGCATATTTTTGTTGATCTCATTGAGGGTTCTTCGATCGTTGGAACTTTTGAATTGTTGAAATAATTCGTAAAAGGGTTTATAGTCCTTTTGTTCTTTAATGCGAATCAATAAATCGGTCCGATTAGAGTCATATGTTTCATCTGGCGTATCCAATAGTGTTGGTTTCAGACCTTCTTTCTCTAAATCCTCTTGTCTTTTTTTCTTGATGTCGGGATCGTTCATCACTTCTTCATAATCCTTAAAAAATTGGGCAAAAAGCTTGTTTTCTCTAAGACTTTTTGTAAAGTTCTCATCATTTTGTACTGCCGTTAAACTTGTTGAATCAAATTTCCAAGTCACACCTTTTCCGCCTAGTCCTGCAATCATTACGTTCCCTTGCGAGGCGGAGATGTTTCTAGGTTCGATGTTACGTCCCTCGCCAACGGTACTTGTCACACTGAGACTTTCAAGTTGCCGTTTGATTTTTAGTTTTTGATTGGGGTCAGTAATAGATTCGAGTTTTTGTTCAAGTTTGGCTTTTTTGATTTCGTTTTTTTGTGCCGTTATAAACTCTACTTCATCAGCATTTCGTAAAGTTCGAATATCAAGGTCCCTTTGTATTATATTTTTTTCCTTGTCGATAATATTTTTTTTGTCGGTTTCTAATTTTTTGAGTTCTCTCAAGAGAGTACGTTTCTGCTTTTTTTGTTCTTCCGCAAGAGAATCGTTATTGTTCAAAAGTGCTTGATTGATTTCCTTGTTTTTGTTTTGGATCTCGCTGTTTAGTGCTTTTTCTTTATCCTTGATTTCTTCTTCTTGCTCTTTTTTCTCTTTTTTAATCCGGTCTATTTCACTTTTTGATAAGACATTTGGAGGATCGACTAAATAAGCATAATAAATTCTTGCCGAGTTTTTAGTGCTTTTCTTGAAGATTTCTAATTCAACCAGACCTTTTTTTTCTTCAGGATCTTCTGGTATTTGTGATTTTTTGAAAATCCATTGTTTAGTTTTTTCGTTCCACAATGGAGCGATGGAATCTGTTGTATCTTGCTCTAATTTTCCAAATTCTTTCTTTTCTTCTTCTGTCAAGTTTTCAAGTTGTCGTGAGTTACTAGGTCGACCAGCCAGTGCTTTAAGTTGAGCTTGTTTATATTTTATTTCTGCATATTCTTTTGCTGCACTCAAACTGTGAGAGAGTGATTTCATTGTTTGAAACAGTTTTTGCATAGCTTGTAATTCAAATTCTGTTTTTAATTGCTTTTCCGTGTTTGTATCAATGGCGGCATTCAAATCTGTTTTTTTCTGTTCGTCCGTTTCCAATTCCAATTGAGTTTCTTGTCGTTTTATTTCGTCTTTCATCTTTTGAATTGTTTTCGAACCAAGACAAACCAATCTTTGTTCAATATCCTGCCCCTCGGTACATTCACCATCTATTTTCCATTTCTCCTCAAAATATTGGTATGCTTTCTGTTGGTCACTTTCAAGAGTGCTAATTTCTTCTTCAAGAAGTTTAATATCTTTCAAGAATGGAACTGGCCATAAATACCCATTCTTGATAACAAATTCAAACAGCGGTTGAAATACTGGCTGATTCGAGAACAGATCCTTCATAAAATTGATTTTTTTCGGATCCTCGTCATCAAAATTATCCAAGATGGGATAGATGTATTGTGAAAACCAATATGCTTTGATCCATGTCCATTCTTTTTGTTGTTTTTGAAAATCCAATTCAAAGCTATCCTCCAAAACAAATGTATCGTTGACTATCCATTTATCTTTGAGTTGACGGAATAATTCTTGATCGTCGTTAATTTTTTCTTTGAAGATTAAATACAGATCCATATTTTTAAGTTGAATCTAATTAGAAATTTGAAAAAAAAAATGTCATCACCACCACCACCACCTCCTCCTCCTCCACCTCCACCTCCTCCTCTATTTTCTCCTCCTCCCCCTCCTCCGCCTCCTGGAGGATCTCCTCCACCTCCACCTCCTGGAGGAGCCCCTCCTTCTTCCCCTCAAGCTGCTTCTGGATTGTTTGAACAGATAAGAAACAGGCAAAGAACCGAAAAAACAAAAACAAAAGTAGAGGGGTGTACACCACTTCACGAAGGGGATAGAGAAATTTTTGAAAAGGAATTTTTCAAAGACAATGACCCTGTTAATGGTGAACCATTATATGATTATATGGACCCCAAATTAGACCCTCTCTTGGTAAAAGAACAATATCGTGCAAGTTTCTTTCAAATGAGAAGAACTTTTGGTCCTTTTAACCCGTACCAACTTGTATTTTTAAACTTTGAACAAGTTGAACAACTGCAAGCGGAAGTTCTTGAGGAGCTTAGAAAATCTACAAAGCAAGGAATTGACCAAACGGAAAAAGAAAAACATAAACAAAAGGCAAAAGAAATACAATGTCGATTGAAAGATCATACAGATAGAAAAAAGAATATATATGTCTATAATGCCGAGTTAAAAGATTACCAATTAAAAGACGCAACGCATAATATCGAGATACAGATAAGAAGTAATTGCTATCTGGATGTTTATCCGGAAGGCAAAGATCCATTTACATTATCAGATTTGCAAATTTATCGTGACCATGCGGAATGTGTTGCTTCCAAAACAATCTTACCTTGGTTTCAAACAATTCTTACGCCATTTGTTACCAGTAAACTGGTTGATCAAACGTATATCAAAGATTTTTTTAGTATATTCCTGAAAAAATCATTGACAGAACAGAAAAAATTAAAGGAAAAAGGCCAAGAACTTGAAGAAAAATACAAAAAATTATACAAGACCTATACAAAAGAAATTCTACCCAAACAAATCCCTGCAAACAAGCCCAATGTTGAATTTTTGGATGATTTCATGAACTTTGAACAGATTACTATGAAGAATTATTTTGAAGTTATGGGTAAAAAAGGGAAGGATTTGGGCGACGATTTTAGAAAAAAATTTAATCGGCTCATTAAAATCACAAAATCGAATGAGAATTACTTTGATGTGGAAGAGATAACTACAATTGGTATCGATACAGGCAAAGTTTCTCAAAAAATGAAAGAATGGTTTGATGAAATTATGAACCCCACACCTTTGGACGAAAAAATGAAACGCATCGAAGAAGATCTTAAAGAAGCTCTTTCATATGCAACCCCCGAAGAAAAGACTTCTTCTCAATTTCAAAATATAGTCCAAGCTTTTGAGCCTTCCTCTTCCACTTCCAGCGGCGGAACTGGCTTGGGTTTTGGATCAGGCTCTGGCAGTGGCGGTTTTGGATTTGGCTCTGGCAGTGGTGGTTTTGGATCTGGCTCTGGCAGCGGTGGTTTTGGATCTGGCTCGGGCAGTGGTGGTTTTGGATTTGGCTCTGGCAGCGGTGGCATTAATTCTCAAGTTCTCTTCATGTACGCCCAAAATCTTCGTCTACTTGATCAAACCACCACTCTGCTGTCTCAAATTATCCAATAAATTCATAAAGAACATTTTCAGTGAATTTTAAAGTGAGGTTGAGAAATCATTGCAATTGCGGGGACGTCAATTTTATTTTGATTGGGCGGCCGCTGTGAAAAAGCATTTTCAAAAAATCAACAAACTTTCCTCGACATGGAATCTTATCTTCACCTCTCCCCTTTTGGAATCACTCGTTCTCACCAACAATTGTACAACAAGTTTCTCACCAACATCCAAGAGTTCGAATCGATCGCACCTCAACTCAAAAACATCCCCGAATTGATTCAATACTTTACGCAACACGATAAAAGAATCACAATCGCTTGTCGTCACCCTGAATTCCTCATTCGTGGTGAATTATCCCTCTATCATCACACCGTTCGCCTCATCTTGTACGTCGAACAAAAGAATGAAGTTGCCTATGGACCAACTCAATCGATCGAATTCTCAACTTTTTCTGCTGTCTCCTTCCCCCTCGACAAGGATTCAAACCAACAAAAACTCCTCCAAATTGTCAACAAAACTCACCAACTTTTTCCTGCCCATCCCAACAAAAGCCCCGATTTTCAATCGTGGATCGAACTGTGCGATCAGATTATTTTATTACCCTGCGTCGACGTCAATCTCACAACAATTCTCACTCACATTGACACTTCCCTTGTCCAAGCAGCCCCAGCCATTGACCAATCCTTTCTCGATTCCCTCCAACACTTCTCCTTGTCGCAGCTCGAACAACAAAAAAGGCGAAAGCAAAGCGATGATAATATTCGACTTTCCCAATTCTTCACAAAGAAATCCACCTTGTCTAATATCGCTTTATAAACTCTTGTTTGTCTTGTTGATGTTGCTTCTCTTGTGTTGAGATCTTGAAATCTTGCGTATATTTCGGATAGGGACCCACTTTCGCAATATTCATATGGTTAAGGGCGTTGATCGTCCAATCATAGTCTGTGAGCTGCTGAGCAAAGAACTCCTCCGCATATTTCCACCACAAATTCGAGTCTCGGCTCACATACGAAGTCGTCATCATCCGCAGCCGATTCAACATATAACCTGTCTTGATCAACTGTCGAATTCCAGCATTGATCAATTCATATTCGGTTTTGCCTTTTCTCCATTTCTCCAGCACACCCTGATTCTTCTTGAGAATCGCTGTCTCCTTCTCTGTAGGTTTGCGTCGGTACCAGTTCTTGAAATCTTGAACCAAACAAAACCCTGGGTCGGTCGTCTTGCCTCCATGCCGCTGCCGATTGGGCGTTTCGTAGACTCGCTCTGGATAATGATAGGCCAATGCATAGAAAAAGTCTCGGAATAGTAACTCGCGTCGAAAGGCACTGCGGTCACTTGAATTCACACTTGCTCCCAAATGATAGATGTGACGTGGAGAAACCATGCCAAATTTGAGAAAGGCACTCAGATGCGTCACTGCTGGTTTGTTCAATAATTTGCGGCGTACTTCATCTCCATAGCCTTTTATATGTTGTTCGGCAGTGCTCAACACTCGTTTCAAGTCTCGGGGTCGTACTTCCATTTCTATGTGACTCGGTCGAAAACGACCTAGTGTGGAAATGGAACCTGAGAGCAAGGCAGTTGCTTTTTTCCAATCAACTCGCTTCTTTTCGGGTTTGGGGAAATCCGGATAGGCTTGAATAAAAGGCCCAAGCTTGTTGCGTTTGGGCAACTTTTCAAAGGATGTTGTCTGGATCGTATCTGCGACTTCTTGTACTTTGACATATTTTTTCAGTGTTGCTACACGCTGTCGAGCAAAGGGCGTGACGTCTTGAGAAATGAATAACAGATCAACTTTTCTGGACACGAGAAGCTTGCCCAAATCGTCATCCGAGTCATTGGAATAGACCGAAATATTCATCTCAGCACGTAACAACTCGAGGGCTTCCGCCATAAACAAAACAGCACGCTGGCTATAATAGGGGTTTTTCGCTGGATCAATTTGGCGGGTGTCAAATCGAAAGATAGGATACAAGGGTTCTTTGCGGCGATTGGCCGCTTCATAAGCTCGGTAGAGGACACGATTGTCGTCTGTGCGAAAGTCTCTTGCGGTTAATAAATAACAAACAACCATTTCATTTTGTTTCTCTGTTTATTAAAACTATTATAAATCTATTCTTTGCAATGCTCGTTCGATTTCAATACTCTTGTTGGTCTGTGACAAAAGTTGGTCTTTGAGATATTTAGCAGGATAACGAAATCGAACTGTTTGATGTTCGGGAAGAATCGGCGATTGCAAATGTTCGTAAGCGAGATAGCCTTCTTCGAGGAGGGACTGAAAGGTGAGAAGATCCATTTCTTTGGTTGAATTTGGCTTTTGATATTGAATTCGAAATCGATTGGCTTCATTCGAAAGCATGAGAAACGATATGTTGGAGCACGTCATTGAGAGCATAAGCATGACCGTCAAAAATAACGTTTGTTCTTCCGTCAATATGTGTTTGGGGGATGGTTGGTTCAAAATCCAACGATCAAGCCACTGAAGATGCCAGCGAAGGTCTTGTGACACTTTCAAGTTGTTCTCGAGTATTTTTTGCTCTTTTTGTCCGAGTCGTGAATGATCGTTCAAATACTTTTCATAGATGGCAATCAACGTTGCTTTCGTAAGACGAGAGAAACACAAAGTGTGTCGAAGCTGAAATCGGGAAAAGATACGCTGTTCCATCTTGGAGAGCACATTTTCGTGTGATGAGGTTGCGATTAACCCAAGGCGTTTCATTTCAAGTAGCGTATACAAGAGGCTTTGGCTGATAGACTCGATTCCTTCCAAAATCAAAATGACACGATGGGTAGCACAATACGCTTGAAAGGCCTGAAGAGGGTTTGATCCGTCATCAATCTTGTGTTGTTTGAGAAGATAGGAGAAACATGAAGGATGATCCTTGTCAAAAAGGAAACAGGGAAGCCAGAAGACTTGGTATTGGGGTCGATGATGAAAAAACCAGGTGAGAAATAAAGTCTTCCCACAGCCAACACGTCCAACCACCAAGGTCAACGACTGTTCCAAAGACAAGATTTGGTCAAGATTCTGCTCATATTGGGACCATTCTGGAAATTCGAGAAGGGAGAGGGGTGTTTTTCGGCGTTGCCAATAGGTCATCCAACGGGGGTCCGACATTGAAAAATGAAATTTGAATTTTTTTTTGACCGGGTAATAGTCATGGCCCGGTCATGACCGGGTCATGGGCTGGTCATGAGGGTCTGTCACTTCAAAAATTTTTTTCACAATGATGTTCAAAATTGATATTATCCACAAAATCGTTGAGGACATCGAATCGTTAAATGGATATGAAGCAGTAGATGATGGAATTGGCGATATGGATGGAGAGGTGATCATTACGACCCCATGGAAGTCACATAGCGGCAAAATCAAGTACAATTTTATTTGGGATACCATAACAATGGAGTTTTATTGGCTTAATGGAATGAAGTTTCGTATCAATTTTAAAAAGGATCAGATTTACATTATTGATGAATTTCGCTATCGAGTTGTTTGTCTGTTGGACACTGTGAAACGTACTTGGCTCAAACAGTCGTTTCCAGGCACCAAGGCGTTTATTCGCGTTGACTACCAATACACCAACAGCAGACGTACAGAAAAGCTCGTTCCTATCCTTCGAGCGTGTCTTCTGGATGACAAACGGCTCAACTGGAAGCCAATTGATGACTCGTCCTTTTTGTTTGTGTCTGAAAATCACGAAAATGAACGAGATCTTCGAACCTATCTTGTACGAACGATTGTGGATCGTGTCGAACAACAATGTGATGTTAAATATGTTCTCAACCTTTTTCTGAAATTAGAAAATATCCAATAAATATTTTTTCTCACGAGTTATGTTGGCAAACGGGTCGTCAATGAGCAAGTTTAGGAAGAAAGAGAGTAAAAAAAATTATCATGTCCAACATCCGACTGCACGGCAAAGACCTCAAGCAAAAGAGTCCAAGTGGGGTCAAGACAAATTTTAATTACACCACCATCGGTTTGGCTATGTTGGGGGGTGCGGTGATTGGTGGAGGTGCTTTTGCAGCCAAACAATATTTTGACAACTACAAGACCAAACGCTATCGAGCCACCCCCGATGCCCCGAATTTAGAACAATTAGCTCCCAGCATGAACAACCTTTTTTATGTGCTCATTACACGATATTACCGCATTGTTCCTGAAGGTCTGCAAGAAAAATACAAGGAATCCATTCGAGAAGCTATCTACAACGCCGAGATCGCCTTTGCCATTGAGAACCAATTGTTGAACAAAGAAGTGTATCCGAGCATCGAATTAAAAACCACAGCGTCAACCTTTATGATGAGATCAATGATGGCTCTCAAAGAGATGTTGAATTGTTTCCGTACACACCTTGTTCAAGATGTCGCTGAAATCGTCGACTCGATTAATTGGATTTTCACTACTCACAGCAACAACATTGATATTTTGATTGATAATGGCAGCTCTTCTACCATGGCGTAATAAATTGCTTTATTTAAAACTCGGCATCCATTCTGAATTGAAAGCTAGATGAGGTAGCAACTCCAGGCTTGGCATATTCACCAACTTTCTTCTCGAAAAAGTTGGTCTTGCCAGTGAGTGACATAAGTTCCATCCAATCAAATGGATTCACCGCATTGTATATCTTTTCTTGACCAAGAGACAATAACAATCGATCGGCCACAAATCGGATATACTGTTGCATCAGTCGAGCATTCATGCCAATAAGATCGACAGGGAGGGCATCTGAAACAAATTCCAATTCACACTCCACTGCTTCGGTAATGATTTGTTGTACAACAGTGGGCGAGGGTTTGTTACGAAGCATATGAAACAACAAACAGGCAAAATCACAGTGCAATCCTTCGTCTCGTGAAATGAGTTCGTTGCTGAATGCCAATCCCGGCATGAGTCCACGCTTTTTCAACCAGAAAATGGAACAAAAAGAACCAGAGAAAAAGATTCCTTCGACGGCTGCAAAGGCGATCAATCGCTCTCCAAAAGGACGATCACTGTTGATCCATTTCAGTGCCCAATTTGCCTTTTTCTGGACACAGGGGATGAGATGCATTGCATTAAAGAGAGTTTTCTTCTCTTCTGCATTCTTGACGTAGGTGTCAATCAGGAGAGAATAGACTTCTGAGTGGATATTCTCAATCGCGATTTGAAACCCGTAAAAACATCTTGCTTCGGGGATTTGAACTTCCCTCATGAAATTGATGGCAAGGTTTTCATTCACGATGCCATCGCTGGCTGCAAAAAAGGCAAGAACACGGGAGATGAAATAACGTTCGTTGTCGGTAAGCTTATCACTCCAATCCCTCAAGTCGGTTGACAAGTCGATTTCTTCTGCAGTCCAAAAAGAGGCTTCAGCTTTTTTGTACATGTTCCAGATTTCTTGATGTTTGATCGGAAATAAAACAAACCGGTCGTCATTCGGTCGTAAAAGTTCATCCTGAGATTGCATGGTTTCCGGTCACAAAGAAAAGGAAAATGTGGATTCTATAGAATTAGAACAGATCCTATTCCTTTGGCGCAGATCCTATTCTTGTCGATTCTTTCAATTCATTTAGATCATGCATGCCTCTTATGTTATCAAACGGGATGGGAGTATCGCCTCTGTCCATTTCGATGAGATCACCGAGCGTCTTATTTATCTTTGCAACCAAATTCAACCACCCCTCGAAAATGTAGACCCTGTTTTGGTGGCACAAAAAGTGATTTCAGGTATTCATCCAGGCATTCGAACTTCTGAACTGGATATTCTTGCTGCCGAGACCTCGGCTTCGATGACTAGTTTGCATTACGAGTATGACGACCTTGCGTCTCGTATTCTCGTTTCCAACCTTCAGAAGCAAGCACCACCAGCATTTTCCAGTGCCATGGTCTTGGCTTTTCACAACATCAACACCAAAACCAAAGAACCCTGTCCACTTCTCTCCGCAGAAACCTATGATATCATCATAAAAAACCGAGATATCCTCAACAGTACCATTGTCCATGAGCGGGATTTCCAATATGACTATAGTGGATTTAAAACGTTGTTGGGGTCTTATCTGTTGGATGTGTATCATCACGCTTCTGGGACAAAGAAGATTATCGAAACGCCTCAATATATGATTATGCGTGTCGCTGTTGGCATCCACCAAAACGATATTCATAAAGTGATTGAAACCTATCACGAAATGTCGTTGATGTTGTACACTCACGCTACACCAACACTTTTTAATGCCGGAACTCCCAAACCTCAAATGTCGAGCTGTTTCTTGCTGTGTATGACAGAAGACTCGATCGAAGGCATTTACGAGACGCTGAAACGATGTGCTCTTATCTCCAAGATGGCCGGCGGCATTGGCGTGTCGTGCCACAAGATTCGGGCAAAGAACAGTTACATCAAAGGAACCAACGGTATCTCTAATGGGTTGGTGCCTATGCTTCGCGTCTACAACGACACTTCGCTTTACGTAGACCAAGGTGGCGGCAAACGCAAAGGGGCTTTTGCTATCTATCTAGAGCCTTGGCACGCTGACATCTTTGATTTCTTGGACTTGAAGAAAAACAATGGGAAAGAAGAAGTTCGTGCTCGAAACCTGTTTTATGCATTGTGGGTGCCCGATCTCTTTATGAAGCGGGTGGAAGCAGACCAACACTGGTCTCTTTTTTGTCCCGACGAAGCACCAGGATTGCACCTTGTGTGGGGTGAAGCCTTTGACACTCTCTATCACAAATATGAAAACACTCCCGGACTCGCTCGCTCGACCATCAAAGCTCGAGATCTATGGATGGCCATTGTCAACTCGCAAATCGAGACAGGAACTCCCTATATCTTGTACAAGGATTCTTGCAACCGTAAGAGCAACCAACAGAATTTGGGCACCATTCAATGCTCCAATTTGTGTACGGAGATCATCGAGTACACCGCCCCTGATGAAGTTGCTGTTTGTAATCTGGCCTCCTTTTCTCTTCCTCAATTTGTGATCAATGGCGTGTTTGACCATCAGAAATTAGCTACTGTCGTCGGTCACGTCACCGAAAACCTCAATAAGATAATCGATGGCAATTATTATCCCATTCCCGAAGCCGAAAACTCGAACAAGCGACATCGTCCTATTGGTTTGGGTGTGCAAGGTTTGGCAAATCTTTTCATCAAGCTCCGACTCCCCTTTGAATCTCCCGAAGCACGAAAACTGAATCAAGAACTCTTTGAAACCATCTACTACGCTGCCCTCCACAAATCAATGGAATTGGCACAACGCGATGGACCCTACTCTTCCTTTCCCGGTTCTCCTGCAAGCCAAGGCATTCTTCAGTTTGACATGTGGGGGTTTGTTCCCACTTCGGGCCGATGGGATTGGGCTGGTTTGAAAGAAAAGATTCAACGACATGGACTTCGAAATAGTCTCTTGGTTGCCCCTATGCCAACTGCAAGCACCTCTCAGATCTTGAAAAACCAAGAAGGTTGTGAGCCTTTCACTTCGAATCTGTTTGTTCGACGTGTTTTGTCGGGCGAATTTACAGTCGTCAACCGACAACTGGTCAAGGATTTAATGGAGATGGGTCTCTGGAATGAAACGATGAAGAATCGAATTATTGCTGCCAAAGGATCCATTCAGACGATCGATCAAATTCCAAAGGGGATCAAAGATCTTTACAAAACAATTTGGGAAATCCCTCAAAAAGTCTTGATTGACTACGCAGCCGACCGTGGTTGTTTTATTGACCAAAGCCAGAGTTTGAACATCTTTATGGCACAACCTACTTATGAGAAACTAACGTCGATGCATTTTTATGGATGGAAAAAGGGACTCAAAACGGGGATGTACTATTTACGAACTCGTCCTGCGACAGACGCTGTCCAAGTGACGCTCGACCCCTCGATGACCGCCAAGCCAACCCCGACGACCACCCAAGAACCGGAAGGTCCTGTTTGCACCAAAGAAGAAGGTTGTTTTGTGTGTGGATCCTGAAGAATACAAAAGATTTATTAAACAGATTTGAGACCTAGAATCTGATCAAGTAGTTCGTTAATTTCTCCGATGGTTTTGAGTGCTATTTCTTCATGAGCGAGAACTTGTCGTCGGATCTCATCAATGGTACTCTTGGCCTTTATTTTGTCAGTATCTGATGCTCGTTTACAAGACTCGAGAGATGCCGTAAGATTGGCCAATTGTTGTTGGAGGGTCTCCTTTGCGGTTTCAGAGATTTCTGCGTTCCCTCGAATTTGTTCTTGTAGAGTTTGAACTTGTTTTTCTAATAGAGTTCGTTGCTGTTTGCAGTCTGCTTCCTCTTTTTTGACTTGAGGAATTTCGCTATTGATCTGAGTCAAGAGTTCGGCAAGAAGAGAGCTGGCGGCCTGAATTTTGGCAATGACCGTATTGTATTGTTGCTCGTTGATGATTTGTTCATTGAAACTCTTTTTCATTTTCTTTTGAATCCAGTTCAACATCTTTTGTTTTTCTTTGAGTATCTTTTTCCGTTCTTTGAGGGAAGCCGATGTGAATTCTGTCTTTGTTTGGTCTCCTCGTAACTGCTCAATGTTGAGTGCCAGTGCTTGGATTTTTTCAGACCAGCCTTCCATCTCTTTTTCCAGTGCCTCTTTTTTGGCTTTTTCTTGGTCCAAAGCAATTTGCACTTTTTCCTTTTCGTCTTTTTGTTTCTTTAAAAGTTCTCCCACTTGTTCAATTTCTTCCTTTTGTTCTTGTATTTCTTCCAGTTTTTCTTTGGAATAGTCTTCATATTTCTTTTTCTCATCAGCACGTTCCTTGTCACAATTGGCTATCTCTTCCTCCAGTGATGTTATCTCTTTCGCCAATGATTGGTTTTTCCTTTGAAGTTGGGCAAGACTCTCGCTCAGGGATTCTTTTTCTTCTGAAATTGTTTTTACTTGATCTTTCAAGCCAACGTTTTCTGAGGAAAAACGATCTTTTTCTTCGGTCAAACTCGTGATCTGGTTTTCAAGACCTTTCATTGTTGCCTCAAGACCAGCGATTTTTGATGAGAGCTCGTTAACTTTTTCTTGCAGTTCAGTTTCTCTTTGGCTTGCAGCTTGTTGTTTTTCAAGTATCAGTTGATCTTTTTCACTCTTAAGGGATTGTACTTGAGTATTCAACCGCTGCAAATCAGTTGTGAATCTCTCTATCGTTTGTTTTTGTGTTTCTATGAGAGAATCTTTTTCTTGAATCTTTTCTTGCATTTGTGTGACAAGTACATTCTTTTGGTTTTGCAATTCTGTATATTGCTCTTCATTTTTGAGAATTTGAGCTTGTAATAAATTAATATTCTTTTCCAAATTTTGTTTCTGTTGGTTGAGGGTTTCGTTTGCTTGTTTGGCAATCGCAATTTCACCATCCTTGGCTGCGATTTGAGCTGCAAGATCGGCATCTATACCTCCCTTGGATATTTGAGATGAGAAACAAGTTAGTAGTACCTTTTCATTCAATTGTTGTCGCAATGCATCTCGTTGTTGCTGGCACTCTGCAATCGTGGCTTGAACTTGACCAGTTTTCTCTTGGCAGGCTTTTAGTTGTTCTCCTAACTGATCTATTTCTGCTTTCGATTCGCTCAAACCCTTCAATAGTTGTGCTTCAAGAGTTTGGATTTGAGCTTGATTTTGTGCGAGTGTGGTGTCACATTTTTCCTTTTGTTCGGTTCTTTCTTTAAACCAAGATGTAAGTTCTGTTAATCGTTGATCCAAATTTTCTGGAGAAGGTTGAATATTGGGTACAATCAACATGATGGCTGTATCGTATTTCTCAATTCTTTGCAAAAGTCCTTCATTCATGTTTGTCAAGGTTTCGATTTTTAGTTTGCTCTTTTGTACTTTTTGAGAAAGAGTATCATAACTGTTTTTGAATTCTTGAATCCTTTGAGCGAGTGATTGTTGAGTATTCGTGTTGACTGTGTTCATCTCTATGACCGCTCGATCATAATCGGCATTGCGAGTTGAAAGTTCTGTATTGGCATTTTTTAATATTTCATTTTCTTGGCTCGTTTGTTGTAATTTCTCATTCGACAATCTATTTTCTTCGGATATTCGCTCTTTTTCTTTTTCCAGATCTTGAATTCTTGCAGTTGCTTGATTGAGACCCTCCTTATAATTGTCTCTTTGTGCACTTGATTGCTGGTTTTCTTCTTTGAGTTGATCAAGTTCTCTATTTGCAGCACCAAGAGCAACCGTACATTCAGCACTAAGCCGAGCCAATTCTTCGTTTTTCTGGGTTAGGTCCTTGATTGCTTGTGCTATATTATTTCCAGTCTCGTCTTTTTGTGCAGCCAATTCTTGCTTGAGTTTTTCAATCTCTTTTTTTGCAGCTTCGAGGTCAGCAGCACGCTGGGAAGCAAGGTTTGTGTTGATTGTATTTAGTTCTTCAATTTTCTCTTTTGCTTCTGTTAGTTTGCTATTGCATTCACCAATTTGAGCAACCAGTTCCCTGTTGCTATCTTCAAGGGTTTGGATTCTTAAGCGAGCTTCAGTATTGCAAGTGGTATTCTCTTGGGTTAATCTAGCAATTTCTTGCATCAGTGATTGGTTTTTCTGTTCCAGTTGCTGATTTGCACCTTTTAAGAGTTGTATTTCATCATTTGCTCGTGACAAATCCTCGTTCTGTTGACTGATTGTCGAGTTTAATGCTGCAATTTGTGTTTGTGCTTGAGTTAATTCACCAGTGCACTGATTATTTTTTTGGACCAATTGCTGGTTGGTAGAATCAAGTTGTTGGATTGTTACTTTTGCCCTTGAAAGGTTGTTTGCGTTATCGTCAATCAATTGCTTTAGCTGTGCAAATGTCGTAGCAAGATCTTGACCTTGAGGAATGTTGATCAGTCGCTGAAGACCAGTATACACCTGAGCTTGCAGTGTATTAATATTTGTTTCATATTGTTCCTTTTCCGATCGAAGAGTTTGAATTGCTTGATTGCATTGTTGAATCAACTGCTCATTGGTTTGGTTTAGTTGTTCCAAAGGTTGGTATGTAATCTTGCCCAACTTTTCAATCATAAAATCTTGATTTGGGACTGAATGAGAAAGCACAATCTTATCGCCAAAGAGAGAGATTGAGAATTTTTCTGAAAAAGAAGGATTCTCAATCACCAAACGATCGTCCTTTGTTACAAACCGATAATCTTTAAAACCGATGGGATCTTTTTGACATCTTTCAAGTTGTATTTCGCAAGTTTTAATTTTCGCCTCATAACGGGCTTTTATTAGGTCCAATTTTTTAATTGTTGTCGTTGCTTCTTTTCTGGCAGGATCGTTTGCATCTGTTAATGATTCGACTGTTCTAGTTAAGTTGTCCTGTATATCTCGAATCGTTTTAATTTTAATATTGGCTTGCTCTACTGTTTGTATTAGTTGTGCTTTTTCTTGTTCCAAAATTCGGTTTCTCTCCACTAGGGAATCATAGTCGCCTTGATTTACAGTAGGATCGGTGCTTGTTTTGCGTGATTTAATCAATTTGTCAAACTCCAGAATTAATGTATCGATGTTAATGTAGCTTGATTCTGGTCCATCCTTTGCCATTTTTGCATAAGGTGTATTACTGTTGCTAGTTGCTTCTCCAAATAAACCCTTTGAAAATCCTTTAAAATAATTCTTTACCATCTCGTTTAATGGTCCAGGTAAATTAATAAATATTTCAATCGGGTTTCCGCTGATTCTGAAGTCAGGATTTTTTCGAATAAATATAGTTCTCTGGAATTTTGTTTTTTCATCATTCTCAAAATCAATCCGAAGCTCTCCATTTCTCGAAAGTGTCTGTATCCACTGTATGTTCAACTGAGGGAGATTTGATTCTTTCAATCCCTTGTATTTTTGAAGAATTGGATAAAGATCAACCAAAATCCTAAACTTTTTTAAAACGGATTCGAACAAATTATTTTCTTGACTAGGTTTCAAGGTTGTTGAGTTAATGAAAGATGCACCAAGTTCATAATTTTCGTTAATATAAAATGACTTTACTATTTTTCCGGTGTTATCTTGTTCTAATTCTTTTGGGAATAGTTCAACTAATATCTTCAACTGCGTCAAAATCTGAAGATACGATAGAATTAATTCAGGGGTCTTTAAAAATGTGATCTCGTTCGTTTCATATTGTGTACTTTTGAATTCATCATCCTCAAAAAGAAAAGGCATTAATTGTTTCAACTTTTGTTTTTCATTTTTGGTAGAGTTTCCAAAACCATTTTTTAACGGAAAATTAACAAGGGGATTATCACGATAGATTTTAATATAAAAGCCAGTTTCCCCATAGAACTTGGATTCATATATTATATAATCATACGAATCATATTCAACCAATTGAAAGTTATGTCCACCAAATTCTACGTTGCCATAATTTTTTATCGTTTCCGTTTGTTTGGGATTTACTTTTTTTATCAAAACTGGTACTTCTGTCCCAGACATTTTAGTAGACCGGACAAGAGAAAAATGATGTTACTACTATTCAATACGAGTTGAATTATCTCAGTGACTCTAACTTGAAAATAAAAAAATCTGTACTTGTGTTGGCAACTTCCAAAAGGATTCACTCTTAATGAAACTCAGAAATGCCTGGC
>CAZKFT010000027.1:0-25678 GCA_964552205.1 uncultured Gammaproteobacteria bacterium
CCGTAGCGCCCGCGTACCTCCGGCTTGCGCAAGGCACTCACCAGGTTGCGCGTCTCGGCCTGCAAGGTCAGTTGCGTTTCCTGCATGGTATGCAGGAATTGCGTAATGCTTCCTTGGGTTTGGCGACGGTCCCGCTCCAGTGCCTCGATTTGCTGACCCGTTTTCTGCAGGGCCTCGCTGATAGGTTTGACCAAGCCCTCGATCGAGCGCTCCTTCTGCGCGAGCTCGGCCTTGGCCTGTTCCTGGAAACGCTTGAGGTTCTCTTCTGCGAGCTTCAGGAACTGTTCGTTGTTGGTCTGCAGGCTTTCGGCCGCCATTGCGCGGAAGGCATCGCGCTCCAGGGCAGGGTCTCTGCGGGCGAGCACCAGATACACGATAACCGCGCCAAGCAATACGCCGCCAAGGATGGCCAGGGGAATCCAGATACTCATGCGCGAAGTGCCTCCAGCGATGGACCCAGCCACTCCAGGATGTCCTCTGGTTGGCGCAGCAGGGTGTCCGCACCCCATTGGTCCGGTCGGTCGTCGGGGTGAATGTACCCGAATAGGGCAACCCCTGTGCGCAAGCCCCCGGCTTTGCCTGACTGGATGTCGCGTTCCGCATCACCTATGTATACGGCTTCCGCCACGCTGCATTCGGCCAGCACGCAGGCATGAAGAACCGGGGCAGGGTGGGGTTTGCGTTCGGGAAGCGTGTCACCACTGACGACACAACGTACGCGCCCGGACAAGCCGGCGAGGTCGAGTAACGGGGCAGTCAGCCAACCAGGCTTGTTGGTCACGATGCCCCATTGGACTTGCAGGGCTTCCAGCTCATCAAGGACACGCTCCATGCCGGGAAACAATTGTGTCTCGCGGTAGAGATTGTCTGAGTAACGATCGAGGAACTCCTTGCGCAACGCTTCAAGTTCATCCGCGCGTGACCCGGGGAAAGCCATGTCCAGCATGGCAGTGGCTCCGTGTGAAACAGTGGCACGGAAGGGGGCATAATCCATGGCCGTTCCCCCGCGCTCGGTGCGCATCCCGTTCAGGACGTGGGCAAAATCCGGAGCAGTATCCAGAAGCGTGCCGTCGAGGTCGAAGAGGACGGTCCGTACGCTCATGGGCGAAGTGCCCAAACCATGTAGTTCACCCCGACATCCCGAATCAATCGTGCTTGGCGCGTGAAGGGATCGTAGTGAACCCCGGAGATGGCTGTGGTGTGCAATCCGGCCTCCCGCATCCAGGCATCAAGCTCTGAGGGCTTGATGAAGCGACTCCAATCATGGGTGCCTTTGGGTAATAGCCCCATGATGTACTCCGCGCCAAGTATCGCCATGGCCCAGGATTTGGGGGTTCGGCTCAGCGTTGAGAAACACACGGCGCCGCCTGGTCGTACCAATTCGGCACAGGCGGCCACCACCGCGGCCGGGTCAGGGACATGCTCCAGCATTTCAAGACAGGTGACGAGGTCGTACTGACCTGCATGTCCAGCGGCCAGGTGAGCCTCGGCGGTCTCGTGGCGGTAGTTCACCTGTTGTCCGGATTCGTGCAGGTGCAGCTTGGCCACATTTATGGCCTCCTGACTGGCATCGATGCCGGTCACTTCGGCGCCCAGCGCTGCCATCGATTCACTCAGGATGCCACCGCCACACCCGATATCGAGCACCCGCGCTCCACCGAGTGGCCAGCGCGACTCGATGAAGCCGAGACGGGTCGGATTCAGGTCATGCAAAGTGCGCAGGTCACCATCGGTGTCCCACCAGCGGCTTGCAAGGGCGGCGAATCGCCCGACTTCGCGTTCGTCCACATTGGCTTGGGTCATCGTATGCGCTCCCCCCACTGTCTGGCTTTTTCACGAATGGCTGGGGCGTCCAGAGTGAGTAGTTCGCGGCGACGCAACACCGGGCGGCCGCCAACCCATACATCCGTGACTTGGGAACGGTGACTGGCATACACCAACGCCGAAACGGGGTCGTAGACCGGGACAGTACTGATGTCATCCAAGTCGATTGCAAATATGTCTGCGGCCTTGCCCGGGACAAGGGAGCCGATTTCATCGGCGAGACCAAGCGCCATGGCGCCGTTGAGCGTTGCCATGCGCAGGGCTTGGTGCGCTGGCAACGCCGACGCGTCCCCGGAGGAGGCCTTGGCCATGAGCGCCGCTGTGCGCATTTCATCGATGAGATCGAGGTCGTTGTTGCTGGCCGCCCCATCCGTGCCTAGTGCGACATTGACGCCAGCCGCATTGAGGGCGGTGACAGGGCAAGAGCCATTAGCGAGCTTCATGTTCGATTGTGGGCAATGGATGACATGTGTCCCGCACTGGGCAAGCAGTGCAATCTCCTCTGCCTGCAACTGCGTCATGTGGACCGCCATCAATGCCGGCGTCAGCAGCCCGAGCTTTTCCAACTGCGCAATAGGGCGCATACCGCATTTAGACACCGACTCGGCCACTTCATCGGCGGTCTCGTGCAGGTGGATGGTGATTGGCAGGTCTAGTTCGTTGGCGAGTGCCCCCACATGTGCCAGCAGATCAGGGGCCACCGTATAAGGGGCATGCGGTGCGAACATGCAGGAAATGAGCGGGTCACTTTTCCACTGGTCGTGCAAGGCCAGGCCGTTCGCAAGATACTCGTCAGGCCCATTGGCATAGCTCGTGGGGAAGTCGATGACTACGATTCCCAGGCGTGCGCGGATGTGGGCTTGGTGACAGACAGTGGCGACCTGTTCCGGAAAGAAATACTGGTCCCCGAAGCAGGTGATGCCACCTCGAATCATCTCCGCAACAGCAAGTTCAGCGCCATCACGCACGAACTCGGGGCCGACCCAGCGCTGCTCGGCGGGCCAGATGTGCTCGCGCAACCAGGGACCCAATGGCTGGTCGTCCGCATAGCCCCTCAACAGGGTCATCGCCGCATGGGTGTGGGCGTTGACCAAGCCGGGAAACAGGGCATGACGATCCAGGACAACTCGCTCGGCATCCGGGTAGGTGGCACGGGCTTCCGCGGTCGGCAACAGGGCACGGATGCGGCCGCCGTCGACCACCAGGGTGTGATGTTCGAGCACAACTCCGGCCGGCTCAACCGGCACGATCCAGCGCGCTTCGAAGAGCGTTTCCGTGGTCTGCATGAGGTCACAACTATACCAGACGGGACCCACCGCCTGTGGTAGGATTGCAGGGTTAAAAATGCATAAGGATTTACCCGCCCGATGGCCGAATTCGCGCGCGAAATTTTTCAGGTCAACCTCGAAGACGAAATGAAGCAGTCCTACCTCGATTACGCGATGAGCGTGATTGTGGGGCGGGCACTTCCAGACGTCCGCGATGGTCTCAAGCCGGTTCACCGTCGCGCCTTGTACGCGATGAGCGTGCTTGGTAACGACTACAACAAACCCTATAAGAAGTCGGCCCGCGTGGTCGGTGATGTCATCGGTAAATACCATCCTCACGGTGACTCTGCCGTATACGACACCATCGTCCGTATGGCCCAGCCGTTTTCGATGCGCTACATGCTCGTGGATGGGCAGGGCAACTTCGGCTCGGTGGACGGCGACTCGCCTGCAGCCATGCGTTACACCGAAGTCCGCATGGCGCGAATCGCGCATGAATTACTCGCCGACCTGGACAAGGAGACGGTGGACTTCGTTCCCAACTATGACGAATCCGAGACGGAACCGGCTGTATTCCCGACTCGCGTTCCCAATCTGTTGGTCAACGGGTCAGCAGGCATTGCCGTCGGTATGGCCACCAACATCCCCCCGCACAACCTCACCGAAGTGGTGAATGCGTGCATCGCCGTAATCGACGATCCGGATATCGACCTCGCTGCGCTCATGGAACTGATTCCCGGTCCGGACTTCCCGACCGCCGGCATCATCAATGGGGCGCGGGGCATCCAGGAGGCCTATCTGACAGGGCGCGGACGGATTTATGTCCGGGCGCTGACCCATGTGGAAGGCGAAGAGGGAAGTAAGCAGTCCATCATCGTCACCGAGCTTCCCTACCAGGTGAACAAGGCGCGCTTGCTCGAGAAGATTGCGGAACTGGTCAAGGAAAAGCGGCTTGAGGGCATCACCGAGCTGCGCGATGAGTCCGACAAGGACGGCATGCGCATGGTCATTGAGCTTAGGCGCGGTGAGATGGCAGATGTGGTCCTCAACAATCTGTACCAGCACACCCAACTTCAGACCGTGTTCGGAATCAACATGGTTGCCTTGGTGGACGGCCAGCCCAAGGTCCTGAACCTCAAGGAAATGCTCGTTGCATTCGTGCGTCATCGCCGTGAGGTGGTGACCCGCCGCACCATCTATGACCTGCGCAAAGCGCGTGAACGCGCCCACATCCTTGAGGGATTGGCGGTCGCCTTGGCCAACATCGACCCGGTGATTGCGCTCATAAAGGCCTCCCCGAGTTCTGCAGAGGCCAAGGCTGCCCTGATGGACACCGCCTGGTCACCTGGCATCGTCGTGGACATGCTGGAACGGGCTGGGGCCGAAGCCTCCCGCCCCGATGACCTCGAAGCACGATTCGGCTTGGTCAACGGCAAGTACCACCTGTCCGAGGCACAGTCCCAGGCCATCCTTGAGCTGCGCCTGCACCGCCTGACAGGTCTGGAACAAGACAAGATTCGCGAAGAGTACCGCACCTTGCTCGACCGCATCGGGGAGTTGCGGGCCATTCTCGCCGACGGCGATCTTCTGATGAAAGTCATCCGCGACGAGCTGGTGGAGATTCGCGAGCAGTATGGTGACGAGAGGAGGACCGAGATCGTGGTGAACCAACTCGACCTATCGCTTGAAGACCTCATTTCCGAACAGGATGTGGTGGTCACACTCTCCCATGCCGGCTATGCCAAGTGCCAACCCTTGGACGCCTATCGTGCCCAGCGCCGCGGTGGACGAGGCAAGTCTGCCACAGCGATGAAGGATGAGGATTTCGTGGACAAGCTGTTTGTCGCGAACACCCACGACACCCTGCTGTGCTTCTCCAACCGCGGCAAATGCTATTGGTTGAAGGTCTATCAGTTGCCGATGGCCAGTCGTGGATCGCGTGGCCGCCCAATCGTCAATCTGTTGCCTTTGGAGGAAGACGAGCGCATCAACGCTGTTCTTCCGGTTCGCGATTACCCGGAAGACACCTTCCTGTTGTTCGCTACCAGCCAAGGCACGGTTAAAAAGACTCCGTTGGCGAGTTACTCACGCCCACGCAGCACGGGACTCATCGCGGTTGACCTGCGGGAAGGGGACAAGCTGGTGAATGTTGCACTGACCGATGGCGAAAGGGATGTGATGCTTTTCGCGAGCAACGGCAAGGCCATCCGCTTCAGCGAGTCACACATACGCCCCATGGGTCGCACCGCGGCTGGCGTGCGCGGAATCCGCCTTGCACAGGGTGAGGAAGTCGTATCGCTGATCATCGTCGGCGAGGGCAGCATTCTCACGGTTACCCAGCACGGGTACGGAAAACGCACACCTGCGTCTGAATACCCCATCAAGGGCCGTGGCGGACAAGGTGTCATTTCCATCCAGACGACCGAGCGCAACGGCAAAGTTGTTGGTGCAGTGGAAGTCACCGAGGAACACCAGGTGATGCTGATCAGCAACGCTGGAACGTTGGTTCGAACAGCCGCCAGCGAGATTTCGGTCATCGGGCGCAACACCCAGGGCGTGCGCCTTATCCGCCTTGCAGAAGGCGAACATCTCACCGGCATCGAGCGCATCGAGGCAGAGGAAGACGAGGACGAGGCGGGTGACGCATAGCCCAGTGTCCGGCCGCTTGGCCGGGCGCGTCTGGAACTTCAGCGCTGGTCCATCCGCTCTTCCGGATGCTGTCATCGAGCAAGCCCGAGACGAGCTTCCCAACTGGCGCGACTCCGGCATGTCCGTCATGGAGATGTCGCACCGCAGCACCGGGTTCATAGACATCGCAAGCCGCGCTGAGTCGGATTTTCGCAGACTGCTGAACATTGGCGATGACTATGCGGTCCTCTTTCTTCAGGGTGGAGCGACATTGCAGTTCGCCATGGCGCCGCTGAACCTGCTGAGTGGAAAGAGAAATGCTGATTACTTCCGTACCGGGATGTGGTCGGAGAAGGCCGTCACCGAAGCCGAGCGCTTATGCCAGGTCAATCTCGCGGTGGATACCAAGGCGACCGGTTATCGCGACCTGCCGGATCCTGACCACTGGCAACTGAATGCTGACGCGGCATTTGTCCACTACACCAGCAACGAAACCATCCACGGCGTGCAGTTCCACAACACTCCAGACGTCGGGGCGGTGCCGTTGGTGGCTGACATGTCATCTGACATCCTGTCCCGCCCAGTAGACATTCGTCGCTTTGGACTCATCTATGCGGGTGCCCAGAAGAACATGGGGCCAGCAGGATTGACCGTGGTCGTTGTACGCAGGGACCTGCTGGGTAAGCTGGCACCAGGAGTGCCGTCCATGTTGGACTATGCGGTCCATGACAAGGCCGGATCGATGGTCAACACACCACCTACATTGGCCTGGTACCTCGCGGGGCTCGTGTTCGATTGGGTACTCCAGCAGGGTGGGGTCGAGGAAATGGACAGACGCAACCGGATGAAGGCCGATTTGCTATACAGCGCCATCGATGCATCTTCCTTCTACGCCAACCCGGTCGCTCCTGCGGACCGGTCGTTGATGAATATCCCGTTCACTATCGCCAAGCCGGAGCTCGAGTCTGCCTTTCTTGAGCGTGCCGACGCAGAAGGTTTGGTCAACCTCGCGGGCCACCGCGCAGTCGGTGGAATGCGCGCGAGCATCTATAACGCCATGCCATTGGAAGGTGTACAGATGCTCGTGGACTTCATGAAGGAATTCGAGCGGAAACACTGATGCACTCCATTCTCACCTTGAACAACATCGCAACCTCCGGCTTGGAGCGCTTCCCACGGGACCGTTACCGGGTTGGCAGCGACCTTGCTGAACCCGATGCCATCATGGTGCGTTCAGCGGATATGCACACCATGGACATCCCGGGTTCGGTGAAGGCGATTGGACGGGCAGGGTCCGGCGTGAACAATATTCCGGTGCCGGCGATGACGCAGCGCGGTGTTCCAGTGTTCAACGCACCAGGCGCCAACGCAAATGCCGTCAAGGAACTGGTGATTGCAGCGATGTTGATGGCTGCGCGCAACATCCCGCAGGCATGGCAGTTCGCGAGAGAGCTTGAAGGGGATGAGGCCACGGTCCACGCACAAGCGGAAGCGGGTAAGAAGAAGTTCGTGGGCTTCGAGCTCCCCCGCAAGACCCTCGGGGTGGTAGGCCTCGGCGCAATCGGCGTCGAAGTCTGCAATGCAGCACAGGCCTTGGGCATGAAAGTGGTCGGCTATGACCCGCAGATAACGGTACAACGAGCTTGGCAACTCTCCGCATCGGTGCAGCAAGCATTGAGTTTGGAAGACTTGCTTGGGCGGTGCGACATTGTCACGGTCCATGTGCCACTCAATGAACACACACGCGGTCTGCTGAATGAATCGAGACTGAAGCTGCTACGCAAAGGGGCGACGGTCATCAATCTGGCTCGTGCAGGTATTGTCGATGATGCTGCGATGTTGTCTGCGATTGAAGCCGATAGATTGCACGCCTATGTCACGGACTTTCCGAATCCAGAGATGTCCCGTCACCCGCGGGTGATCGTGCTGCCGCACTTGGGCGCATCAACCCATGAGGCGGAAGAGAACTGTGCAGTTCAGGTAGCTGACACCCTGCGCGATTTTCTTGAACAGGGAATCATTCGACACGCCGTCAACTTTCCGGAATCAGTGCTTCCACCGGTCACCGACTGCTGGCGTCTGGTGGTGGCCAATGCGAACATTCCCAACATGCTCGGCCAGATCACCACAGCTGTGGCCAAGGCAAACCTCAATATTGTGGACATGTTGAATAAATCGCGTGGTGAGGTGGCGTGGAATATGCTCGATTTGGACACCGAAGTAACCGCATCCGTGCTCGATTCCATTCGAGGGGTAGAAGGAATCCTGAGCGCTCGCGTCATCAGTCCAGTAGAGACGAAACATGGGTGACAACAACCGTTTCCTGGCATCCGCGGTACCGGGCGTCCGCGCACTGAGGGCCTATGAGCCCGGTAAACCGATCGCAGAGCTGGAGCGTGAGCTCGGTATCACCAACATCATCAAGCTCGCATCGAACGAGAATCCGCTTGGCCCAAGCCCCAAAGCGGTGGCGGCTATGCAGGATTCGATAGGGGAGTCGGCTCTCTACCCGGACGGGAATGCGTTTGCCCTCAAGCGAGCGTTGGCGGACCGTCATGGAGTGGGGGCCAACCGGCTGACGCTGGGGAGCGGCTCCGACCATATCATCGAGCTGGTCTCGCGAGCGTTTCTCCAGACCGGCCGCAATGCAGTCATGTCCCAGTATGGTTTCGCCATTTACGCCATCACCGCGCAGGCAACCGGAGCCGAGCTTCGCTTCGCGGACGCGTTCCCACCGGATCACGCGCTCATGCCCTATGGGCACGACCTCGATGCCATGGCCAAGCTTGTGGACGACAATACCAGCGTGGTGTTTCTGGCCAACCCGAACAATCCAACGGGGACTTGGTTTGACCGCGACACCCTGCACGCGTTCCTGCGGCGTCTGCGCAAGGACATCGTCGTGGTCGTGGATGAGGCCTACTTCGATTACGTAGCGGAACAGCGTTATCCGGATGCCAGCTCACTGGTGGACGAGTACCCTAACCTCGTAGTACTTCGCACTTTCTCCAAGGCCTACGGTCTAGCGGGCCTCAGGGTTGGATATGCAGTGTCCTCGGTCGATGTCACTGACCTATTGAATCGTGTACGCCTGTCGTTCAATCCGAACAGCCTCGCGCAGGTGGCTGCACTCGCCGCACTTGAAGACACGGACCATATCCAGAAAACGGTCGAGCTGAACCGTGTGGAGCGCGCGCGCGTGGCAGCAACCTTGGCATCCATGGGGCTGCCGACTATTCCCTCTGTCTGCAACTTCATCACTGTGGATGTCGGGCGGGCAGGTCGAGAGGTATTCAAATCACTACTCGCTGAAGGCGTGATTGTGCGTCCGCTCGATGGCTACGGGCTGCCCAACCACCTGCGCATCTCGGTTGGCTTGCCTGCCGAGAACGACCGTCTCCTGCAGGCGCTCCCACGGGTGCTGCAGCGCTGAGTACCCGCACGCTTATTGCCCGAGGTGGGGTGGTCCGTGGACCGGTACTGGTTCCCGGTGACAAATCCATATCCCACAGGGCTGCCATGATTGGTGCGCTGGCAGCCGGAATGAGCGAGTTCACCGGCTTTCTGGACAGTGAGGACTGCCTGGCGACCTTGGGTGCTCTTGAGGCTCTGGGGATATCCATCGACCGCCCGACGCCAGGCACGGTGCGTATCCACGGGAGAGGTGCACAACCCTTCCGCACGCCTGAGGCTGAATTGGATTTCGGTAATTCTGGGACCGGTTTGAGATTGATGGCCGGCGTTCTCGCAGGCCGCGGCACAGTGGCGGTCCTGACCGGCGATTCCTCACTCCAGCGACGGCCCATGGCCCGAATTGAGGCCCCGTTAGTGGCGATGGGGGCGAAGATCAGCAGTCGAGAAGGCTGTCCTCCCCTGAGCCTTGCGGGTGGAAAACTGCAGGGCATGCGTCATCGCCTGCAAGTGCCCAGTGCACAGGTGAAGAGTTGTCTGTTGCTGGCAGGCTTGCACGCCAGTGGGGAGACCTGGATTCACGAATCTCATCCAACCCGCGATCACACGGAACGCTTGCTCACGCGATTCGCCATTCCTGTTCACCGCCAAGGTCATGCCATCGGGGTCACCCAGTGCGATTGGGATGACATCCCAGGCCAGAGCCTCGCCATTCCAAAAGATATCTCATCCGCAGCGTTCTTCGCGGTCGCAGCTGCGCTGACGCCTGACAGCGACGTCAGTCTTCTTGGTGTCGGCCTGAACCCGGGCCGGACCGGCTTCATCGACGTGCTACGAGCCTTTGGAGCGGAGTTATCTGTTGAGCTTCACCCCGACCAGAGCGCTGAACCCGTCGGAGATTTGCAGGTGCGCGGGCGGCGCCTCAAGGGGGTACGCATTCAACCAGAGCAGGTACCCGGCATGATTGATGAGATCCCCGCACTTCTGGTGGCTGCGGCCTGCGCCGAGGGGCGAACCGTCTTGTCTGGCGCCGCGGAACTCCGAGTGAAGGAGAGCGACCGCTTGGCGGCAATGGCACAAGGCCTTGAGGCGCTTGGGGTGGAGGTGTATGAAACAGCGGATGGCATCGAAATTCACGGCGGCGACCTCAAGGGCGGCACAGTGGACGCCATGCATGACCACCGCATAGCCATGGCGTTTGTTGTGGCCAGTTTGCGTGCAACCGGGCCAATCGAGATTCTGAACTGCGCACAAATCGACACTTCCTTCCCGGGTTTTGTCGATATAGCCAGGCAGGCAGGCCTGATTCTGGAGGTCGCGTGACAACTGTTCCGGTCATTGCCATTGACGGTCCAACCGGGTCGGGTAAAGGCACGATTGCGAGACGGGTGGCCAAAGCACTGGGCTTCGCCTTGCTCGACAGCGGTGCCATCTATCGCGTGCTGGCAGTCGCTGCGACGCGTGAGGGTGTCCGCGAAGATGATATTGACGGCTTGGTAGCCGTGGCAGGGGCATTGGAAGTCACTTTCGGCGAAGACGACAAGGGCAATGAGCGCATCACGCTGAAAGGGGAAGACATCACCCACGAGGTCCGCCTTGAAACTACGGGGGACAAGGCTTCCCGCATTGCGCCACACCCTCAGGTCAGGGCTGCTTTGCTGACCTTGCAGCGCCGCTTTCGGCAGGCTCCAGGGCTGGTCGCAGATGGTCGGGACATGGGCACTGTGGTGTTCCCGGATGCAGTTTGTAAGGTGTTTTTGACGGCCAGTGCCGAGGCGCGGGCCGAAAGACGCTATAAGCAGTTGAAAGAAAAAGGGTTCGATGGTAGTCTTGCCACCCTTTTCGACGACATTGCCCAGCGGGACGCGCGTGACGCAGCCCGGGCGGTGGCGCCGTTAAGACCGGCCGCTGATGCGTTCCAAATCGATTCAACGGCGCTGGGTATCGACGAAGTCGTCCAGCGCGTCCTCGACTTGGGCCAGCAGCGAATTACAACCACTGACCTTTAAGACAACCTAACCCAATGACTGAAAGTTTCGCTGAACTCTTCGAACAAAGCCTCAACACGCAGACCCTCCAGACCGGCTCCATCGTTACTGGCCGTGTGGTCGAAATCAAGCCAGATGTCGTCATCGTCAACGCCGGCCTCAAGTCCGAGGGCGTCATCCCCATCGAGCAGTTCTACGATGAGGATGGGGTACTCGAGATTGCCGTGGGCGACGATGTGGAAGTCGCACTGGATGCCATCGAGGACGGCTTCGGCGAAACCCGACTGTCCCGCGAGAAGGCCAAGCGTGCCCGTTCCTGGACCCGTCTCGAGAAGGCCCATGAGGCCGGTGAGGTGGTTGAAGGCATCATCAGCGGTAAGGTCAAGGGTGGTTTCACCGTGGACATCGACGAAGTCCGCGCGTTCCTTCCCGGTTCACTCGTCGATGTGCGCCCCGTGCGCGACGTCGGCTACCTCGAAGGCAAGACCCTCGAGTTCAAAGTCATCAAGCTCGACCGCAAGCGCAACAACGTGGTTGTTTCCCGTCGTGCCGTCGTTGAGTCCGAATTCAGTGCGGACCGCGAGGAACTGCTCGACAACCTGCAGGAAGGCAACACCGTCAAGGGTGTGGTGAAGAACCTCACCGAGTACGGCGCGTTCGTCGACCTCGGCGGTATCGATGGCCTGTTGCACATCACGGACATGGCGTGGAAGCGCGTCAAGCACCCGTCGGAAGTCGTGAATGTTGGCGACGAGATCGACGTCAAGGTGCTCAAGTTCGACCGTGAGCGTAATCGTGTTTCCTTGGGCCTCAAGCAATTGGGTGACGACCCGTGGGAAGATCTGGCCCGCCGTTACCCGGCTGGTGCACGCATGTTCGGCAAGGTCACCAACATTGCTGACTACGGCTGCTTCGTTGAAGTGGAGCCGGGCGTTGAAGGTCTGGTGCACGTATCCGAGATGGATTGGACCAACAAGAACGTCAACCCTGCGAAGGTCGTGGCGATCGGCGACGAAGCCGAAGTTATGGTGCTGGAAATCGACGAGGAGCGTCGCCGCATCTCGCTGGGCATGAAGCAGTGCCAGCCCAACCCGTGGGAAGAGTTCGGCGTCACCCACAACAAGGGCGACAAGGTATCCGGAACCATCAAGTCCATCACCGATTTCGGCATCTTCATCGGTCTGGACGGCGGGATCGACGGGCTGGTTCATTTGTCCGACATTTCGTGGGACATTCCTGGCGAAGAGTCCATTCGCAATTACAAGAAGGGTGACGAGCTCGAGGCAGTCGTACTCACAGTCGACCCGCCGCGTGAGCGCATCTCGCTGGGCATCAAACAGATGGAAGACGATCCGTTCTCAAGCTTCCTCGCCGATCATCCGAAGGGCAGCATGCTCAAGGGTGTCGTCACAGCGGTGGATGCGAAGGCAGCCACCATCGACCTGGGGCATGGCATCGAAGGCCAGCTGAAAGCCTCCGACCTCTCACGCGACCGTATTGATGACGCGCGTACCGTGCTGAAAGTGGGCGAAGAGATCGAAGCTCGATTTGTGGGTGTTGACCGCAAGACGCGTCTTGTAAGCCTGTCAGTCAAGGCCAAGGACGAGCACGAAGAGCAGCAGGCTGTGAAACAGTACCGCGGCAGCACAGGCGGTACAGCAACACTTGGGGACCTGCTTAAGAGCCAGATCACCGGCAAGCGGGACAGCTGATCATACGTGTGGCCGCCCTGCGTTGTGGGGCGGCCAGACGGTTGTGCTGGAATCAATGACAACATGACTAAATCAGAACTGATCGCGCTGCTATCGCGCAAGCAAGGGCACCTCAAAGAGAAGGATGTCGAGTTGGCTGTGAAAAGCCTGCTAGACCAGATGAGCGGCGCCCTTTCCAATGGTGACAGGATTGAGATTCGTGGTTTCGGCAGCTTTTCGCTGCATTACCGCCCACCCAGGATAGGTCGCAACCCCAAGACTGGAGAGGCGGTGTCACTCGCTGGCAAGCATGTACCGCACTTCAAGCCGGGCAAGGACCTCCGTGAGCGCGTCAATGATGCCGCACAGAATGGCGCCGTTCTCAAGGTAGACAGTTAGCCCCAGCCCGCATTTCATGACACAATTCCGGGCCGTTCGAACGATGGGAGCGGCGGAGGAATTATGTTGCGACTAATCGGCTTTATCATCGCATTGCTGGTCGTCATCATGGGCGCCAGCTTCGCCTATCTGAACTTTGGTTCCGTAGAAGTTGACCTTTGGGTCCGTACCTACCACATCGGACTGCCCTGGGTGGTGTTCCTGGCCCTCGTACTCGGCTGGGTTCTCGGAATACTCAGCGTGGCCGGTATCATCATCAGACAACTCGCCAGAATCCGTCGGCTGAAACGATCGGTCAAACTGGCAGAGACCGAGATCAGCAACCTGCGTAGCATCCCCATCAGGAATGCTCACTGATCAACCCATCTTGTTCGCGCTCGTGCTGGTCGCTGCGATCGGCATCGGCTGGCTATTGCGTGGCCGCTTTGTCAGCCGCGAACCCGAAGGCCGTACAAAAGGATTGAGTGACGAGTATTTCCGCGGCCTCAACTACCTGCTCAATGAAGAACAGGACAAGGCTCTGGAAGTGTTCATGCGCATGGTGGAGGTGGACTCCGATACTGTGGAAACGCACTTCGCTCTCGGGAGTCTGTTCCGACGCCGCGGCGAAGTGGATCGTGCCATCCGTATTCATCAGAACCTCATCGCACGACCAAGTCTTTCAAGGACGCACAGGCAGCAGGCGCTATACGAGCTGGGTGATGACTACATGCGGGCCGGCTTGTTGGACCGTGCGGAGAGCCTGTTCACGGAGCTTTCCCAGTCCGGGGCCTTCGTGGGACCGGCCTTGCGTCATCTCATGTCCATCTACGAATTTCAAAGCGATTGGGACCAGGCCATAGGCGCCGCGCAGCGTCTGGAACTGGTTGAAGGCCGATCGCAACAGCGGACCGTTTCGCACTACCTGTGCGAACTAGCGGAAGTCGCCCAGGAGACAGGACACGGCAAGCGCGTCGGCTCCCTGCTGAAGAAGGCGCTGTCAGCCGATGCTGAGAACATCCGCGCTGACATGCTCACCGGGAATCTGGCCGAACAGGAGGGCGAATTCGCACAGGCGGTCAAGGCATACCGACGCGTGATCGAGCGTGATCCTGTGTTCGCTGGCGAGGTGCTGGGTCCGTTGCAGGAGTGCTTCCGCAGGCTTGGAGACGATGCTGGTATGGATGCGCTATTGGACGAACTGTTGGTCCAGCGGCCTGCAACCGTTCCGGCCGTCGCGCTCGCGGCACTTGGTCGCCCCGATTTGGCCAGCGCAGGCCTGGATGCATTCATCAAGCGCTATCTCGAAACGAAGGGGCATGCCATGGACATCGCGCCTGCACGCGAAATCTTCGGCCTGCTTCTTGAGCACCATCCCAGATACTTGTGTCGTGGTTGCGGGCTCACCGCCAACACCCTCTACTGGCAGTGTCCGAGTTGCCGACAGTGGGGCAGTGTATCGCCGCATGTCGAGCTCCCGGGCTCTCCAAGCGCCAGCGCCCTCCCGGAGGGGACAGGAAGACGTTAGCACCCTGCAAAGGGTCAGATCGTCACTGCTAGGCTATACCTGTCTTCAACCACAAGGAGGTGGCCAATGGCCAAGTTAACAGTTCTGTTCCTGTCGTTGTTTCTCGCGCTGACACCACTATTTGTCGCTGCAGATGAGGTAGTGGACATCAACACGGCTTCTGCCGCCGAGTTGGCCAGGGTTCTGGATGGCGTTGGTCGTACGAAAGCCGATGCCATCGTCGAACACCGCGAGAAGTTCGGACCGTTCGCCAGTATTGACGAGTTGCGATATGTGAGCGGCATCGGTGCTGCCACGGTTGAGCGGAACCGGGACAAGATGACGGTCGGATCCGGTGGCCAGACGGCGGCGGTCGCCGACCGGTAAATGCCGGGCATGAGGTATGATTCGAAGGCCGCCCCTGGCGGCCTTCGTTTTTCCAGGTGAGGAGACTGTTCGTGAACAGCAGGGTTCGCAAGGCGGTATTCCCGGTGGCAGGGCTGGGAACGAGATTCCTGCCGGCCACCAAGGCCAGCCCCAAGGAAATGCTTCCGGTGGTGGACAAGCCACTGATCCAGTACGCGGCTGAAGAAGCCGTCGCGGCCGGCGCGGAGCTGCTCATTTTCGTCACAGGCCGGAACAAACGCTCAATCGCGGACCACTTCGATCGCGCCTACGAGTTGGAAACGGAACTCATGGCCAAGGGCAAGGATGACTTGCTGGCTGTGGTGCAGGGCATCGTGCCCAGTCATGTGACCTGTGCGTATGTACGGCAACCCGAAGCACTGGGGCTGGGACATGCGGTGCTGTGCGCCGAACCTTTGGTCGGAAATGATCCCTTTTTTGTCGTGCTGGCGGATGACCTGATTCGCAACAGCGGCCCGTCGTGCTGCGCACAATTGGCCACAGCCCATGCTGAAACAGGAGGTTCCGTCATTGCCGTGCAGGAAGTTCCACCCGAAGACACGAGGAAATACGGCATTGTCGCGGTAGGGGAGGGGAGGGCGCCCCTGGCTGAGGTCAAAGCCATCGTTGAGAAGCCTGCGCCGGAAAACGCACCTTCACGTCTGGGTGTGGTGGGCCGGTATCTGCTCACACCCGCTATTTTCCGGAAACTGCAGCAAACTGGGCGCGGGGCGGGTGGCGAAATCCAGCTGACCGACGCGATCTCTGACCTTTTGGGCGAAGAATCGGTGCATGCGTTGCACTACGAGGGAGAGCGCTTTGATTGCGGTAGCAAGCTGGGATACCTGCAGGCGACAGTGGCCTTTGGTAGGGACCATCCTGAGTTGGGCCCAGACTTCGTCAAGTGGCTTAAGTCTATTAAATAACCCCCTGATATAACTGTATTACTGCAAGGTTCTGATTGCTTTGGATAAATGATATATATCAAATATGTTATTAGTACTTGACATATGATATTGACATATGAAATAGTCGCATCCTCTGTAGGAGGAGCTATGGAAAAAAGCTTGAAACAAGGAAGCTCGATACCGCGCCGCGCTCGGACCGTGCGCGACAGCTTCACCATGCCCTCCGGCGACCACCGTTTGATTCGTGAACTGCAACTGACCTATGCGCGCGCCGGGATTCTTTTCAACAAGGGCGAGGTGCTCAGAGCAGGTTTGCACGCACTCAAGGGCATGACCCTGGAGGAGCTCTCCCAAGTGGCCTCCTCCATCGAGCATCTGAAGAGCGGACGCAAATCGTGATCGAATTCGATTTCAACAGTCTATTCAAGCAGGAGCCGCCGGAACCCGAGACCACTGGATTCCAAGGCTTTCACGACATGTTGCGCCAACTCCGCAGCGCGGACGCGGCCCTCGCTACCATCCAGGACGCTGTTATCCAGACCGATAGTGAGGATGGAATCGTGCGCGCCAACCGCGCTGCTGAAGTAATGGCCGGTGTAGACCTCAACGGCTTGGTCGGTAGTCAATTGGAGCATGCACTTCCTCTTACCGAGCCTGTATGGGAGCGGCGCACCGTGCGTTTGGACCGCCCCCGCCCGGAGGGCGTTTTTCGTGTCCTTCGCCTGAAAGGGGGTGAGGAGCGACTGGTGCTTGTTTCACTCTCGAAACACGCCCACGGCAAGGTCTATGTGCTTCGGGACATGTCAGGGAACCAAGGAAATGGCACTGGTCTGGACGGACTTACAGGTTTGCCTGACCGACGATCCCTTGAGAGTCATGTCGCCTCACTTTTTACAAGCGATATTCACCAAGGCTGGTTTCTTGTCTATCTCGACCTGGACCAGTTCAAGGTGGTCAACGATCTATGCGGCCACCGCGCGGGTGACAGTCTGCTCCAGCAATTGACTCGATGTTGGCTGGCAACTGTCGGGTCGGACGAAATCCTCGCGCGTTTGGGTGGCGATGAGTTCTGCGCGGTCATCAAGCGCGATACCGTCGAGGACGCGACCTTGGTGGCTGAGCGCCTTATCGATGAAGCGGACCGCTTGCGCTTCGAATGGAGTGGCCAGGTATTCCGGATTGGCGCATCTGCGGGTTTGGTGGATCTCGGCACGGTTTCAGATGCGGATGCCGCTCTGGCTGCGGCTGACAGTGCTTGCTGGGCAGCCAAAGAGAATGGCCGCAATCGCCTGCACGTGTTCGACTCAGGTGACCGCGATTTGCGCAACCGGCAGGAACAAATGGGGTGGATTTCGCGCGTGGCACATGCCATAGACGAGGACCACCTGGAACTGCACTACCAGCACATCACCCCGATAGCGGCAGAGAGCAATACTGGCCACGCGGAGATTCTGGTCCGATTGCGGGGCGAGGACGGAATCCTGGTCCAGCCAGA
Source organism: uncultured Gammaproteobacteria bacterium (assembly GCA_964552205.1). Classification (GTDB taxonomy): domain Bacteria; phylum Pseudomonadota; class Gammaproteobacteria; order Natronospirales; family JAIVGZ01; genus JAIVGZ01. Next base: position 17,504 of record CAZKFT010000027.1, read on the forward strand.
CCGTTTCATTCCCGCGGCCGAACGCTACAACCAGATGCCGCGGCTGGATCGTTGGGTAGTGTCCAGAGTCTGTGAAGGGCTAGCACACCGTTTGGCCCGGTACCCGACCGTGGCACTGGGTAGCTGGGCAATCAACATCTCCGGTACCACCTTCAGCGACCCCAAGTTCACCGACTGGGTAAAGGAACAGATTCTTGGACGGGGTATCCCTCCAGATAGCATCGGATTCGAACTGACTGAAACTGCTGCAATCAGCGATGTCGCCCGCGCGCGCCGTTTCATCGCCGCCATGCGCGACATCGGCTGTACCATTTCGCTCGATGACTTCGGCTCCGGCGTGTCTTCGTTCGCCTATCTGAAAACCTTGACCGTGGACTATTTGAAGATTGACGGCACCTTCGTGAGAAACATGCTCATCGACCATGTTGACCGTGCGATGGTCGAAGCAATCCATCGTGTCGGTACTGTCATGGGCATCCCTACCATCGCCGAATTTGTGGAGGAGCCGGTTCTTATGGATACCCTGCGCGCCATCGGCATCGGTTACGGACAGGGGTATGGTATCCACAAGCCGCAACCCTGGCCCTGGGGATCGGTGACAGGTGTCGACCTCCCGACAAGATGACGCTAATCTGACCGCATGCGTCGCGGGTCAATTGTTCTAGCTCTCTGCCTGATTCCACTCTGCCTCCCGGCTACGGAGATTCCTGGTCGCCCTGAAATCCGGGAAATACAGCAGGCGTTGTTCACGCTCGGTTTCTATTACACCGGCGCGGTAGACGGCCACTATGGACAGCGAACCGAAGCGGCCATCCGAGCCTACCAATCCTCCTTGGGCGCGACACCGACGGGCATCCCCACTGCGGAACAACGTCGACACGCTCTCAGGGAAGCTGCGATTGCTACCCGCCCGCGAGTCTGGCCCATGGACGAGGCCCCACGCAATCTTGCCTTCGAAGGGGTTCGCAATGGCCTCAGGACGGCAACGCAAAACAGGGATGCGCGAGGCGTCGCCACTTTCTTCGCCACCGATGCCTTGCTCGATTTTGGTGGTGGCGCGGGGCCAGATGAACTCATACGCCGCCTGAATGACCCTGTTGGTGGTGAGGCACTTTGGACCGAACTTGAAGCGGCCCTGAGTATGGGTGCCGTGCAGACGGCGAGAGACACATTCTGTATGCCGTACGTCTGGTGCGCGGAGCGGATTTCGGCTCGTCTGGACACGGATATGACGGCCTGGGTAACAAGCCGGATTGCGGTTCTGAGGAGCGCCCCGGATATGGATGCCGACGTCGTTGAGCTATTGCGTTACGATGTTCTGGAAATCCATGGGTATGAGGGCGACTGGGCGCGGGTCATGTCTGTCATGGGCGAGGATGCCTGGTTGCACCGAAGCATGTACCGTACGCCGTATGATTTCCGCATACTGGTGAACCTGCGCGACGGGCGCTGGCAGGTCACGGCATTTGTAGCGGGCGACTGAGGGGAAACGATGGATCTCTATCTTGAAATCGCGGGCAACCAAATCGACGGCGCCCGCGATTACCAGGAAGACGCATTCCTGACCACCTTCGTGGATGATGAAAAGTCGGGGCCAAACTCGACTGCACTGTTGGCGATGGCCGACGGTGTGGGCGGTGCGGCAGCGGGCAACATTGCCAGCCAGATGGTGACCAACACCTTCAACCGACAGTTCACCAGCCGGTTTGGAAATGAACCCATCCCGGAAATCCTCCACGACGCGTTATTGAAAAGTAACGAGAGTCTGGCAGCGACCATCAAGGAGACCCCTGCGCTGGACGGAATGGGGTGTACCTGCGTCGTGGGCGCCATCAGCGACGGGGAACTGTATTGGGTCAGTGTCGGTGATAGCCACCTGTATGTGGTTCGAAAGGGAGAACTCCTGAAGAAGAACGCTGACCACAGTTATGGTGCCTATCTGGATATGATGGAAGCCGCTGGCACGCCAGTGGAACCCGACCCGCGCTTGCGCCGCAACATGCTCATCAGTGCCATGAGCGGGGAGGAGATCACCATGATCGACTGCCCGAATGAAGGGTTCAAGCTGCTTCCTGGCGACCGCGTGATCGTCTGCAGTGATGGCTTGGACACTTTGGACACCGACACGATTCTCGCCACTGCCGCAGCAAGCGCGAACCCCAAAGAGTGTGTTGCCGCTTTGCTCCAAGCGGTGACAGATGCGGCAAAACCCAAACAGGACAACACCACAGTCATCGTCTGCGATGTGCTCGAACGTGCAGTGGCAGAGGTTGAAGCTCCAGCTCCAGCTCCAGCTCCAGCTCCAGCACCGGAACCAACGCGTGATCCCTATGCGGACCGCGGGTATGAGGACGATCGCCGAGAGGGTGGTAGCAAAACCATGGCCATGGTTGCAGGCATCGTGGTGGTGGCGGTTCTCGCTGGCGGCGCCTGGTTCATGTTCGGAGGCAAAACAGATCCGGCTCCCGTGCCGGGCCCTGTAGTTCTCGAAGCTTCCGAGACCGAGCCGGAACCGGACATCGACACCCCAGCGGAAGAGGAACCGGCACCAGAAGTGGTTGCTGTCGAGCCGGGTCCAACTTTCCGTGACCGACTGAGAAGCGGAGGTGATGGACCCCTGATGGTGGAGGTTCCCGCAGGGCAGTTCCTGATGGGCCAGCGCGGGTCCCCGGATCCCAGTGTGCGTCCGGAACACCAAGTGACCGTGCCGGCGTTTGCCGTCGGGGTCTATGAAATCACCTTTGCCGATTACGACCGCTTCGCCCGGGCGACAGGTCGCGCACTTCCGGACAGTATGGGTTTGGACCGCGGAAACCACCCTGTCTTCGGGGTCAGCTGGAACGACGCGCTGGCATACACGCAGTGGTTAAGCCGTGAAACAGGCGCCACGTATCGACTGCCAAGCGAATCACAATGGGAGTACGCCGCTTCCGCTGGTACCACCTCGCCGTATTGGTGGGGATTCCAGACTGGACGAGACCAGGCACATTGTTTCAATTGCTCGCCAAGCCTGAATCCTCGCGTTCCGACCAGTATCGGGCGCTTCCAGCCAAACCCCTTCGGTCTCTACGACACCGTGGGCAATGTCGCCGAGTGGGTCCACGATTGCTTCCACCCCAGCTATCAGGGCGCCCCCGCGGACGGAACGGTGTGGGAGGGTGGAGATTGCAGCGTGAGAGTGGTGCGTGGCGGGCATTTCCGCAGTCCAGAACCCACCGCCCGCAGGCGCGATCGTTTCCAGCCGGACCGCGGATTTCCTGAGATTGGCTTCCGTGTGGTTCGAAATCAATAGGAACCTGTGAAGCAGTTCACGGTCAGAAGTGGCATGATTGGGGATACTTGAAAATGACTCGAACACCATGGAGCCAGAATGATGCGTAAGTTGATGCTTGCTTTGGTCATGTTGCCGATAATCTCGGCACCGTTGACGGTTGCCCATGCAGATGACTATCAGGACGTTGTAAGCCTGTTCCGTTCGGCACCGGAGAGTCGTCCTTTTTTCCGTGGCAGCTTCGGATACGCGGTGTTCCCGACGATTGGTCGAGCGGGAATCGGCCTAGGCGGCGCTCACGGTAGCGGGCGTGTCTTTGTCAACGGTGAGCACGTTGGCAACACTCGTATGACACAGGTCACTGTCGGGTTGCAGTTGGGTGCCCAAGCCTACAGCCAGATCATTTTCTTCGAGGATGAGCGGGCGTTCCGCGAGTTCACGAGTGGAAACTTCGAATTCAGTGCTCAGGCGGCAGCCATCGCCATCACAGCCTCGGCCAGTGCAGAAGCCAGTACTGCTGGCGGTGCCACTGGTGGCGCAGCAGACAGCACGAGTGACGTGGCCCGCGGCGGTAACTATCACCGCGGCATGGCTGTTTTCACGGTGGCCAAGGGCGGCCTGATGTATGAGGCAAGCATCGGCGGCCAGAAGTTCAGCTACTCGAGGAGATAACAATCCGCGTCTGGATTGCAGCGGTACTCTGTCTCGCAATCGGCGGGGTGCCGTTGGCTTCCGCTGCGCCGCGGGACATTGTCATTGTCCTCGACAACTCCGGCAGCATGCGGAGTAACGATCCGCATTTCCTCGCCAAAGCCGCAATCGAACGTCTCATCCAGGACACGGGGCCGGAAAGCCGGCTCGGTATCGTTATCTTCGATACGGATTCCAGATTGGCTGTGCCGCTCACTAGCCTGGATGTCGCCGGGCGAGCGAGCCTCTTGGATGCCCTTGATGGGTTGACCTACCGTGGGCCTTGGACAGATATCCCCGGCGCAATCGAAATGGCCACCTACCACCTGCGACAGCAAGGTAGAGAGAGTGCTGAGCGTGAAATCCTGTTCCTGACGGACGGTATTGTTGATACCGGAGACCGGGCACAGGACCGCGTCAGGGAAGCCTGGTTGCTCGACGAACTCCTGCCGATGGCAGTGCGTCACGGCGTGCGGATTTTTGGCATCGCATTCAGTGAAGAGGCCGATTTTCGTCTCATCCAGACCCTGGCATTGCGCACCGAAGGGGATTATGTGCGCGCCTTGCAACCGGAGGAGCTCGGTGCTGCAGTCTCGCGGTTGCAAACCGCGATGCTCCAACCCCGCGTCGTCGAAGCCCCTCCTGTTCCGGATGTGCAACCGGTGCCGGCACCAGCGACCCCAGTGCAAACGTCTCCCACGCCGCCAGTGGAAACGGCAGCTGCCCCAGTGGAACCCCCCGAGGAGGGTACACCGACCTGGCTGTGGTATCTGTTGATTATTCCCGCAGTCCTCATCGGTGGATGGGTGGTCCTGTCCAAGCGTCAGGGCGTAGGTCTGGTTGCAATGGAAGATTACCCGACCGGCGCCGTGCTGCTCGATCTCGCCAACATCACAGGGCAGAAGCGGCATGAACTGAATACAGCCGTCACGGTCATCGGGCGTCGACCTGCACCGGGGCCTGGCATACAGGCCAGTATCGTGATTGACCAACACACTGTCAGCAGACATCACGCCACCATCCGGTGGCGTGATGGCGGCTACTGGGTCGAAGACCACAACAGTTCCAACGGTACTTTTGTTGACGATGTGCAGATTTCCGAACCGACTCGCCTCACCGATGGCACGCGACTTCGGTTCGATACCTTCGATTTCGAATTCCGGATTCTGCAGGCTGACGCTACACAAGTGCGCGGCATGGGTGGTGAGGACGACTTCAACCCGGAGCACACCGTTGTTCGCGGTGAGGCGTCTTCCACCACCCAATTCAAAACTGAAATCGGCGGCGAAAAGGATGTCTGGAGCGATATCGATGACGACGTGATTGATACCGTCATCGAGGAATATCATCAAGACAAGGACGGCAAGTGACGGAAGGTATCCTTCCTCTACCTGCATGGTTCAGAGGATTGGCCCGCGAGCATCCGGCACTGATGCTCACGCTTGCGTACCTAGTGACATCAATTGTCGGCCTGATGTTCAGTTGGGAGTACTACAGACACTTCGGCATCAACTATTTTGTGTTCGCCGAGGTCACCGATGTTCTGCTCGCGGTGCTGAGGGAACCCATTTCCTTGCTTGCCGCCGCCCTCGGTATCGGCTTCATCTATCTGATGTACATCTACGGCCACTGGGAGATCCGCAAGCTGGAAGCGAGGCCGTCCCCTGGACGGTTCCTGAAGGGCTATCTCCGGATGTCGCGTTGGTGGATGAAAAGCAGCTGGTTGATGGTAGTTCTGCTTGGGCTGTACATGCTGATTTTTGTCGGCTGGTATGCCGGTCACCGTTTCAATGTCGTGACCGCAGGAAATCATCAGCCCATCGCGGTCTCGTTGGCAGGAAACGACGCCAGCGCATCATTGCACCTCATTGGCAGTAGCGGCCGCTTTGTTTTTCTCTACGATCGGTCGCGTAGCGAAACGCTGGTGATACCCGACGAATCTTTGGGCCACCTGAGATTCCCTCAACCAGATCAAGAATAAAAAAAGCCCGCGCGATGCGGGCCTTTGATTTTGGCTCCCCGGGACGGGCTCGAACCGCCGACCTAGTGATTAACAGTCACCCGCTCTACCGACTGAGCTACCGGGGAATGGAGGCGCGTATGGTAAAGACCGGCACCCGCAGGGTCAACTATTCGTGACGAATGCCTCAATTCTATCGAGTGCTCCGCTCAAGGCCTCCATGGAGGTCGCGAAACTGATGCGGATGTGTCCTGGTGCGCCGAATGCCGACCCGGGCACGACCGCCACACCGGCTTCCAGCAGCTTTTCCGACAGCGCCACGTCATCTGCGCTGACACCACTGAAGTCAGGGAACAGGTAAAAGGTTCCATCCGCAGGGCAGGTCTTCACGCCTGGCAGGGTGTTGAGACGGTCGAGCACATACGCATGCCTGTTGTGGAACGCTGTGCGCATGGTGGCGACGCATGCCTGATCGCCCTCCAGTGCCGCAACCGCAGCGGCTTGCGAAATCGACGACGGGTTCGAGGTGCTTTGGGATTGCGCCTTGGCCATCGCCCTAATGAGCGGCTTCGGGCCGGCGGCGTACCCTATACGCCAGCCGGTCATGGAATAGGCCTTGGATACCCCGTTCAGGACGATCGTGCGCTCATACAGGTCGGGGCAAGCCATCAGGATGTTGCAGAACGCTTCCTCGCTCCAAAGGATGTGCTCATACATGTCGTCTGTAGCCGCCAAGACCTGCGGATGTCGCCGCAAAACATCACCCAAAGCCTCCAGCTCCTGTCTGCTATAGGCAACGCCGGTTGGGTTCGAGGGGCTGTTGATCACGAACAAACGCGTGCGCGGAGTGATCGCCGCCTCAAGTTGGGCCGGCGAAATCTTGAAGGCCTGCTCGATGCCCGCCTCAACGATGACGGGTTTGCCGTCGTTCAACAACACAATGTCGGGGTAGGAGACCCAATAGGGGGCAGGAATGATGACCTCGTCACCTTCATCCAGCAGGGCCTGACACAGGTTGAAAAAGCTCTGCTTGCCGCCACAGGAAACGATGACTTGAGCGGGCTCGTAGTCCAGACCATTATCACGACGGAACTTGCCTATAATGGCTCGTTTAAGTTCGGGTGTACCGTCCACGGCGGTGTATTTGGTTTTGCCGGCCGCCAGTGCAGCGATGGCAGCCTGTTTGATGTGCTCGGGTGTGTCGAAATCCGGCTCACCGGCACCGAGCCCGATGACGTCCTTGCCAGCGGCTTTCAGTTCGGCAGCGCGGGCAGTGACGGCCAAGGTAGGTGAAGGTCTGATGCGGGTGACACGCCCGGAGAGTTTGATGTCCATGGCGGTAGTTTAAACGAATGAGTGATGCTTTCAGACTGGTATCGGGTTTCAAGCCGGCAGGAGACCAACCGGACGCGATCGCGCGCCTGGTGGAAGGCCTGAAGGATGGCCTTGCCCAGCAGACCTTGCTGGGCGTGACGGGATCCGGGAAGACTTTCAGCATCGCCAATGTCATCAGCGATTTACAGCGCCCCACCATGGTACTGGCGCCGAACAAGACGCTGGCTGCGCAGCTGTACGGTGAGTTCCGTGAGTTTTTCCCCCATAACGCCGTGGAGTACTTCGTTTCATATTACGACTACTACCAGCCTGAGGCCTATGTTCCGTCCTCGGACACCTATATCGAGAAAGACGCGTCCATCAACGAGCACATTGAACAAATGCGCTTGTCCGCGACCAAGGCGTTGCTGGAACGAAAGGACGCCATCATCGTTGCCACGGTTTCGGCCATCTATGGATTGGGCGACCCCGATTCTTACCTGAAGATGGTTCTGCATCTCTCACGCGGCGACCGCATCGACCAGCGTGACCTGCTGCGACGCTTGGCTGAATTGCAGTACACCCGAAACGAAACCGAACTGGCGCGGGCGAACTACCGTGTGCGCGGAGAGGTGGTGGATATCTTTCCGGCCGAGTCCGAGTTCGAAGCCGTGCGGGTCGAGATGTTTGATGATGTCATCGAGTCCATCGCGCTATTCGACCCGCTGACCGGCGAGGTCACGCGCAAACTCCCGCGATACACGATTTACCCCAAGAGCCACTACGTGACACCACGCGAGAAGCTGTTGAAGGCCGTGGACATGATCAAGGATGAGTTGCGCGACCGGCTCGAAGTCCTGCGTAAAGCAGACAAGCTCGTCGAAGCCCAGCGCCTGGAGCAGCGTACGCGCTTCGACATGGAGATGATTCTGGAACTCGG
>CAZKFT010000028.1:0-3686 GCA_964552205.1 uncultured Gammaproteobacteria bacterium
CTGGATGCGACAGACTGGCCTCTTCTTGCCTGGCGCGCACTACGGGGTTGAACCGGATGTCTCCAGACGAATACTGCCAGGAACGGACTTCGCGTAGCGGCTCGAACTTCGCGTTCGCCTTCCAGTTTCTTCCGGAACTGCAGCGCAAGGGCATCATCGCGCTCTACGCGTATTGTCGTGAAGTGGATGACGTCGTTGACAATGTACGCGAGCCCGATGTTGCTAGAGCGAAACTCGGTTGGTGGCGAGAAGAAACCGAGCGCCTGTTTGCGGGCACCCCTACCCATCCGGTGACGCGTGCCCTTGCCGAAGTCCGCAAGCACGCTGACCTGCAGCCCGAGTACTTTCACGAGATTCTCGATGGCATGCAGATGGACCTTGATCACGAAGGCTTCGAGACCTACAGCGAACTGTTGCTCTACTGCTGGCGTGCAGCCGGCGTGGTGGGTCTTTTGTCCGCGTCCATTTTCGGTTTTGATGACCGCGGGACGGAAAAGTACGCCACCGAGCTCGGCACCGCATTCCAACTCACCAATATCCTGCGGGATGTCGGTGAGGACGCGAGACGCGGCCGTGTGTATTTGGCTCGCGAGGACCTCAGCAAGCATGCAGTGACCGCAGACGACCTCACGGCAACGGTCACGCCCGCCGCGCTGCAGGCCTGTCTCCGGGAATATGGGGAACGTGCGGCGGCGTACTACGATCGCGCGATGGCAGCACTTCCGGAGGGCGACCGCTACCGCCAACGCAGCGGCCTCATCATGGCTGCCATCTACCGTCGCCTGCTGGACCAGATCAAGGCGAATGACTATCGCGTGCTGGAGAAGCGCACACGCGTGAACCCGATGCGCAAAATGTGGCTGGCCTGGCGTACCGCTTCGGCTGAAGAGCGCAGACACCTGCGGCAACAACGGACATGAGCACGCCTGCCATTGCCGTGGTCGGCGCGGGCTGGGCCGGCATCGCAGCCGCAGTCGCGCTGGTGAATGCTGGCAAGCGGGTCGTGCTGTTCGAAGCCGGGCCGCAACCTGGTGGTCGTGCCCGCACCGCACCCGCGTTGGGGGTGGACGTGGACAACGGCCAGCACATCGCCATCGGCGCGTATTCGGCAACCTTGGACCTCCTTGCCACACTCGGCATTCCATCAGAGCGGGTCTTTGCACGATATGGGGTCCGTCTGGATCAGATTGGGCCGGATGGACCGCGTATCTCCTTGCGCGCGTCAAAGGGTGCCGGCCGCTTGCAACTGGCATTTGCCTTCCTGAGTGCCAAAGGACTTTCAAGTAAGGACAAGTTCGCAATCATTCGCCACTGGTCCCGTTTGATGGAAGCGCCACCGGAAGAAGCAACCGTTTCGGATTGGCTGAGCGACAGTCGGCAACCTGCCGCGGCCATCAACCTGCTATGGAATCCACTCTGTATCGCCACGCTGAACACGCTTCCGGAACAGGCATCCGCCAAGGTATTCGGGCGCGTCCTGCGCGAGGCCTTCGGCGCGGGTACCCGAGGTGCCGCGGACCTGTTGCTGCCGGCCTCCGACCTGGGCTCGGTCATGCCTGGGCCCGCCGTGGAGTGGCTGGCTCGTCGCGGTGCTGAGATCTGTTTGGGCGAGCGCGTCACCGGCCTTGCCATGGGCTCGGAGATCACCGCGGTCACCACGACGCGCAATGCCCACCCCGTATCTGCTGCCATACTCGCCGTTCCACCGGATGCGTGCGCGCGTCTGGTGCAACCATTTGCTGCGTTTGCTGGCTTGCTTGAGCATTGCGAACAGTTCGCGACCCAACCCATCTGCACCATCTACCTACGCTACGCAGAGACCGCTAGTCTTGAATTCCCTTTGCTCGGCCTGCACGGCACCACCACGCAATGGCTGGTGGATCGCCGGGTTGCGGGTCAGCCCGGCATCATCGCCGCCATCATCAGCGCCGAGGGCCCACACATGAATCTGGACAACGACGCTTTGGTGGCGCTGGTGACCCAGGAAATTGGTGACTGCGTTCCAAGCCTAGGCGAACCCTCCGATGCCCGCGTCATCCGCGAGAAGCGCGCGACTTTTGCCGTAACACCCGCCATAGAACCATTGCGCCCAAGCACGCGGACCGCGTGCGCGAACTTATTGTTGGCGGGAGACTGGACCGCAACTGATTTACCACCCACGCTGGAAGGTGCGGTCCGGAGCGGGTACGCTGCCGCCGCAGAATTGATTTAAGGGAAGCCCATGAACATCGACAAGATTCCAGCAGGATACCAACCGCAATCTGACTCCCTGCAGGGACGCATCATTCTGATGACCGGCGCGAGCGATGGGCTCGGCCGGGCCACTGCAGAGCTTGCTGCAGCCTGTGGCGCGACGCTAATCCTGCTTGGGCGCAGCGCGAAGAAACTGGAGGTGGTGGCGGATGCAATTGAAGCTGCAGGCCACACCTCTCCGCGACTTCATGCGATGGACTTCAGTACTGCGGTCTGGAACGACTATCTGGCGCTGGCCCATACCCTGGCAGACGAGTTTGGCCATCTGGATGGCCTGCTGAATAATGCCGGCATCCTCGGTGACCGTGCACCCCTGCTGCATTACGACGCAATGACCTGGCAGAAGGTCATGACCGTCAACCTGACTGCACCGTTCCTGTTGACCCGGGCTTGCCTGGGGCTGCTTGGTCAGTCGCAGGGCGCCAGCGTGGTCTTTGTCAGTAGCGGTGTCGGCCGAAAAGGGTATGCACACTGGGGCGCTTACGCCGTCTCAAAGTTCGGGATAGAGGGCTTGAGTCAAGTTCTTGCAGAGGAAACCGCGGACAACACCCATATCCGAGTGAATGCACTCAACCCAGGCGCCGTCCGCACGGGGATGCGCCAAGCGGCCTACCCCGCGGAAGATCCGAATCGACTTCCCGCACCTGCAGATATCGCCCCGGCCTTTGTTTGGCTACTGGGCCCGGACAGCGCATCTCACACCGGCAAATCTTTCGACGCCCAGTAGCTCCAGCCGCGCCAAGCGGCCAAGCCCATGATGATCGCAGCGATGACCAACATCATCCATTCCCCATGCAGGACGTGCGTCCCCACCGCTCCGATCATGAAAACGGCCAGGGCGCTGGCCGCAAGGCCTGACAGGCGCGGAATCAAGAGTCCAATACCGCCTGCCACTTCCAGCAAACCGGCCAAGTACATGAACCACAGCGGGTAGCCCCAACGGGTGAATGCTTCAATCTCGAACGCTATCCCTGCAAGCTTCGCGCCTCCCGACGCCAGGAATATCAGCGCCAGTATCCATGAAACAACTTTAAGAGCCATGCTTATTCCTTTGTTTTAAATGGTCTTTGTCTTCTGGACTTCGCGACCACCTGCTTACGCGGAAGCTTGGGCAGACGGGAAGGGCCTCCCCCACGTTTTGGGACAGGTCCCTGCTGTGGTTCTAGACCGGCAATTTGGACGATTGATTGCATCTCCTCAGGAGTCGCGTCGCGGTAACGCCCCCGACTCAACCGAGGCGGCAAGGTAATGGGTCCGTAGCGAACTCGCATCAGGCGGCTCACCTGCAGGTCCTGGCTCTCCCACAGGCGACGAACTTCACGATTCCGCCCTTCTTTGAGTACGACATGGAACCAACGGTTGGCCCCATCACCTCCGGCGGCGATGACCTGTTCAAAGCGGGCCTCACCGTCCCCGATGTCCACACCCTTCAG
>CAZKFT010000028.1:3786-5514 GCA_964552205.1 uncultured Gammaproteobacteria bacterium
CGGGTGGTCCCATACAGCGCCGGCCGCCCGGGGACGTCACGATGGCCGACGATGCGGACCCACTCACGTTCCAGCAAGGTCTTCATGATGGAAGTGCTAACCGTAACCCCTCGTACATCCTCGATTTCGCCGCGGGTAATGGGTTGGCGGTAGGCAATGAGCGCAAGCGTTTCCAACAGCGCACGCGAGTACCGAGTTGGGCGTTCCTCCCACAAGCGCCCCACCCACTCGGAGAAACCCTCACGGATCTGGATGCGCCAACCGCTGGCGACCTGCTTCAACTCGAAAGAACGACCCTCGTAGTCCGCTTCCAGAGCCGCCAGGGCTTCACGCGCAGCATCTCGCGTCGGCTGTTCCGCTGGCTCTCCGAACACGGCCATGAGCTGGTCCAAGTTGAGTGGGCGCCCTGCTGCGAGCAACGCCGCCTCGATGATGCGTTTGATCTGTTCCGTATTCATTGCCCGGTACCCTCGTCGAATGCGATGTCACCATCGGCTGCCGAGGCCGATGCTGCCTTGATATGGATTGGCGCGTACGGTTCTGCCTGCACTATCTCAACCAGGGACTCCTTGATCAGCTCAAGGATGGCGAGAAAAGTGACCACAACACCCATGCGTCCCTCTTCTGCGGTGAAAAGGCTACTGAAGTCGGTGAAGGTATCAGCGTGCAGGACGCGTAGCACGTCACTCATGCGTTGCCGCACCGACAATGCCTCGCGTTGTATATGGTGGTGCGCAAACATCTCGGAACGATGAAGCGCTTCGCGGAACGCCAACAACAATTCCTTGAGCGTCACCTCCGGCATCAGCTGGAGCACCTTGCGCGGCGGTGATTCCGCGGAGGCCTGGAACACGTCACGATGGACACGCTTCAAGGAGTCCATGTCTTCGGCTGCCTGCTTGTAGCGCTCATACTCCTGAAGACGACGGATGAGCTCAGCACGCGGGTCGTCCTCGTCATCTTCGTTACCGGCAGGGCGCGGCAACAACATGCGCGATTTGATCTCCGCAAGCATGGCCGCCATCACCAGGTACTCCGCAGCCAACTCGAGGCGCAAGTGTTGCATGAGGTCTATGTACCCCATGTACTGGCGTGTAATCTCCGCAATCGGAATATCCAGCACGTCCAGATTCTGGCGCTTGATCAGATATAACAAGAGGTCCAGTGGCCCCTCGAAGGTCTCGAGGAAGACTTCCAACGCATCGGGCGGAATGTACAGGTCGCGCGGCAACGACAAGACCGGCGTACCCTGCACAATCGCGAACGGCATCTCCGACTGTTCAGGTTGTGTGGTCATATGTAATTCAACCCCATCACCTGACGCACATCAGACAGCGTGTCGTCGGCGACATCTCGCGCATGTTCGATGCCTTCAGCAAGAATGGTGCGCACTGTCTGCGGGTCTGAGGCAATTTCCTCCGCGCGCTCACGAATCGGCGCAATCTCCGCCTCGACCGCATCAATGACCGGTTGTTTGCATTCGAGGCAGCCGATGCCGGCACTACGACACCCCTGCTGCACCCAGTCGCGGGTGGAATCGTCCGAATACACTTTGTGCCACGCCCAGACCGGGCACTTCTCCGGTTCACCGGGGTCGTTCCGCCGTACCCGGGCCGGATCGGTTGGCATGCGCTTGATCTTCTCCACCACGCTGTCGGTGGGTTCACGCAAGGCAATCGTGTTGTTGTAGGACTTTGACATCTTCTGGCCATCGAGCCCGGGCATCTT
>CAZKFT010000028.1:5614-25088 GCA_964552205.1 uncultured Gammaproteobacteria bacterium
CGGAGCTTTTCCTGCTGGTCCTTGTAGCTGGGAACACGCTCAAGCCAACCGAGCGGGGTCACCATGGACAACAACAGATGCAATTCCGCATGGTCCTGTACCCGCGATTGCAGGAACAATGTAGCCCGACCTGGGTCCACTCCCACCGCAAGCCAGTCCACCAACATATCAATGGAAGCCTGACCGATTTCGCGTGGATCTTCGTAGTGCGTGGTCAACGCATGCCAGTCGGCAACGAAGAAGAAGCACTCGTACTCGTGCTGGAGTTTCACCCAGTTCTTGAGTACGCCGTGAAAGTGACCAAGATGCAACGCACCAGTCGGGCGCATGCCCGATACGACCCGTTGGTCCGCACCTACGATTGCGTTCAAACTCTCTCCCTCACAACACCACCCCGAAATAAAGACTCACAACAAACAACACTGCGGGCCATAAGACTGTCCCCAGCACGCCAAGCAACAATGCCCCCAACAGAATCCAGATTCCGAAGGGCTCGATGCGGTCATACTGCCATGACAACCGCCCTGGTAGCAGCGCACTCACTACCCGTCCGCCATCCAGGGGCGGAATCGGCAATAGATTCAGCAACGCCAACACCACATTCAACATGACACCGGCGATTCCACTGTAAAACAGGAAACGCGCCACTTCCGGCGACGATGCGTGCACTAGCTGAGCAAGGGCAATCATTCCCGCCCAGAAAACGGCCTGCACCAGATTGGATAGTGGGCCAGCTACCGCCACCATCGCCATGTCCCGACGGCCACCTTTCAAATTTTCCACCGTCACCGGAACAGGTTTGGCCCAACCGAAGATGAACCCGGAAAGTAGCAAGGTCGCCGCTGGCACGACCACCGTACCCACCGGGTCGATGTGCTTGATGGGGTTGAGCGTGAGCCGACCCAACATCTGTGCCGTTCTGTCGCCGCGCAGACGCGCGACCCAGCCGTGGGCGACCTCGTGCAGGGTGATGCCGAATATCAGTGGTAGCGCCGCAACGGCAAGCAGACTCGGCCGGTCCAGGGACCACAGGCTGTTCAGCAGGCGCGCAGCCTCAATGCCTTCCATGGGCGGCCATTATACCGGCTCAAACACCGAGGAATCGCCCCGGCCCTCCCTTAATACGATGGCCTCCCCACCTGATAGGTCCACCACGGTGGTGGGTTCCAGACCGCAGTTCCCTCCGTCGATGATGAGATCCACGAGATGGTCCAGACGCTCGCGCATCTCCTCCGGGTCGGTCATTGGGAGCGCTTCTCCGGGGAGAATGAGGGTGGATGACATCAGCGGCTCTCCGAGTTCTTCCAGCAAGGCCTGGGTAATGCGATTGTCCGGCACGCGGATGCCGATGGTCCGGCGCTTGGGGTTCTGCAGGCGTCTGGGGACTTCGTGGGTGGCTTTCAGGATGAAGGTATATGGCCCTGGCGTGTGGGCCTTGAGAAGTCGGTAAACCCAGTTATCCACCTTGGCGTAAGTCGCGATTTCCGACAGGTCGCGGCACATCAGGGTGAAGTTGTGTTTGTCGTCGGTCTGGCGAATGCGATGGATACGGTCCATGGCTGGCTTGTCACCGATATGGCAACCCACGGCGTAACAGGAGTCGGTCGGATAGACCACCAAGCCGCCACCGTGGATGAAGGTGGCTGCCTGTTGGATCCTCCGTTTCTGTGGATTCTCCGGGTGAATCTGCAAGTACTGGGACATGGAAAGGTGATTCTAGTATGATTCCGGCCCACCGCATGGCCACTTTGCTCTTCGATTTTTTCCCGGTGCTGCTGTTCTTCGCCGCATTCAAGGTGTGGGGACTCATGGTCGCCACCGCCGTGCTTATTGTGGCGACACTGGCCCAGACCGCTTGGTCCTGGTTCCGCACCCGCACCGTGAACCGTACCCACCTGCTGACAGCGGGACTGGTACTGGTGTTTGGTGGCCTGACGCTTTGGCTGGATGATGAGGTATTCATCAAATGGAAACCAACCGTGGTCTATTGGCTGTTTGCCATCGCCTTCGTCGGCAGCCAATGGGTCGGTGAGAAGCCCATCATACGGCGCATCATGGAGTCCGGCATTCAACTTCCCAATCCCATCTGGCTGCGCCTGAACGTCGCCTGGGCGGTTTTCTTCGTAGGGCTTGGATTCCTCAATCTCTGGGTGGCCTTCAATTTCAGCACGGACCTTTGGGTGAACTTCAAGTTGTTTGGCTTGCTTGGGCTCACGGTCGGTTTCGCCGTGCTCCAGGGCTTCTACATCGCGAGTCACGCAGTAGAGGCTCCAGAATGACCACCGACCGCGTCCGCCAGATCGAAGAACGGCTCAAATCAGCATTGAATCCCTGCAGCGTCCAGGTCAGCGACGACAGTCACCGACATGTCGGACACGCAGGCGCCAAAGACGGTCGCGGGCACTTTTCTGTCACCATTGTGTCCGACCATTTCGATGACCATCCCGCTATCGCGCGTCACCGCCTGGTTTACGAAGCCCTCGGCGACCTGATGCGTACGGACATTCACGCGCTTTCCATTAAAGCGTTCACCACCAAGGAAAAACCATGAAATTGAAATATCTCGCCTTTCTCCTGCTGCCCGCCACCCTACTGGTTGCCTGCGGTGCCGACGACTCCGTGATACAGCAGGCGCCGGTCGCCGACGCCGTCGCGACCGTCAACGGCAAGGCCATCACCCAGGGACAGCTGGACGTCTACGCCCGTCGCCGTGCCGGTCAGAGCACTCCCGAGGACATGATCAACGACCTCATCAGCATTGAGCTACTCGCCCAAGTGGCCGAGCGCGACGGTACTGCTCAGGACGAGACCATCGCCGCCGAATTGGCTGCACACCGTGCTGCCACGCTGGCCCAAGCCGTGGTACGGGCGCGGCTGGATGCCAATCCCATCACCGATGAGCAGGTTCAGGCGGAATACGAGCGCTTCACCACAGAAGATCTCGGAGAAGAACTGAACGCACGCCACATCCTAGTTCAGGAGGAGGCGCTCGCCCGCCAGCTCATCACGCAGCTGGACGACGGGGCTGATTTTGCCGAGCTTGCCCGGGAACATTCCCAAGATGGCAGCAGCCAGAACGGCGGTGATCTTGGTTGGTTTGACCAATCCATGATGGTCGAACCCTTCGGCGCCACCGCAGCGGCGCTTGAAATAGGCGCCTACACCGCAAATCCCGTACAGACCCGGTTCGGCTGGCATGTCATCAAGTTGGATGGCCGCCGCAGTGCGGATGCGCCGCCAATCGAAGAAATCCGGGAGGAAATCGTCGGGTTCCTGCAGGCCCAGATGATCGAGAATTGGGTCAATGAGCTCCGGGGCGAGGCGACCATCGAAATCCGCTGATTGGGACTTTCTGACCGCCCAAACTGTGAACCGGGTCACGCCGCGGGTTGCCCAAGCCGCCTACCATGGGAACCGTCTGCAGGGTAGGTAGATGTGATCTCACGGTGCCTTGGCTCCCTCCCTGCCCAACGCCGTGAAGCGTCTAGGATTGGACCAGTTCACATCACAATGAACCTCCCTCGTTCATGGCCCGATGCGCAAGCATCGGGCTTTTTTATCTGCGTTCCTGAAGCTCCATGAAACGCACGCGCACTTCTTCGATGCGCTCTCTTTGCACGGAACTGTCGTCGCTACCGTCACGCGTTACGGATCGGACGTGGATGAATCGTTCCTCGATGGGTAGATAGAATTCAACATCATCGACAGCATTCCCGCGCATGAACTCGCCACGGACATAACTGCGATGACTTGATACCAAGCGGTGCTCGCCCGCACTCCGCATGGCAACCAGCAGATCCGCTCGCGCGTCGCTGCGCAATGAAGTGAAGGCAATGGGCTCGATGAAATGCTCTGGGGATTGAGCTTGACTGGAAATGCAACCTGCGATGCCATCACAGGAGGAGAGCTGCCCTTCTGTCACCCCGTATATCGGGCGCGAAATCTTGGTGCAGCCCGTCACGACCAACGCCGCGACCAGCACCAACAGTACCAGCAAAGAACGCCTCCCCGTCATGGGCTAATGATAACCAAAGCCGGGCGGTGTGCCACCCCTGCCAGCCGCAGCGAGTACCTCCATCAAACCGGCCTCGTCAAGAACCGTCACTCCTAGGCTTTCGGCCTTTTTGAGTTTCGAGCCCGCATCGGCGCCCGCAACCACATAGTGGGTCTTGGCCGACACACTACCGGACACTTTGGCACCGAGACCCATCAGAGCGTCTTTGGCTTCATCCCGTGTCATCCCGGACAGCGTCCCCGTCAATACGAAGGTCAGTCCTTCCAGTGCACCTCCCTGTGCCTGGGCGCGAACCTCGACCTTGTCACTGCGGACACCCGCAGCGGTGAGCTTCTCAAGGACCTTGATATTTTCGGGCTGACGGAAGAACGTGGCCACGTGGCCAGCCACCACCGGCCCGACATCCGGGACGGCAAGTAATGCGTCTTCATCCGCTGCCGCTACAGCCTCCAGCGAACCAAAATGCCTTGCCAAGGCAAGCGCGGTGGCTTCCCCCACCTCACGAATCCCCAACGCAAACAGGAATCGGCCCAAATCCAATGGTGCATCAGTCAGTCGCTTGAACTCCGCCACCAGATTGGCTGCAGATTTCTCCCCCATGCGCTCCAGCGCCGCCAGTGTCCCCACATCCAGCGCAAACAAGTCTGCTGGATCATGGACCAGGTCTTTGGACACCAACTGCTCGACAATTTTTTCGCCAAGACCCTCAATGTCCAACGCACGCCGCTGCGCAAAATGCAGGATGGCTGCCACCCGTTGCGCCGCACAGGCCAGCCCTCCGCTGCAACGTGCGACCGCTTCGCCTTCCTGTCTGTCGACCTCGGACCCGCAGACCGGGCAGTGACTTGGGAGCTTCACCTTGCGTGCTTTGGGCGGACGCATTTCCAGAATCACGCGCGCAACTTCCGGGATGACATCCCCAGCCCGCCTTACGACGACCAGATCCCCGATACGGACATCCTTGCGCTCAATCTCATCCATGTTGTGAAGTGTTGCGTTGCTCACCGTCACTCCACCTACGGTGATTGGCTCCAGTCGCGCGACCGGGGTCAACGCTCCAGTGCGACCCACCTGGAAATCCACCTCGAGCAGTCGTGTCTGCGCTTCCTCGGCGGGAAACTTGTGAGCAATAGCCCAACGTGGCGCGCGTGCGACAAAACCAAGTTCACGCTGCAAATCTGTACGGTCCACCTTGTAGACCACACCGTCGATGTCATAGGCAAGCGCCGACCGTCGCGCGGCGATGTCGAGGTAATACGCGATCAGACCTTGCACGCCGGTGACACGCTGGAGTTGAGGGCACACCCGCAGGCCCCATTGCCGAAAGCGCTCCATCGCCTCACTTTGCCTAGCCCAGGGTTCCGGACCGGAAACTTCGCCCCATCCGTAACAGAAAATCTCCAGGGGTCGTGAGGCCGTGATTCGCGGGTCAAGCTGGCGCAGGCTACCGGCCGCTGCATTGCGCGGATTGGCAAAAACTTTCTCGCCCGCCTCCGCCTGTCTCCGGTTCATGGCCTCGAAGCCTTTACGGGGCATGAACACTTCACCTCGAACTTCCACCACGTCTGGCCAACCGTCCCCGCGCAGATGCAGCGGGATGGAGCGCAGCGTACGCAGGTTGGATGTGATGTTCTCACCGGTACTGCCATCACCTCTGGTCGCACCGCTGACCAACTTGCCGTTTTCATAACGAAGGGTGACCGCCAAACCGTCGAGTTTGGGCTCGGCCACGAAATCAATTTCACCGGCGAGATCCAGGCGGTCACGGATACGTTGTTCGAAGGCCAACACGGACTCGTCGTCAAACGCGTTGTCGAGCGACAACATGGGGACAGCGTGGGAGATGCTGTCGAACTGTTCCGCCGGACGGGCGCCGACACGCTGAGTGGGGGAATCCGGGTCGACCAGTCCAGGGTGCTCCGTCTCCAGCACCTGGAGCTCACGGAACAGCCGGTCGTACTCGGCATCGGATACTTCCGGGTCATCGAGCACGTAGTAGCGGTAGTTGTGGTGTTCGAGCTGCTGCCTCAGCTCGCTGGCCCGGGCGCGCGCCTTCTCAGGGATGGCGGGCATCGAAAGCGACCACCCTTTCGCGCAGCGCATTCTCCGTCTGCTTGCTCATTGCGCCGCGGCCTTCATCCAGAACCTCGGCATCCAGCGAGTCCGCCAGTTTTCGTGCGCACGCCAGCATGCGGTCGAGTGTGTCTGATGCGCTCAGCGGCCCGGGCAGCACAGCGAACAATGTGACCCCAGGTGTACTGATGCCTTCTACCAGTGTGGTCGGGTCAAAGGTGCCAGGCTCCACCATATTGGCCGCTGAGAATGCCTCGCGCCCGTCCTCAAGTTCGTGGTGGAAGATATCCATCTGTCCATAGGTGAGTCCGGCATCGTCCAGCGCTGGGAACAGTTCCAGTGCGGAAATCGGCTGTGCAGGGCGAGCGACATGGATAGCGAGAATCATGCTGCCGTCGGGTGTGGATGGGGCGGGCTCCCCATTGTCCTTAACCTGCCTTTGCAGGCTACGACCCAGCGCTTCGATTTCATCGAGGGCCAAACCCGGTTCCAACACATCGGTGAGCTCGGGCGGCTCTTCATCGCGCGCCGCGTCAATCAGGTTCTCGTCCAGCGGGATGCGTCTTCGCGACTTGCGACCACCGAGCCACCAGACGGCCAGCAACACCACCGCCCCAATCGCCAACAATGTCCAGCGCAGTTCGCTCATCGTCTTACATGGCTGCCATTTGCACGGCCTCGTCGATGTCCACAGCAACTAGGCGAGACACACCAGGTTCCTGCATGGTGACACCTGTCAATTCTTGAGCCAGCTCCATGGTGAGCTTGTTGTGCGTAATCATGATGAATTGCACCCGGCGCGACATCTCCCGCACCAGTTCACAGAACCGGGCCACGTTGGCATCATCAAGCGGGGCATCCACCTCGTCAAGCATACAGAAGGGCGACGGATTGAGCTCAAAGATGGCAAACACCAGTGCCACCGCAGTCAGGGCTTTTTCACCGCCAGACAACAGATGGATGGTACTGTTGCGCTTGCCCGGTGGGCGCGCCATGACGGTAACACCCGTATCAAGCAGGTCTTCCCCGGTGAGCTCCAGATAGGCATGGCCACCACCGAACAGTTTCGGGAACCCTGCCTGCAGACCGGCATTCACCTTGTCGAAGGTTTCCTTGAAGCGCGTACGCGTTTCACGGTCAATCTTGCGGATGGCGTTCTCAAGTGTTGTGAGCGCGTCGGTCAGGTCAGTGAACTGCGCATCCAGCTTCTCCTTGCGTTCCGACAACTCCGTGAATTCGTCGATGGCCGCAAGGTTGATGGGTCCGAGTCGGTTGATGCGTGCCTCGACCTGGGCCATGTTCTGTTCCCAGTCCGCGATGACCGCATCCTCCGGCAACTGTTGGAACAGGGCCTCGAGCGTATGCCCGGTTTCGGCCAACTGCTCGGTCAGCGCCTGCGCGCGCACCTTGTCCTCCTGTGCGTCCATCTTCAGCTGCTGAACTGCATCGCGCAGCTCAATGACGCGCGACTCGTGGGCGGTACGTTGCTGCTCGAGTGCCCGCATCTCGGCATCCACGGCTTCGAGTTGGCGTCTGGCTTCGGCCAGTTCCTTTTCGACAGCTGAGCGCTGCTGCAACAATCCCTCAAGTTCGGTCTGCCGTGCGCGGACAGGCTCGTCACCGGTAGCCAAGGCCTCCTGCAAAGCACTTCGGCGTTGCTGGTGACCTTCCATCTGTTCGCGCATGCGCTCCATACCGCGCTCCAGGGACTCGCGGTTTGAGAGTCCCTTGGCAACGTCGATGGCGATGGATTGCTTGGCATCATGGTCGGTGCGGGCTTGTGAGCGCACCCGATCGAGTGCCTCCTTCAACGTGGCTCGTTCAGCATCCAGGGCCTCGCGTTGCCGCTCGGACCCAGCCATTGCGGAGATGGCCTGCTCCAGTCGCTGACGGGCGGAGCGGATCTGCCCGTCCCGATCGGCGCCTTCGGCCTTCAACTCGTCGGCCTCAATCGCCAGTACACGCCGACGGGCTTCGAACTGCTCGATACGCTGCTTGCGAGCGTTCAGCTCTGCTACCAGTTCCGCATGCTCGCGATGCGCACGGTTGGCATCCATCTGCGTCTGTTCGCGCTCAAGCTCTGCATCCCGAACCTTGCCACGATGGTCAACAAGCGCGGCCGCATCGCGTTCAGCGCGCTCACTCAATTCCTGTTGGCGTGACTTGAGTGCGCGAATTTCTTCACCGCGTGCGAGGACCCCGGCGTGTCCATCGGCCGCGCGGACAACCCGCAGCCAATCCGCGCCCAACCAGATTCCGTCACGGGTGATGACGGATTCACCAGCCTTGAGAGTCCCGCGCATCTTCAATGCGGCATGGATGTCGTCTGCCGCTCGAACACCGGCAAGGAGACGCCCCAGTGGTGCGTCGCTGGTGACTTTGGATGCCAACCATTCGCCACCGCCCTCGCCGCCCTTGTGGCCGGCATCTTGGTCCAGGAGTGTGAGCGATCCACCACCAAGAGATGCGAGCGCTTCCGGCAATCCACCGAAGCCGTCTACGCAAACCGCTTCCAGCCAGTCGCCAAGAACCGTCTCCACGGCGCGTTCCCAACCCTCCTGAACCCGCAACCCGGCGCCGAGTCTCGGCGCATCGGACAGGCGATTGTTGGCCAGCCACTCAACGACAACCTGGTCATCCTGACCGAGGGCTGCCTGCTGCAGGGCCTCAAGAGAGGCCAAGCGGCCCGACAACTCTTGAGTCTCGCGACGTACGCTATCAAGGGCGGCAACCTGCTGTTGTTCCTGCTCGCGTAGCTGCTTCAGTGCTTCTGCGCTCTCGCTGAGTCTCTGCTGCAAGGCTTGGGCAGCCGCGACGGCGGCAGTGGCCTTGGATTCCAGCTCACCGGTTTCACGGGCTACGTTCTCCGGCGCTACCTCATCCAGCTCCTGCTGGACCTTCGCCAGGCGATCCGCCTGCTGGCGTTGCTCCCGCTCGAGGTGGTCGAGGCGCGTGCGTTCGACCTCGGCATTGCGCGCCGGCTCGCCAGCTTCCCGGGTGAATAACTCCCAACGCTGTTGCCAGGCAGACATGGCCTGCTCTGCTTCTGCCAACGCCTGCGTAGAACCCGCTTCGGTCGCCTGCAGGCGTTCCAAGGTGGGTTGCATCTCTGCAAGCGTGCGGCCCAGTTCCTCGTAGGTTTCCTGATCGCGGGTGAGATGCGCGGCCAGCTCATTGCAGGCGTGCTCGGCCTGCTCGAGGTCCTGTTGTTGCTTGGCGCGAAGTTCTTTGGCGTGTTGAATGCCCTGCTCGACCCGCGCGATCTCCGAACCCACGGCGTAGAACCGACCTTGCACAGTGTTGAACGCATCGTTGGACTCGGTGTGCTTAACGCGTGCATGTTCGATGGCGGCTTCGGTCTTGCGCTGGTCCGCGATGGCGCCTTCCAGCGTTGTTTCGCGCTCACCGATACCCTTGCGACGTTCTGCGAGTGCGGCATCCAGCGTTCGCCAGCGCAGTGCCAGCAACTCTGCCTTGACCTTCCGCTCTTCAATCTTGAGTTCTTTGTACCGCTCTGCCGCCCTCGCTTGGCGATTCAGATGGCCGAGTTGCTTCTCCAGTTCGCCGCGTAGGTCCTCAAGGCGCTCCAGGTTTTCGCGGGTATGCCCAATTCGGTTTTCTGTCTCACGGCGGCGCTCCTTGTACTTGGAGATGCCAGCGGCCTCCTCCAGAAATACGCGCAGATCTTCAGGACGGGCCTCGATAAGACGCGACACCATTCCCTGCTCGATAATGGAGTAGCTTCGCGGTCCTAGGCCGGTGCCCAGGAAAATATCCGTAATGTCCTTGCGCCGGCAACGCAGGTTGTTCAGGTAATAGTTCGACGTGCCATCGCGGGACACCACGCGCTTGATGGAAATCTCGGCGTAGCTCGCGTACTGGCCACCGATCGCGCCGCTGGTATTGTCGAACACCAGTTCCACGGACGCGCTACCGATCGGCTTGCGCCCTGACGACCCATTGAAAATGACATCCGCCATGGATTCGCCGCGGAGATTTTTGGCAGAGCCCTCTCCCATGACCCAGCGCACGGCATCAATGATGTTGGATTTGCCACACCCGTTCGGGCCAACGATGGCCATCAGCTGACTCGGGAAGGGGACGGTGATTGGGTCGACGAACGACTTGAAGCCCGAGAGCTTTATCTTGCTTAATCGCATGGGCGGATAGTGTAAAGTATTGCCACGATGAACGCCTCCCCTAACAGAGATTTGGAAACCTTTCCGAACCCCACTCCAGGCCGGGATTTCACCATCCGGATTGACATGCCGGAGTTCACATGCCTGTGCCCGAAGACCGGCCAGCCGGACTTCGCGGAACTGCGTCTTGAGTACGTCCCCGACGAGCGCTGCGTGGAACTCAAGTCCCTGAAAATGTATATCTGGAGCTATCGCAACGAGGGCGCCTTCCATGAGGCCGTCACCAACCAGATCCTCGACGACCTGGTCAGGGCCACGGAGCCCCGGTTCATGCGGCTCACAGCCGAGTTCAATGTCCGTGGCGGCATCTATACCCAAGTGGTCGCGGAACACCGCGCCAAGGACTGGCAGCCACCCACCGAAGTCACCCTGCCGTGACAAGCCTTTCCGGTATATAATCCGGCCCCTCTAAATCAGGAGCGTGCGTATGGCCGCCAAGAAGAAGACCGCGAAGAAGGCTGCGGTCAAGAAAAAGACATCCAAGAAGGCACCGGTTGCCAAGAAGAAGGCGCCTGCCAAAAAGAAAGCGCCTGCGAAGGCCGCTGCCAAGAAAGCTGCGCCCAAGAAAGCGACTGCGAAGAAGAAGGTACCTGCCAAGAAGAAGTCGGCCTTCGTCAAGGTCGCAGCCCCCTCGGGTCCCGCCAAGATGCGCGCACCCTATCAACAGGGCAAGACCGAAGACTACATGAGCGACGACATGAAGGCCCACTTCCGTGCCAGTCTGATGTCGTGGAAGCAGGAGCTCATGGAAGAAGTGGACCGCACCGTGCACCATATGCAGGATGAAGCGGCCAACTTCCCGGACCCGAACGATCGTGCCACGCAGGAATCGGAGTTCTCGCTAGAACTGCGTACCCGTGACCGCGAGCGCAAGCTGATCAAGAAGATCGACGAGGCGCTGACCTCGATCGAGTCAGACGACTACGGCTATTGCGAGACTTGCGGTGTCGAAATCGGCGTGCGTCGTCTTGAGGCGCGCCCGACCGCAACGCAATGCATCGACTGCAAGACCCTCGACGAAATCCGCGAGAAACAGATGGGTGGTTAAAGGCCGCTTTGCGCCTTCGCCCACCGGGCCCCTCCACTTCGGTTCACTGGTAGCCGCGACTGGTAGCTACATCGACGCCCGTCTGCGAGGTGGCGAATGGCTGGTCCGCATCGAGGACCTTGACCCACCCCGCGAGGTCCCGGGGGCTGCCGACCGCATTCTCTTCGACCTCGAGCGCTTCGGCTTCCGATGGGACGGCGAGGTGCTGTACCAGTCCACTCGCGACGCAGCCTACCAAGCAGCCCTCCAACAGCTCATCGATGCTGGTCATGCCTACCCCTGCGCATGCTCACGCCGCGAGATCGCCGACAGCGCCATCAACGGCATCGAAGGCCCCATCTATCCCGGCACTTGCCGCGCCGGGCTCCCGCCGGGCAAGGAAGGTCGCGCATGGCGCGTGCGAACCAGCGGCGAGTTGGAGCGCAACATCGGTGATTTTGTTGTCAAGCGCGCGGACGGCTTCTGGGCTTACCAGCTGGCGGTCGTTGTGGATGATGCGTTCCAGGCAATCACGCATGTCGTTCGCGGCCGCGACTTGGAAGAATCCACGCCGCGCCAAATGCATTTGCAGAAACTGCTAGGGTATCCCCACCCGGTGTACACCCACCTCCCAGTGGTTCTGGATACGGATGGTCGTAAGCTCTCCAAAAGCACCGGCGCACACCCGCTTGGACCGGGGTACGAGGTTGCAGCCCTATGGGATGCCTTGGATTTCCTTGGTCGCAACCCGCCACCGGAGTTGAAGACCGGTACGGTGGCGGCGCTATGGGCTTGGGCGTTGTAGTGTGAAGACGAAGCAGTCGTCGTCCCCGAATCGTCGGCGCTCCACAAATCGGAACCCCAGTCGCTCGTAGAAACGATGTGCCTCGGTGTTGGACGCCAACGGGTCGATCAGGATGTGGGTAACGCGCGGGTCCGCAAAACAAATCTCGATTGCCTGCTTCATCATTTCTGTGCCGTAGCCCCGATTACGCGCATCTGCTTCCCCAATCCAGATATCGATGGCGCGCACGTGCCCGGTTACAGGACCCCAGTACTGATCCGGGTCGGTGACAGGGTTCATGACCTGCACGAATCCGATGGCATGGCCATCGTCCTCGGCGATGAACATTTCCCGCCAGTCGCCCGGGGTGGATAGTTCCTTGTCCCAATCCCACCATTCGAGCGGTACGGAGGTCATGACCACAGGGTCGGTGTCCCAGCGTTTGAGCAGAGAAATATCTTCAGGTTTTGCGGCGCGTAGCGTCAGCATGTGCAGGATTTTAATCAAACCCGTTAAACTCGTCCCATGACAAAAATCACCCACCCCATCCCTGCCGATGCCAAAGCCCGTGCGCTCATCGACGAGGCCACCTATCTCGCCATGTACGAACGGTCCATCAAGGATCCGGAAGGCTTCTGGGCTGAGCAGGCAGCCAAATTTATTGATTGGAGCAAACCCTGGGACCGTGTCCTCGATTGGGATTACACCAAAGGACACATCCGTTGGTTCGAAGGTGCGGAGCTGAATGTCGCGTATAACTGCATAGACCGGCACCTGGAGACACGCGGCGACCAGGTCGCCATCGTGTCCGAACCAGACGACCCGAACGCCACCGTCCGCAACATCACCTACCGGCAGTTGCACAAACTCGTCTGCGGATTCGCGAATGTCCTCAAGAACAACGGGGTCAAGAAAGGCGACCGTATCTGCATTTACATGCCCATGGTCCCCGAGGCGGCCATCGCCATGCTCGCTTGTGCGCGCATCGGCGCCGTGCACTCGGTGGTGTTCGGGGGCTTCTCACCCAAGTCCATTTCCGACCGAATTCTGGATTCCGACTGCCAGGTCGTTATCACTGCCGACGAAGGCGTGCGAGGGGGCCGCAAGGTACCGCTGAAAAAGAATGTGGACGAGGCTCTGGAAGGGTGTCCAGGTGTCCGCGCAGTCCTCGTTCTCAAACACACGCACGGTGACATCGGATGGACCCAAGGCCGAGACCTCTGGTGGCATGAGGAGATGGCGAAGGTCAGTGCCGATTGCCCACCAGAACCCATGGGCGCAGAGGATCCGCTGTTCATCCTCTATACCTCGGGCTCCACCGGCAAGCCCAAGGGTGTGCTGCATACCACCGGCGGCTACATTCTCTACGCCGCCATCACGCACAAATATGTTTTCGATTATCACGACGGGGATATGTACTGGTGCACCGCCGATGTCGGCTGGGTCACAGGCCACACCTACATCGTGTACGGACCGCTGGCCAATGGCGCCACCACACTGATGTTCGAAGGCGTGCCGACCTACCCGGATGCGTCCCGCTTCTGGCAGGTCATCGACAAACATGAGGTGAACATCTTCTACACGGCCCCAACGGCCATCCGCGCACTCATGTCCCAGGGCGACGAACCCGTCTTAAGAACATCTCGTAAGTCATTGAGAACACTAGGTACAGTTGGGGAGCCGATTAACCCTGAAGCCTGGGAGTGGTATCACCGTGTGGTGGGTGATGGCCGCTGCCCTATCGTGGATACCTGGTGGCAGACCGAGACCGGCGGCATCCTTATCAGTCCGCTCCCTGGAGCGACCGCACTCAAACCCGGCAGCGCCACCCGCCCCTTCTTCGGCATCGAACCCGCTTTGGTGGACGCCGAGGGTACGGAATTGGAAGGCGCCACCAGCGGCAATCTCATCATCAAACATCCGTGGCCGGGTCAGATGCGCACCGTCTATGGCGACCACGAGCGCTTCATCCAGACCTACTTCAGTACCTACAAGGGTAAATACTTCACCGGCGACGGCGCGCGTCGCGATGAAGACGGATATTGGTGGATCACTGGGCGAGTCGATGATGTCCTGAATGTCTCGGGGCACCGTCTAGGCACGGCTGAGGTCGAGAGCGCACTGGTCTTGCATCCAAAGGTCGCAGAAGCGGCCGTGGTGGGCTTCCCGCACGACATCAAGGGCCAGGGCATCTACGCCTATGTGACACTGATGTCCGGCACCGAGCCCTCCGAGGCATTGCGCAAGGAACTGGTGGACTTCGTCCGCAAAGAGATCGGCCCAATTGCCAGCCCCGATGTCATCCAGTGGGCGCCGGGCCTGCCCAAGACCCGCTCCGGCAAAATCATGCGCCGCATCCTGCGCAAGATTGCCGCCAACGAGATGGAGAACCTGGGCGATACCAGCACGCTGGCCGACCCGGCAGTGGTCGAGGAACTGGTCAAGAACCGTTCATGAATCGGGAGGAAACAGTTCATCACGAAGGACGATGGCCTGGGGTGTTGGAATCCCAGGGCCAGAGCAGATTGATGTACTGAAGCTACCATCAGGCCTTAGATACCCGAATATCAGGTGCTCCCTTCCCTCCGTAAAGGAGACCCCGCACACGCAACACTGGATATCTATGCGCGAAGTGAGTTCCTCGGCCTCCCCACCCTTCCACATACGTAGCACCCGGAATGTGCTTTCCTCAATCAT
Organism: uncultured Gammaproteobacteria bacterium; assembly: GCA_964552205.1. GTDB lineage: Bacteria > Pseudomonadota > Gammaproteobacteria > Natronospirales > JAIVGZ01 > JAIVGZ01. The sequence continues at coordinate 20,410 of CAZKFT010000028.1, forward strand.
CTGACCGCTTCCCTGCTCGCGCCCCTCTGGCCGAATCACATTGATGACTCTGCCCAGGAACACGACGTCAGAACTTTCGTATGCCTCAGTGATGGCTTCGATTGGGTCTGCTTTTGGCCGTGCGCAACTACACGCATCCGCTGCAGCCGAGAAAGACAGCAAAGCGAGGACTGTCAAACATAGAATGGTGGTTCTCATGTCAACCTCCAGAAGTCGGGGTTGTCAAAGTGTCGCCACATCCAGCACAAAGCGGTATTTTACGTCACCCTTGATCATGCGCTCGTAAGCCTCATTGATGTCCTGAACGGGAATCACCTCGACGTCCGAGGTGATGCCGTGTTCGGCACAGTAGTCGAGCATTTCCTGCGTTTCCTGAATGCCCCCGATGAGCGAACCGGCCATCCGCTTGCGGCCCATAAGGAGCGAAAAGGCCGAGACACCGATGGGTTCATCCGGCGCACCGACCAGTGTGAGGGTGGCGTCCAGTTTGAGCAGACCCAGATAGGGATTCACATCATGCGGCGCTGACACCGTGTCGAGAATGAAGTCGAAGCTGAACATATGCGCCTTCATCTGTGCGGCGTCGTTGGAGAGCACCACTTCGTCCGCACCCAGACGGTGCGCATCCTCGATCTTGTTACGGGAAGTGGTGAACACCACGACATGGGCCCCGAATGCATGCGCGAACTTGACGGCCATATGCCCTAGCCCGCCCAGGCCAATGACGCCGACCTTGTGACCCTTGGTGATACCCGCCCTACGCAAGGGTGACCAGGTCGTGATGCCTGCGCACAGGAGCGGCGCCGCCCCGGCAGGGTCCAGTTTCTCCGAGACCTTCAACGTGAAAGCCTCGTCCACCACCACACTTTCCGAGTACCCGCCGTAAGTCACACCGCCAAGATGCTTGTCTGCGCCGTTGTAGGTGAATGTGGCAGGAGAGATACAGAACTGCTCGACGCCGGCTTCACACGCCGCACATTTCCTACAGGAATCCACCATGCAGCCCACACCGGCAAGGTCGCCGACTTTGAATTTCGTGACGGCATCACCAACAGCAGTGACGCGCCCGACTATTTCGTGGCCCACCACACAGGGATAGACGGTTGGCATGACGGCGTGCCATTCATCACGAACTTGGTGGAGGTCGGAGTGACATACGCCGCAAAAGAGTATGTCTATACGCACATCCGACGGTGTGGGTTCACGTCGCGGAATATTGAGTGGAACCAAGGGTGTTTTTGCGCCCTTGGCTCCAAAGGCCTTGGCGGTGAACGTCGGTAGCGTCATAGGTAGGGTTCTCCTTTTCCCCAACGATGCACTTGGGGTCAGTCCTCGTCAAGAACCCTGGGTGATTTCCAGTACCTGCAGCCAAAACGGCTTACCTAAAATCACTCAATGACGCGATGAAGGACGACCGAATACGGCTGGCGCCGATTCTTGCGGTCGAATTTAGCCCGTACCTCGTAAACCTTTCCGGGCTCCACAACGACGTCGATTGTGTTCCAACCCCGAGGCTCATTGGTCCGGCGCATCAGCGTATGCCGAGCATGGTCAGCAATGACTCGTACGGTTAGCGTATAACTACCCGGCCGCAGCCAGAACACCTCGCGCGCAGGGATGTTCGTGCCATTGATGGCGATAAACTGCACATCATAAATATCGTTGACACTACTGGCTGGGCCCCCATTCACTTGCGCTGAGTGCTCGCCCGGGGTGGTCGTGCCCAGTGGCGTGTTCGCCACGGCAACACCCGAGCCCAGCAACAGGCCGGTGGCGGCAAGGAAGGTCACTATTGCGGTTTTCATTTCAGTCACTCCATCCGTTGAATATGAGCTCATCGTGCCCCTCCGCTGCCTGCCGAACCATGGAATGCGGCAGAAATGTTCCTGAAATTGTCCTGAAAGTCCTTGATGAGACGGTCAGCAGTCTCTGAAACCGGCAGGGATTCCGTGTCCGTCCAGTCCGCGCTGTGCGACCAAAGCACCCGCCCTGCCGGCATGTGCAGTAGGCGCGCGGTCACTGTCCATCTATCGCCGTCGATGCTCACCACCCCCTCCATGAGGAGGTTTACACCCAGATCCTCGGACACCGCGAGGGCGATATCGTCCCTGTCCGAGTAGGGACGCAGACTGGCCCGACCAATGAGAACCAGCCCGTCCAACTCCGCGCGCCAAAGCCGTGCGAGCATGGCATCCGCCAACAGGATATCCAGGTTCTCTGTGGGCCCAGATCCAAACCGATCGAACGGGAGAATCGCAAGGGTCATTTCGGTAGGGTCATAAGGGACTTCCTCCTCCCCCACCCAGACCACGAGCAGCAGTGCGAGGAGGAGTACGATAACGACTGCGGAACCCACGATGGCAAGACCCAGTGGGTTGCGTTCGGCAGGTGCGGAATGGAAACGGTACCCACGCCGTGGAATCGTCTCAATGCAGGCCGGATCGCGCCCCACTTCACTAAGGTTCTTGCGAAGCTCCCTGAGCAAGGCCGCGAGGCCGGCCTCGAAATCCACTACCGTGCCCTCGTCCCATACCTTCCGATAAAGCGTTTCACGGTCGATGACTTCGCCGGGATGCTCGAGAAAGACTGCCAGCAGTCGCCCTACTTGTGGCCGAAGAGTCACCTCGACACCCGTAGCAGTGTTCTTGAGGCGGCCATCTCTGGCATCGAATCGCCACTCATCAAACTGGAAGGGTGTGTTCATAGCGACCTTAAACCGCAATACCGAATATATGTCCAACCAGCGCGGTGATGGCCATGGCCGCGGCCCCCCAGAAGGTCACACGCGCCGCCCCAAGGAGCATTGGGGCCCCTCCCGTTCTAGCGGCTACAGCTCCTAGAGAGCCCAATGAAACCAGCGAGGCGATGGCAATGGCCGGAATCTGCATAGGGCCGGTCACGTACCACGCCACCAGCAGCGGTAAGGCCGCACCCAAGGTGAACATGGTTGCTGAATAAAGGGCTGCCTGGACGGGCCGTGCCGTCATGATCTCGGAGATACCGATCTCATCGCGTGCATGTGCCCCGAGCGCATCGTGGTCCATCAGCTGTTTCGCCACTTTGGCCGCGAGTTCCGGGGTCAGACCCCGGCGCTCATAGATGTGTGCCAACTCCACCAGTTCCCCTTCGTAATTCTCCTCCAATGCCTGTTCTTCCAGGCGCAGGTCGGCTTTTTCGGTATCCGATTGTGAACTGACCGAGACATATTCGCCGGCCGCCATGGACATCGCCCCGGCCACCAAGCCTGCGACACCGGCAATCAGGATGGTGTCCTGGGTAGCGGTCGCGGCCGCAACGCCGATAACCAGACTGGAGATGGATACGATGCCGTCGTTCGCACCGAGAACCGCCGCCCGGAGCCAGCCAGTGCGATGGGATTTATGGATTTCGTGGTGGGTCAACGCCAATCTCCAAAGTGCCCTCCCGCACAGAGTATCCCATCAGACTTGCCTATCTTAAGGTATGTCTTTCGGAATCTATATTGTCGGCTACATCATCTTCATCGTCGGGGCCGCCATCGGCGCCCACCTGCTGGATGTTCCCCCACAGTGGATTGGCGTGGGCGTACTCTGCTTCATCGGTTTGGCGGTCGTCCATGGTGTCACCGCCACCCGGCAGAAAGACAATCCCAACTAGCGTTGCACCTCAGACAGCAAGATTGAACAGCCCCACAATACCGATGAAAATCAGGTACGCGGCAACAATGTAATTGAGCAGCCTGGGCATGATGAGAATCAGGATGCCGGCGATCAGAGATACTATTGGAGTGAGACCCAGTGTGATGCTCATGTCAGTTCCTTGTGGTTGTCAGAATCAGACGATTCTGCAGCGTTCGCCACCAAGGTTCTGTGCGGTGTCGCGCAGCTTCAGCTTCGGAACCCCTTCGATAGGAGCCAGACCCCAAGCACGATCAAGGTCAATGCCAGCGGCGCCAGCATGGGTAGAACCACCGACAGCCCAAAGTACGGCATGGAGACCGCAACAAGCTGCGACGTAGTCGCTAGCATTCCAAACCCGGCCAGCCAACGCGGGACAAGTCTGAAACGATAGAGCGTTCCGAACAGAATCAGGAATCCGGTACCCGCGACAAACAGCTGGACATAGTGTGCCCAGAACCAAATTGGGCGCAGAACGGCATCATCCGCGTACGCAAGCGATGCGCCGGTTTCGATGACAAGCAGTGTCGCGGTCATGGACGCAAGGATCAAGTAGGTCAACCCCAAGCGCTGGCTCAATCGGGTGAACACCGGATATACCGCCATTGCGACACCCAATCCCATGGCCGCCGTTAGAAACGCAATAAGGGGCTTGAGCCCAAACCACGCCTCCGGCAAGCCAAAGTTGAGCACAAGTCCGGCGGCAACCTGAGCGAGAATGAGAATACCGGCGGCACGGCCAGCGTCAATTTTCATGCTTGGGTGGCTCCCATAGTTCTACCTTTAAGGTGGCTACACTTTCTTTTTGGCAGCGTACATGCGCTCGTCAGCCTCGCCTAGGATGGTTTCGGCGCTACGGTCCACGCCGCTGAAGAAGGCTGTACCGACGCTGACCGAGGTCTCCCAGGTGCCCCCCGTCAATGCAACCGGTTGACCCAGATCCTCCTCGACCTTCCGCGCAACTTGGCTGGCGTTCACAATGGCAATGTCCACGCCACTCCCAAGCCCTTCCAGAAGCACCAC
>CAZKFT010000029.1:0-24498 GCA_964552205.1 uncultured Gammaproteobacteria bacterium
AATTGTGCAATAAAAACAGTCACATCTTCCAACAAAGGGCACGAAGGAGGAATTGAAAAGGGTTTGCCAAATTCATAATCGACCGATCTCGCCAGTTTACTAAATTTTTGGAGTCGATCCTTGAACGAACTGTGAGCAGGCACAAATTCCGTTGTGTTGCGGTTGTAGTACGACTCCAATTTGACCGCCTTTTCCATCTGTTTTCGGTGTTTCTGCCCTTCTTCCGGATCTCGAGACAGAGGGGCCACCACATACTTGGTCATCACCCAATAGTTGGTCATATAAAACCGCAACAGACTCTGACACGTCGTCTCCGAAAACCCCAGACACACCCAAAACAGACATCCAATGTCCTTGAGCCAGTTGCACCACACCGACCTCGCTTGACTTGGATTTCGCTCCATCTGTTTCTTCCTCGATTCATGAGATGTCTTGACCGTCTGCATCCCAACATGAAAAAACCGTCGCGTCTCTGCCGAGTGTTGCTCCAACATGTTGAGAAATGTAAGAGTATAGGACTTCAAATGCTCTTGCTCGTTGCAGCGTTCAATCCAATTTACAAACAACTGAGAAAAGGTCATCACTATTTCGTCGCAGCCTTGTGTGTCAAGAGGAGATGTTGTCATTTTGCGAACAATCTTCCTTAATTGTTTTCCTTCCTGCATCAAAGAGGCCGACAAGGAACCAAAGGTGGTCGACCATTCGTCCTTCCACTCATCAACATCGATCAATTTGGACCGGGTATGAAAGTTAGGAGGAATGGCATTGCTTCCAACCATCTCGAAAAATGTAACATACGGCATGGCTCCCGAAAACATGTTTTGCATGCTCATCAAATCAGCGAATGCTTCTTCTTCAAACTGCATCTTTTCCAACATGTCGCCAATCGACCAGAAATCCGACATTTTTTCGCAGCCAAGCAGCAAACTCAAATCTTTTGTTTTGTTCTTGGGGGGAGCAGGCTTGAACTTGCTCAGCATCCTCTGTGTAAAGGGTAACGTTTTTTGTTGTAAATTGATCAAAGTATACAGGTTCATCCACAACAGATGCTTGCAATAGAAACTGCTGTCTTGCAGATAGTCAGAAACAAACTCCAAATCATGATTTTTCCCATAGAGCAGTTTCTTGGTCGAATAGAAAGCATTGTCAAAGATCCCATCTGATTTCTGTAATGTACTGACTTTTTTAGTTTCTTTTTTGAACAAGCCAAGTTTTTCTGCCAACACCAGCGTCTCTGGATCCAGGTCTATGTTTTTCGATGTTTTGGAGCGGACAAAACTCTTGGATTGCTGATCCACGGCAAGTTCGAGACTAACAATCGCTTTGTTCACATTTCCGTTAGCCACGACAATGATCTCGTCAAGGATGGATTCCTCGGGAGTGATGGATTCCTTGATCAAGATGGATGTGAGCAGGTTTTTGATCTTGGGTTGGGCAGGCGGTTCGACATACATCTGCTTACAAAAATGTGCCAACCTTTGAATCGGTTTGCTGATAGTATTCGCAGTCATAATAATAGGAATTCGTCGTTGAGGAGGAACAAGTGTGTACAGGTGTCGATTGTTGGCGGTTTTCACTTCTTTGATGGGGGCCAAAAAACCACTCAAATAGTTATTCTTGTTCGTCTCGTAAAAAGCTCGAAACATGTCTGCTTGAAACCCCAGTGTCTTTGACCACACATCGACCTCGTCAAACAAAAAGAGAAAGCGTTCCGATGTGAAACTGGTAGAAAGGACAGAGAATTGTTCTAGGATTGTTTGGACCATTTGCTTTGGGTTATCCATAAAAGAGCCAGACCCAAACTCGTACACAACAAAGCCAAATTGCTTTGCCAACGCATGGACTCGGCACGTCTTTCCAATTCCGTGGTTCCCAATAAGGAGAAGAGCGTCAGTCATTTGTCCTTGACAATGTCTTGTGTCAGTGCCCATAAACCGTTCTTTAAACCATTCGAGCAACTGTCTGTTGGTGTTTTTATAATCATCCAAACACTCGGAGAGATTCTGAGGTTTGTGTTTTTCTGTCCATGGAATATTCTCAAGGGGTTTGGGTTCAACCTCTTTTGTTTCCTCTTCTACCGGAGCAGGGTTGGTTGGTGGTGCTGGTTTTGTCTCTGTCACAGCCGGTGGATCTTCTTTTTTTGTTTTCTTTGGGGGTGGGGCAGGCTCACTTTTCTTTCTCTTTTTTTCGGTTGGTTTTTTTTCATTGGGTTTGGTGACGGGTGCTGTAAACACCTTTTGCCAAAACTCGTTCAACGGCGTCTTTTTCATAATGAATTATGAAGTCTTCACTCCCACTCTATGATAAACGCGCATTGAATATTTTTTATTGTGAAAAAACAAAGGAATATGGGTTGATTTCGCATCGCTTCTCTTCATCGAGACCCATCGCAAAGGGAATTGAGGGGCAGAAGGAACGATAGGCCTCGAGTTGTTTGAGGTCGGAGGTTGATTTTTCTCCAAAAATACAAGACAGTGTCGCAATGGCAACCACATCAAAATACGTGAACTGCATATGTTTCTGTTTGTTCAGATGCGAGAGGAGAGCATTGATATCTTGGGCTGACATCTCTAAAGAACTCTGAACAAGATTTCCTTTTTTCTGTTGGATGACGAGTCCCGATTGTTCCTCAATGACTGGAGGTTCGTACGAGACCGTATATTGATTTCGAATCTGCTTCCAGAGCTTGATAATTTCTGCTTGGTTGAGCGTGAGAACAAAGATGTTGGGGAGATGAGAAATGTAATCGGCAAACAGCATATAGGTCAGATAAGGCACGTTATTCATATCCTTATGACATGCCTCCCAGAGTTCTTCTTGTTTTTCAACAAATACTTGAGGAAAAAAGTCTCCAACCACAGCCCTGGTTGAGCTGATACCCCTTGATACAAGATACCCTTGCATTTCTGGCTTCCATTCGATCTCTTGGACTTTCATTTTTTCCTTGCGGAGAAGTTGGATCAAATTTGGTTTTCCAGATCCTTTCGAAAGATCTTGACACACAAGTACCAACGTCCCTTCTTCCTCTAAGAACGTTGAAAAGAGAGATTCAGCACTGTCTTGGGAAAGAAACAGAGGCAGAACTTGGCCTCGAAAATTGAAAAACCACAATAAAAGAATTTGTAGATACCAATCCTGATCCAAATTTTGAAAGGGTCCATTGTCAGCTACACACGATTGCGGAACAAGACTCGTGTTGACCTGCATAGAGAGTCCAAGTTCACGCATCTTGATTGATGAGAAAGACGGACAAACAATCTTGTCCTTGAGAAATGGATCAAAAAACGCAAGCACAATCAGATTCATTTTGGAGAGTGGCAGCCCTGCATAGGCCTGGTAGAATGCAAGTTGATGTTTGCTGTTGTTGGAGCCGGGGATCCATGCTAAGGAGAGTCGTTCGCTGTGCGGCTGGCTAACAGAGGTACGAGGCTGAAGAAGAGAGAGTTGTGTTTCGACTGAATCTCCAAAAAACGGCAAATCAACGGGCAAATAGAGAACATTATCGCGGATTTCAACGGCTGGTGATGGTCCAGTTTCATCACTAACAAATGCTGAAATGTTGATGCAAGCTTTATCATCACAAAACTCTTTCTCAATACCGAAACTGTCTTCCTCTTCAAAGAGAGTACGAAAGCCATCAGGGATATAAAGTTTAGGATCGGTGGCTTCTGTTTTGGAACGAAACGCGATTGCTGGATTGAGGATTGCAGTGGCAAAAGAAAAGTCATCCAAATAGTGCTTCGAAGGGGAAAAATTCATACCAAGGTACTTGCGAAGAAGATAAAGTGGTCCGGACATTTTCTCGAGAGGTCCAGTACCACACGTTTGATCTTGGAGACTTGCCCGGATGACCTTGAGAACCTTGTCGTTTGGATTTTGGCGGAATTGACGACTGATGGTCTCGACTCCATCCGATACAACATAGGCAATAAGGAAGGTGTTCTTTTTCATCAATATACGAAGCAAATAGTCTTTAAGCCAGTACGAATAGGTGATGGATGGTTCACTGGGCACATATTGCTTTTTGTTTGTGTGTTTCAAAAACACTTCGACTTCTTTCGTTTTATTGTTGATGTTGATATCGTAACGATTGATGCCATCAAAATCGCCAAAGGCATGGGAGGGAGCCATGGCATATCGTTCGATTTGGACTCGGTTGCTTTTTTTCACAACGGCTCCCTTGGATTTGAGAAAGGACATGTGTTCTTTTGAGTGAGAACTGCCTTCGGTTTTCTCGTGATCGACCGTCTGTAATACGTTTTTCATGAAAGGACTTGATTCGTATTCGATGGGTTTACAAGTGTTGAGCAGCTCCATAATGTGCTGGTTATATTTGCCGAGGACAGGCATGACGGATTCGAAAGTCTTTGCTTGTTGAATCTGTTCTGAATCAAATGTAGTTGAATCGGGGATACGGGCGAACTGTAGTTGGGCGTGAGAGTCGCCGACTCCAATGACAAACATGTGCAAGGCATTGAAGAGAAAGCCCGCTCCCACAGCTCCTCCAAATGCCATTTTCCCTTTTCCACCTATCATCTTTTCTTTCAAAAAGGCCTGAAACAAGAGCTGGTCAATGCGGACAATTCCGTGAGACAGTTTCTTTTTTGCCTTTTCGAGGTTGGGAGAAGTAAAGGTTTGCCAGTCATCGTCGGGAGAGGGCACTCCGAGGTAGGGTTCCATCTTGGCAAGGATACGGGGGAACTCTTCGTGAAACAATGTTTTGAGTGTGTCAACAACAAAAACGCCTTCCCCTCCGTGACCGTCAAAAATAAACATCAAGTTCCAGTCAAACATCGGGCTTTGGGTGGAGGGGAAATGGAGGACGAGGATATTATCCTGACAACCTCGGGTGAACTGCTCTTCTTGGTCGTACATTTTGTTGGTGATGACTCGAGCACAAGAGAATTGATTCTCTGGCATCACTGTGAAATCAAAATTGAGACTGTCATCTTCGATAGAGCCCTGGAGATAACTCTTATCGTAGATCGTTTCGACAGTGCGAGACGTCGATTTTTTAGGCATTCTCTTGTGAAAAAAGAAACTCTACCATAGCAAAAGACATAATTTTATTGCTTCTTTTTTTGGCTTGCCTTGGCCGAAAGATTCCCAATCACATGCCAAACACTGGCAAAGAAGAGCACAAACACAAAGACGATGAGGCAGACGATAAACACTGCTTTTCCATCTTGTTCCATAGTGACAAACCCTTCTTCCTGGGCTTTCTTCTGTGTAATGGGAGCATTGGAAGTGTAAAGGAAAATAGCAACGATGATAACCGTTATCAGTGCGATTGCTGCCTGCATGGTGTACACCCAGACCCAAGCATTGCGTTTTGATCTTTCAAGGTCGAGAGCGACCTTGTTCTTTTGTTCTTGGATTTGGTCTCCCGGTCGATCTTGAAACATGCTGAGAGGACGACTGGGAGCGGGAGGGATGACTTTTTCGGTTGGTTTAGGTTCCTCGGGTGCTGTAAATGAGAAATTGCGAGTGGGTCCCTGCTGCTGCGACAATTCGGGAGGGAATACGTCAGACGGAGTCTTTAGATTGTTCATTTTCGTCGGGTTGTCTATCCTGATAAGAAAAGGATTTTTCACATTTCAGATTGTGTTTATCTCTGCAGGATTTCTTGCCGAAATCAAGACCACAACTGTCGCAATAATATGACTTTGTATGGACACGTTTGTTGTGCTCTACGAGTCGCTTTCGTTTTGTGAAGCGTTTGTTACACACCTTGCAGACAAGATGTTCTTCTGTGTAGTGTTCTTGCATCTTGATCTCGGATTCGATGCGAAAAAAACAGACCGGACAGTAGTACATTTTTTTTGTTGGCTATCAAGATAGAAAGTTGCAAAAATAATATGTCTGGAAAATTGAGCAGCTTCACCACCCCTTGGAAAACCTTCTATATCACGGTGTGGGTGTGCGTGATTATTATCACTTTGACCTTTGTTCTATTGGTCTGTCTTCGTCCCGCTGTCGCACCCGAGGTCGAGCCCAAAGTTGAAAATCTACCCGGGAAACGAGCATTCCAATTTCCTCCACCCGATGTGGAAGAACAAAATGTAGAAATCAGTCAAGAAACCTTTGTGTACCAGATTTTTCCCAGCACGAAACTTCAACACCCCGTTGGCATTGTATCCAGCCAAAATCGACTCGCCTACACTGAAAAGGGGTTTGATTGTCAAAGCAACAATTATGTCTCTTGCGGCAATGCAATTGTGACGAACTGGAATAATTATGGCTGGCATCTGCGTCAAGTTCAGATCAGTGGCATTGACAATGTCTACATCATTTACCAAAGAAACATTGCTCAGGATAATGTTATCTATGAAAAATTCTTGACTCTTTCCGAATCGAAAAAATCCGGAGATGCTCTGGCGAATTATGGTACCCAATCCAAAGACGTAATTCTTGTGGAGCAAGGTGAATTTCAAGGGGATCCTGCTCACTACATTGGCTGGCGTTTGATTGCTGTCGCAAAGAATTATTATACCTTTCAAGCCGTCTGGATCCAAGGCAAAGAAACTCTTGACTATTTTCTCTATGCCTCTGGTGGAGGGCGAGATTGTCAAACCGCCACTGGCAATCAGGATTGTTTGAACGTGTTTGCGGTGCCTTTAAAGATATACAACCAAAACCCAGTGTATTGGGCTGTTGTGTTGGACCCGTCCAATACACCTATCGTTGACAATCCTCTCATTTGTGGCACTCCCGAACAAAGAACGATTTATGTCAAGGAAAATGTTTATTTTGACAAGGCGATAAGAATCTACAACACGGAAACTCAATTCTTTCTTCGAGTTGAGCTTCCCAGTCCTTATTATTTGAAAAAGTTGTACTTTGATTATCGAAAAGCATCCGGTACATTACAAGCACAAGTGGAAAAAAACACCAATTCGACCAATTGTCCGCTTCTTAGCAACTATGAATTTTCCGTCACGTTCAATGACCAACCATCGGTTGTTGAGTACGCCTTTGATTTAAGCTCTCGAGATTTGGAATGCGGCAAACCCATGTGGTATTCTTTGTATATGGAAATCGATATCCCAGGAACAGGAAACTCCAACACCGAGTTTGTGTGGGAACACGGTCACCAATTCTCGTGCCGAAGGAGAGGCATGTTTAGTTCTTTTTTCTTGCGTTGTTGTACACCGTTATTGCCTTCTCAAGTTTGCTCTTACTTCACATTTCACCGTGGTCAATTTGCTCTTCGATGCCTCTCCTTGGGAGAGCCTGGGTGCATTCACCAATCCTTGTGGGGAACGAAATTATTTCAAATCATCGTTGGGTCAGCCCTGGTAGGAATTGGTAAAGGTTTTCGAATCACATCATACCTGGCTGCTCGAAACTTTTTGGAAAATGCATTAGGAGAACCTTCCATAATCAGTGTTTCTCTTTTTACAACCAACCCTGTTTTAGGGCCAAGCAATGGAAATGGATTGGATTTTGGTGGTCAGTTTGCTGCTCAGATCATCACATTGAACATTAATATTGCTTACAACGAAACGTTTACTCAGCTCGCATGCACAAAATTTCAAAACTTGAAAGTGGTTTCAAACCCGCCCGACGTTCGTCTCACTGCGTACGCCGGATGGACTGTACAACAACTCCTTAATGAATGCAACTCGGTCATAAGTGGACAAAAAACAGGCAACCCACGACTGCTCAGCCTCGCTCTGTCTGGTATCAACGAAAACTTTTTGGAAGGCAAATATAATGGAGGCAACTTGCAAGGAGAAATTCTCACGACAGATGCACCCGAAACTGCACCTCTTGTGATTACAGTATAAATCTTTTATGGAGATTCGTCTTCTGACATGAGGGATGAAGAGCTGGACAAAATTCGTTCAGAAGCGGGGAGTAACAGTTTTAGATCAGGGAAAATGAGGTGTTCTGACTCGACAAAAAATCGATAGAGATTGTTGGCCAGTGAGATATGCCAACGAGACCAATTCTTTTCATTTGTGTCAAAATAGGGCTTGAGGAAAAAGGCAGTGGAGAAACGGGCAAACGAACAATTGGTGGCATGAAGAATGAGATCTGCAGCCACCATCACTTTTTTCCGAAAGCTTCGATATTTGAAAATGTCTTCTTCGAGCAGAGATTTAAACGGTTGAACCCATTCGGGATTCTTTAACAAGTGATCGATTAAGAGATTTGACAGGAGGGTTTTGGATGGTGAAATGCGATAATCCTCCAACAAACTTAGACTCCCCAGATACATAATCCAGTGCGAGTATTGAAAGATGGAATCTCGAATTGCAGATGAATGCAAGATGGAATAGACAAACATTAAAATGGACTGAAAGAAATAGTTGGCTTCTGTTTGCTGGATCTCTGGAAATTGCATACAAGTCTGCATGATTTGCACAACCATGGATTTTAGATTCAGATCAGCAAGGGGTGGATTGACAATCGTGGCGTGAGGCTGATGTTGGATAATCTCTAAAGGAAACAGCTCGTGCAATGACATTCTTGATTTGGGATGTGGATGCATGAGTCGTTTCAATAGGAAGGAAAAGGTGTGAAAATAAGGCCGAAGATCAGAGGGCAATTTGGAAGCAGAACCAGTTGTCTTTTTCAAAGATGTTCCAGTGATCGCTTTAAACATTGCTTTTTCAAGCACACGGTCAATCGAGATGAAATGCTTATTGTTGTGATCAATCTTGCCATAATCCATGCAGGGGGAAGAAAAGTCAATGTCAAACACGTGCGGATAGTTTTTAAACAAAAAGGTCTTGATCGAGTCTCGAACCTCGGTGAGTGTAGAGCCGGTGAAAATCCGAACTCCGTGAGAAGCAATATCAAAGAGGATGCACGCCATAGCCCACGCTTCGGTGCTTGGGTCGTATTCTTTCCACAATTTCTTTTCCAAGTTGACATGATTTTCCTTCTCGAATTGATCAACGTTATCGGTTTCGTGCCAAAGTTCGGGAGCTCGATAGCAGGCCGAGTACACAGAGTACCAGATATTGTCTTTGATGGCTGGCTTTTCGTTGCCGTCCCAAATTGAAAAGAAACATTTAGAGAGGCCGAGATCGGCAAGTTTGGGTTGTAGGGTTCCGTCACTGCGACGAACGAGTAAGATGTTCTCGGGTTTCAGGTCACGGTGAAGAATGCCATAAACAGAGTTCATCAGATAGACAGCGTGAGATATATTCTTCCACCATTCAAACGTCGTTCGGTAATACTCGATGTAGGTGTCCTGATTGAGAGGAAACGATCTTAGATACTTCATCAAGTTGGACTCGGCATATTCAAAACACAAGAGACTCTGTTTGGCTGTGAAATAAATCCCAAGAAGAGTGACGACGCCGGGGTGGGTCTGCAACTGGTAAAAGTGGTCTATTTCACGTAGATATTCGTCTTGGCGCTCGACGACCTTGATGGCAATCCTTTGCTGGTGAAATGGAGCATGTTGATCTTTTGCAGTGGTTTCATACACGGTACCATAGTTCCCCTTGTCGATTTTGGTAAGTGCGGTAAAATATTTGTCGTTTTTGGCAATGAACTTGATGTACATAATTAATTTTTGTAGGTCTATTATTAGTTTACGAGAACAATGGAAACGCACCGAATTGTCAACCAAAGTGATTTGCAAATCGATCTAGTGATTATGCAAGCAAAAAGATACGCCGTCTTGTGCGTGTTGTATCTTACAAAATCAACAAATTTAGAAACGATGAAGCTTTCTCATCTTCATATCGAGGATCAAATTCGCACCTTAAGGAGGAATTATCCCCAGTACGAGCACAGGTTGTATCTTGATATGGCTGGAATTCTCGTGATCTCACCCACGGTGAAAGAACTACAAGAAAAGTTTGCTCAGCGTCTGGACGATATGGGCTTGGAATTTCACAAATCCTATTTGATTGTTGCCCCGGTGGCAAAATGGTTTGTGACTGCTATGCAGCAAAAAGTGAAAAAACCTGTGCATGTGTTCACCTCCCAAGAGAAAGCTTGGAATGCAGTCCTAGTATAAACCAAAAAAATTTTTACACAATAAAGATGCTAGAAAGAAAGAATGTCAGAAGGAAAGAATAGAATTTCTGAGGATGAACAAAAGATCGATTCAAATGCATGGTGGAGAATCATGCAATCGATTGAGAGTTATCAGCCCACGACGGGCGTGCATCATGCACCGCCTACCAATTATCATCACATTGACGGAGACACACTGAAGAGTCTTCGTGTTAATTTCCCTAAAGATTCAGACCTTAGCAACCGCAAGATCTTGTTTGAGAACTGCATGAAGTACGTTGTTAACAAGGCAGCCGATGGCTACAGTTGTGAGTATCTCATCCCACAAATTTTGCCAGGAGGCACTCGCATTCGCGATTTTTATAAGGTGGCCAATGAACTCTGTCAAGACCTGAACAGCAAACCGGGAATTCGAGCACATCTCATACCCAACAGTATGAAAGTGTATATTTCTTGGGAATAAATTGTTTTTTTCCATGGTAGAGAAACAAATGCTGCTGGTTATTCTCCTTTCTTTCATTCTTTTTTTCTCGTTTTCCAAGTGGATTCTTGTTTGGTGTGACACTGGTTCTGCAGAAAAACTATCAGAAGAGGAGCGGTCCTCATTTCAATCTGCACTCTTGGTGGTGCGTGACTTTTACAAATGCCCTACGAAAGAGAAATGGATGCAAATTCATTACTATTACAATGTCATATACAAAGTTTGGGGGTTCAAATTCAAACTGTTTCTTCTCCACCTCCATTATCGATATCAGTTGGGCCTGCCAGAAAGTATCTTTTATCGAGCAGTCTTTTATATCACTTATATTCGACTCTTTCTCGACACGATGAGTCCTCTGACAACCACAGACACTCATATTCTTCTCCTCGCACACGCTGCTACAGGCCTCCCTGTCTTTCGAAACCGAGTTACAAACTTTAAACAATTGTATTCAGAATTTTTCAACAAACATTAATTCCATATTTTCCAAGTTGTTGATCAACACTTTGCTTGCCAAATCGCTTCTTCATCACTTTGTAAAGCGTTTGGTGGTTGGGTTGAGAAGGATCGTGTTTGTAAGCCTCGGCATAGTGATGAGTAAGCCGTTCAAGGTATCTGTTGCGATCCTCGAGA
Organism: uncultured Gammaproteobacteria bacterium; assembly: GCA_964552205.1. Taxonomy (GTDB): domain Bacteria; phylum Pseudomonadota; class Gammaproteobacteria; order Natronospirales; family JAIVGZ01; genus JAIVGZ01. The sequence goes on from CAZKFT010000029.1 coordinate 11,096, forward strand.
AAGGGTTTCGTCAAGTCATAGATTTCCTTTTCGTCAGTCTCGGTCGTTTGATAGACCAAGATTTCGGGAATCTTGTAGTAGATTTGATGATATTGAGCACGTCGCTGAAGAGAAACAAGAAAGTTGGCAATAACGCTTTTGGTAGCATCATCGACCACAGACAAAACAAACACCAACCACACAGAAGGATGATAGTCAACAGAGTTCAAAGAATAGAAGGACGCGTGAAAGAGAGAGAAGGAAAAATTGAGCTTGGGTTCCGCAAAGAGAACATAAAAGAGCCAGCTTGCAACGTGAATGCCCATTTTTGAGACAAACTCCACAATAAAGGTACATTGGTCATTTTGAGTTTGTAAGTAATTGATAATTTGGGTGCACAAATACCAGAGTTCTTCCTCGAGAATGGCAGAGTTTGGGGCAAACGTTCTACTTCCCGCAACGCGATGATAAATAGACACAGCTTCTTGGGCAAAGGTCGAGGCAGCAAGAGAGGCAGATAAAGACATGGTGAGAAAAAGGTTGATGAAATTTGAATATGAAAAAGTGGTTTGGGGTGGTCGTGACCCGATCATGACCGGGTCATGACCTTGGCCTCCTCATGACCGGGCCAAGACCACTTCCACCCAAATGGGTAAAAAAAATTTCTCATCCTTCCTCATCACCTCAACCATGCTTAATGAACTCGACCATTTGTGTTTAAGCCTTATTTTCGACTATGCTTGTCACGAAAACGATCGTACGCGACGTGCTCTTCGATTGGTGTGTTCCCGCTTTGCTTTGATGCTCGCTCCCCCAACCTCAGTTTCCAACCAAAGCACTGTTCAATTTCTGTGTGATTACTTGCAAGTCGTCCATTCTACCGAGTTCGAACTTTCTAGCGGGAGTCAAGCGTTCTATCAGGTGTTAAAGGTTGAACTTGTCTCCAAAGCAAGCAACTGCTTCTCCTCCTCTTCCTTTATCAAAGTGCGAAAATCGGATGGTCTTCTGTGCAGTGAAAGAAAGGATGTTACAAATGAACTTTATGCCTGGTCTCTCGTCTCACAACTCAACTGGGCTGACAACGAGGAGCAAGTCCGCAACATCCTCCTCAGTTTTATGAAACACTATCAAATCAAATTCCGTTCATGCAAGCGCTCTGCTCAAGTGATTGATCTCACTCTTGAAGATCAGCCTCAGAAGCGACAATGTCTTATGTCTCAATAAAAATACCATTCTTAATCTATAGCGCTTTCTATTTTTAAGGAAATTTTGATAGAGTAAAGAAGATGGAGGATCTTGATTCAAAATTTCAAGATTTCACCTTGTTTGGTCCTGTACCCCAAATGAAAGAATGTGATGTCGAAAAACGCATATTGGATTTTTTAGCGAGCCACCTCAAACCGATGTTATTGGGAGAATTGACAGGAAGGCAATTTTTAGAGCAAATCATGGGTCTCTTTCCTTCTCATATCGTGGAAAATATTCGAAACATCCTCAAAGAATCCAATTCTGAACTGATTCCTGACAGAACCTATGGACAAACCGCTTTAATGATTATCTTGTTTATGTTTCTTGATCTCTTGCCTTCATCTGTCGCTCCCTCTCCTTCTGTCGATCTTATGTTGGAATTTGGTAATGAAAAAGAGATCCAACTCATCTGTGGTGGCAAAGAAACGATCACATTGGTCAATTTAAAACAAGGATCAACATGTACATTATATCTCGAATCTATGTGCCTGAAACTAGACCTGGATCAACTCTCAGATGGATATTATAAGCGGACAAAAATTGAGAAAACAATGCTTGCGATGTTGATAATACCAATGATTTACATACATGCAAAAACCTTTCATAAAGAGAAAGAGTTTCCCGACTTTTTAGACAGAGAAGTGGTTCTGGATCCCGATTGTTGGGACACATAAATAATAAAAAATGAGATAATTCTCAATTAAGTATTACTAGTATTCCATTTTTTACAAAATGATTATTATTCAAGGCGAATCCGATGAGCACCATGTGATTCTCGGTTTTCTTTCATACAAACGACAGATGGTGAGTGGGCATGGATTGAGGTTTGAAGTGCGACCCTTTCGCCCCAAGTTTGTGAGACTTCCAGTGAAATACTTTCGTTTTCAGCTTGATGACGATGATTCAGAAATCCTTGCAGGTAACGTAGCCTTCCGCGATCGTGCTTATATCGTGTGCTGCAACAACCCATATGCGATCATGGGAGGGTCTGTGTGGGATCAGCTCAATGAACGTTGCATTTGTATTCACATTGGTGATCAAGTGTACAATGACGGCATTTATAAAAAGTGGAATCGAAGAGGCGATTATCTGAATGAATCCCACAAGGTCTTGGATGATTTCTACAGACAATTTTACGAACAATGGAAAGACTTGCCTCTGATGCACTTGTGCAATATTTTCATCCCTGACGATCACGAAGTGGTGAATGACAAATACATATGGACTCATCCGAATGACAACCTTTTGCAATTGATGGCTAAAGAATGTATTTCCTTCTATGGCTCTTTCCGGTTGAAAGGCTGGGACGACGAAGAAGCAGGTCCTTGCCACTTGAGCAAACCAGCCAAACTCACTTCACTGAATTGGGAATTTCTTCACCAGAAAAATCTCGTTGTTTTAAATGAGCGATTCACCAAGCCATTTTTTCACGATATGCCCGACATTAAGAATGTAAGAAGAGTTGTATGGATCGGTTCGGCCCCGCCTGTACCCCTCCAAACAATCGACAACTTGAGACCCGATTGCTATGATGATCTCTACGACGCACTGTTTATGAAGGAAAAGGCCATTCTCGTGGGAGGTGACCTCCATTGTCAGCTAGATGGTATGATTGATAACAAGATCGCTTTCTACAGTGCTACCCCGATGCGTAACTTTACCGATTTTTATATGACTCGACTTCGTTTTTTGAGTTCAAAACATTCAATACGAGCAACCGTCTTTAATCGGCTTGCCCTGAACGCGATGCACATTGATCTTGACACCCTCGAGGTAAAACGTATCACCAAGCCAATCAGTCTCTTTGCCTCCATGTTCAACCTCTTTTGGACAGGACTCAAGTTTTGGTTGGGGCAATAAAAATATATTTAGAATTTTAAGCGTTTTTGGGCATGGGGAGAAGAGTTTCTGTCTGTTTGCCAGCGACGACGAGGTCGAAGCGGAGCCCAGGTGATTTCTTCTTCATTTTCTTCCAATTTGACATCATCCGAGTCTATATCTTCTCGGTCCTCTTCGGCCATCACTCCATATTGGTCAGTGATGACCTCGGGTTCCACAAGAGGAAAGGTTTGACGCCAGGCTCGTGTATCTAGCGGTTCATTGGTGTAAGGAGTCTTTTTCTGCTCCATATGGCGGCGAATACGAGGTTGGTTGACATATGACATGGTGACTACTATTAATTTTTTCTGATATATTGGGGAGGGGTCAGAGCGCTATGGTGACCGGGTCATGACCTTGTCTCGACCCGGTCATGACCGGGCCAGGGACACCCCGACCAACAAAAAAAATTATTTCCCAAACCTACCATGAAACGACATTCCGACGAATCCTCTCAAGAGTCACTTGTAGTACCTTGTATTTATCCTGCTCAACGTGCGTGCGTTTCATCTCCGCTGTCCTCATCTGACTTTGTGGACCTATGTCGCACAGAGCAACTCAATCAACTTTTTTCATGGATGGGTGGAATGACCGATTCGGTTCCTTTTGGACCTTTGTTTTTGTACGGTCCTCCGTATGTAGGGAAACGATTTGTGGTGGAAACCGTCTTTCAACACTATTCTATTCCTCATCTTGCGATTTCTTCCGACCAGTGTTCAACCAAAAAGTCCTTTTTACGCTGGGTTTTATCTGCCTTAACCGGTCGAGTGGTGAATGACGTGCCTTCATTGCCTGAATTTGTTTCTTTGTTGCAAGAGCACTTATCAAACGAATGGCCAACCTATCTCTTGATTTTTCATGCCAATGACTTTGCGAAACGATTCCCTTCTCTTTTCACCTTGTTGTTGCGTTTACACGAGTTGCTTCCTACCAAAAAAATTGGAGTCGTGATGGTCAGCAATGTTGGCTGGAATTACGTGTCATCTCTTCCTGAATTGACCGCGGCTGCTGGATATGAACCTCATTGCATTCATTTCCCCAAACATGAGGAAGACGAAATCAAGCACATCATCCAGAAAAAGTTTGAAAAACAGGATGCAAGTATTCAACCAACTTTGAAGCAAGGCTTTTCCATCCTTTATCAAACCCACAGTCGTTATTTCTGCAGAGTACCGGCCTTTTTCAAATTGACATGGACTCTCCATCATGTCTATTCTATGCTTCAATCCAATGAATCGTTCTCGACATGGATTATGAATATTTCCAAGTCTCACCCATCCCTGGCGTATGACCTTTATGTGGGAAAGACCAGTAGCCGACAAGCCGTCCTCGCTATTCAGCAGTCTCTCAACCAGGAAAATATTACTTCTTCCTTTATGTCTCCCTTGACCCTGAAACTCTTGTACGTGGCATCTTTCTGTGCGTTTCACAAAGGACTTCTCTTGGATCCTCGCCACGACGACATCATCAAATATCGTGAAGTCTTGTCCGACTACAAACGAAAAATCGTGATTCCACTTCAACGCCTCATCTCCACCTTTCGACAATCCTATGTGAACGACCCTTTGGCAGGGGATATTGGTATTTTACGAGCCATTGGTGATCTCTGCGAACGAGGATTTTTGAAGGAAGTGAAACCCGCTCGCTACTCGTTCGAAGGAAGCCTTTCTTTATTTCACATGTTACAAAATAAATTTTAAGATTGTTGATCCTCTTCCTGTTCCTCTGCAAACATATCAAAGGTCTGTTGGTCACCAAATTTGAGGTTGATCGTGGAGATCAAGTCAAATCGCTTTTTCCAGTGGTTGAGGTCACAAATGGCCTTACAAATCTGGTCATACTGCTGAATGTTCTGAGCACACTTGAGCGGCTTGAACATGGCAAGAATTTCTTTGGGATAGTTGAGGCGGAACAGACAAAGCTGCAAGATGACTGGGTTGGAAAGGAAATTCTGTCGGTGAGGGAATTGTTTGCTGAGCACTGTGTTCCAATTATTCTGGATCCTTCTTTGCACCATACGAATCTCGTTAATGTCTTCGATATTGAGGGGTAAGAGGGGTGTTCCTCGAATTGTCTGAGTAATGGAGAAGACCATGTTGTAATATTTGGCCATATTGGCATCTTGTGTTTTGCAAATATTGCGAAAGATTTCGTCAACTAAACACCACGTAACCATAGAAACGTCAAAAATCTTGTTTCTGTGAAGTTCGCAATAGACATCGTCCACAAGTTCTTTCAAGTCTGCCGAATTGACTTTGCCATTGTCCATCAAGCGTCGCACCCATTGGAAGAAATAGGAGCTGACAGCATAAAGGTTGTTTTGAGACGAGTCCTTGTTTTCGTTTTGCGAGTTGGTTCGCAAGTCAAGACGAGGAATGGTCAGTTTGCATTGTGAGCAGATATTAGCAGCACGTTGCTCGTTAAAATAGAGGGGGGAATAAGGACAAGAGGGGCAAAATTCAGCCGACCATAAATCGCTGTGGACTTCGTACAAAAGAGTTCCAAGTATAGTGACTTTTTCTTCGTCATCCTTTTCGCGACCAACATCTGTTTCAAAAAAGTCGGCAGCTGAAGCAGTTTCATACTGCTCAACCATATTATCGTATTTCCGCTTTTTTTGAGTCTTGTTGGTTGGGGTTGATTTCGGAGCTGATTTCATGCGTTGTTGTACTTGAGCCCGAATCAATTTGGTCTTTTCGGTGGGCCTGATTGAGTCGGCTACAGCAAACATGTATTCTTCTCGATTTTTGTTGAGCTTGCGTTGCATTTCCTGCAACTCTATTTTTTTATCTCGAATGTCAGCTTCCAAGTCCAGATAACGAATCCGCTCTTGACGTTTATTAATGCCTTTTAATTCCAATTCTAGTTCTTCGACTTGCTTCTCATATTCTTTGAGCGAGGTTTCAACTTCTTTATAGTATGACAATCTCATATCAATATTTTCTTGAAAGGATTTGCTCACCGAAGTTAGTGGCATATTTCTCATCATGCCGTTGCTTTTACTGATCAACTCTCCATGACGAAAGGCTCCGAGTTTTCGCACATTGATGGTGGTACTTCGGTTCAGATCTCGAGTCGGCTGGTGAATTGGTTTTTCGAAGGTGTGCACCGGTAGGATATCATGTTCAAGCTTTGACGGGGTCGATGACTCTTTGCTTTTCCTTGGCCGGCCCTTGGGTCGTTTTGCTTGAGGTTCGGTGGTCGGGGTTGGGGTCTGCACCGGGGTGCTGTCCTCTTGTGACGCGAATCGGTACGAAGGAGCAACATAGTTCTTGGGGCGTCGTCCCATCTTTTTCCCTTCTGCTTTTCTCAAATGATAGAAATACAAAAGCGCCTACCCCGGGGAGCTTTGAAGGATGAAAATGGAATCCTTGAAAATTGGGAGATCGCACACCATGTCAATTTCCCCTTCTCTCCAGTTTAATTTCAATTTTTAATTTCTCGTGCAACAATGGCTCAGCCTTCCTTTACTCTTGTCAATGAAATTCTTCTTGAAAATACGAAATATCCTCATGTGACGAGAAGATTTGTGATTCCAAATGATTTGATCACTGACACAGATCGATATCTTCTTTCAAAAATTCAGGGGGTGGATGGAGATTCCTATAAGAAATTGGTGGTTGATGCTATTCAATTTCGACTTTATGGGCCTGAATATGAAAACGATCATCAATCCTTATTTACAAAGCGTCAACAATTTCGAGCGACTCGTCCTGAACTCTATCTTGCTGTGGACCAATACAAATGGAAGGACTTTATTGAAACCGAAACACCGAATGTGGAAATCCCCACTGACCTTCCCTCTCCTATTTTGGTGACGCACGTCTATCATATTTTCCAAGGCTTCTCCTTGCTTCCTGAAACGCAATTATCAAATCAACAGGTCCTTGCCGCCCTCAAGCGAGAAGTTCGAGATAATGGACCCAACTCTCGAATCGAATTGTTGCCAGGAGGAATGGTTCGCACAAGAAATGCAGCAAATGCCGATTCCAATATTTAATAATACATGGATTCTTTTCCTTTCTTTTATTCACGAATCTGAAATCACAGAGGTGAGGTCCACTGGTTTCCATAGGACTGATTTGAGGACTTTGTGAGTTGATGCATTATAGACAACCCAATGCTTGCCATCAGGAGCAGGGCGGTATTGAGGGGAATCATAACCAAATTTCTCCTTGTTTTCGGCATAATGCTCGACCGAGCAGCGAGCTTCTGTCTCTGTTCGACAGAGTTTGGACATGTTATTCTCATGAACCAACTGGAAGGCCTCGTCCATGTTGATGCCAAGTCTTGCTCCCATTCCATAAACAACATAAAGGATATCAGTTAAAGCATCTACAACCTCCTTGAAATCCTTCTCCTTGACAGCGTCTTCCAATTCTTTCATTTCTTCTCGAATGAGATCAAGCGGTCGTTGGATGACCGAGGGGTCCTCTTCAAACACTCGGGTTCTGGGTCTCAGATCTTTGTTTTGCAAAACCCCAAACTGGTGATTAAAATCAACCACCTTTTCAAAGTTGGACATTTTTTGCTTTCTCCATCAAGAGAAAAGGGTTTAGGGCGCAAAACTTTGTATTGTCATACGACGCAAGATTTCTTCTTCGTCGTCCTCGATAAGAAAAGGCCGGAAAATGTAAAGAGTTGGATGAATTCGCCAAAGAGGCAGTTCGATGATTGTTTTGAGACGCTCGCTGTTTTCCAATTGGTACCAGTAATGACCAAACTCGCCTGGGTTGGAATATTTGCGGAACAAGTAGAGTGTCAGTTTTTGGCCCGAGGATCTCTGAAAAGTAGCAACAAACCCGTAATCATCTGCATTTTCCACACTCTCAATTACGACTCTTTTTTTCACACGTGGGTGTGAGGTTTCTTCTCGAATCAAAGAACAATAACACTCGTAAGCAGACCGATGAGATTCCATTTATCCATCATATCTCTCCATCTTTGGCGATAGGCGCTTTATTTATAACTCTTTTTACCGCATATCTCGATAAAGGAGCGACTCGAAGTACCGTAGTTGATACCAGTGTCTGCGAGATTCCAGTAGCCATCGGGACATCGAACGAAATCACCATTTTCCGAGATAGTGACAGAGACATCTTCGACATAAGGAGGAGGTCCATATTTTTTGCAGAGATACGACCACCTGCTAATTTCCTGTACGCCGCTGTTGAGGTTGGTTTCATGCCGCATGTAGCCTTCTGGGCATTGGACAAAAGGGTTGGTGGAGCTGACCACTTTGAAATCCACAATTCCGGTTGGGGCTCTGCCCTTTTCTTGACAGAGCCAGAGATGGTCACTGTCTGGAATGCCGCTGTTGAGGTTGCCTCCGGCAAGAGTGTCGCCAGGGAGACACGGGTTGAGTGGTGTGTCTGCTCCAGTGTTGGTCACATACATATTGAGAACTCCATAATCGTTTAAACTGGGATCAAGTTCATACTTGAAAGGAAAAGGGGTTTCGGGTTCTTCTTTTTTACCTCCAAAGAAAATGGCGATCATAACAATGAGAAGAATTTCTACAGCAACCAGCACCAGTGTTATAATAAGAATTCGTTTCCAAGGGTCAAAGCACTTGACTTTTTCAATTTGATCTCCCTCCATTTCTCTGACAATATTACAAATGCCTATTCTAATGTACAAAGTGAAAAGATTTATTACAAAAGATAATCACTCTTTGTTAGGAGGACAGTTTAATTGAACAAATATTCTTCAACCTTCTGGCTCTTACGAATCTCTTCAAGTTTCGTAGCGGATTGAAGACAAATTGTTTTCACGTCATCAGGTGCCACAGTAAATTTTGTTCTTACCCCCTTTGGTATTTCCTGGATAACGTTGGCTATTTCTTTTATATCTTCGGCATAGACTCGACGTCCACTTTCTACTCCATTAAAAATAAGATTGGAATATGTTTACCAAATTGCACAGGATGAGCAGAAGTATGAAAATAAGATTTCATCCAACGCAAAGATTCTTTGAGCGTTTCAAATTCGGATTGAATATTTGAAGATTCACCAAACCAGCCTTTTAGGGCAGACGAGAGTTCATTTGGAGGGATTTTTATCGAATTGATATCGGTGTTGGTTATTTCATATTCCGTTCCTGGTTTCCCCAAATGTCGGAGCATCATGTCTTTCAATTCATATTCTACGTTAATGGCAAATTGACGAAGAATCGCATATTGTTCAGTCAACGCAAGCTTAGCCTCCAATCGGTTAACTTTTTCTTCTAATTTGGAAACTTTCGAATTAAGTTGTTCATTCATCACTCGAAGTTTCTCGTTTTCTAATCTCATCTATTGACTCAATTGTAAAACTTCGTCAAGATTTTATTCATGGGTTTCATCCTCACTATTCTCTTCAACGACTTCTTATTCTTTGTCTTTCTCAATAAAATCATCTTCCTCTTCCTCTTCTTCTTCAACTTCTTCCTCCTCTTCAGAATCTTGGCTTCCGAGGCTTTCTCCATCAGTGTCCTCGTCAGGATGAAACGTGATGTTGTGCTTTTTGGCAAGTTCTTCTTGTTTGTGAATATGATTTAGGGTGTCCACAATGGTTTCTTGTTTAACACCATCGGGAAATCGAAGTGTGATAGTCCCTTGATCCGGCCAGTAGGACAATACTTGATAAGAAGTAATGCCGAGAGGAGGCTTTGGTTTTTGATAAGGTGTAGTAATTGGAATTAATTTTCGTGCCTTGCCCATCTTGAAAAATTATGGGTGGATCCAACAGCTAAAAATAAGTTCAAGCGCTCACGACCGAATCACGATCGGGTCTTCAACAAGGTCGCGAGCCGAGGTCGAGCAAACATAATTTAAAAATTGTGAAAAATGTTTACCTTTACTGCAAACCCAAATGCAATGTCCAAAGCAGATATGAACTACTCGTTGATGTACCATATTAATAACAATTCTCTTTCGGATGTAAAACACGTTCTGAAATACAACCCAGACATGCACTTTGAGAATGATCAAGGGATGATGCCTTTACATTTCTCCATCAAACATCAAAACATACGAATCATCAAATTACTTTTAGAACGAGGAGCCAATCCACTTTGTGCTTCATCCAAAAAATCGGTTGGTTGCCCATTAGGATATGCAATTACCCACCATGAAAAACCAAACCCCGAATTTGTCAAAACCCTCTGTGAAGCTGTTGTCAATGACGAAGACTTTATTCATCACAAGTTCTTTGGACGCACCATTATCGAATCTGTCATTTCACATCGTGTTTTGGAAGTAGCCAAATATCTAGTAAAAAGGTTGGGGGTGAATACTCCCGTTCGTGCTGAGGGAATGCCTCCTTTGATGTATATCCTAACCAAGCACCAACGACTCGACGATGCAGAACTAGACTTTGTCCGTTTCTTAATCAACCAAGGGGCAAATGTGCATGCCAAGTTTGAATATTTTTATCCCTTGGTGCAGGCAATCCACTGTCGAGATGAACGTGTGGTTTCAATGTTATTAGAAGCAGGTGCAAGTCCACACCAACAATCTTCTGGTTGGTCTGCTTTGATGGAGGCTTGTGCTGTCGACTTTAAAGAGGCTGTGGTTATGATGTTGGAATCTTGCACCGATTTGTCATTCCTTCCTGGGATGGTGGAAGCCATTCGAGATGTGGATAATCCTGTTTTGGTCACGATCATCAAGTGTTTTCTTCCTCAAATGCAACAACAACAAGTCAGAACTGAACACACCAAAAAGAAAAAGAAAAAGAAGAGATCAACCAAAAGCCATACATCACAAGATGAAGTAAATGAATGTAAAGTATGCCTGGATTCAACTCAAACGTCTGCTCTGGTCCCGTGTGGGCACTTTAGTTTTTGTCAGGAGTGTGCCCAAAAGATGGTCGAGATTGGCACTTGCCCCATCTGTCGCCAGGAAGCAAATATGGCTCTGGTGATTTATAAATAAAGAAACAATATTTTCAAAGGTATTTTACAATAGTATTGAAAAATGAAAGTGGTTATCTTGTCGATTTTACTAGCAATATTTATGATTATTTCGTTCGTTACATCGATGTTTTTGATATTCGGTCAGGGATCGAAATGCGTTGGCAGCAACATCCCAAGGTCGAGTCAAGAGTTGTTAAAAGACCGTCCTACTTTTTATTACATCAACATGGAAAAGTCGGTAGAACGCCGCGAACGAATGGAAAAACAATTTAGAGAGCACTCGCTCACGTTCAAACGTGTAGAGGCAATCGATGGAAGAAAAGTGCCGGTCTTGGACGATCGACTCTCACCATCTGAATATGGGTGTACTCTGAGTCATTTGAAAGCGATCGAAGAGTTTGCCAACTCGGGTGAAGAGATAGGCATTATTTGTGAAGATGATTTGTCGTTTGAATTTATGCCCTACTGGAAGATGAGTATTCAAGAAATTATTCAAAACGCTCCAAAAGATTGGGAAATCATTTCTCTAGCTTTTATTATTCCTCCACAAAGACAGAAACTGTTAAACAAGCTATATAATCCATATCTCTCTTGTAGGTATTTTTCAGCATTATCATATGTCATCAACAAAAAAGGAGCAGGCGAAATACTGGCTCTTCATAGATATAAAAAACCCAACCTAATGAATTTTCATATTAAGCCGATTGCCGATATTATTGTTTATCACTTGGCAACCACTTATTTTTTTAAATATTCTATTTTCACGTATCCCGAAAACAACGATTCAACAATCCGTACTCAAGATTTGCCGAGTCACTTTCAATCTAAAAAAGTGGCCAAAAAATCAATTCAAAAATGGAAATAAACTATCAAAAAGATAAGGATCGGAACACTTGTTTAAAATTTATGTAATGACTTTATATAATCACTTTATTTTAGTAGAAGGTCATGTTGCTATTATGAAAATCCTAAAAATACTCTTAATTTTTTTTTTCGTGTTTATTATCTTGGCCATTGTTACCAGCGTGGCTTTTTACATCCACCATAAATCTAAGTATATTCAACCATTTCATGGAATTAAGAATATCACTCTTGTGAAACCCGAGTTTACGAATTGGTTTGTGTACAACCCTTCGGTTTGTAGATTGCCTGATCTATCTTTGTTATATACCTATCGGGTGTGTAATTGGTCGTACAGAAATCCGCTGAAAGTTAAGTGGAACGAGATTGAATCACATACCTTTCTTTACAGCCCTTCGTTGGATCGAACGTGGCCAATATTATTCAGGCCTTTTTTGGAGCAAAAGTTGTTTCAATACAATTTTCCTAACGGAATTGAAGATATTAGAATTGTTTGCCACCAGAGTACATTATTTTTGCTTGGCAATAGGAGACTATCGAATCCTACACTTGCAAGAAGCATGTGTCTGATCCAATACCCCGTTGAAAGTCTGTTCAGAAACCAATCTATGTACGTTGACACCCTTGTCGACCTGAAGTCACCAAAGCCGCTTTTAATTGAAAAAAACTGGATGCCTTTCTTTTTCGACAACCAACTCCACCTCATTTATTCCATATGCCCTCATGTTATTCTAAAGTGCGATACCAGCTCAGGAGTGTGCACCGAAGTGGCAAATACTCCTTCTTTTGCGGTTTTAAAAGAATGGCGTGGAGGTGCTCAACCATTGTTCATCCCACAACGAAATTGCTACTTGGTTCTTTCTCATCATCGCAGATTGGAACAAGATTACCGGCATAGGTTTTACACATTTTTGCCCGTTGCACCATTCTCAATCCTCTCATATAGCAAACCCTTTCGTTTTCCCACACAGAGACGAACCCCTCTCGTTCAGTACGCAGCTGGTATTGTTTTGGATGGTGACAATATTCTGATTACGTATGGTGAAGAGGATATCGAAAGTCTGCAAGTACGCATCAATCTCACAAATGTGTTTACGATGCTCATGACGCCTAAAAATAAACAGTAAATGGCAATAAATAGGAACAAAATTTCATTGATTTTGAAAGGTTAATGTTTTCATATAAGACTTCATAACTATTATTTCTGTGGTGCATATTCCTGGCCTTTTGCAATGGCTTCAAGCATCGCCTTGCTTTGTTGTTGGAGAAGACTTTTAACATGTTCTGCATTTTCGCGATTTTCCAAAATTTTGAGCAAAAACTGTCCTTCCGTCCCTTGGAACAATTTTAGTTTCATAGCAAGAAAGAAAAAGGCAGGTTCCTTTTTGTAGAGCAAAGTAAATTTGTAGTCTGCCTTGATGAGATATTGAATCAATTCATTTTCTTTCATCTTGTCAAGTTTTTCTTCATGTTCGCGGACATAGGTTTCCATTTCTTGAGCAATCTCAATCATATCCACTTTTTCTTTCACAAAGGCGGGA
>CAZKFT010000030.1:0-24038 GCA_964552205.1 uncultured Gammaproteobacteria bacterium
CGAGGCGAATGTCGGCAAGCCGCAGGTCGCCTACCGCGAGACCATCCGCGCGACCGTCGAGCAGGAAGGCAAGTTCGTTCGCCAGTCCGGTGGTCGTGGCCAGTTCGGCCATGTCTGGCTCAAGTTGGAGCCGAAAGAAGCGGGCACCGGCTACGAGTTCGTCAATGCCATCGTCGGCGGTGTGGTGCCGAAGGAATACATCCCGGCCGTGGACAAGGGCATCCAGGAACAGCTGCAGAACGGTGTCGTCGCCGGCTTCCCGGTGGTGGACGTCAAGGTCACGCTGTTCGACGGTTCCTACCATGATGTCGACTCCTCGGAAATGGCGTTTAAGATCGCCGGTTCCATGGGCTTCAAGGAAGGCGCGCGCAAGGCCAGCCCGGTCCTGCTCGAGCCCATCATGAAGGTCGAAGTGGTGACACCTGAAGATTACATGGGCGATGTCATGGGCGACCTCAACCGTCGTCGTGGCTTGGTCCAGGGTATGGAAGACGCACCGGCCGGCAAGATTGTCCGCGCCGAGGTGCCTTTGGCCGAGATGTTCGGCTATGCCACCGACCTGCGTTCAGCCACGCAGGGTCGTGCGGTCTACACCATGGAGTTCTCGAAGTACAACGAGGCACCGGCGAATGTCGCCGAGGCCGTTATCAAGAAAGCATCCTGATCCCGGAGTAGAAGACAGTGTCAAAAGAAAAATTTGAGCGTAAAAAGCCCCATCTGAACGTCGGCACGGTGGGTCACGTTGACCACGGTAAGACGACTTTGACTGCAGCGCTGACGGTGGTGCAGGCGAAGAAGTTCGGTGGAGAGGCGAAGGCCTACGACCAGATCGACAACGCTCCGGAAGAGCGCGCACGTGGTATCACGATCGCGACCGCGCACGTTGAGTACGAGTCGGACAACCGCCATTACGCGCACGTTGACTGCCCGGGCCACGCTGACTATGTGAAGAACATGATCACGGGTGCGGCACAGATGGACGGTGCGATTCTGGTGGTGTCGGCTGCTGACGGCCCGATGCCGCAGACGCGTGAGCACATCCTGCTGGCACGCCAGGTAGGTGTTCCTTACATCGTGGTGTTCATGAACAAGTGCGACATGGTCGACGACCCTGAGCTTCTGGAGCTGGTGGAGATGGAGGTCCGTGACCTGCTGAACCAGTACGAGTTCCCGGGCGACGACACCCCGATTATCAAGGGTTCGGCGCTGAAGGCGCTGGAAGGCGATGAGTCGGAGATTGGTACGCCGGCGATCCAGCAGTTGATTGATGCGCTGGACACCTACATTCCGCAGCCGGAGCGCGCCATTGACGGTGCCTACCTGATGCCGGTCGAGGACGTGTTCTCGATTTCGGGTCGTGGCACGGTGGTGACGGGCCGTATCGAGCGCGGGATTGTGAAGGTTGGCGACGAAATCGAGATCGTGGGTATCCGCGATACGCAGAAGACGACGGTGACGGGTGTCGAGATGTTCCGCAAGCTGCTGGACCAGGGCGAAGCGGGCGACAACGTCGGCGTGTTGCTGCGTGGCACCAAGCGTGACGAGGTTGAGCGCGGCCAGGTGCTGTGCAAGCCGGGCTCAATCAAGCCACACACCAAGTTCGAAGCTGAGGTCTATGTGTTGTCGAAGGAAGAGGGTGGTCGTCACACCCCGTTCTTCAACGGCTACCGGCCGCAGTTCTACTTCCGGACCACCGACGTGACGGGTAGCTGTGAGCTGCCGTCCGGTATTGAGATGGTGATGCCGGGTGACAACGTGAAGATGACGGTGACCCTGATCAACCCGATCGCGATGGAAGACGGCCTCCGTTTCGCCATCCGCGAGGGTGGTCGTACGGTCGGTGCCGGCGTCGTCGCCAAGATCATCGCGTAAGGAATCAAAGACCCATGGCAACCCAGACCATCCGTATCCGCCTGAAGGCCTTCGATCATCGCCTGATCGACCGGTCCACCAAGGAAATCGTCGAAACCGCGAAGCGCACCGGTGCCCATGTGAAGGGCCCGATTCCGCTGCCGACGAAGATCGAGCGCTACACCATCCTGATCTCGCCGCATGTGAACAAGGACGCCCGCGACCAGTACGAAATCCGGACCCATAAGCGGATCCTGGACATTGTGGACCCCACGGACAAGACCGTGGATGCCCTGATGAAGCTGGACCTGGCCGCCGGCGTGGATGTCCAGATCAAGCTGAATTAAGCAATCCAGGGGGCTAGCGCAGGCCCCCGAAGCTGGGATACAATGCGCGGCTCTTTTGTGTGTATTCAGCACTGGCCAATTGAAGTCGGTGCGGTGAACGAGGTTAAAGAAATGCCAATTGGAATCGTAGGTCGCAAATGCGGCATGACCCGCATTTTCACCGATGCCGGCGTCTCCGTGCCGGTGACCGTTATCGAGGCGGAGCCTAACCGCGTGACCCAGGTAAAGACCCTGGAGAACGACGGCTACCGTGCCTTGCAGGTCACCGCAGGGGAGCGTCGCGCTTCCCGTGTCACCAAGCCCCTCGCGGGCCATTTCGCCAAGAACGGTGTTGCCCCGGGCCGCGGCCTGTGGGAATTCCGCCTTGCCGATGGCGAAGGCGACGGCGTCGATGTCGGCAGCGAGCTCAAGGTCGATGTGTTCCAGCCGGGGCAGATGGTCGATGTGACCGGCACCACCATCGGTAAGGGCTTCGCAGGTACCGTCAAGCGTTGGCACTTCGCCATGCAGGACGCGACCCATGGCAACTCGGTCTCGCACCGCGTGCCGGGTTCCATCGGCCAGAACCAGACCCCGGGTCGCGTGTTCAAGGGCAAGAAGATGTCCGGCCACATGGGCAACGTCCGCCGCAGCATCCAGAACCTCGAAGTCGTCCGTGTGGACGCCGAGCGCAACGTCATCCTGATCAAGGGTGCGGTGCCGGGCGCACGCGGCGGCAATGTCATTGTCCGCCCGGCCTCCAAGGCACGGGTTTAAGGAGACGACATGGAACTCCAACTTCAGAATGCCAACGGCACTGTCACGGTCTCCGACGCCACTTTCGGCGGGGACTTCAACGAGTCGCTGGTCCACCAGGTTGTAACGGCCTACATGGCAGGCGCACGCGCCGGCACCAAGGCGCAGAAGACGCGCGCCCAGGTCCGTGGCGGTGGTGCCAAGCCTTGGAACCAGAAGGGTTCGGGTCGTGCCCGCGCCGGTTCCATCCGCAGCCCGATTTGGCGTGGCGGTGGTACCACTTTCGCCGCTGTCCCGCGTGACCACAGCCAGAAGGTCAACCGCAAGATGTACCGCGGTGCCATCCGCGCCATTCTCTCCGAGCTGGTACGGCAGGAGCGTCTGGTCGTCGTTGAGGATTTCGCGGTAGACGCACCGAAGACCAAGCAGCTGTTGGGCAAGCTCAAGGACATGGGCCTCGACAATGTGTTAATCGTGACCAACGAAGTGAGCGAGAACCTGTATCTCGCCGCCCGCAACCTGCACCAGGTGGATGTGCGTGATGTCGCCGCCGTCGACCCGGTCTCCCTCATCGGCTTCGAGAAGGTGCTGATGTCGGTAGGCGCGGTGCGTAGCCTTGAGGAGTGGCTGGCATGAGCAGCAAAGAGAGACTGATGAATGTACTGCTCACGCCGCACGTGTCCGAGAAGGGCGCGCGCCTGCAGGAGCAGTCGAACCAGGTCGTGTTCAAGGTACTCCCGGACGCGAACAAGGAAGAAATCCGCCAGGCCGTCGAGCTGTTGTTCGACGTCAAGGTTGCCGATGTCCAGGTCGCGAATGTGCGTGGCAAGGTCAAGCGCTTCGGCCAGACGCAGGGTAAGCGCAGCAACTGGAAGAAGGCCTACGTGAGTTTGGCCGAGGGTCAGTCAATTGAACTGGCCGGTAGTGAGGGCTGACCGACATGAGCATCCAGAAAGTACAAAAAGCCAAGCCGACTTCCGCAGGTCGTCGCTTCGTTGTCACCGTCTCCACCCCTGAGCTCCACAAGGGCAAGCCGGTGTCCTCGCTGGTCGAGAAGAAGTCGAAGAACGGTGGCCGCAACAATGTTGGCCGCATCACCACCCGTCACCAGGGCGGTGGGCACAAGCAGCATTACCGCCTCGTGGACTTCAAGCGCGACAAGGACGGCATCGCCGCCCGTGTCGAGCGTCTCGAGTACGACCCGAACCGTACCGCGCATTTGGCCCTGTTGCTGTACGCCGACGGCGAGCGTCGTTATGTCATCGCGCCGAAGGGCGTGAGTGCCGGTGAGGAACTGCGTTCCGGTGCGGAAGCGCCGATCAAGGCGGGCAACGCCCTGCCGCTGCGCAACATCCCGGTCGGTACCCAGGTGCATTGCGTGGAGCTGAAGCCGGGCAAGGGCGCACAGCTGGCCCGCAGTGCAGGTGCCACGGTGCAGCTGGTCGCGCGTGAAGGCGCGTACGCCACCCTGCGTCTCCGTTCCGGCGAAATGCGCAAGGTTCATGTCGAGTGCCGCGCCACCATCGGTGAGGTTGGCAACTCGGAGCACAGCCTGCGTTCACTGGGTAAAGCCGGTGCCAAGCGCTGGCGCGGTATCCGTCCGACCGTTCGTGGCACGGCCATGAACCCGGTAGACCATCCGCACGGCGGTGGTGAGGGACGCAACATGGGCAAGCACCCGGTAACACCGTGGGGCGTGCAGACCAAGGGTAAGAAGACCCGTAACAACAAGCGGACCGACGGCATGATTGTGCGCCGTCGCAAGAAGTAAGGGGTAGCTGATGCCACGTTCAATCAAAAAGGGCCCGTTCATCGATGCGCACCTGGCTGCCAAAGTCACGGCAGCGATTGCCACGAACAACCGCCGACCCATCAAGACCTGGTCGCGTCGTTCGATGGTCACGCCGGAGATGGTGAGTCTGACGATTGCTGTCCATAACGGCCGCCAGCATGTGCCGGTTCTGATTTCCGAGAACATGGTTGGCCACAAGCTCGGTGAGTTCGCTGCGACCCGTACGTTCAAGGGTCACACCGGCGACAAGAAGGTCAAGTAAGGAGCATGACTATGCAGGCCTTTGCCAAACACAAATTCGCGCGGATCTCCGCTCAGAAGTGTCGCCTGGTCGCTGACCAGATTCGCGGCCAGAGTGTGGACAGCGCCCTCCGGACCCTGACCTTCAGCCACAAGAAGGCTGCAGTCATCGTGCAGAAGGTTCTGGAATCGGCCATCGCCAACGCCGAAAACAACGCCGGTGCAGACGTCGACGAGCTGAAAGTCGCCGCCATCACCGTCGACGAGGGTCCGACGTACAAGCGCATGCGCGCTGGTGCCAAGGGCCGTGGTAATCGCATCCTCAAGCGGACCAGTCACATCACTGTGACGGTCGCGGACGAGTAGAGAGAGCGTCAATGGGACAAAAAGTACATCCAACCGGTATCCGCCTCGGCATCGCCAAGGACTGGACTTCGAAATGGTTCGCGAACACGCGTGATTACGCGGGTTTGCTCGCCAGCGACCTGAAGGTCCGCGACTTCCTGAAGAAGAAGTTGTCGCAGGCTTCCGTGAGCCGCATTCAGATCGAGCGTCCGGCCAAGAAGGCGAACATCACCATTCACACCGCCCGTCCCGGCATCGTGATTGGCAAGAAGGGCGAGGATATCGAAGCGCTGCGCAAGGAAGTGTCGCAGATGCTGTCCCTGCCGATGGACGATGTGCATATCGGCGTCGAGGAAATCCGCAAGCCAGAGCTGGATGCCCAGCTGGTGGCGGAGAGCATTGCGCAGCAGCTGGAGCGCCGCATCATGTTCCGCCGCGCCATGAAGCGCGCCGTGCAGAACTCCATGCGCCTCGGTGCGCTGGGTATCAAGGTGCATGTCGCCGGCCGCCTGAACGGCGCCGAGATTGCCCGCAGCGAGTGGTACCGCGAGGGTCGTGTGCCCCTGCATACACTGCGCGCAGACATTGATTACGGATTCGCCGAAGCGGCAACCACCTATGGGGTGATTGGCGTGAAGGTCTGGATTTTCAAGGGTGAGGTGTTCGACCCGAACACCATCGGTCAGGCTCCGGCCGCCGACAAGGCCCAGAAGTAAGGAGTCGCAGAAATGCTGCAGCCAAAACGAACCAAGTTCCGGAAGATGCGCAAGGGCCGCAACCGCGGTCTCGCCACCTCTGGCAACCAGGTCAGCTTCGGTGAGTACGGGCTGAAGGCCGCCGACCGCGGTCGTATCACTGCCCGCCAGATCGAGGCTGCCCGTCGTGCCATGACCCGCTATGTGAAGCGTGGCGGCAAAATCTGGATCCGTGTTTTCCCGGATGTCCCGGTTTCCAAGAAGCCGCTGGAAGTCCGTATGGGTAAGGGCAAGGGCAACGTCGAGTACTGGGTAGCCAAGGTGCAGCCTGGCTCCGTGCTCTATGAGATGGAAGGCGTCACCGAGGAGATCGCCCGCGAGGCGTTCCGTCTGGCCGCCACCAAGTTGCCCATCGCCACCACTTTCGTGACCCGGACGGTGATGTGATGAACGCGAGCGACCTTCGTAACAAGAGCGAGCAGGAACTCCGTGAGGAACTCCTGGGCCTGCTGCGCGAGCAGTTCAACCTGCGCATGCAGCGTGGCACCGGTCAGCTGGCCCGACCGGACCAGATGAGCAAGGTGCGCAAGAACATCGCGCGCATCAAAACGATATTGAACGAGAAGGCCAAGGCAGGTACAGCGTGATGAGCGAGCAGAGCACAGTCCGTACGGTCACCGGAAGGGTGGTCAGCAACAAGATGGACAAGACCATCACCGTCCTGGTCGAGCGTCAGGAGAAGCACCCGTTGTACGGCAAGTACATCAAGCGCTCCTCCAAGCTCAAGGCCCATGATGAGAACAATGAGTGCCGCGAGGGTGACGTTGTCGCCATCGCGCAATGTCGACCGATTTCGCGCCATAAAGCCTGGCGCTTGGTCAATGTCGTCGAAAAGGCTGCGGAGTAACTAGCCATGATTCAGATGCAGAGCACGCTTACGGCGGCTGACAACAGCGGGGCACGGCGCCTGATGTGTATCAAGGTGCTGGGCGGTTCCAAGCGTCGTTACGCCCATATCGGCGATGTCATCAAGGTCAGCGTCAAGGACGCTATCCCGCGTGGCAAGGTCAAGAAGGGCGAGGTTTACAACGCCGTCGTCGTTCGCACCAGAAAGGGTGTACGTCGCCCGGACGGATCGCTAATCCGTTTCGACAGCAATGCCGCGGTGCTGCTGAACAACCAGCTGCAGCCGATCGGCACCCGCATCTTCGGGCCAGTGACCCGTGAGCTGCGTGGCGAACGTTTCATGAAGATCATCTCGCTGGCACCGGAAGTGCTCTGAGGTCGAGGGTAGAAAAATGAACAAACTCAAGAAAGGCGACGATGTCATCGTGATCGCCGGCAAGGACAAGGGTCGTCGCGGCACCGTACTTAAGGTGTTGGCGAATGGTCGCGTCCTGGTCGAGAACGTGAACATGATCAAGAAGCACACCCGTCCGAACCCGAACAAGGGTGAGACCGGCGGCATCGTCGAGAAGGAAGCATCCATGGATGCTTCCAATGTGATGCTTTACAACCCGCGCTCCAAGCAGGGCGACCGGGTCGGATTCAAGGTGCTGGAGGACGGCCGCAAGGTGCGTTTCTTCAAGTCCGATAACGA
Source organism: uncultured Gammaproteobacteria bacterium (assembly GCA_964552205.1). Taxonomy (GTDB): domain Bacteria; phylum Pseudomonadota; class Gammaproteobacteria; order Natronospirales; family JAIVGZ01; genus JAIVGZ01. The sequence goes on from CAZKFT010000030.1 coordinate 7,606, forward strand.
AGTCGTGGATGTCTGATATGGCCAGATTGCAAGAGCATTACCGGAACGTGGTGGTCAAGGACCTGATGAAGCAGTTCGGGTACAAGAACCCGATGGAGGTCCCGAAGATCACCAAGATCACGCTGAACATGGGTGTGGGCGAGGCCGTGGCCGACAAGAAGGTCATGGACAACGCTGTCGCCGACATGGTGAAGATTTCCGGCCAGAAGCCGATTGTCACGCTGTCGCGCAAGTCCATCGCCGGCTTCAAGATCCGTGACGGCTGGCCCATCGGCTGCAAGGTGACCCTGCGCCGCGAGCGGATGTACGACTTCCTGGACCGCCTGGTCTCCATCGCGCTGCCGCGCGTGCGAGACTTCCGCGGCGTGAACGGCAAGTCCTTTGATGGCCGAGGCAACTACAGCATGGGCGTCAAGGAACAGATCATCTTCCCTGAAATCGAGTACGAGAAAATCGACGCGGTGCGTGGCATGGACATCACCATCACCACCAACGCCAAGACCGACGCGGAAGCCAAAGCGCTGCTGAAAGCGTTCAACTTCCCGTTCAGAAACTGAGGATATACCGATGGCCAAGACTTCAATGATCGAACGCGAGAAGCGGCGCAAGAAGGCGGCGGCGAAGTACGCCACCAAGCGTGCGCAGCTGAAGGCTCTGATCAAGAATCCGGAGATCAGCGATGAGGAACGCCTCACCGCGGTCGAAAACCTTGCCAAGTTGCCGCGTGATGGCAGCCCGGTCCGTCAGCGTAACCGCTGCAGCTTGACCGGCCGCCCGCACGGCTACTACCGCAAGTTCGGTCTTGGCCGTAACAAGCTGCGTGAGGCCGCAATGCGCGGCGACGTCCCTGGTCTCGTCAAGGCCAGCTGGTAAGGGTGAATTGATATGAGCATGACCGATCCGATTGCCGACCTCCTGACCCGCATCCGTAACGGGCAGACCGCTGGCAAGACAGAAGTGACGATGCCGTCTTCGAACGTCAAGGTGTCCATTGCGCAGGTGTTGAAGGACGAGGGTTACATCCTCGACTTCCATACCGCCGAGGCCCCGGGCAACAAGAAGACGCTGACCGTCGCGCTCAAGTATTACGAAGGCCGTCCGGTCATCGCGCAGATCGACCGCGTGAGCAAGCCGGGCCTGCGGATTTTCCGTGGCCGTGATGACATCCCGTCCGTGCAGGGTGGTCTTGGCATCGCGATTGTTTCCACTTCCCACGGTGTGATGAGCGACCGCGCTGCGCGCGCCGCTGGTCATGGTGGCGAAGTCCTGTGCGTGGTGAGCTGATATGTCCAGAATTGCCAAGAAGCCGGTTTCCATCCCCAAGGGTGTAGACGTCGCCGTCAACGGTTCCGTGCTGTCGGTCAAGGGGTCCAAAGGACGCTTGGAGCTGCCGGTGAACGATTCCGTCGAGGTCAAGTTCGAGGACAACGTCCTCACCTTCGCGCCGCGTGACGCGTTGCAGTCGTCCATGGCCTTGGCAGGCACTACGCGTGCACTGGCAGCGAACATGGTCACAGGCGTCAGCGAGGGCTTCGAGAAGAAGCTGGAGCTGGTCGGCGTTGGCTACCGCGCACAAGCGCAGGGCAAGGTCCTGAACCTGACCCTGGGCTTCTCCCACCCGGTGAATTTCCCGGTGCCGGAGGGCATCACCATCGAGACCCCGAGCCAGACCGAAATCGTGGTCCGGGGCTGCGACCGCCAGCTGGTGGGCGAAGTTGCCGCGAAGATCCGCGGTTACCGTCCGCCGGAGCCCTACAAGGGCAAGGGCGTGCGCTATTCCGACGAACACGTCGTCCGTAAAGAAGCCAAGAAGAAGTAAGGCGGGAAAATGAACGAGAAGAAAACATCAAGAATGCGTCGTGCGGCCCGTGCAAGGGCCCGTATCCGCGATGTGGGTGCGTTCCGGCTGTGCATTTTCCGCACGCCGCGTCACATCTACGCACAGCTCATCTCGCCGGAGGGTTCGCAGGTCGTTGCGGCCGCATCCACGGTCGAGGCAGACATCCGCAAGGATCTGAAAGGCACGGGCAACACCGACGCAGCCGTTGCCGTGGGCAAGGCCATCGCCGAGAAGGCCAAGGCCAAGGGCATCACCAAGGTTGCGTTCGATCGTTCCGGCTTCCGTTACCACGGCCGGGTCAAAGCGCTGGCAGACGCCGCGCGCGAAAGTGGATTGGAGTTTTAAGACATGGCGAACATGGATCACAACCAGGCAAAAGGCGACGGCTTGATGGAGAAGCTGGTCACGATCAATCGCGTGGCCAAGGTCGTCAAGGGTGGACGCCAGTTCGGTTTTACCGCGCTCACCGTGGTCGGCGACGGCAACGGCAAGATTGGCTTCGGCTACGGCAAGGCCCGTGAGGTCCCGCTGGCCATCCAGAAGGCGATGGAGCAGGCGCGCAAGAACATGAAGCGCGTGCACCTGACCAACGGCACCTTGCATTACGCCGTTCAGTCCTCGCATGGCGCCACTCGCGTGTACATGCAGCCTGCTTCGGAAGGTACCGGTGTCATCGCCGGAGGCGCGATGCGCGCCGTGTTCGAAGTTGTCGGCGTGCACAACGTCCTGGCGAAGTCCATGGGCTCGCGCAACCCGATCAACGTCGTGCGTGCCACCATCAAGGGCCTGGCCGACATGAATTCGCCGGAGCAGATTGCCGACAAGCGCGGCAAGAAGCTCGAAGAAATCCGGGGCTGAGCACAATGACCAAGAAAAAAGTGATCAAGCTGAAGCTCATCCGTAGTGTCCACGGTCGACTCGCCGCCCATAAGGCGACGATCACCGGTTTGGGCCTGCGTCGTATGCATCATGAAGTGGTGGTTGCCGACACCCCGGAAAATCGCGGGATGATCAACAAGGTGAACTACCTCCTCGAAGTGGAGGAAGTCTGACATGCGTCTGAACAAACTCTCACCGGCGGTCGGGTCCAAGCAGGCCCCTACACGCGTCGGTCGCGGCTCGGGCTCCGGTCTGGGCAAGACGGCTGGTCGTGGCCACAAGGGTCAGCACGCTCGCAAGGGTGGCTACCACAAGGTTGGTTTCGAGGGCGGCCAGATGCCGCTGCAGCGCCGTTTGCCGAAGGTCGGATTCCGTTCCGCCCTGTCGCGTACCTATGCGCAGGTTCGTCTGCATGAGCTGGCGAAGGTCGAGGCCGATGTCATCGACTTGCTGGCGCTGAAGACCGCGGGCATCGTCCCGGCCAACACCGACCGCGTCAAAGTCATCGCCTCGGGCAAGATCGAGAAAGCCGTCTCCCTGAAGGGTGTCGGCGTCACCAAGGGTGCCCGTGCTGCGATTGAAGCGGCCGGCGGGAAGATCGAGGACTAAGTGGCAAGAGGCGACGCCAGCATCGCAGCAGGTCTCGGTGAGATCGGCCGCCTGACAGAACTCAAGCATCGCTTGATGTTCGTCATTGGCGCGCTCATCGTTTACCGCATCGGCGCGCACATCCCGATGCCGGGTATCGACCCGGTCGCGTTGGCGAACCTGTTCGAAGCACAGCGCGGGACCATCCTCGACATGTTCAACATGTTCTCGGGTGGCGCCTTGGAGCGCATGACCGTGTTCGCGCTGGGCATCATGCCGTACATCTCCGCGGCCATCATCATGCAGCTGATGACCGTGGTCATCCCCTATCTTGAGCAGCTCAAGAAGGAAGGGGAGTCCGGTCGCCGCAAGATTACGCAGTACACCCGTTACGGCACCGTGGTGCTCGCGACCTTCCAGGCCATCGGCGCGTCCTTTGCCCTGCAGAACCAGAATGTCGTCATCGCGCCGGGCTTTGGCTTCGTCATGACCGCCACCATCACGCTGGTCACCGGTACGGTGTTCCTGATGTGGCTGGGTGAGCAGGTCACCGAGCGCGGCATTGGCAACGGCATTTCCATCATCATCTTCGCCGGTATCGTCGCCGGACTGCCTTCGGCCATCGGCGGCATCCTCGAGATGACGCGCACTGGCGAAATGGCCGCCTTCCTGGTCCTGGTGATCTTCATCATGGCGCTTGTGGTCACGGCTTTCGTGGTGTTCGTGGAACGCGGGCAGCGACGAATCACCGTCAATTACGCCAAGCGTCAGCAGGGGCGGAAGGTCTATGCAGGCCAGACCAGCCACCTGCCGTTAAAGCTCAACATGGCCGGCGTCATTCCGCCCATCTTCGCCTCGTCCATCATCCTGTTCCCGGGCACGATGGCAGGCTGGTTCGGCACCAAGGACGGCTTGGGCTGGATGCAGGACATCGCGCAGAGTCTGTCGCCAGGGCAACCGCTGTACGTGATGCTGTACGCCAGCATGATCATCTTCTTCTGTTTCTTCTACACCGCGCTGGTCTTCAATTCGCGCGATACGGCAGAGAATCTCAAGAAGTCGGGTGCCTTCATTCCGGGTATCCGGCCAGGCAAGCAGACTGCAGAGTATGTGGACGGCGTGCTGACTCGCCTGACTTTCTGGGGCGCGGCCTACATCACGGCAGTCTGTCTGTTGCCAGAGTTCCTGATCCTCTACTGGAATGTGCCGTTCTATTTCGGTGGCACCTCCTTGCTGATCATCGTGGTCGTGACCATGGATTTCATGTCGCAGCTGCAGGCGCACTTGATGTCGCACCAGTACGAGGGCCTGATGAAGAAGGCCAATTTGAAGGGTTACGGCCGACCGGGTCAGATCCGGTAGGCCAGTTCGGAGAAAGAGATGAAAGTACGTGCTTCAGTGAAGAAAATGTGCCGGAACTGCAAGATCGTCCGCCGCAACGGTGTGGTCCGGGTCATCTGTTCGGATGCCCGCCACAAACAGCGCCAAGGCTGACGTAAGCTTTTGGGAACATTGATTTTTAGGGTATTTCTGGGCTAAACTGTCGCGTTTCGCGCGCCCATCGTAGGAGATTGAGTGCATGGCCCGTATTGCAGGTATAAACATTCCGGTCAACAAACACGCGGTTATCGCGTTGACCGCGATTTATGGCATTGGCAACAGCCGCGCCGCCAAGATTTGTGACGCCGCAGGTGTCCGTAAGGACATGCGCGTCAAGGATCTGAGCGAGGGCGAGGTTGAGTCCTTGCGTGCCGAGGTGGCCAAGGTCACGGTCGAAGGTGACCTGCGCCGTGAAGTCTCCATGAACATCAAGCGACTGATGGATCTGGGCTGCTACCGCGGCCTGCGTCATCGTCGCGGCTTGCCGCTCCGCGGCCAGCGCACCCGTACCAACGCACGCACCCGCAAGGGCCCGCGTCGTCCGATTCGCAAGTAAGGTCAGATAACGATGGCAAAGCCAGCAGCAAAGACACGCAAGAAGGTCAAGAAGCATGTGGTCGACGGTGTCGCACACATTCACGCTTCCTTCAACAACACGATCATCACCATCACCGACCGCCAGGGCAACACCCTGTCGTGGGCGACCTCTGGCGGCTCCGGCTTCCGTGGTTCGCGCAAGAGCACGCCGTTCGCTGCACAGGTCGCCGCCGAGAAGGCTGGCACCGCCGCGCAGGAATACGGCTTGAAGAATGTCGAAGTGATGGTCAACGGCCCCGGCCCCGGTCGTGAGTCCGCGGTCCGTGCGCTGAACAATGTCGGCTTCAAGGTGCTCAGCATCACCGACGTCACCCCGATGCCGCACAACGGCTGTCGTCCGCCGAAGAAGAGAAGGGTTTAGTCATGGCAAAGTACATCGGCCCCAAGTGCAAACTGTCGCGTCGCGAAGGAACGGATCTGTTCCTGAAGAGCCGCGCCCGTCCGCTAGAGTCCAAGTGCCGCATCGAGTCGGCTCCCGGTCAGCATGGCCAGCGTCGCGGTCGTCTGTCGGACTACGGTCTGCAGCTGCGCGAGAAGCAGAAGCTGCGCCGTATGTACGGCGTGCTCGAAAAGCAGTTCCGCAACTATTACCTGAAGGCCTCGCAGTTGCGCGGCTCCACGGGTGAAAACCTGTTGCGCTTGCTGGAGTGCCGCCTCGACAACGTCGTGTACCGCATGGGTTTTGCGGCCACGCGTGCGGAGGCCCGCCAGTTGGTGAACCACAAGGCCGTGATGGTGAATGGCAAGGTCGTGAACATCCCGTCCTACCAGGTCGCCGCCGGTGACATCATCGAAATCCGCGAGAAGTCGAAGAAGCAGCTGCGTATCGGCAGTGCGCTTTCCATCGCTTCCCAAGTGGGTCTCGTGGATTGGGTAGAGGTGGACGAGAAAGCCCTCAAGGGTACCTTCAAGTCTGTTCCGGAGCGTGGCGACCTGCTGCCGGATATCAACGAGAATCTCGTCGTCGAGTTGTACTCCAAGTAATAGCGGGGCTTTAACGCATGCAGACTTCCGTCACAGAATTCCTGAAGCCACATCTGACCGATGTGCAGACCCAATCACCGCGTCACGCCAAGTTGACGCTGGAGCCGCTCGAGCGCGGTTTCGGCCATACGCTCGGCAACGCACTGCGTCGCATCCTGCTGTCGTCCATGCCGGGTTGCGCAGTCACCGAAGTCGAGATTGATGGCGTGCTCCACGAGTACACCACCATCGAAGGCGTGCAGGAGGACGTTGTCGATATCCTGCTGAACCTCAAGAACCTCGCCATCCGTATGCATGGCCGCAACGAGGTCACGCTGAGCCTGAGCAAGAAGGGCCCGGGCCCGGTCACGGCAGCAGACATCCAGCTCGACCATGACATCGAAATCCTGAATCCGGAGATGGTCATCGCCAACCTGACCAGCGCGGGCAAGCTCGGCATGAAGCTGAAGGTCGCACGCGGCCGCGGTTATCAGCCGGCAGGTCATGTGAGCAGCGACGACGAAGGCGCCCATATCGGCCGTCTGCGTCTCGACGCCTCCTTCAGCCCGGTCAGCCGTGTCACCTACTCGGTGGAGTCCGCCCGTGTCGAGCAGCGCACCGACCTCGACAAGCTGGTCATCGACATCGAGACCAATGGCACCATCGAGCCGGAAGAAGCGATTCGTCGCGCCGCCACCATCCTGCAGGGCCAGCTGGCCGTGTTCGTGGAACTGGAAGGCGCCGTGGACGAAGCACCGACCACCACTGAAGCCGATGTCGACCCGATCCTGCTCAAGCCGATCGACGACCTCGAACTGACCGTGCGTTCCGCCAACTGCCTCAAGGCAGAGAACATCCATTACCTCGGCGACCTGGTGCAGCGCACCGAAGTCGAGCTGCTCAAGACCCCGAACCTCGGCAAGAAGTCACTCACCGAGATCAAGGATGTGCTGGCCAACCTTGGCCTGACCATGGGCAGCAAACTGGAAAACTGGCCGCCGATGGGCCTCAAGCGCCCGGGAGAGGAGAAGTCCCATGCGTCATCGTAATGCCGGCCGTCAGCTGTCGCGCAACAGCAGTCATCGTGCAGCCATGCTGCGCAACATGACCGCCTCCTTGCTGCGCCACGAGACGATCAAGACCACGCTGCCGAAGGCGAAGGAACTTCGTCGCCATGCCGAGCCGCTGATCACGCTGGCCAAGACCGACAGCCTGGCAGGCCGCCGCATGGCGTTTGACCGCCTGCGTGACCGTGAAGTCGTGACCAAGCTCTTCAACGAGCTCGGCCCGCGCTTCAAGGCACGCCCGGGTGGCTACCTGCGCATTCTCAAGGTCGGTTTCCGTCCGGGCGACAAAGCCCCGATGGCGCTGGTCCAGCTGGTCGACCAGCCGGAACCCGCAGCAGAGTAAACGTGGGAGCGGCCCTCTGGCCGCGAATGTTGGACATCCTGCAAAGGCCGGCTAACCGCCGGCCTTTTCATGTCTACAGCATGAACGACAGCAGCGTCGCAGTGCCCAGGAACGAGAAGAACCCGAACACATCGGTGATGGTCGTCTGAATGATGGACGAGGCGACTGCCGGGTCCTGGCCGAAGCGTGTGAGAATCAACGGCACCAACGCACCGGCGATACCTGCAGCAAGCATGGACATGACCATCGCCACGGCGATGATTAACGCAAGCCCCAAAGTACCGCTCCACAAGTACACGGCCAAACCGCAGGTCACTGCCAGTGCGAGTCCGTTGGCAAGACCCACCAACACTTCTTTGGTCAGGACCGCACGCCACTGGCGAACCCCGATTTCACGTAGTGCGAGACCACGAATGGTCACGGCCAGCGCCTGAGCGCCTGCGTTACCCGATTGTCCGGCGACGACAGGTAGCAGAATCGCGAGCGCGGTGAACTGTGCAATCAAGGATTCGAACATGCCGACCACGGAGGCGGCCAGAAAAGCAGTCAGCAGATTGATGTGTAGCCACGGCAGGCGGCGCCGTATGGCGAATCCCGGCATGGACAATGCGCGTTCTTCCGGACTGACACCGACCATCTTCTGCATATCGGCAGTCGCAACATCTTCGATGGCGCGGAACAGGTTGCGATAGCGCACCACACCCAGAAACTGCCCGCCGACATCCACCACGGGCACCGAGTCGCGTAGCGAACGCTCCAACAATTCGACCAACTCCTCGCGGCTGGTTTCCGGCGTGACCAGGATATCCACCGGGTGAACCAGTTCACCGACCGGTGTGTCATCGGCCGCCATCGCCAGGTCCTGCATGTCCACGCGACCGGACAACCGTCCGTCTGCGGTGATGACGAACAAGGATCGCGCACTGCGGATGGTAGTCTCCTGCAGGCGACGCAACACTTCGCTGACAGTCATGTCGGCACGCGCGCCCAAGAAAGAGCGGTCCATCAGCCGCCCCGCCGAGTCCTCGCGGTAGGACAACATCCTCTCGATGTCATTGCGCGCCACCGAAGAGAGTTCGGCGAGCAGTGATTCGCGTGAGTCGGATGAGAGTTGTGCGACCAGCGCAACCGCGAGTCTTGGCGCGGCACGCTCGACCAGGACTTTACGGTCAGCAGCCGACAGCGCCTCGAAGACCGCCAGTGCGCGGGGAGGACTTGAGAACTCGAGCGCGACCGCGAGCGCGTCGGGCGCCAGGGACTGGACAGTGGCCTCGAGCATACGCGGGGGCACGCCCTCAAGCGCATCGGCCGCTTCCGAAGGATGTCGGCGCAGGAACTCGTTCTCGATCAACGCTGCGGTGGTCATCGCTTCGCCCGCAGCCCGAACAACTCGCCGAGCACACTACCCATGACATGGAAGTACTTCTGGGTGAGTTCACCGACGACATCGCCGAGCCCGGACTCAGCGCGCGCGTCGTCGCCAAGCGCGACCAGCAAGCGCTCGTGGGAGATGGACCCAAGAAAACTCTCGTGGTGGTCCACAACCGGAAGTTCGGAATACTTGCGCCATTCCGGATAGTCCCGCGCACTGACAAGCGTTGTGTCTGCACGCAAGGGGCGCACGGTGATGGCGAGCTCGGACAGTGAACGATGGGTGGAGCTGGCGGCGAGCGCACGGGTCGCGTCGAGCAGACCGATGTAGCGACCCTGCGTGTCAACGAGCCAAATCGCACGCTCGGACTCTGGCTGTTCGCCGCGCAACTGCTCGAGCGCGTCATCGAGTTTCAGTGTCGAATCGAGTCGCGGCGCTGTCGGGTCGGCGACTGCACCCGCAGTGGTTCGTGGGTAAATCAACAGACGCCTGAGTGCTTCGCGTCGCGTGAAGGCCGACACGGACTCGAGTACCCGCGTGCGGCGGTCGTCGTCCAAATGACGCGCAATCGCCACCGCGTCGTCGAGTGCGGACGCGTCCAGCCAGTCACCGACGGTTTTGTCATCCTGGTGCTCCAGCACCCGCCGGGCGTGGCTACGGGGTAGGTGTGCGACCACCGCCGCGAGCGCGGCGGCAGGCAGATTGTCGAGCCCAGCGGTCACGGCCTCGCTTCCCTGAGCGGCGAGCAATCGCGCCATCTCTTCCGGAAAGCGCTGGGCGTAGGCGAGTCGCAGGGGGTTTGGCGCCGCCATGTCTAGTGGCCGTTGGCCGGATCAACAATCTGCAAAACCGGTCCAGAAGCGAGGCGTGATGCGGGGACTGCAACCTGGCCGCGATCCGTGGCCAGTGTGAGCCCGGTACGATGGATCTCCACCACCACGCCTTCGTCGTCATCAATGCGCAGGCGGTCACCTGCCGAGTAGCGCGCGAGTTCGGACTGGGCGAGCAAATTGGCCACATACTGGCGTGCGCCCAGCGCGAAGGCGAGCGACAGTCCGCCGAGTAGTGCGGCGAGGATAATCAAAGACAGCTGGACAATGAACGAGATGTCGATGTTGACCTGCTGCAGGCCGGTGATGACCGCGATGGCCACAACGCCGAAGTGGACCAGACGCGGAACCAGTGCATGCGTGTCGCCCTTGGCGACCACGCCCGCGGTGAGCGTACGAAGCAGCGCCCCCAACACATGGCCAATGCCGATGATGAACAGGCCGAGCACGAAACGCGGCACATAGGAGAGTACAGACTCGAGCCAGGCGGTCAGATAAGCGATATCGAGCAGGCGCACAGCGACGACCACCGCGAACACCAACACAGTGGCGAATACCACGAGGGAAAAGCCCTGCTTGAACACGGGCGAGACCAGCGACTCGTCACGGGTGCCGTAGCGATTGACCAGCCGTTCGGTGACATCGAGTACGCGGCGCACGGCCAGTTCGGCCAGCTTTCCGACCACCACGCCAAGCACCAGCACCAGAATGGCGGCCAGCTCGGGGTAGGCTTGAACGAGGTCGCGGAGCATGGGGGGATGATACCCCAGCGGGCCGCGGTCATTCTTTGAGTGCTATGCTGACCCCATGAAAACGCTCCAAAAGCTTGCCGTTCTAGCCCTCGCTGCCGTGCCGGTTTACGCTGGCGGCGTGGACCGTCATACCGACAACGCCTTCCAGGTTCGTTCCGAGGTCCTTGCCCGGAACGGCATGGCCGCCACCAGCCACCCGCTGGCCACTCAGGTCGCCTTGGACATCCTCAAACGCGGCGGCAGTGCGGTGGACGCCGCCATCGCAGCCAACGCTTTCCTGGGCTTTGCAGAGCCTACCGGCAATGGCATCGGTGGGGATTTGTTCGCCCTCATCTGGGATGCGAAAGAGGGGCAATTGCACGGCCTGAACGCCTCCGGGCGCGCACCCGCACTGGCCACCATTGAAGCCATCCGTGCGGCAGGCCACGACGGTGAGACGATGCCGCCCTTCGGACCGTTGCCGGTGACCGTTCCCGGCACGGTGGATGGATGGTTCGAGATGCATGCCCGGTTCGGGCGGCTGCCCATGCGTGCGCTGTTGCAGCCGACGATTGATTACGCGCGCGCCGGCGTACCCGTGCCGGAGATGATCGCCTGGTACTGGTCCCTGAATGTTCCGCGCATTGGACAGTACGAGAACTTCGCGGAGACCTTCACCAACAACGGTGAACCGTTCCGTAAGGGCGAGATTTTCCGCAACCCGGGACTTGCACGCACGCTGGAGCGCATCGCCGAAGGTGGTCGCGATGCGTTTTACAAAGGCGACATTGCCCGCACCATTGATGCCTATATGCGCCGACAGGGTGGCTTGCTGCGTTACGAGGACTTCGTCGCACACCGTTCGGAGTGGGTTGAACCCGCCAGCACCAACTACCGCGGCTACGATGTCTGGCAGATTCCGCCGAACGGGCAGGGCATCGCGGTGCTGCAGATGCTGAATCTCCTGGAGCCCTATGATTTGCGTAGCATGGGATTCGGAAGCGCCGAGTACATGCATTTGTTCACGGAGGCCAAGAAGGTCGCCTTCGAAGACCGCGCCGCGCATTACGCGGACCCGGCGTTTGCATCCGTGCCGACCGCACGACTCATCTCCAAGGACTACGCGGACGAGCGCCGTGAACTAATCAATCCGCACCGCGCTTCCACACGCATGCCTGCCGGCAGCATGCCGGAGCATCCCGACACCATCTACATGACCGTCGCCGATGGTGACGGCAACATGGTGTCCCTCATCCAGTCCAATTACCGCGGCATGGGGTCTGGTATGACCCCGGACGGTCTCGGCTTCATCCTGCAGAACCGCGGCGAGGCGTTTGCTCTGGTGGAAGGCCACCCGAACGCATTGCAACCCGGCAAGCGTCCGTTCCATACCATCATTCCCGCATTTGTGACCAAGGACGACCATCCGTGGCTGAGTTTCGGGCTGATGGGCGGTGCCATGCAACCGCAGGGCCATGTGCAGATACTGGTCAACCTCATTGACTTCGACATGAACCTGCAACAGGCCGGCGATGCCCCGCGTATGCGTCACGACGGCTCCACCGAACCCGATGGTGTGTCCGAGATGACGGACGGTGGCACGCTGTTCGTCGAGTCGGGCTTCGCCCCCGAAGTACTCGCACGACTTCGTGCCATGGGCCACCGCGTGAGTAGCGGCGGGCATTACGGTGGCTACCAGGCCATCGGCTATGACCGCGAGCGCGAGGTGTATATAGGCGCCACCGAGTCCCGCAAGGATGGCCAAGCCGCCGGATACTGACGCCATAGGCGTCGCTCACGAATTCCTCACCCTGCGCTCATGCGGTTCACCGAATCGCAGACCACACTACGCCCCTCATCCAAACAAAGGAGCAGGGCAATGGTGGCAGCGACAGGCGTAGGGGGATGGTTGCGGCATCGGTGGCGTATCGCGGGGTGGTCAATGGTAGCGGGTTTGTTGGCCCTGCCGCTGATCGCGATGCAGTTCACCGACGAGGTGCAGTGGACGCTGAGCGACTTCATCATCATGGGCATCCTGCTCGGTGGCACGGGAATGATGGTCGAGCTGGTGTTCTGGTTCTCCCATAACCTGGCCTATCGAGCCGCCGCAGGAATCGGCTTGTTCGGGGCCTTGTTCATGGTCTGGGCGAATCTGGCGGTCGGCCTGATTGGCTCGGAGAACGAGCCCGTCAATGAGCTGTTCTTTGTAGTGCTGTTCGTGGGCGCCATCGCCGCCTCGGTCATGCGATACCGCGCTAAGGGGATGGCCTATACGATGTTCACGATGGCGGTTGCTCAGGTGGCGGTTGCGCTATACGCCGCTGTCACCGGCGCCGGCAACCCGAACGGTGGGGTCATCGAAGTCATGGTGGTGAACGGGTTCTTTGTGGTCATCTGGGCGACCTCGGCCGGACTGTTCCTGAGGGCCGCCGAAAACGACCCTGCGCATCGTGGGCGATAACAGGCGATAATCCGGCGATGTCGCCGGACCGCTACCGATTCGCTGATTTCACCCTCGACAAGGACAACCGCCGGCTCGAGCGCGCCGGCGTGTCGGTGGAGCTGAACGCTCGCTATCTCGACGCGCTGTTGTTGCTGGTGCGCGAGCAGGGCCGCTTGGTGTCCAAGGACCGCTTCATGGCAGAAGTGTGGGGCGGCATCGCGGTCACCGACGAGGCGCTGACCCAGTGCATCCGGACGCTTCGTCGGCAGCTCGGCGACGATGCCGGAAAACCGCGCTTCATCGAGACCGTTCCAAAACATGGCTACCGATTCATCGCACCTGTGGATGCGCTTGATGCGGTCGCTTCGCGCTCTCCGCTTCCCGAGTGGTTGGTGCTGGGTGGCGTAGGCACCGCCGGGGCAGGATTGGCTGGCCTGCTCGGCGGCCTGTCATACGGCTTCGTTGGTACTGCAAATTCGGTGCCCTCAGGGATGGGTGCGGTGTCGGTGCTGTCTGTCACCGTGGTACTCACGATTTTCGTCGCGCTGGTCGGTGGCGCTGCGGTGTCGTTCGGCATTGCCACGACGAGCCGCACACCCGGTCCGCGCTGGCGTTGGAGCATCATCGGGGGTGCGGCCGGCGGGATGCTCATCGGTGCAACGTTTGAACTGCTCGGACTGGATGCGTTCCAGTTATTGCTTGGCCGCTCTCCCGGCGACATCACTGGCGCCATGGAGGGGCTGTTCCTCGGCGCCGCCGTCGGCTTCGGCTGGTGGTATGGTGTGCGTGACGGTAGGCGGCCTGAGCTACGACGTAGCATTGGCGCCGCGGCGGTTGCAGGCACTTTGGTGGGAATTGTTCTCCCGATGCTTGGCGGCCGACTGATGGGAGGCAGCTTGGACCTTCTTGCACACAGTTTTCCCGATTCTTACCTGCGGCTTGATCACATCGGCACGCTGTTTGGCGAGCAGGGATTCGGCCCCATCAGCCAGTCGGTAACCGGCGGGTTGGAAGGCGCGTTGTTCGGTGGGTGCGTGGTCGGCGCGATGGTGACTGCGGCCCGCATGTTACGGGAGGTCGCTGAATCATGAAGACCGCACACGAAACGCTGTTACTTCTCCCCGGTATGCCCTGCGACCATCGCCTTTGGTCACACCAAGTCGATTATCTCAAGGATGTGTGCAATCCCGTTGCCGCCGACACCACTGCTGCCGACACCATGCAAGCACTCGCCGCCACCATTATCGCCCAGGCACCGCCCGGACCCTTTGCACTCGCCGGACTTTCCATGGGTGGCTATTGCGCGCTCGAGATCATGCGCCAGGCACCCGACCGTGTGACCCGTCTCGCGCTGCTGGACACCAGCGCCGCCGCGGACACGGAGGAGGGCAAGGCCAAACGCCGCACGAGCATCGCCGCTGCGGAAGACGACTATGCCGCAGTCATCGATGCGTTGCTGCCCAAGCTCATACATGTCCAGGACGAGAAGGTTCATGCCGTCGCCCGCGCGATGGCGATGAGCGTCGGCAAGGACGGCTTCATCCGCCAGCAACACGCCATCATGAGCCGCACCGACAGTCGCCCCCACCTTGGGGATATCCAGTGCCCGACCCTGGTGCTATGCGGGCGCGAAGACACCATCACGCCTGTTGCCGTACACGAAGAGATGGCCGCCGCCATTCCAGGCGCCATGCTTGCAATCATCGAGGGCGCTGGACATTTCACCCCGCTCGAACAAGCCGAGGCCGTCACCGCCGCGATGCGCCGCTGGCTCTCCGCCTAGTCCAAGGGACTGCGCACACCGCCAGCACCGCGTTTCACCGCATGCGTGTAGACCATGGTGGTGGCCACATCCGAATGCCCGAGCAGCTCCTGCACCGTGCGAATGTCGTGCCCCGACTGCAGCAGGTGCGTGGCAAACGAGTGACGCAGTGTATGCGTTCCTACGCGCTTGGTGATGCCCGCCCTGCGTGCCGCGCGTGAGATGGAAGCGCTGAGTGATTTGGGTGACGCGTGAAAGCGCCGAATGACCCCATCTTCACGCGCATGCTTCAGCCGCGACGAGGGAAACACAAACTGCCACGACCACTGACGCGCCGCGCTAGGAAATTTTCTGGCCAGCGCGTGTGGCAGCCACACCTCGCCATGTCCCTCTGCAAGGTCTTGTTGATGCAGGGCGTATACGCGCCGCAAGTGTGTCTTCAGCTGCTCGACGATACGGTCCGGCAGGGGAACGATACGGTCCTTGCTCCCCTTGGCCGCGCGTACCAGCACCTGACGGTAGTCAAAATCCAGGTCCCCGACGCGCAGCCGCAAAGCCTCGATCTTGCGCATGCCGCTCCCGTATAGCAGGTCCGCGACCAGACGAGTGGTGCCCGTCAGTTGGCCAAGCACAGCACGCACCTCCTCGGGCGACAGTACCGTCGGGAGGTAGTGCCGCTGTTTTGCACGCACAACGTTCTCCAGCCAGGGCAACTCCATGGACAGCACATGCTTGTACATGAACAGGATGGCGGACATCGCTTGATTCTGCGTGGACGGCGACACCTTTCGCCGTGTCGCCAGCATGGACAGGAAAGATTCCAGCTCCTTCGGTCCCAAATCCCGCGGGTGCCGCTTACCGTTGAAGAGAATGAACTGCCGGACCCAGCCTACATACGCTTTTTCGGTCGAGTGCGCGTAGTGGCGGGTCCGGATTGCACGGCGGACAGATTCCAGAAAAGGGGATTGACCCATGGTTGGCCTCCTTGCCAGTTGGGTGTATAAACTTTATAGGCCCTACCATCAGCCATCCCCGGCAATGGCGAGGTTTATCAAGGAGGATTGTATGACACCCATATTCTTTATCGTCCCTTTAAGGGACACACATAAGGGTTAGGTCACAGCCCATGGATGTCGCGCTGCTAGTTTATGTCTGGGGCGTACTGGCACTCGTCGTCGCCGGCTACGTCGCATACAGGCTGATAAGTAATCGGCGGCGTAACGCTGACCGCCATTCGATGTATCCACTGGCGAGCAACCCAGGCGATGGGTTTCTCCCTCGAAGGGAAGAGAAGCTCCTATGGGTTGCATATGTTGCCTTCGCGACTGGTATGACCTGCTTTTTAGCTGCGTTGTACTTTGAAGTTGTGGAAGGAACAATGCGGGGAGATCTCGCGACGGCGGCTGGGCTCGGGATGGTAATTGGCGGAATATTGACCGTTGCCCATAGGCTGACTAACAAGAGATCCGGCCCGGCGTGACCTAACTATGCATTGGAGCGGCCTCGCGGAGTTGCCGTTTAGAGAGGGACTGGAAATGCGTTCAGGGATAAAGTGCTTCTCATCAGCGGTCGCCGATCCGCGCGCCGCTCAACGCAGGGGTTAGGCAGCTTGGTTCGCATGACCGGGAGGTGCCATCA
>CAZKFT010000031.1:0-23306 GCA_964552205.1 uncultured Gammaproteobacteria bacterium
TTTTCCACAGCCCCAGTAACGGCCTGAAGGCCATTGTCGCCATTCACAACACGACACTGGGTCCCGCTCTGGGCGGCCTCCGTATGTGGCCGTATGCAAGCGAAGAGGAAGCTCTGCAGGACGTCCTCCGCCTGTCGCGCGGCATGACCTACAAGGCCGCGGTGTCAGGTCTCAATCTCGGTGGCGGCAAAGCCGTTGTCATCGGTGACCCGGCCGAAAAGTCGGAAGCGCTGTTCCGCGCTCTCGGTCGCTTCATCGATTCCTTGGGTGGGCGCTACATCACCGCCGAAGACGTGAACACCAATGTTGAGGATATGGACCACATCTTCCAGGAAACCGACCATGTGGTGGGTGTCCATCCTGTGCACGGTGGCTCTGGGGACCCGTCACCGTTCACTGCCTACGGCACCATCCGTGGCATCGAGGCCTGCCTGAACCGGAAGTACGGTAGCCCGGACCTTGGTCAGCACACCTATGCCGTGCAGGGCGTGGGCCACGTAGGCTTCCATGTGGTCAAGACCCTATTGGAGGGCGGCGCCAAGGTGCTGGTGACCGACATGAACAAGGATCGTGTGCAGCAGTGCGTGGACCTGGGCGCAGAGGCCGTGCCCATGGACGATATCTACACCACTGATGCGAACGTGTTCGTGCCGTGCGCGCTGGGCGCCATCCTCAACGAGGAAACCATTCCTGTCCTCAAGTGCGACATCGTCGCGGGCGCCGCCAACAACCAGCTCGCCAACGATGCCTGCGGCGATGAGCTCGACAAGCGAGGGGTCATCTACGCGCCTGACTACGCCATCAACGCGGGAGGCCTGATGAATGTGGCCATCGAGTTGCAGGGCTACGATCGCGAGCGTGCCATGCGCATGGTTTCGACCATCTACAACAATATCGAGAACATCTTCCGTATCGCCGAGCGGGACGGGCTTCCGAGCTGGCGAGCCGCGGACAGAGTGGCAGAGGAGCGTATTGCCGCCTTGGGCACGGTCAAGCTTCCTCATATCCGCCAGTTCGCCAACCGCCTCGGCGGTCGTGCCCGCAAGTAAGGCACACGAAAAACATGGCATTCGATACACATCTCGGTGATGACCTCGACATGTTGCGCGAGGCGGTCCGCCGCTTCGCTGACAGCGAAATCGCGCCGCGCGCTGCGGAAATAGACGAAACCAACGAATGTCCCTATGACCTGTGGCCGAAGTTGGGCGAGATGGGGCTGCTCGGAATAACGGTGCCAGAAGCGTTCGGCGGCTCCGGGATGGGCTACCTCGCGCATGTGGTTGCCATGGAGGAGATCTCCCGCGCGTCAGCGTCTGTGGGCCTGTCCTACGGTGCGCACTCCAACTTGTGTGTGAACAACATCTACCTGAACGGGACTGACGAGCAACGTCAGAAGTACCTGCCCAAGCTGTGTTCCGGCGAATGGATAGGCGCACTCGCCATGTCTGAGCCCGGTGCCGGATCGGATGTGGTCGGATCAATGTCCTGCCGGGCAGAGCGCGATGGTGACCACTGGGTCGCCAACGGCAACAAGATGTGGATCACCAACGGGCCGCGCGCCGATGTCCTGATTACCTACATGCGCACAGCGCCCAAAGCCCAGGGGTCCCGCTCCCTTACGGCGTTTGTGGTCGAGAAAGGGATGTCCGGGTTCAGTACCGCGCAGAAGCTCGACAAACTCGGTATGCGTGGATCCGATACCTGCGAGCTCGTGTTCGACAACTGCCGGATTCCTGCTGCCAATGTTCTTGGCGACGTGGATCAGGGTGTTCTGGTCTTGATGAAGGGCCTTGATACCGAACGCCTGGTGTTGTCCGGCGGGCCGATCGGCATCATGCAGGCCGCCATGGACGCTGTAATCCCTTATGTGCGGGAGCGCGAGCAATTTGGGGCGGCCATCGGGACTTTCGGCATCATGCAGGCGAAGCTGGCGGACATGTTCACCATGCTGCAGTCTTCGCGCGCCTACAGTTATCGTGTCGCCCAGCAGTTCGAAGCCGGCCGCACGACCCGAATGGATGCCGCCGCGTGCCTGCTCTACGCCTCAGAATGCGCAGTCAAGGTGACGCTGGAAGCCATCCAGGCACTGGGTGGCAACGGCTATATTAATGAGTACCCCACCGGCCGCCTGTTGCGCGACGCGAAGCTCTACGACATCGGTGCCGGAACCAACGAAATCCGCCGCATGCTCATAGGCAGGGAGATGTTCAACGATGTCTGATCCGGTCGTCATTGTCGCCGCCAAACGCACCCCCATAGGATCTTTTCAGGGAGCACTATCGCCAGTCGCTGCACATGAGTTGGGCGCAGCAGCCATTCGCGCAGCGCTATCTGATGCCGGCATCCCCGGTGAAGCGGTGTCGGAAGTCATCATGGGTTGTGTCTTGCCAGCCGGTCTTGGCCAGGCGCCGGCACGCCAGGCCGCACTCGGCGCCGGCCTGCCGGATTCTGTCGGCTGCACCACCGTGAACAAGGTGTGTGGCTCCGGCATGAAAGCAGTGATGTTCGCCGCCGATCTCATCCATGCCGGTAGCGCTGACATCGTCGTCGCCGGTGGCATGGAATCCATGAGCAATGCTCCATACCTGCTGCCCAAAGCCCGCGCAGGGCTGCGTATGGGTCACAGCGAGCTCATCGACCACATGTTCTTTGACGGACTGCAGAACCCCTACGACGGACAGATGATGGGCCATTTCGGTGACCAGTGCGCGGACAAGTACGGCTTCACACGCGAGAATCAGGATGCCTTCGCCATTGCCTCAGTGGAACGTGCCACCCGCGCCACAGCCGAAGGCCAGTTCAGTGCGGAAATCACCCCGGTCACCGTCAAAGGACGCAAGGGCGAGACCGTGGTGTCGGTGGACGAAGAGCCGGCACGCTGTGACATCGGAAAGATCCCGCAGCTGCGCGCGGCGTTCCGCAAGGATGGGGGAACGGTGACGGCAGCGACTTCTTCGTCCATTTCCGACGGCGCAGCAGCACTCATACTGATGCGCCAGAGCGAGGCAGCCAAGCGTGGTTTGCCGGTCCTGGCAAGGGTTGCTGGCCACGCCGGCCATGCCCACGACCCGGCCTGGTTTACCACTGCGCCAGTCAAAGCCATTGCGAACCTCCACGACAAGTTGGGTTGGACCGCCGACGATGTGGATTTGTACGAAATCAATGAAGCCTTCGCCGTGGTCACCATGGCCGCGATGCACGACCTGGGTTTGCCGCATGAGAAAGTCAATGTGAATGGTGGCGCTTGTGCACTCGGCCATCCGATTGGCGCGACGGGCGCGCGTTTGCTTGTTACGCTTGTGCATGCCATGCAACAGCGTGGCAAAAAGCGCGGAATCGCGGCCCTGTGTATCGGCGGCGGCGAAGCGACCGCGGTGGGAATAGAAATCGACTGAGGAGGTTTCGGCCATGCCTGTGATCCGTTCCACGATCGACACCGGCTCGGCCGATTTCACGGCCAACGCCGCACACCTGCGCACACAGGTCCAGGAACTCCGCGCCCAACTTGCACAGGTCGCTCTCGGCGGCGATGACCGCGCCCGCCAGAAGCATCTGGACCGCGACAAGCTGCTGCCTCGCGACCGCATTACCGCACTGCTCGACCCTGGCAGCCCCTTTCTGGAAATCGCCCCCATGGCCGCCCACGGCTTGTACGGTGGCGAGGCGCCTGCTGCTGGCATAGTGATTGGTGTTGGGCTTGTCCACGGCCGCGAAGTGATGGTGGTGGCAAACGATGCCACCGTGAAGGGTGGGACCTATTACCCGCTCACCGTGAAGAAACATCTGCGTGCGCAGGAAATCGCGTTGGAAAACGCCCTTCCGTGCATCTACCTCGTGGACTCCGGCGGCGCGTTCCTGCCACTGCAGGACGAAGTCTTCCCGGATCGCGAACATTTCGGGCGCATTTTCTACAATCAGGCGCGCTTGTCAGCCGCGGGCATCCCGCAAGTCGCAGTCGTCCTCGGGTCCTGTACGGCGGGCGGCGCCTACGTCCCGGCCATGTGTGATGAAGCGGTCATCGTGAAGAACCAGGGCACGATTTTCCTCGGCGGCCCACCCTTGGTGAAAGCCGCGACCGGTGAAGTGGTAGACGCCGAGACATTGGGCGGCGGCGATGTACACAGTCGCATTTCCGGCGTCACCGACCACCTCGCAGACGACGATGCCCACGCGCTGTCCATCGCGCGGGACATTGCGAAGCATTTCAACCGGCTGCAGGCCATGCAGCTGGCGGTCGAGGACTCGGTAGACCCGCTCTACCCCGCCGAAGACCTTTACGGCGTCATCCCGCAAGACACGCGTTACCCCTACGAGGTCCGTGAGGTCATCGCGCGCCTGGTCGACGGCTCGGAGTTCACTGAGTTCAAGGCCTTGTACGGCAAGACGCTGGTTTGTGGCTTTGCCCACCTGCACGGCTTTCCGATCGGCGTCATCGCCAACAACGGCATCCTGTTCTCGGAATCGGCACAGAAGGGCGCGCATTTCATCGAGCTCTGCTCGCAGCGCGGCATTCCGCTTGTGTTCCTGCAGAACATCACCGGCTTCATGGTCGGCAAGAAGTACGAGCACGGCGGCATCGCGAAGGACGGCGCCAAGATGGTGAACGCAGTTGCAACCGCGCAGGTGCCGAAATTCACGGTCATCATCGGTGGCTCGTTCGGTGCGGGCAACTACGCGATGTGTGGCCGTGCCTACGGCGGCCGCTTCCTCTGGACCTGGCCCAACGCACGCATTTCCGTGATGGGCGGCGAGCAGGCCGCCTCGGTCCTCGCGACGGTGAAGCGCGACAGCATGGAAGCACGTGGGCAGGACTGGAAGGAAGCGGACGAGAAGGTGTTCCGTGACGAAATCCGTGCGCAGTACGAGACGCAGGGTCATCCCTACTACGCCACGGCGCGCCTCTGGGATGATGGCGTCATCGACCCTGCCGACACACGCCGTATCCTCGGCATGGCTATCGCGACAAGCTTGAACAAGCCGTGGCCGCGGGGCATGAACCACGGCGTCTTCAGAATGTAAGACTCTCGCAGAGCCGCAGAGACGCGGGGAAGGATTTAAAGTTGTTTCTTTTCTCTGCGCTCTCGGCGTTCTCCGCGAGAAATGTCTTACAGTGCTTTTAGAATGCAGGGTTCTCGCAGAGCCCGCAGAGAACGCGGAGAAAGAATTTAATATTGTCTTTTCTCTGCGCTCTCGGCGTTCTCCGCGAGAAATGTCTTACAGTGCTTTTAGAATGCAGGGTTCTCGCAAAGGCGAAAAGGCGCAAAGAAAAGATTTTGATACTCGTCTTTCCTCTGCGTCTCCGCGTCTCCGCGAGAAATGTCTTTTGGAGTTAAACAAATGGCAGAACACCTGAAAATCGAAACGAAGGCCGGCGTGTGTACCATCACGCTGGACCGTCCAGAGAAGCGGAACGCCTTCGACGATGGACTGATCGCCGAGCTCACCGCCGCGTTGACTGCCGCCGCTAACGACGATTCCGTTCGTGTTGTTGTGCTTACGGGTTCCGGCATGGTGTTTTCCAGTGGTGCAGATCTCGACTGGATGAAGCGGATGGCTGGCTACGACGAAGCCGCCAATCGCAAGGACGCGCTAGCGCTCGCCGACCTCATGCGCACGCTCAACGAACTTCCGAAGCCCACGATTGCTCGCGTCAACGGCGCGGCGTTCGGCGGCGCAGTGGGATTGGTCGCCTGTTGCGATGTCGCCATCGCGGTCGAGCTCGCCAAGTTCTCGCTGTCCGAAGTACGACTCGGTCTGGTCCCGTCCGCCATCTCTCCCTATGTCATCAATGCCATCGGCGCACGGCAGGCGCGACGGTGGTTCCTGACCGCCGAGCCCTTTGACGCAGCGACGGCTCAAAGAATCGGTCTGGTCCACGAAGTCGTGTCACCCGCGGGCCTGGATTTCGCCGTCAACGCCCAGGTGGACCACCTACGGAAAGGCGGACCGAAGGCGCTGGGCGTCGCCAAGAAACTCGTGCGCAGGATGAGTGGCCTCCGCGTCACTGACGAACTAGCGGGTGAAACCGCTGAACTGATCGCACGACTCCGTGTGTCTCCGGAAGGCCAGGAGGGCCTGACGGCATTTCTTGAGAAGCGCCCGCCCGAGTGGAGCAAGGACTAGTGTTCGACAAGGTCCTGATTGCCAACCGCGGGGAAATCGCCTGCAGAGTCATCGCCACTTGCCAGCGACTGGGCATCGCCACCGTTGCGGTGTACTCCGATGCGGATCGTGCAGCACGCCACCGCTTCGCCGCCGATGAAGCCGTACACATCGGCGGTTCGAAGGCATCCGATTCCTACCTGCTCGCAGACCGCATCCTGGAAGTCGCCAAGCACACCGGCGCACAGGCGGTTCATCCGGGCTACGGCTTCCTGTCGGAGAACTCAGGCTTCGCGCGCAAGTGCGCAGACGCAGGCATCGCCTTCATCGGTCCCTCCCCGTCCGCCATCGATGCGATGGGTTCCAAGAGCGACGCCAAGAAACTCATGGAGGCCGCAGGTGTTTCCTGTGTGCCGGGATACCACGGTGACGCACAGGATGAGAAGACGCTGAGTGCGGAAGCGGAAAAAATCGGCTTCCCGTTGCTGATCAAAGCGACAGCCGGAGGCGGCGGCAAGGGCATGCGCATCGTGCGTGACCAGAAGGGCTTCATCGAGGCCCTACACGGTGCGCGACGCGAAGCGAAAGCCGCATTCGGTGATGACCGTGTCCTGCTGGAACGCTTCATCGAACAACCGCGCCATATCGAGTTCCAGGTCTTCGGCGACCACCACGGCAATGTCGTGCACCTGTTCGAGCGTGAGTGCTCACTGCAGCGGCGTTACCAGAAGATTGTCGAGGAGTCGCCCTCCCCTTTCTTGGATGCGGGATTGCGCGAGCGTATGGGGGACGCGGCCGTTGCGGCAGCCAAAGCGGTGGACTACCGTAACGCGGGCACCATTGAGTTCATCGTCTCGCCCGCTGGCGAGTTCTACTTCATGGAAATGAACACTCGCCTGCAAGTCGAGCACCCCGTGACCGAGCTCGTCACCGGTCTGGATCTGG
Source organism: uncultured Gammaproteobacteria bacterium (assembly GCA_964552205.1). GTDB lineage: Bacteria > Pseudomonadota > Gammaproteobacteria > Natronospirales > JAIVGZ01 > JAIVGZ01. The sequence goes on from CAZKFT010000031.1 coordinate 7,048, forward strand.
TCGAATGGCAGTTGCGGGTCGCTGCAGGTGAACCCTTACCGCTTGCGCAATCGGACATCCAACAGTCCGGGCACGCCTTTGAAGTCCGCATCTATGCGGAAAACACGACACTGGATTTTCTGCCGGCGACGGGACGCATTCGGCGTTTCATCGTGCCGGAATTGGATCATGTCAGGGTCGATACCGGCGTGGGTGACGGTGATGAGATCGGCACTTTTTATGACCCGATGATTGCGAAACTCTGCGTTCACGCCCATGACCGGGATGACGCCGTCATGAACCTGCGTGGTGTGCTGGACCGGACGGCCGTCTTCGGGTTGGTGACCAACCTGCCTTTCCTGCGCAGCATTGCGCGCAACGCGGATTTTGCCGCAGGCACTGTGGACACCGGCTGGATCGAGCGGAACCTGGACGCGTTGCGTGCATGGCCCGGCGAGCCAACCGAAGCAGCCCGGGCGGTCGCGGACGATGCGTTCGCAAACCACTGGCGCCATCAAACCGCCCTGCGCCGCAGCCACGATGCGGGCTCGCCGTGGTTGGACGCGGACGGCTGGCGCGTACAAGGCGCGGTGCACAGCACCGCGCCTATGGGCACGGAAAAGGTGTCTGGAACCTCGGTGCTGGTGCAGGACGGTGACGATGTCGTGGTCGGCGATGGTGATCTCACCTGGGAATTCCGCTACACCCCACCTTTCGCATCAGCTGGCGGTGCCGGTGCGGATGAGGCCCACCCGGGCGCGCCCATGCCGGGCCGTATCGTCGCCATCCATGTCAAAGCCGGGGATGTCGTAGAGCCGGGGCAGCCGCTTCTGGTGCTGGAGGCCATGAAGATGGAATACACCCTGCAGTCTCGCACCAGCGGGACCGTCGAAAAGGTGCGTTACGCTGTGGGCGATATGGTCGATGCGGAAGTTCCGCTGGTGGATATCACATGATCCGGATTGTTGAGGTGGGTGCGCGCGACGGCTTGCAGAACGAGAAGCAGGTCGTCCCTACCACCACCAAAATTGCATTCATTGACCGCTTGTCGGCAACCGGACTCGCCACGGTGGAGGCCACCAGTTTCGTCAGCCCCAAGTGGGTCCCGCAGCTTGCTGACGCCGAAGAAGTGTTCAAGGGCATCCAGCGGCGCGACGGTGTGCGCTACCCAGTCCTCGTACCGAACGAAAAGGGCATGGCTCGCGCCATTGCAGCCGGTGCACACGAAGTCTCTGTGTTCGCTGCCGCGTCGGAATCCTTCAGCCAGAAAAACATCAACTGCTCGGTCGAGGAATCACTCGCGCGTTTCGAGCCCGTGATGGCCATGGCGAAAGCCGAGAACATCGCCGTGCGCGGCTATGTCTCCTGCGTGCTAGGGTGTCCGTACGAGGGTGCTATTGAGCCTGCTGCTGTCGCAGAAGTGGCGGCACGCCTTCACGAGATGGGCTGTTATGAAATCTCGCTGGGTGACACCATCGGTGTCGGCACACCCGACCGCGCTCGCGACATGCTTGCTGCGGTCGCAGACCATGTCCCAATGGAACAACTGGCCGTGCATTTCCACGACACCTACGGGCAGGCGCTGGCCAACATCCTCGCCTGCGTGGAGGAAGGCGTCCATGTGGTGGATGCCTCGGTTGCTGGACTCGGTGGTTGTCCGTATGCGCAGGGCGCGAGCGGCAATGTCGCTACCGAAGATGTCGTGTACATGTTGCACGGCATGGGCATGACCACCGGTGTGGATTTGCTGGCACTGGTCGAGGCGGGACATTACATCTGCGACGCGCTGGGCCGTAGCCCTGCGAGCAAACTTGGGCGCATCAGCACCGAATCCATCCAACGCTGGACCAACTTGTAGGAGCGGCGCTCTGGCTGTGGGAGCGGCCCTCTGGCCGCGAATTTACAAGGAGAAGCAATATGAAGTTTGATCGTTCTGTCAAAGCCATCGTTTCAGGTGGCGTCTCCGGACTCGGTCTCGCGGTCGCGGAGAAAGTCATCGCTGCTGGCGGACAGGTGGCCATGCTGGACATCAATGCCGAGGCCGGAGCTGCCGCGCAGGCAAAGCTCGGCGACCGTGCGCGCTTCATCCGCACAGATGTGTCCAATGAGTCCGATGTGAACGCGGCCGTTGCACAAGCCGTGGAGGCCTTCGGTGGTATCGACCTCGCAGTGAACTGCGCGGGCATCCTCGGGGCAGGACGGGTGCTGGGAAAGACCGGCCCGATGGCTACCGACCAGTTTGCGAAGGTCATCCACATCAACCTGATCGGCAGCTTCAACCTGTCCAAGGCCGCAGCCCAGGCCATGGAAGCCAACACACCCGATGAAGACGGCCAGCGCGGGCTGATCATCAACACCGCGTCCGTCGCCGCCTATGAGGGCCAGATTGGTCAGGCCGCCTACTCCGCCTCCAAGGGCGGTATTGTCGGCATGACGCTGCCGATGGCGCGTGAGTTTGCCCGCATCGGTGTTCGGGTGGTCTCCATCGCGCCGGGCATTTTCTGGACGCCGATGATGGACGGGATGCCACCCGAAGTGCAGGAATCCCTCGGCAAGCAAGTTCCTTTCCCCTCGCGTCTTGGCAAGCCGTCTGAGTTCGCGGACCTGGTTGCCTCCATTCGTGAGAACGCGATGATCAATGGCACCACCATCCGGCTCGATGGCGCGATCAGGATGCAGCCCAAGTGATTTCTCTCGCAAAGACGCAGAGACGCGGAGAAAGACTTTGGAGTAAAGATGACATCGCGTGAAGTGCTTGAATACGATGTGGTGGTGGTCGGGGCCGGTCCTGCGGGGCTGGCCTGCGCCATCCGTCTGAAACAGCGCAAACCGGAACTGTCGGTATGCGTACTCGAGAAGGGTTCAGAGGTCGGCGCCAACATCCTGTCGGGTTGCGTGCTGCAACCGGACGCGTTGGACGACCTCCTGCCGCAGTGGCGCGAATCACCGCCGTCCATCTGTGTGCCCGTTACGAAGGATGAGTTCTCACTGCTGACCCACGGTGGTCGCTGGCGCCTGCCCACGCCTCCACAGCAGCACAACAGCGGCAACTTCATCATCTCGCTAGGCGCACTATGCCGCTGGCTGGGCCAGCAGGCAGAAGCCATCGGCGTCGAAATCTTTCCCGGATTTGCGGCTGCGGATGCATTGCTGGAAGACGGTGCGGTCGTCGGCATTCGCGTTGGCGACATGGGACGGCAGCATGATGGCTCCGAGGGCCCCAATTTTGCGTTGGGTGTCGACATCCGTGCACCCATGACGATTCTTGCAGAGGGATGTCGTGGTTCGCTCAGCAAGAAACTCATCGCCGAGTTCGAGCTCGACAACGACCGCGAACCACAAACCTACGGCCTCGGCTTCAAGGAACTGTGGCAGCTGCCACCGGGCCGCACGACTCCCGGGCTGGTGCAACACACCGTTGGGTGGCCGTTGGATTCAGCGACCTATGGCGGATCTTTTCTGTACCACCTGGACGACGACCGTGTGTATGTCGGATTCGTAGCTGGCCTCGATTACGCCGACCCGGATTTCAAACCCTTCGAGGCATTCCAGCAATTCAAACACCACCCCTCGGTCAAGGGTCTGTTTGAGGGCGGTGAAATCCTCTCAGGCGGCGCGCGCGCCATTGTCGAGGGCGGTATCCAGTCACTGCCGAAGCTGGAGATGCCGGGTGCGATGCTGGTCGGCGATGCAGCGGGAACATTGAATGTCGTCAAGATCAAAGGCGTACACCTGGCCATCCGCTCGGGCATGCTCGCGGCGGAACACTATGCTGAACATCATCGCGCAGAGGGCTATGACGCCGCCTGGCACGCGTCGCCCTCAGCGCGTGAACTTCATGCCATCCGCAACATCCGGCCCGGCTTCCGCTGGGGCCTGTGGATGGGCATGGTGAATGCCGCTCTGGAAACCATCACCTTCGGCAAGCTGCCGTGGACGCTGGCCCACCACACGGACCACGAGGCGACGCTCAGGCGCGATCAAGTGTCGGTGAGTGCCGTGAAACAGCACGAGCGAACGCTGCCACCACGCGACCGGCTGGCGTCCGTGTATTTTTCGCAGACCGCACACGATGAATCACAACCCGTGCACCTGAAGGTCTCCGATACCAGCATCTGCGCCACACGCTGTATCACCGAGTTCGGCAACCCCTGCACGCGTTTCTGCCCTGCGGGCGTTTATGAAATGGTTCCTGATGGTGACGGGCAGCGATTGCACATCAATGCAGCGAACTGCGTGCATTGCAAGGCCTGCGACATCAAGGACCCGTACGGTATCATCACGTGGACCGTACCCGAAGGTGGGTCCGGCCCGAATTACCAGACCCTTTAATGGAACCCTCGTGAAAATACTGGTCACCATCAAACGAGTCATCGACTACAACGTTCGCGTGCAGCTCAAGCGCGACTTGAGCGGCGTGGTCACAGATGGCGTCAAGATGAGCATCAACCCCTTCGACGAAATCGCCCTCGAAGAAGCGCTGCGTATCCGTGAGCGCGGTGACGCCAACGAAGTCATCGTAGTCTCGATGGGCAGCAGCGAGGTTCAGCAGCAACTGCGCACGGCGCTGGCGATGGGCGCGGATCGCGCTGTCCTGGTGGAAACAGCCGATGCCCTGCAGCCGCTGCAAGTGGCCCATGCACTGAAAGCGTTGGTGCAACGTGAACAACCCGGACTTGTGCTTATGGGCAAACAGGCCATCGACGATGACGCCGCACAGACCGGCCCGATGCTGGCCGCACTTCTGGACTGGCCTCAGGCGACCTTCACTTCCAAGCTGACCGTCAGCGCCGACAAGGCCGTGGCCGTGCGTGAAATCGACGCGGGCCTGGAAACCCTGTCGGTGTCGTTGCCCGCAGTGGTAACCACGGACCTGCGTCTGAACCAGCCGCGTTTCGTCAAAATGCCCGACATCATGAAGGCGCGTAGCAAGCCACTCGAAACCCTTCCAGCTGCCGAGCTCGAAATGGCGGATGTCCCGGCGTTGGAGACGGTGGCCTTCGAGCCACCGCCCGCGCGAACGGGTGGACGGAAAGTGGCTGACGTCGCAGAACTGGTCAAAGAGCTTCGTGCGCGGGGTGTGTTATGAGTCGCACACTGCTGATTGCCGAGCACGACGGCAGCACGCTCAATTCCTCCACTGCACGCGCCATGGCCTGCGCCAATGCCATCGGGCACCCGGTGGACATTGTCGTGTTCGCAGAAAATGGAAGTGAGGTGGCCAACATGGCCGCGAAGCTCGATGGCGCACAGCGTGTCGTACTGGTGGATGCCGAGCACAACGCGCATGCGCTGGCAGCCATACTCGCGCCGCAGGTGGCGGCGCTGGCAGCAGACTACAGCCATGTTCTGGCACCGGCCACCACCTTCGGGCGCGATCTGATGCCGCGGGTTGCCGCGCTGCTCGGCGTGCCGCAGGTGACGGATGTGATGGAGGTCATCGATGCCACCACATTCAAACGTCCCATTTACGCAGGCAATGTCATCACGACCGTGCGCGTGCCGGCCGATATCAAGGTCGTCGCCACCGTGCGAGGGGCTTCCTGGACTGCAGTCGCAACGGACAAGGGTCCTGCCGAGATTGAAGCCAAGACCGTCACTGCCAAGCTCCCCGAACACACGCAGTTTGAGCGTTTGGAGGGTGGGGACGCCGAGCGCCCAGACCTGCAGTCCGCCCGCCGCGTGGTGTCCGGGGGACGCGGCGTCGGCAGCAAAGAAAACTTCGACTTGATTCTCGCGTTTGCAGACAAGTTGGGCGCAGCGGTTGGTGCCTCCCGCGCTGCCGTGGATGCAGGTTTCGTTCCCAACGACTGGCAGGTCGGACAGACCGGTAAAATCATCGCGCCGGATCTCTATATCGCCATCGGTATCAGCGGCGCCATACAGCACATCACCGGCATCAAGGACGCCCGCACCATCGTCGCCATCAACAAGGACCCCGATGCACCGATTTTTGAAGTCGCGGACTTGGGCTTGGTGGGCGACCTGTTCAAACTGCTTCCGGAACTGGAGGCCGAGCTGTCGAAATGACGGCGCCGATGTGGAAGCCATCGCCTGATCGGATTGCGGCCAGCAACATGGCCAACTTCATGGACCAAGTGAAGCGCGAATACGCGCCGGAAATCGAGAACTACGCGGGGTTGTGGCGCTGGTCAGTGGAGAATCCCGAACGGTTCTGGCCGATGGTGTGGGCGACCTGCGGAATCGACGCCTCCTCCACTTGGACCCGCGTCCTGGAGCACCCCAATCGGATGCCAGGGGCGCGTTGGTTCCCGGGCGCACGACTCAACTTTGCTCAGAATCTGTTGCGATATCGCGATGAGTGGACCGCATTGGTGTTCCTCGGGGAGAACGGCTCTCGGCTCGAGCTGAGCTACGCTGAGCTCTACGGGGAGGTCGCACGCATTGCAGCAGGATTGCGTGAGGCAGGGGTCAGCCAAGGGGATCGCGTCGCCGGGTTCATGCCCAATCGGCCGGAGACCATCATCGCCATGCTCGCTACCGCAAGTATTGGTGCCATCTGGTCTTCATGCTCGCCGGATTTCGGGACCAAGGGCGTACTCGATCGCTTCGGACAAATCCGACCGCGCGTCCTGTTCACTGCAGACGGCTATTTCTACAACGGCAAGACCCTCGATTCGCTTGCGCGCACCAGAGAAGTGTTGGAGCAACTGGATTCCATCGAACACGTCGTGGTCGTGCCCTATGTCAGCACCTCGCCGTCCATCAGCGATCTGCCCAAGGCACAGCACTGGAGTGAGTTCGGCACTCCGGGTGTGGAGCTGGAGTTTGCGCAGCTCCCCTTCGACCACCCGCTCTACATCATGTACTCCTCGGGCACGACAGGCGTACCAAAATGCATCGTGCACGGCGCCGGTGGCACCCTGATCCAGCACCTCAAAGAATTGGCGCTGCACACCGACCTCACGCGCGATGACCGCATTTTCTACTTCACCACCTGCGGTTGGATGATGTGGAATTGGTTGGTCTCCAGTCTCGCTGTTGGCGCGACAGTCGTGCTCTATGACGGTGCACCCTTCCATCCCGCCAACGCACTCTGGAAGTTGGTGGAAGACGAAAAGGTCACGGTGTTTGGTACCAGCGCCAAATACCTGTCGGCATCGGAGAAGGCAGACCTGCATCCAGGCCGCGAACACAAACTGTCGGGCCTGCGGGCGATTCTTTCCACCGGTTCGCCGCTGGCGCCGGAGAGCTTCGACTGGGTGTACCGCGAGGTGAAGTCAGATGTACAGCTCGCGTCCATATCCGGGGGTACCGACATCATCTCCTGCTTTGCGCTGGGCAATCCCGTGCTTCCGGTTCATCGCGGAGAGCTTCAGTGCCGTGGCTTGGGCATGGCGGTAGAGGTCTGGAACGAGGACGGAGTGCCGGTCATCGGAGAGAAAGGCGAGCTGGTCTGCACCCGTCCGTTCCCGTCCATGCCGGTGGGCTTCTGGAACGACCCGGACGGGGTCAAATACCGCGCGGCGTACTTCGAACGATTCCCCGGCGCGTGGTGCCATGGCGATTACGCCGAGCACACGACCCACGATGGTCTCATCATCCATGGGCGATCCGATGCGGTTCTCAATCCCGGGGGTGTTCGTATCGGAACGGCGGAGATTTACCGACAGGTCGAGCAACTGGATGAGATCGTGGAATCCATCGCCATCGGGCAAGACTGGGATGGTGATGTCCGGGTGGTGCTTTTCGTACGACTGCGTGAGGGCATCACTCTGGACGACGAACTGCGACAGCGTATCCGGTCCGTCATTCGCGCCAACACCACGCCAAGGCATGTCCCGGCAAAAATCGTCGCGGTCGCAGATATCCCTCGCACCATCAGCGGAAAAATCGTGGAGCTTGCGGTGCGCAATGTGGTGCATGGGCAACCTGTTCGCAACACCGACGCGCTCGCCAACCCGGATGCGCTGGACCACTTCCGTAACCTCCCCGAGTTGCAAACCGATTGAGCATTCCGCTCGCCCGATACCGCAGTGCCATTGATTCCGGTAGCCATCAGGCCGACCCGGCCCAGGAAGCTGCGGCTGCGCGCCTTGATGGCCTCCATACCCGCCTCACCAACAACGTGGGAGCGGCCCTCTGGCCGCGAATTCTTCGCCGCCGCGCACCCCCACCAATCAAGGGTCTCTATCTCTGGGGCAGTGTCGGGCGCGGCAAGACCTGGCTGATGGACCTGTTCCACGACAGCCTGCCCGGGGAGCGGAAACGCCGTGTTCACTTCCACCGCTTCATGCGTGAAGTTCACAGGTCCATGAAGGCGATGGGCGAGACCAGAGACCCTCTGCATCGCGTTGCGGCGGATATCGCGCGGGACATCGATGTGCTGTGCTTTGACGAGCTGTTCGTCTCCGATATTGCTGATGCAATGATTCTTGGCACCCTGTTCCAGGAGCTATTCGAGCGCGGTGTCACCCTCGTCGCTACTTCGAACCAGCCACCTAGCCAGTTGTACAAGGACGGCCTGCAGCGGGCGCGGTTTTTGCCCGCGATCGCGGCGCTGGAGACGAACATGGAGGTGTTCGAACTCACCCCCGGGACCGATTTCCGTTTGCGCGCGCTGGAACAGGCCGCACTGTTCCATCATCCGGCAGATGCAGCAGCGGACCGCACGCTTGAGCAAGACTTCCGGAATATCGCCGGCACGGCAGGAGAAGCCGATTGCGCCATTGATGTTGACGGCCGCCCGATACAGGCACGGCGCTGTGCTGATGGTGTGGCGTGGTTCTCTTTCGAGGCCCTGTGTGACGGCCCCCGCGGACCTGGCGACTACATCGAGCTGGCGAAAACTTTCCACACCGTGCTGGTGTCGGGTGTGCCCGCCATGGATGAAACCCAGGACAACCAGGCCAGACGCTTCGTCACCCTCGTGGACGAGTTCTACGACCGCAATGTGAAACTGATTCTGTCATCGGATGCCGCACTCACCGCACTGTACCGGGGAGAGCGCTTGCACTTCGAGTTCCAACGTACCACCAGCCGACTGCAGGAAATGCAGTCGCATGTCTATCTGGCGCAACCCCATCTAGGCTGATTGGAGAGACCTACCATGAGTGAGCCAAAACCCGCTTTGTCCATGCGCGTTATGTTCGCAACGCCGGTTGCGGAAATTTCACTTCCGAACGCCGGCCCGCTGCTTGAGTCACTCAAGGCCCTTTTTCTGTCGCGTGAGAACGAGGACCATCGTTACCCTGTGCAACGCCCGACACAGCACGGATTATTCGAAAGCCGATTCGATGTATTTGACTGGCCGGATGAACCAGTGCGGTCACTGGCCAGCTTCTGTCACGGCGCCCTCTCCTCCGTCGTCAGCTCATTGAACAGTTATAGCCCCGAGGACATGGCCAGCCTGAACTGGCGCTATGAATCATGGTTCCACATCACGCGTAAGGGTGGCTTCCAAGGCCTACACCAACACCAGAACGCATCTTGGTCGGGGATATTCTGTGTTGACACAGGCGATGCGCCCGCAGATACGCTTGGCTACAGCGGCAAAGTGCGATTTCACGATCCACGCGCGCACCACACCATGCATGAAGATGCCGCCAACTGCAGACTGCATCCCCCTTTCTCCACCGGAGCATTCGACTATGTCCATGAGGCTGGCAAACTCATCCTGATGCCGTCCTACCTACATCACGAAATTTTTCCTTATATGGGTGACCGCCCAAGAATCGTCGTGGCGTTTAATGCGATGGCTTGGAAGAAAGCGTAGCGAAAAAGTGGTCCATCAGGTGCCGGGCGATACTGATGCGTGACGGGATGCGGTCCGGGAGTGTGTTCGCGGTGTACCAACCGGCTTCGAGAATTTCCACGCCATCGGCGGTGATTTCCCCGGAAGCCCAGCGAGCGGTGAATCCCAGCATCAGCGAATGCGGGAAAGGCCAGGGCTGATTGCCGAAGTAGCGGATATCCGTGATCTCCAGGCCGACCTCCTCCCGCACCTCGCGCGCCACGCATTCCTCCAAGGTCTCGCCAGGCTCCAGGAAACCCGCCAGAACGCTGAACATGCCCTCCGGGTGATGCGCGGCATGCGCCAGCAGGCAGGCGTCTCCCTTGTGCACCAGCATGATGACCGCAGGACTGATGCGCGGAAAAGCCGAATACCCACAGGTAATGCAGCCGCGCGACCAGACGCCGGGCGTACGAATGGTGGGCGAACCGCACCGCCCGCAATGTCGATGGCTACGGTCCCATTCGCAGAACTGCAAGCCTCGTCCCGCGACGAGCAAGCTGTCTTCGTCGAGCAAACCCACCAGCTCCCGCAATCCCGCCATGATCCATTCGTCAGGAAGATCCTGCGCAACGGGCTGGGACAACGCGAAACATGGAGCGTGTCCGAGGAGTCCGAACTGGAAAGGGTCCACAGGGGTGATGCCGAGTTCGGTGAGGTCCGCCAATCGCGGCAAACTGGCGCGGTCGCCACGCGCGCGGACAAGAATCCGGCCATCGAGACAGACGAAACAGATGGCCGCCGCATCGTCCAAGGGCGCACCATGCAGGACCGGTGTGAACGCCATCTCAGAGCGACGAGAAGTCGTCGACCGCGATGGCGTCCCGTCGTGCAGCATCTGCAAGTCGCAATTGCTCGGCCTCTTCGGCGCTCAAAGCGCCTGCGGCGACAGCCGAGTCGAGCTGCGTATCAAGCGTTGGTCCCGTGGCCAGTCTGGCCCGCTGTGCGTCGGCGAACTTGCGGCGTAAGGGCTCGGTTCTGCACAAAAGACCCATGGCCTCATCCAGTCGACCCAGGTGTTCACGCGAGGATTTTGGTAGGTACATGCCCGAGGTCAGGCGGTCGCGCGCGGTGGAGGGTGTGAGCAACATCTGCGCGAGTGCATGGTCAAGGCGGTCGGAGGGCGCCCGGTAGCGACGACCCCACGGGAAGACCACCCGACGCATGACAAGCGCCAACCAGTGTGGCTGCAGATTGTCATACAGCTCATAGAATGTCTGCTGAGCACGATACAAGGCATCCTCACAGGCCCACTGCACCAGCGGAAGGTCCTCTTCCAGCGCGCCGGAATCTTCGAAGTGCTTGAGTGCCGTTGACGCGAGATACAGCTGGCTAAGGATGTCCGCCATTCGTGCAGACAGGCGCTCCTTGCGCTTAAGTTCCCCGCGAAGGGTCAACAACAGAACATCTGCGGTGACGGAGAACGCGGCACTCATACGGTTCAACTCACGATACAAGCGCGCCGTAGGACCGCTGCGCGGAGACAGACTCAGCAGTGATGCAGAGAGACCGAGCACCAGCGTGCGTACCCCGTTACTGAGGGACAAGCCTATGTGTGCTGTCACCGCTTTATCAAACGCGCGTGCGCCGGCTTCGGGGTCCGGGTTGGAGGCGGCTTCAAGCTCGGCGAACAAGTAAGGATGGCACCGAATTGCGCCCTGCCCGAAGGTCATCATGCTGCGCGTCAGGATGTTCGCACCCTCCACCGTCACCGCAACAGGTGGGAACTGATGTAACAACCCGACCACATTGCGAGGACCGAGACAAACGGCTGCACCGCCATGCACATCCATGGCATCAGCAATGACTTGCCGTGCGCGCGCGGTCAGGTTGTATTTCATGATGGCGGAAATGACAGAGGGTTTGTGCCCTTGATCCAATGCCGCAAGCGTCACGCGACGCGCTGCATCCATGACATAGGTGTGGCCGGCGATGCGCGCAAGTGGCTCCTCCACACCTTCGAAATACCCGATCGGCGTGCGGAACTGGCTGCGGATACGGGCGTAAGCACCCGTGGCACGCGCCGACAACTTGGCCGCAGCAGTGGACAGCGCTGGCAGGGAAATGGAACGCCCGTCGGTGAGGCATTCCATGAGCATGCGCCAACCCTTGCCTGCGTACTCCGGTCCGCCGATGAGCGCATCGATCGGAACGAACACATCCGTTCCCCGAACGGGCCCATTCATGAAGGACATGTGCATGGGGTTGTGCCGCTGTCCGGTTTCGACGCCGGGCGTGTTGGTGGGGACGAGTGCGAGGGTGACACCTAAATCGCGGCGCGGTGGCGCCGCTCCCACGGTGTCAGGCAACAATCCGTCGGGGTCGGAGAGCTTGAAGGCAAGGCCGAGCACAGTCGCCACCGGACCGAGCGTGATGTAACGCTTGTCGAAGTTGAGCAGCACGCCGAGCTGCCCATCGCGCATGCACACGACGCCCGTGTCGGGGATGGCGCCGGCATCCGAGCCCGCTTCCGGTCCGGTGAGTGCAAAGCACGGAATTTCTTCACCGCTGGCGAGCTTTGGCAACCAATACCGTTTCTGTTCCTCGGTGCCATATTTGAGCAAGAGCTTGCCTGGCCCGACCGAATTCGGAATCATCACCGTCAACGCACCGCTAATGGACCGCGTGGCAATCTTCAGGATGACTTCGGCATGGCCGGTCTGCGAAAACCCCTTGCCGCCGAATTCCGGTGGAATGACCATACCGAAGAAGCCGTGCTGTTTCAGGTACGCCCAGGCTGCTTCCGGGATGTCATGCGTTTCATTGTTGTCCCGCCAATCGTCGAGCATCGCGCACAGGGTCTCGACCGGCCCGTCCAGAAAATCTCGCTCGGCATCGGTCAAGTGGGTGACCTTGGACTTCAGGAGTTTGCGCCAACGCGGGCGACCGCTGAAGAGCTCCGCATCCCACCAAGTCGACCCGGCTTCCAACGCTTCGCGCTCGGTGCGCGACAACTCCGGCATGGAGGACTTGTAGAAACGGAACAACCAATCCGAGAAGAGTTTGCGTCGCAACATCGGCGCCCACAGCACCAGCAAGGGCACGAAGAACACGATCCATGCCAGGACTTTGACCCACCACGCGGCTGCAGAGAACTCGCTGAACAGCGCTAGCGACGCGATAATCGCCAGCGACCAAGTGGGCATGGACACGCGAACATGCAATAAAACCAGCGGCACCAGCAGGAACAACACCCACCAGAGCGTCGTCATGTGGCGTCCGCCTGTCGTTCTGGCGCGGTTTCACTGAAAGCGGGTAGCGTCAGGAGATGGTGTTCGATCCTGAGTAATGTCGGGTACGGCCCTAGCTCATAGCCGAAGCGACGCGCGTTGTACATTTGCGGCACCAGCGTGAGGTCAGGCAGCGTCGGCGCATCGCCGTGGCAGCAACGCCCCGTCCTCGCGTCGCTTGCCAGCATGGCTTCCAGTGCCGTGAAGCCCGCTTTGAGCCAGCGATGCATCCACGCCGTTTTCACGCCCTCGTCGGCGCCAAACTCGGACTCCAGCGTCTGCAAGACACGGAGGTTGTTCAATGGATGGATGTCGCAGGCAATCATCAGTGCCAAGCCGCGAACCCGCGCCCGACCCGCAGCGGAGTGCGGCAACAGTGGTGGCTCCGGGTGGGTCTCATCCAGATACTCGATGATGGCCAGCGATTGGTTGATGACCTCGTCGCCATCAACCAACAACGGGACCAGACCCTGTGGATTCAGATCGCGGTAGGTCTTGCCGTGCTGCTCACCACCATCACGCAGCAAGTGGACGGGGATGGCTTCGTGTTCGATGCCTTTAAGGTGGAGCGCAATCCTCACGCGCCACGCCGCACTGCTACGGAAGTAAGTGAAGAGCTTCACGCTCACCCCGCCTCGTAACGGCGGACCTCCTGGTCGATGGCACCGAAAATGGTGACGCCGGCATCGTCGAACATCTCGATGCGCACGCGGTCCCCAAAACTCATGAACGGTGTAGTCGCCTCCCCGCCTGCAATGATTTCCAGCATGCGCTTCTCGGCGAGACAGGACGACCCGCGTGACTCGTCCTGGTTGGCGATGGTGCCGGAGCCGAGCACCGACCCTGCAGCCAGAAAACGCGTCTTCGCGGCATGCGCAATCAGCTGCGGGAAATTGAACTGCATGTCCACGCCGCACTCGGGGTTGCCGAACAACTCGTTGTTGAGATGCGTGACCAACGGCAGGTGCACTTTTCCGTCACGCCACGCCGCGCCAAGTTCATCCGGGGTGACGGCAACCGGGGAAAACGCGCTCGCCGGCTTGCTCTGCAGGAATCCGAAGCCCTTGGCCAATTCGTTGGGGATCAGATTGCGCAGGGAAACGTCGTTCACCAGCATCAGCAGGCGGATGTGACCGCCAGCTTGTTCAGGCGACACACCCATGGGGACATCATCCGTGATGACCGTGACTTCGGATTCAAAATCGATACCAAATGCCTCGTCCGCCACCAATACCGGATCGCGCGGCCCGATGAAGGCATCCGAACACCCCTGATACATGAGCGGGTCGTGCTGGAAGCTTGGCGGCATCTCTGCACCACGCGCTTTGCGCACACGCTCGACATGGGGCAGATACGCAGAGCCGTCCAGCCACTGATACGCACGCGGAAGGGGCGCTGCGAGGTCAGACGGGTCCAGGTCGAAGGTGTCTTTCATGCGACCTTCGTTCAGGCGCGCATAGACCTCCTCTAGCCTTGGCGCCAACGAATCCCAGTTGTCGAGGACCACCTGCAGCGTGGGTGATATCTCGCCCACGGCGACAGCGGTCTTGAGGTCGCGCGACACAACAACCAAGGTGCCATCCCTTCCGCCTGCCTTTAGCGTTGCCAGCTTCATTTGGGCTTCCAGGAGTCCACATAGCCAGTCCACTCCACTCCGACCGCGTCTTCCAAGACATCCAGTGCATCGCGGGTATCGATCATGACGGCAACCTCATCGGTGCCCGCCTTCTTCTGTTCCATCATGTTGCCCAGCGCCTTGGGATGCGGGCCGTGGGTGAATCCACAGGGATGCATGGTGATCATCCCGGGATGGATATTATCGCGGGAGAAGAACTCACCACGGTGGTAGAAGATCACTTCATCGTAGTCGTCGTTGTTGTGGAAGAACGGAATCTTGATCGCATCCGGGTCGGTTTCGAATGGGCGCGGCACGAAGGTACAGACTACAAAGCGATTGGCGACGAAGGTCGTGTGCGCCGAGGGCGGCAGGTGATAGCGATGGCTCATCAAGGGGCGGATGTCGCGCCAGTTGATGCGTACCGGCGTCAGGTTACCCTTCCAACCCACCGCATCCAGCGGATTGAACGGATAGGTGATGGTAGTCAGCGCTTCACGGCGTTTGACCACGACCTTCCACTCGTGCTCCTCGTCTTTCTGCTGCGCGAGGAAGGCCTCGTTGATGGCAGGAACATCCAGCATGGCCTCGTCGAAGATGGCATGCGGCCCGACCAAGCCCTTGTCGGGGAGCATGTAGTTCGAGTTGGTGGCCTCAATCAGAATCAGCGCCATCGGCGAGGTCGCGGTCAGGCGCCACATCGTGCCGCGCGGCAGCACGATGTAGTCGCCGTCCCGGACGGCGAGGTGGCCGTAGTCACAGAATAAATCGCCCGCACCTTCATGCACGAACAGCAACTCGTCGCCGTCGCTGTTGCGGACCAGATGATCCATGGCACCGGTGAGATTCCATGTGCGGAATTTGCAGTGCGCGTTGGCAAGCAGTGCTTTCGCATCCCAGGGGGAAGGACCATGACTCTTGATCTTGGTCGTATCGAAGGCGCGCGGCTTGAGCGGTCCCTCGAAGTTGGTCCAAGCCGTGGGCGGGCGACGATGGTACATATGCGATGCCGGGCCGAAGAAGCCTTCCTTGCCCATTTCGCGCTCGTAGGTACCTTCCGGCAACTGCGCGTGCGCCTGGCGGGAGGAGTTTCCTTCAACCCGCGGGAACGAGATCCAACGCTTCATTTGCTATCGCTCCTCAGAGAACGCCGCGTTTCATCTGGTCGCGTTCGATGGATTCGAACAGCGCCTGGAAATTACCTTCACCGAAGCCTTCGTTGCCCTTGCGCTGGATGATCTCGAAGAACAAGGGGCCGATGTTGGTCTGGGTGAATATCTGCAACAGCAGCTGCTTCTTGGTTTCCTTGTCCGCGTCGATGAGGATGCGGTTCTCGTGCATGCGCTTCAGGTCTTCCCCGTGCGCCGGGATGCGCTCGTCCACCATCTCGTAGTAGGTGTCCGGCGTATCCAGGAACTGCACATCATTGGCACGCAACTTCTCGATGGTCTCGTAGATGTTGTCCGTGAACAGGGCGATGTGCTGGATACCCTCGCCCTTGTACTCGTTCAGGTACTCGACGATCTGCGATTTGTCGTCGCTGGATTCGTTGAGCGGGATGCGGACCTTGCCGCAGGGGCTGGTCATGGCCTTGGACACGAGGCCGGTCTTGGCGCCCTTGATGTCGAAGTAGCGGATTTCGCGGAAGTTGAACAGGCGCTCGTAGTAATCCGACCACTTC
>CAZKFT010000032.1:0-21650 GCA_964552205.1 uncultured Gammaproteobacteria bacterium
CGTCTAGGGCAAAGATAAGGCGGTCTTTGACGGGGATGTTCTTGTTCGAGAGTTGATTCATGCCGCTCATTATACCGAGCGATTCGCGGCCGGAGGGCCGCTCCCACGAGCTAGCGAGGCGGAGTGATGTGGATTTTCCGGGGCCGTGGGCGCCAGGGACGGCGCCCCCGGAGCGTACAGGGATGTATTCACAGCGTCCCCGGAGAATCACACATCCGATGCCGAGCGGGGAGGGCCGCTCCCAAGGGGAGCACCGCTCCTACGGGGTGGTCAGGAGATGCGGGCCAGTTCGGAACTGGCATAGCGGTCGGTCATGCCCGCGATGTAGTCGGCCACCATGCGAGCCCGCCCAGCCTCCCCCCGCGTCGCTTCGGCGCGCTCAGCCCGGGCAGCCGAATCAGGGGGCATGAGACTGGGGTCCGCAAAGAAGGCCTCAAACAGGGCAGTCACAGTATGGCGGGCGGTGTCCGTCATCTCCCGCACCTGTTCATGGCGATAGAGGTTGTTTCGCAGGAACCTCTTGAGCTCGAGGTTCATTTCCCGCATTTCAGCGCTGAACTGGATGCACGGCTCCGCCGCAGCGCGCACGGCCTCAATGTCCCGGGGTTGGATACGTGCGACCGCGCTACGGCTCGCCGCGACCAAGTCGTCCACTTGGCGGCCAATCATGCGACGCACAGTCTCGTAGATCATGCGCCGCTTCGGGAGGTTTGGGTGTCGTTGAAGCACGATTTCCTGCAACTCACGGAAGAGCGCTGTTTCGCGCAACTGGTCGAGCGTGATGATGCCCGCCCGGAGCCCGTCGTCCACATCATGGTTGTTGTAGGCGATTTCATCGGCCAGATTGGCGAGTTGCGCCTCTGCGCCAGGAAAGGTCTTGTCGAGAAAGCGCTGCCCAACCTCACCGAGGCGCCGTGCGTTTTCCAGTGAGCAATGTTTGAGGATGCCCTCGCGCGTTTCGAATGTCAGGTTCAAACCGTCGAATTCTGCGTAGCGCTCTTCAAGCTCGTCCACCACACGCAGAGACTGCAGATTGTGCTCGAATCCGCCATAGGGCTTCATGCATGCGTTCAGTGCGTCTTGTCCCGCATGGCCGAAGGGCGTATGCCCGACATCGTGTGCCAGTGCGATGGCTTCCGTAAGATCCTCGTCCAGACTGAGGCCGCGAGCGATGGTTCGCGCGATCTGCGCGACCTCCAGCGAATGGGTGAGACGGGTGCGGAACATGTCGCCGACATGGTTCACGAAGACCTGGGTCTTGTACTCCAATCGGCGGAAGGCTGCGCAATGGACGATTCGGTCCCGGTCGCGCTGAAACTCCGACCGCATACCGGGCGGCGGCTCCTGATGCCGCCGTCCGCGGCTCTTTTCAGGGTTGGCGGCCCAGGGTGCACGGCTCATGAAGGTGCACCTGTGAACTCGCGCAGCGTGAGATCGAGTGCCGCCCGCGGGTAGTCTGCGGTCACCACAGCCTGCCCAGGGCCTCGCAGCAGCACAAGCCGGATCTGTCCACCGAGATTCTTCTTGTCACGCCCCATGAGCTCGAGCAGCGCTTCCGCATCCGGTGCCGGCGCTGGCAAGGCGGACGGAAGTCCCGCGGCTTCGATTAGCGCACGAACCCGTCTCACAAGCACCGGATCCACCCACCCCAAGCACTGAGACAGGTGTGCGGCCATCAGCAGGCCCAGCGCCACGGCCTCGCCGTGCACCAGCGCGCCGGCATAAGCGGTCTCCAGAGCGTGTCCGAAGGTATGCCCCAGATTCAGCTGGGCGCGTTGTCCTTGTTCCGTTTCATCCGCCGCCACGATGCGTGCCTTGATGGCACAGCACCGATAGATGACTTCCGCAAGCGATGTTGCGTCGCCTGCCATCAGCTCATCCATGTGCTGCTCCAACCAGTCAAAACTCTCCTCACCGTCCAGCAAAAGTGTCTTGATGATTTCTGCCATACCAGCGGAGCGTTCGCGCGGGGGTAGGGTGGCCAGGAAGTCAGTGTCGATGATGACGCGCCGTGGCTGATGGAATGCCCCGATCAGGTTTTTGCCCAAAGCATGGTTGACCGCAGTTTTACCGCCAACCGAGGAATCGACCTGCGCTAACAAGGTGGTTGGGACCTGTATGAACGCGATGCCCCGATGGAAAGTTGCTGCAGCAAACCCTGTGACATCGCCGATGACGCCTCCGCCAAACGCAATGAAGGAGCCATCACGCCCCACTCCTGCCTCGACCGCGTGGCGCACTATCGCGTCCACCGAGTCCAAGGACTTGACCTGTTCACCGTCTGGAAGGGTCATCACTGTATGTGGGTGCGTACCGAGAGCCCGGCGCAGCGTTTCGATGTGCAGAGCCGCCACGGTTTCGCTGGTGATGACCACACTCTTGGGGCCCAGGGCATCCAGCCACCGCTCGGCAATCGTCCCCGATCCGATATGAATGGGGTAGCTTCTGTCCCCCAGTTGTACGGTCATGTCATGCATCGATGAGACTCAGGATGGTTCGGACGACATCGTGGACACGCCGGCCATCGGTATTGACGATGTGGTGCGCTATTTCACGGTACAGGGGTTCACGCTGTGCCAGCAATTCCGTCAGTCTCCGTTCCGGGTCCGGGGTGTCCAACAACGGCCGGTGCGCGCGGTTTCGCGTACGTCCAAGCTGTTGTGCCACGCTGGCCTGTAGATAGATGACCGTGCCGTGAGCTGAGAGATCCGCCCTGTTGGCTGGATCAAGAACCACGCCGCCGCCCGTTGCCAGAACTACCCAGGGGCGTGTCACCAGCTCGGCGACGACCTGGCGTTCGCGCGCCCGGAAGCCGGCTTCGTTCTCGCGTTCGAAGATATAGGCGATATCCACGCCGGTCCGACGCTGGACTTCAGCGTCGGTATCGTGGAACTCGCGTTTGAGCCGTCGGGCGAGAGCCCGGCCGATGGCGCTCTTACCCGCGCCCATCGGCCCGATAAGAAAGATTGAACCGCCGATCAATTCAGGCGCATGCCTTCCTTGATGATTTTCGGGGTCACGAAGATCAGGAGCTCGGCCTTGTCCGCAACCGCACGGCGCTGGCGGAACAGAGC
This sequence comes from uncultured Gammaproteobacteria bacterium, assembly GCA_964552205.1. Taxonomy (GTDB): domain Bacteria; phylum Pseudomonadota; class Gammaproteobacteria; order Natronospirales; family JAIVGZ01; genus JAIVGZ01. The sequence continues at coordinate 3,075 of CAZKFT010000032.1, forward strand.
GCCCAAGCCCGGGATGTCGCCAAGCAATGGCACTTTGGTTTCCGCCTCAAGGCGGGTGGTCTCGTAAATACCGCCCAGTACCACCGTCTCGCCGTTGTCTACGAGAACCTGCGTGATGACACGGCGGGTATCGATGGAGGGTACGAAACCGCCCGTCGCACTCGGCACCTGCTGGCCAACGCTGTCCTTGCTCACATTCAGGTCCATGATGACGCGGTCATCCGGAGTGATCTGTGGGGTCACGACCAAGCTCAACACCGCGCTGGCAAACTGCGTGGAAGTCGCGCCGCTGGCCGAAGACTCTTGGTACGGAATCTGCACACCCTGCTCGATTGAGCCTTCGCGCTGGTTGGCGGTTAGGACACGCGGGCTGGAAACCACTTCACCACGCCCTTCGGCCTGCAGTGCGGAAAGCTCGAGGTCAACGAGGTAGTCCGCGCCAAGAATGGCAAACGCTGCCCGGCCGGCGGGGGCCGATACCGGAAGATTCACGTTGAGGCGCTCTGCCGGGTTGCCGGTGGTGATGCCGACCGGGAAGGGCGAACCGGTATTGCCGACGTTCGAGATTGCAGTGCCTGCCATGACGTCTGTGGCATCCAGACTACCGCTGGTGCCGATGATGCCGCTCTGACCATGACGGCGGACATGGGTTGCACCGAAGCGCGCACCCAGTTCGCGGGTGAAGTCACTGTTGGCAATGACGATGCGTGACTCGATGAGAACCTGACGGACCGGGACATCGAGCTGGCGAATCAATCGGCGGATGTCCTCAAGACGCTCCGAAGTATCCATCACCAACAGGGTGTTGGTACGGTCATCAATGGTCACATTGCCGCGGCCGGAGAGCATGGATGCTGACTCGGACCGGATGAGTGCAGCCAGCTCGGATGCCTTGGCGTAATTGATCTGGATGAACTCGGAACGCAGTGGCGCGAGCTCCTGAATGTCGCGACGTGACTCCAGCTCAACACGCTCGCGCGCTGCGATTTCTTCCGCCGGAGCAACCAGCATGACATTGCCTGTCTGGCGCATCGCAAGTCCGCGCGTGCGCAGGATGATGTCCAGCGCCTGGTCCCAAGGCACGTTCTGCAAGCGCAGGGTGAGGTTGCCACGCACGCTGTCACTGACCACAAGGTTCAGCTGCGAGATATCCGCTATGATCTGTAGCACTGCGCGCGTTTCGATGTTCTGGAAATTGAGCGTGAGGCGCTCACCCGTGAAGTTCTGCTGTTCCCTGCGCTCTGCCTCTTCCTCGGCAACGCTCATCGGCTTGAGCTCGACGGTGAACATGTTGTCGGACTGATAAGCGAGTTGGCTGTAGCGCCCGGTCCCGCCGATGACCACCTGGATGTTGCCGGCGGTCCTGCGGGTATCAATCGTGGTGACCGGTGTCGCGAAATCCATGACATCCAGGCGGCGGATGAGACTGTCGGCTACCTGTGCGTTGCGGAACTCGACAATGATGCGCTCGCCTTCCTCACGGAGGTCCACCAATACCGACGGATCCGAAAGTTCGACGATGACGCGACCCTCGCCCGCCGGGCCGCGGCGGAAATCCAGGTTCCGAATGGTGTGCGCTGTGTGTCGTGGGGCATCCGCACGCCGCTCGCTGCCGGAGAACTCTGTCGAACGCGCCACGCTGGCGGTCGGCTGCAAGGTCACGACAAGATAGTTTCCGTCCGTCCGCGTTTCGTAAGCAGTCATATCCGTCAGGTTGAGCACGACGCGCGTACGCCCCTGAGCCTCGGCGCTGGTCACGGTACGAAGCGGTCCGATACCGACATCCTGGCGACGCTGCGCGAGCTTGTTGCTTGTGCCCGGCAAATCAAAGGCAATCCGCGCAGGGTTGTCGATGGTGAAGCTGAGTGGTTCAGGCATGGTGCCAGAAAGACGCATGCGCACCTGGACCTGCTCGCCCGGCAGGGCCGAGACCTCGATTGCCTCCAGTGCCGTGTCGTCTTGGGCCTCGATGGCCGGGGCGGTGCCCAGCAACAAGGCGCTGGCAAGCAGCGTCAGGAGAAAGGAAATGGGTCGTTTTTTGGTGGTCATGACGGCGTCCTCATCATTCGCTCAGTGCAATGCCAGCTTGACGCTCTGTCCAGCCGCCAGTGCCGTCCGGGATGATCTCGGTCAGTTCGATACGGATTTCGTTGATGGAGCTGATTCGGCCATGGTTCTGGCCGAGATATTCACCTACACGCACACGATGGATGGAACCATCGTTTGCAAGGATAAGGCCATACATTTCGTTTTGCATCAGGATGGTGCCAACCATGCGCAGTGAGTCCAGAGGAAACTCCTCGAGGAACTCGCGCGGGCGATCAAAGTCGGGTTGCAACCCGTCACCGGCTGCGCCAGACACCTGCCGTGCGATGGCAGAATCCGGGGTGAATGGTGCGCGCATGTCGTGCGCCGCATAGACGTAAGTCTCATACGGCTTGACCTGCGGCAGGGGATCGATTCGGCGCGCTGGGCGCTGCTTCATTTCCGCAGTCCAGCCCTCGAGATCGCTCATGTCACGCGAACATCCGCTCAACAGCAGTGATGCGGCAAGGAGGGCGACAAGGGATGCGATACGCGTACTCATCGACGGCCCCCCCTCTGCTGCTGACGCGCCGGTTGTGGGCGGGCCGGAGCCTCTTCCACATAGCGGTAGGTCTTTGCAGTCAGCTCCATGGTCAGTCTTCCCGCTGCTCCCGGAGTGATCTTGATGTCATGCAGGGTGACGATGCGCGGTAGCGAGGCCACGTTGCTGGCGAAGGTCGCGAACTCGTGATATCCGCCGGACACCCGCATGCGGATGGGTAGCTCGGCGTAAAAGTCACGGCTCACTTCCCGCTGTGGCTGGAACAGTTCCTGCTCCAAACCTGCAGCCAAACCGGCCTGGGAGATGTCCACCAGCAGATTGTCAACTTCAGTCTGCCCTGGCAGTAGCCGCAACATCGCTCCGAAGGTGACCTGCATCTCCTCCAGCTGCGTGCGGTACTGGTCCAGCGCGGCGGCACGTTCCTGCTTGGTATCAAAGCTGGCTCGCAGCGTCAGCTCTTGCGCTTCCGCATTTTCCTTTGCGACCAACTTGTCCTTGATGACCAAGAAATAGCCACCGATGATGATAATGATAAGAATGATGAGTAGCACCGCACCCTGGAACGGGAGCGGCCACGCACCAATCCTGTTGATGTCGAGTGAGCGGAGCTCGTCCATGTTCAGTTTCATTGGCCTGCCTCCGCTGCCGCCGCGGCTGCTGCTCGCGGACTGGTCTGGCGTGCATGCAGGATGAACTCCTGTGCGCGATCACGTTGGCGCTGGACCGACTGGATGATGTCCAAGCGCCCGATGGACAGGTACTGCGAGCTCTCTATGGCCCGCATATAGGCCGAGACCCGGGCGCTGGACTGGGCAACGCCCTTGATTTCCAGGTTCTCGCCACGCTGCTCTATCGAAGTCACGTGGACACCGTCCGGCAATGTCTTGACCAGTTGGTCGAACAGGTGAACGATCTCCGGGCGACTGGCCTGCAGCTGCTCGATGACATTCATGCGCGCAAGCAGGGTGTTTTTCTGCTGCTCCAGATCGCGAATTTCCGCGATGCGCCGGTCGAGAATGCGAATCTCAGCCTCCAGATACGCATTACGCTGATTCTGGTAGTCGATCATGCCGTCCACGACGGTCATGCCAGCGAAGACGATGACTGCACCGATGCCTGCAGTGATGCCTGCAGCGATGCCGAAGGTCTTTTGCTGCTCCTTGAGCAGCTCCTGTCGCCAGGGAAGTAGGTTTATACGTGGCATGTCAGTCGAAACTCCGCAATGCCAGACCGCAGGCAATCATCAGCGCGCTCGCATCGCTTTCGGCCAACTGCGCCTTTGCTTTGGAGCTGATTTTCACTTCGCCGAAGGGGTTGCCAACGACCGTGGGGATTCCAACACGTTCGGCGATATGGGAATCCACGCCTTTGATGCCGGCGCTACCACCGCAGATGATGAGTTGGTCCAGCGTTTCGTATTCGCTGTTCGAAGAGAGGAAGAACTGCAGTGAGCGGTTGACCTGCTGTGCCATGTCATCCATGAACGGGACAAGAACCTCGTCTCGATAGTTGTCCGGCAGACCGCCATCCTTCTTGGCCTTGCCGGCTTCATCGAAGCTGAGGCCATACTGGCGCATGATTTCCTCGGTGAGCTGCTTGCCACCGAAGGCCTGGTCACGCGTGTAGATGATCTTGAGGTCGTTCAGTACGCTGAGCGTCGTGGTGGTGGCGCCGATATCAATCAGCGCGACGGTGCGTTCCACACCAAGGTCCGGCATCTGGTAGGTGAGCAACCGGCACGCGTTTTCAAGCGCGTACGCCTCGATGTCCACAACGCGCGCGGTGATTCCCGCAGCATCCAACACGGCTTGTCGTTGTTCCACGTTCTCGCTTCGCGTGGCGGCAAGCAGGACGTCGACCATCTCGGGGTCGTTACGGGAAGGGCCGACGACCTCGTAGTCGTAGCTGACCTCTTCGAGCGGGAACGGAATGTACTGGTCGGCCTGCAGTTCGATTTGTTCTCCGAGCTCCGCGTCATTCAGGTTGCCCGGCATTGGAATGACCTTGGTGATGACAGATGCACCACCAATGGCAACTGCAGCGTGCTTGAGGCTGCTGCCCGATCGTTTGACGGCTTTGCGCACCGCGTCACCCGCAGCGTCGATGTCAACCACCGTTTTTTCGCTGATTGCACCAACAGGCATGGCTTCAGCCGCGTAGCACACCAGGCCGAATCCATTGCCTTGCCTTTCAAGCTCGACGAGCTTGACCGCTGACGAGCTGATGTCCAGCCCGATAACCGGTTTTGACTTTCGACCGAATGGCAGCATATTTTCCTTTCTCTACCGGCACCTTGGGAGTGATTCATGCACCGGTGCTTTAAGTCTCCGGACCAACTATATACCACGGATTGTGCAAATCAAATATAAGGGAGTCCCTTCCTGACGGAACCGTGGCCCTCGCGGGGTGTCCACCCCCACCATATAATGTGTACCTTGCCTGAGCTGGCCACGACCCTTGGTGCTTTACTGTTCCCATGAAAAAACGCCCACGCCTTAAGAAAATTGTCCTTGGTGGCCTGTTTGCGCTGATTTTGCTGGGTTTCGGCAGCATTTTGGGGGTGTATCTGTGGGTGGCCCCCAGTTTGCCGTCTGTGGAAATGCTCAAGGATGTCCGCCTCCAGGAACCTATGAGGGTCTACACCCGCGACGGGCGGCTGATAGCGGAGTTCGGTGAGCAGAAGCGGGCTCCGCTTTCCTGGGAAGAGATGCCGCCGCAGGTGATCCAGGCCTTCCTGGCCGCCGAGGATGACCGCTTTTTCCAGCATCCGGGTGTTGATTATCAGGGGTTGCTGCGCGCGGGCATCAATCATTTGCTGACCGGCGACCGTACCCAAGGTGGTGGCACAATCACCATGCAGCTTACCCGCGAGTTTTTCCTGAGCCGCGAAAAGACCTATATCCGCAAGATCCGCGAGATATTCTTGGCCATCCGCATCGAACGCGAGATGACCAAGGAAGAGATTCTCACGCTTTACCTCAACAAGATATTCCTCGGGAACCGGGCCTATGGGGTGGGCGCGGCCGCCCAAGTCTATTTTGGGGTGGATGCGAAAGACCTCACCGTTGCCCAGGCTGCAGCCCTTGCGGCAACGGCCCAGCGGCCCTCAGAGAACAATCCTGCTTCAGGCACCGTGCGGATACTGGATCGGCGCAACTATGTCCTCGGGCGCTTGTTGCATTTGAACTGGATTACCGCGGAGCAGTACCGCGTGGCCCGGGAATCGCCCTTGGTCGCAAGTCTGCATGGACCCTCGGTGGAGGTGGAAGCGCCCTATGTAGCAGAAATGGTCCGGGCGGAGATTCTGAGTCGTTACGGCGCCGAGGCGTATACCCGTGGCCTGCGCGTGGTCACGACGATTGATGGAGATAGCCAGCAAGCGGCAAACCGGTCCCTACGCCTTGCGCTGCACGAGTACGACTTCCGCCACGGATACCGTGGTCCCTTGCGCTCGCTGGAGTTGGGCGAGGAGAGCGAGGAAGAGATATTGCGCTGGGACAGCATCCTCCACCGTGCCCGTGGCCCCGGGCTGCTCTTCCCTGCGTTGGTGATTGCTGTGGGGGAGACCGAAGCGGAGGTCTACACCGGCGGTGGGCGGCGCCTGCAACTGGGTTGGGATGGCATGTCTTGGGCCCGACCGGCAAACCCGGATACCGGCAATCTGGGGCCGGTACCCCGTACTGCAGCAGATGTAGTCAGTCGAGGGGACCTGGTTTTTCTCATCAACACCGGTGGGGATGATGGATTGCGTTTGGCACAAGTCCCACAGGCCCAGGGCGCCATCGTCTCCATTGATGCCGCCGACGGCGCCTTGCGCGCCGTCATCGGCGGCTACGACTTCACGGTGTCTCAGTACAACCGCGCGGTCCAGGCGGCCCGCCAGCCTGGCTCTGCATTCAAGCCTTTCATCTACTCCGCGGCGCTGGAGCGCGGATTCACTACCGCGTCCGTGGTGAACGATGCGCCGGTGGTGTTCGAGGGAGATGAGGCGCTGGAGCGCGACTGGCGGCCTCGCAACGACTCCGGGCGTTTTTATGGCCCTACGCGTCTGCGGGAGGCACTCACCTACTCCCGAAACCTTGTGTCCGTTCGCGTCATGCGGGCGATTGGCGTGGGTTATACCGTGGGCTTCGTGCAGCGATTCGGCTTTGATCGAAGACGCCTACCCCGGGACCTGTCGCTGTCGCTGGGCTCGGCGGTCATGAGCCCGTTGGAATTGGCGGGTGGATATGCGGTGTTCGCCAACGGTGGGTTCCGTGTCGACCCCTGGTTCATCTCACGCATCGAGGATGCCGACGACAGCCTCTTGTTCGAAACCATCGCACCCTTGGCGTGTGATGACTGTGTTGCGGAGGACGAGGATGCCGAGCCAGTCGTGTTGGCGGAGCGGGTCATCAGCGAGGACAACGCCTTCCTGATGGACGACATGCTCAGGGAAGTGGTACGCCGTGGTACCGGGCGGGCCGCCCTGCAGCTCGGGCGAAGTGACATCGCTGGCAAGACCGGTTCGACCAACGACTTCGCCGACGCTTGGTTCGCAGGGTACGGTGGCGGTGTGGTCACAGTGGCCTGGGTGGGACATGACCGCGTGCAGTCACTGGGCCCGCAGGAATACGGCGGTCGCGCCGCGTTACCAATGTGGATTGAGTACATGCGAGTTGCCATCCGCGACCTGCCGGAGGTCCCGCAACTGCAACCGCCGGGCATCATTACCGCGCGCATTTCCGCCGAGACCGGCAGACTCGCAGGTGCGGGTGATTTGGGCGCGATATTCGAGTATTTTCGGCAGGACGATCTCGTACGCCTAGAGGAAGAGGCACGCGCCGCCCTTGAGCGCGGCGAAGGCGAAGACCAGAGCGACGAAACCATTCTTTTCTGACGGCGAATCCATGCCCAAGCCAGGATCACCGCGTTGCGGTGCGCTGCGACAGACGATTGCTCAGGAGGCTGCCAGGGTCATGGCCGAAGAGTCTGTGCGCGACTACCGTCTCGCCAAGCGCAAGGCTGCGGACAGACTGGGCGTGGACCCATCCGGTCAGTCCATGCCGACCAACCGCGAAATCGAGGATGCTCTGGTCCAACATCAACGCCTTTTCGGCGGTGATGATCATGCGAACGGCCTGGTGCAGCTAAGGGCGGCAGCGGCAGAGGCCATGCGAATGTTTGCGGACTTCGACCCTCGATTGGTCGGACCGGTGTTGCGCGGCACTGCTACGCCGGATTCACCTATCAATCTGCACTTGTTCAACGACGCGCCGGAGCAGGTGGCTCTGTTTTTGATGGGTGCGGGCATTCCCTACGAGGAGGCCACCCGGCGCATGAAACTTCCTGATGGGCGCTTGTCGGACTACCCGGTCTTCCGGTTCGTCGCCGGTCAGGTCGGAGTGGAGGCAACCGTCTTCCCGCATGTGGATCTGCGTCAGGCGCCGGTCAGCCCGGTGGACGGGCGACCGATGCGTCGCGCGAACTTGCGCCAGGTCGAAGACCTTCTTTCGGAATAAAGGACAGTTTCTCGCAGAGACGCAGAGACGCAGAGGAAAGAATAAAAAACAGGACAGGGCGCGAGAGACCTATCTTTTGGCGACGGGGATGTAGTCGCGCGCTGGTGCACCCGTGTAAATCTGCCGCGGGCGACCGATACGCATTTCCGGGTCGCCGAGCATTTCGCGCCAATGGGCAACCCACCCGGCTGTACGCGCAATGGCGAACATGACGGTGAACATATTGGTGGGAATGCCGAGCGCCTTGTAGATGATGCCGGAGTAGAAATCCACATTGGGGTACAACTTCTTCTCGACGAAGTAGTCGTCTTTGAGCGCGATTTCTTCCAGTCGCAGTGCCAGCTCCAGTAGCGGGTCGTTTTCCTTGCCGAGCTTCTTCAGCACCTTGTGACACATCTCTCGGATGATCTTCGCGCGCGGGTCGTAGTTCTTGTAGACGCGATGCCCGAAGCCCATCAGGCGGAACGAGTCGTTCTTGTCCTTGGCCTTGGCGACATATTGGTCAATGGCTTTGACGGACCCGATTTCGTCGAGCATTTCCAGCACAGCCTCGTTGGCACCACCGTGTGCAGGCCCCCAAAGTGTGGAAATGCCGGCCGCTATGGCCGCGTACGGGTTCGTTCCCGAACTGCCAGCGAGCCGGACGGTGGAGGTCGACGCGTTCTGCTCGTGGTCGGCATGGAGGATGAACAGCAGGTCCAGCGCTTCCGCTGCCACGGGGTCGATCTGGTAAGGCTCGGCCGGGACAGAGAAGAACATGTGCAACAGGTTGCTGCAGTAGTCGAGGTCGTTGCGCGGGTAGATGAAAGGCTGCCCGACATTGTGCTTATAGGCAGCGGCCGCGATGGTGGGCATCTTGGCGATGATGCGCCAGGCGAACATGTCGCGGTCGTTCGGGTCATGGATGTCGGTCGTGTCGTGGTAGAAGGCCGACAGGGAGCTCACCACCGATGACAACATCGCCATCGGGTGGGCATCGTGATGGAAGCCGCGGAAAAAGTATTTCAGCGTCTCCTTGATCATCGTGTGGTACTGGATGGTATGGGTGAACTCGTCCAGTTGCTGCTTGGTGGGCAGTTCGCCGTTCAGCAGCAAGTAGGTCACCTCGATGAAAGAGCTTTTCTCCGCGAGCTGGTCCACGGGATACCCGCGGTACAGGAGAATGCCCTCCTCGCCGTCAATATAGGTAATCGAGCTCGAGCAACTGGCAGTGGAAACAAAGCCCGGGTCGTAGGTGAATATCCCGTGCTGCTTGTACAAGGAGCCGATATCCACAGTGGCTGGCCCGACGCTGCCGGACCGAACTGGTAGATCTGCTGTCTTGCCCGTTGACGGATCCGTCAGTTGGAATTTCTTGTCGCTCATGCCAGATGGCTCCCTTTGAAGAGCATCGGATTATATGTCATGCGGCTCAGTTCGGAATAATTTCAATGGTGGCGGGATGTTGCACCGTCATGGCGCGGCCTCCCCGACCCCATGGATGCACCCAACCCCGCACTTCAATGCGGGTATCGGCATAACGGTCGAGCGTGAGTCCATCGAACCAACGCGCCAAGTCGTCGTTGCGAAAGCGCAGCACCAAACCGCCTTCCAGCGTGAGAATGCGGTCGTCGCGACGGACCTGCCAAGCACCGGTGCGCCCCTGCACGATGGCGAAACCGGTCGAACTCAGTTGTGTTGACGCGACCACTGGACCGCCATGGAGGGCCCACAAACCCCTGCTCTGGGCGCGCGCGGCCTGTTCCGCCTCGCGGTGGCAGGCCACCCCCTCCAGGTTAGGAGGCACGATGGCCTGCAGGGCCAGACCGTTGCGGATCAGGTGTGCGGCCAGGTCGCCGTGGCGTTCGGTGAATACGCGCGCAAGACGCCTCCCGTAGCGGTCTCGTGGCTCTGCGCCGGCCTGTAGGAGCACAGCGTTCTCGGCAAGCTGGATTAATTGCTGAAGATGCTCCAGTGCGTCTCGGGCGAGCGGCTCGTCAGGGCCGCCGTCCCGCCCAAGCTCGGGCGCATCCAAGCCGATGATGCGCAGTCGGGAACCGTCACCGAGTTGCAGCGTATCGCCGTCTATGACCCGCCGCACCTCCGCGTGCTCCAGCCCGGTCGGCAATATGCAGGTGTCGGCTGCAGCCGGGGTACCGACCAGCAGGAGACCCAAAAGAAACAGGCGCCCGAAGGCGCCTGTCTGTCGCACGAAATGCTTTGCCTGATGGTTCAGGCGGATTTGGCACCTGCGCCGTAACGCTTGCGGAACTTGTCCACGCGGCCGCCCGAATCCAGGATCTTCTGCTTGCCCGTGTAGAACGGGTGACAGGAAGAGCAGACTTCGATGTTCAGGTCGTGGCTCATGGTTGAGCCGGTGGCAAAGGTCTCACCACAGCTGCAGGTTACGTTGATTGTCTTGTACTCGGGGTGGATCTCGGCCTTCATGTCCTGACACCTCTAAAAAGAGCCGCGTATGATAAGGTGCGCGCCCCGCGTATGCAACAGCGCTGCCTGCATCAGGCCCTCGGTTTGTGAGTCTGTGCGGTTTACCGCGTATCCGTGATAAACATTCTCATGATTCCAAGCTAAGTTCTTGGTGCTTAACCTCCTTTTCGCTTATCCACATTTTCTGTGGATAACTCTGTGGAAGACTATTGAGCAGATGCGCTAAGTGCGTGTGGGCGTACCAATTGTGTTAAATCGGTCAAAACCTATACACAGGAGAAACGGCATATAAAACAAGAGGGTACATTGCGCGTGGGAATTCTGTTGCCTGGAGGACACAAGGATGTGACAAACCCGCGACGGTGGCCAGGCGCTGTGTATAACGGTCAGTGACTTAGCGTTGCCGGAGGCAGAAAAAGTGCCTGTAAATCATTGAGGAAGCGCCAGCCCAGAGGGCTCGGCTGCCAATGATTGTCGGTGTTCTTCAGTAATCCCCGCTGCTCTGCGTGCGCCAGCCTTTCTCGAACCGAGTCAAACCGGAGGCCGGTGCGCGCTTCGAACTGCGGTTCCGTAAACCCGTCAGGAAGACGCAGCGCATTCAGCATGAACTCGAATGCGAGGGTGTCTGCATCCAGTACCGATTCGCCTTCGACCAATGTCCCTTCTGGTGGGGTCCATGCTTTGGGGTGGCGTTTCTTCCATCGACGCGTCACTTGTCCGTCCTCAAGCGTGAGTTTGCCGTGTGCCCCCGCCCCAATCCCCAGATAGTCGCCGAAACGCCAGTAGTTGAGGTTGTGGCGACATGCCTGACCGGGGCGGGCCCACGCCGAGATTTCGTACTGGCCGTACCCCGCATCAGAAAGGCGCTGATGGCACGCGTCCTGGATGTCGGCAAGGGTGTCCTCATCCGGCAATACTGGGGGGTCGAGATGGAAGGCGGTGTTTGGCTCAAGCGTCAGCTGATAGTGTGAGACGTGCCCCGGGTCGAAGGCCATTGCCTCCTCCACATCTCGCAACGCACCCGCAACGGTCTGGCCGGGCAGACCATGCATGAGATCAATGTTGATTCGCTCGAATCCGGAACGCCGCGCCTCGTTCAGAGCATGCCGTGCAGCGACATCGTCGTGGATGCGGCCCAGTGCCTTGAGGGCCGTCGGGTCAAAACTCTGCACGCCGATGGACAAGCGATTCACGCCTGCGGAACGAAAGCCCGCGAAACGACCCGATTCCAGCGTGCCAGGGTTAGCTTCGAGCGTAATCTCGCAGTCCGTGCTCAACGTGAGCGCGCTGCCAGCGTGGTCGAGAATGCGTGCGATTCCTGCCGCAGAGAACAGGCTGGGCGTACCACCGCCAAAGAAAATGGCATGGACGCTCCGACCGGTTACGCGTGATGCCTCCACATCCAGGTCTTCCAGCAACGCATCGATGTACTGCGACTCCGGCAGTTCGTCCCGCACGGCGTGGGAGTTGAAATCACAGTACGGGCACTTGCGCACGCACCACGGCAGGTGGACGTACAGCGTCAGCGGGGGCAGTACGTCGTCCGTTGCGGAAGCGGATTCTATTTCTTGGGTCCGAGGAAAAACCAGAGTATGAGCCCCAATACCGGCAATAACAGGATAATCAAGATCCACAATACCTTGGATCCTGTCCCGGCATTACTACCGACCGTTTTCACGATCGCGTAGATGTCGAGGATGAGAATGATAAGGCCTAATAGGCCGCCAATTCCGCTGCTCAGCATGATGAAGTACTCCAGTGTTCTCGGTTCACGACGATAGCATGCGCTTGGCGGCCAGGTCCGTCGCCAAGCGCACCAAGGCTTGGCCCCTATGGGACATGCGATTCTTCTCCGCCGGATCCAATTCGGCAGCGGTTCGACCTAGCGTTGGCACCAGGAACAACGGGTCGTAACCGAAGCCGCCATCGCCTCGCGGGGAGGTGAGGATTTCTCCGTCCCAGCGGCCGTTGCAGAGGATTGGGTCAGGGTCGTCCGCGGAACGCACGAAGGCGATTACGCAGACATAATGTGCGCGCCGGTCGGTGATGCCCTCGAGTTCGGACAGCAGCTTGGCGTTGTTCTCCGCATCGTCAGCATCCGGCCCCGCGTATCGCGCTGAGTACACGCCCGGGCGACCGTTGAGCGCGTCGACCACAATCCCGGAGTCATCTGCGATTGCCGGCAGACCGGTTGCTGCAGCGGCGTGACGAGCCTTGATGAGGGCGTTCTCCTCGAAGGTCGTGCCGGTTTCGTCAGCATCCGTTACGCCGAGCACGTTCTGGGGTATCACCTCCGTGCCGAAACCAGCAAGCAAGGCCGAGAGTTCGCAAACTTTTTTGGCGTTGCCGCTCGCGAGCACCACTCGTGAGATCGGCCCTGTGGCCGCGAAAGTCTGGCTCACCCGCCCAAGCTCTCCCGTTGGACCGCGATTAGCTCCTGTATGCCCTTGCCTGCGAGCTCCAGCAATCTATCCAACTCGTCGCGCCGGAATGCATGACCCTCAGCCGTGCCTTGGAGCTCGATGAAGCCGCCGGCATCGTTCATGACCACATTCATATCCGTTTCCGCTTCGCTGTCCTCGGCATAGTCGAGGTCCAGCACCGGGGCGCCGCGATAGATGCCCACGGACACCGCAGCTACTGCACCATGTAGCGGGTCGCTCTTGATCAGTTTGCGTTCGCGCATCACACGCACCGCATCCACCAGAGCAACATACGCGCCGGTGATGGCCGCTGTACGCGTGCCACCGTCGGCCTGCAATACATCGCAGTCCAACGTCACCATGTTCTCACCCAAGGCCTTCCGATCCACGACGGCACGCAATGCGCGCCCAATCAGGCGCTGAATCTCCAGCGTCCGTCCGCCTTGCTTGCCGCGAGATGCTTCACGGTCAGAACGGGTATGCGTCGCGCGCGGCAACATGCCGTACTCCGCCGTCACCCAGCCTTCACCGGTACCCCGCAGGAAACCGGGCACACGCGATTCGACGCTGGCAGTGCACAGAACGCGCGTTTCACCGAATTCCACCAGTACGGAGCCCTCGGCGTGACTGGTGTAATGTCGCGTCAGCTGGATGTGTCGTAACTGGTCTGCCGCTCTACCGCTTGGACGCATTGCATTCTCCACTCATTCGCTTTCGACACGCAGCGCCGCCGCCGTCGCATTGTCTGCCTGCGGGGAACCCAACTTGCAGGCAATCTGAGCCAGCTCGTCCAGTGTGCGTGCAGGGTCATCGGACTCGCGCATGACCCGCGCGACATCCGTCATCTTCAAACCTTCCCAAAAGCCGTCACTGCAAAGCAGCACCACATCCCCTGTCGACAACTCGATGGGGCCGTTGAACTCGGTTTCCACAGGTTCAAGGTCACCACCACAGCAGCGCTCAACGAGGTTTCGCAAAGGATGATGAGCGCGGTTCTCTTCTGCCAACTGGCCGGCGCTGATCAAGTCCTCTACATGGCTGTGGTCCAGAGTACGGAGCACCATCTCATCTTCACGAAACACATAGGCACGACTGTCACCGACATGTGCGACCCATGCATTCGGGGGAATCAGCAGCGCAGCCACGCAGGTTGTACGAGGGCGAAACTCTATGGGCATGTCTTGCCCGATGGTGTAAACGCTTTTGTGGGCCTCCTGCATGGCGGTCGCGAGAAACGCCGCCGGATCTTGGCTGGGAGAGCTGGTCTGGAAGAGGTCCACGAAGCGGTCAATCGCCGCCTCGGCTGCTTCCCCGCCCAGCTCATGCCCACCCATGCCATCGGCAACCACCAGCAGGACCATGCCATCACGCTCGAGAGCCACTGCCCGGTCCTCGTTCTCGACGCGGTCGCCAATGCAGGTTGCAGTACAGGTACGGGTTCGCACGCGGTAAGCTTATACCATGACCCAATCCATGACCGGCTTTGCCCGTTGCGAGCAGGATACCGAGTACGGTGTCCTGGCCTGGGAGGCACGGACGGTGAATCATCGTCATTTCGATCTCTCGCTCCGCCTTCCAGAGGAGTGTCGCCCCCTCGAATCCGCCATTCGCGAGGCCATTGGCTTGCGAATCCGCCGCGGGAAGCTCGATGTGGCCTTGCATCTTCGTCGCTCTGGCAGGGGCTTGGCTCCCATGGTCATCGACGAGGCCGTGCTCGGGCAGGTAGTCGATGCGCTGCACGCTGTGGCGCGGTCCCTTGACCAGGCCGCTCCGCCGAACCCGGTGGACCTGCTGCGTTGGCCAGGTGTGGTGCGTGAGGGTGAACGGGACCACACAGAACTTCATGTACATGTGATGTCCTTGCTGGAAGGCATGCTCGACGACCTGATAGAAGGGCGGAAGCGCGAGGGCGAACGAATCGCCAAAATGATTCTCGCTCGTGCGGACGAGATTGCGGCGATTGCCGCTTCGGTTCGGGCCCGATTGCCGGAGGTACAAGCAAGCGTGCGAGAGAGATTGTTGAGCCGCATCGCGGAGCTTGGGACGGAAGTGGACAAACAGCGTCTCGAACAGGAGCTCGTCATCATCGCGCAACGCCTGGATGTCGCTGAGGAGTTGGATCGCCTGGATGCGCATGTCGCCGAGCTCAAAGCCATCATGCAGCGCGACGAGCCGGTGGGTCGCCGCCTCGATTTCCTGCTGCAGGAGTTCAACCGCGAAGCCAACACGTTCGGCTCGAAATCCCAGGACACAGACACCACCCGGGCGGCGGTGGACCTCAAGGTCCTCATCGAGCAGGTGCGCGAACAGGTACAGAACCTTGAATAAGCGCGGTCGCGTGTTCGTCATTGCCGCACCCAGTGGCGCCGGCAAAACCAGTCTGGTGAAGGCGCTGCTGGAAGTCGATGCCAACCGCCGATTCTCGGTGTCCACCACCACCCGCAAGAAACGCCAGGCGGAGACCGAAGGCGTGGACTATCACTTTGTCGAGGAGTCCGATTTCCACCGATTGGTCGCAGAAGATGCGTTTCTGGAGTTTGCTCAGGTTTTCGACAACTGGTATGGCACCACCCGTCAGGCTGTAGAGACCCTCCGCGCCGCTGGTCATGATGTCATTCTTGAGATTGACTGGCAGGGCGCCCGGCAGGTTCGGGAGCGACTGCCTGAGTGCAAAAGTATTTTCATCCTGCCCCCGAGCCGACAAGAGCTCGAACGGCGCCTGCGTGGCCGCGCCCAGGATTCCGACGAGGTGATCGCCCGCCGGCTGCGGGACGCGGCAGCGGATATCGCCCACTGGGAGGAATTCGACTTCGTGGTCGTCAATGATCACTTCGAGGAGGCCCTGGCGGACCTCGAGTCCATCTTTGCTGGTGAGGGCACCCAAAGCCGCCGTGACCGCCCGGATTTGCAGCCTTTGGTTGCATCTTTGCTGGCGGGAAGTGCCTGAATCCGTTAACATCTCCCCTCTTGCATAACCAATTGAGAGACTGACCAGATGGCCCGTATTACCGTGGAAGATTGCCTGCAGAATGTCGACAACCGTTTCCAGCTCGTCCTGGTGGCGACCAAGCGTGCCCGCCAGTTGAGCCGTGGCGCCGAAGCCAAGCTGCCGTGGGAGAACGACAAGCCGACCGTGTTGGCACTTCGCGAAATCGCCGAAGCCCTGGTTGGCCCGGCGGTGCTCGATGAACAGGATGGTCCAGCCGTGAAGGAACCCCAAGCAGGTGAGATGGGCATGGATCTCAACGCAGAGATTGCAGCCGAGTTCGCCCGCCAGATGGTTGCGGACGACGATGATGACGAGCCTGTTGTAGTCAAGAGCGCCAAGCCGGTCGCCGACGACGACGAGTGACGCCTCCACGGCGGCCCTCAAGACCGCCATGCCACCCTCGACCATAGGAAGGATGATTCGATTCGCGGGCTGGAGATCGCTCGGCGAAGGCGATTTGCTTGCGAAACTCGGAACCTACCTGACACCCGAGCAAGTCGAGGAAGTCCACAAGGCTTATCTCTTCGGCGCACAGGCCCATGAAGGCCAACAGCGCCTTTCAGGCGAACCCTACATTGCCCATCCCATTGCAGTTGCCAGCATCCTGGCCGAACTGCACATGGATCATCGAAGCATCGTCGCTGCCATTCTGCACGATGTCATCGAGGACACTCCGACCGCGAAGGAACAGATAGCGGAGGAGTTTGGCGAGGAGGTCGCGCTGCTGGTGGATGGCGTGAGCAAGCTCACGCAGATCAAATTCCGCGACAAGGCGGAAGCGCAAGCCGAGAACTTCCGCAAGATGGTGTTGGCGATGACGCAGGACATGCGCGTCATTCTCATCAAGCTCGCCGACCGTCTGCACAATATGCGCACGCTGGGCATCATGCCGCCACCCAAGCGTCGGCGCATCGCTCGCGAGACGCTGGAAATTTACGCGCCCATCGCTCACCGCTTGGGTATGCACCAGGTCCGTATCGAACTCGAAGACCTGTGTTTCCAGGCCATGCACCCGACCCGCTACAAGGTCATCCAGCGCGCCGTCAAACAGGCGCGTGGCCACCAGAAAGAAGTGCTACGCAAGGTTTCTGCCTCCCTGAAGAAATCGCTCAAGCGCGAGGAAATCGATGCGCAGGTGCTTGGTCGGGAGAAGCATCTCTGGTCCATCTACCAGAAGATGCGCACCAAGAACCTGTCATTTGAAGAAGTGATGGATGTGTTCGGCTTCCGCATCGTCGTGGACCGTGTGGATACCTGTTACCGCGCGTTGGGCGTGGTGCACGGCTCCTGGAAACCGGTACCCGGTCGTTTCAAGGATTACATCGCCATTCCGAAGGCCAACGGCTACCAGTCACTGCACACCACCATGCTTGGTCCGCAAGGCCTGCCTCTTGAGGTGCAGATCCGCACGGTAGAGATGGACCGGGTGGCCGAGGCGGGCATCGCCGCGCACTGGCAGTACAAGGACGGCGACGACCTCGCTGCAGCCCCACAACTGCGCGCCAGGGAGTGGCTGAAGAATCTGCTGGAGATGCAGAAGGGCACCGGCACCTCGCAGGAGTTTCTCGAGAACGTCAAAGTCGACCTCTTTCCTGACGAGGTCTATGTGTTCACGCCCCAGGGCGACATTCGCCGGCTGCCACGCGGCGCCACGGCGGTCGATTTTGCTTACGCTGTGCACTCGGATGTCGGCAATACCTGTGTCGGTGCGAAGATCGACCGGCGCCTCGTACCGCTGCGCACGCAACTCATCAACGGCCAGACGGTCGAGGTCATCACCAACCCGTCGGCACGCCCGAATCCGCAGTGGCTGGATTTCGTTGTCACCGCCAAGGCGCGGGCCAATGTGCGGCACTTCCTCAAACAATTGCATCGCGATGAGGCCGTCATACTGGGCCGCCGTTTACTGGAGCGTGCGTTGGGCGAGTATCAGGTGAGTCTGGAGGTCATCTCACCGGAGGCGCTCGGGGAAACACTGGAAGCACTCAACCTGGCGGCTCTGGATGATTTGCTGGAACGCATCGGGCTCGGCGACCGCAGCGCTGCGCTGGTGGCCAGACGCCTAGTGCCTGCACGCGAAGGTGAAACACAATCTCCCCGCGCCGGTGGGCCGCTGTCGATCCGCGGCACCGAAGGCATGGTCGTGAGCTTCCCGGGTTGTTGTCATCCTATCCCCGGCGACGCGATCCTCGGCTTCCTGTCTTCGGGTAAAGGCATCGTCATCCACACCGACAAGTGCTCCGCCGTTGCCGAGTTCCGTAAACACCCCGACAAGTGGGTGCAGGTGCAATGGGATGATGAGATTGAACGCACTTTCCCCGTGGAAGTACGCGTGGACTCCGCGAATCAGCGTGGGGTACTGGCAACCGTCGCCGCGGAAATCGCCGACCTCGGCTCCAATATCGAGCGCGTGCAGGTCAACGAACACGATGAGGAGACTTCGACCATGCAGTTCCTGCTCGATGTAAGGGACAGGAAGCATCTCGCTACCATCATGCGCCGCATACGCTCCCTGCCCGCCATTTACCGCATCACCCGCACCGGCGGCTGAATGCTCTATCATTTGGATATGAAAACACCACTCCATACCCCCAACGCCCCGGAAGCCATCGGCACCTACTCGCAAGCGATTCGCGTCGGCGACACCGT
>CAZKFT010000033.1:0-21471 GCA_964552205.1 uncultured Gammaproteobacteria bacterium
CAAGAAAAACCCTCACCCGGTCTTCAAGCACGACCTACCCCAGGTCGTCGATTTCATCGCTCGTCAACAGAGAGTCGATATGGAGAGATGGGACGATCCTTGCCACAATTACGTCGTGTCCCAGAAGATCATTTTATTGATAACTTTTGCAAGACAGCTGAGAAGAATCATCACGGTATGAATATGATTACGGATTATCATGCTGGTCTTGAAACAACAGAAAAAAAGACTGGCAGAAGAGCCATTGTGCAGGGACTGGTGATGATGAAAAAGAGACGAGAGGAAGACGAAGAAACTCTCTTTGGTCTCAAATGGGAAAATCCTCATGCACCCCGAAATTTGTTTGTACGACAATAAGAATGTTTATTCAAACGGGTTTTCAAAGTCAATTTGTGATTCAGCGACAGGAAGAGGACTCTTGTGTGGTTCATGAGTGCTTTTCTTATCCAAGTTGAGAGAGAGAGAGTTTTCGGGGACGGGAGGCAAGGGTGTGCCAGTTTCGCGAGCAATAAATTCGAGAAGGGTCTTTTTGGAGGAAGGAAGGAGAATGGGTTCGTTGCTAATATGAGGCGTTTCCAAGGACATGGTCACACTCTTTTTTTTCGTCAAAGCTGAACTAGTCTTATTTTTGGGAGGAGTTGTTTTCTTTGTTGGAACGGGTGATGTTGTTTTCTTTGGGAGAGGTGAAGTTTTGGATATTTTGGGTGGAGTTGATTTCTTTGCTGTTTCTTTCTTGACGGGAAGTTCTTCCTCTTCTTCATCCGTGTCTTCTCTGTGGGAAGAGAGTTTTCGATTGTCCGTCTTTTTACGTGGAGCGATGTTGCCTGTAACTTCTTCCTCTGGAGAGATCTTTTTTTGTGCGGAAATTTTTTTGGTGGCAGTTTTCTTTTCGACAGGTTCGGCGGGAGGGATGGGAGATTTTTTCTTGATCGATTCTCGTGGAGGAAAGTGGTCAAATTGAGACAATTGTGTGTTTCGAATAATGAATTTGTTCTTTTCGGAAGATTGCTGTACTTTGGTGAGAGACATGAGATTAATAAATTGAGTGAGGCTGTCGCTCAGAGTTTCATGAATGATGTTTCGAAACTCGGCGAGATTCTTTTCATTGGTCTCAAAGCGGTCGTACTGGAAGAACAAATAGGTCTTTTCTTGAAGTCTCTTGGCGACCATGCGATAGATTTGGTGCACGAATTTCTCTACCGAGATTTCTTTCAGCATTATTTCATTATCCTCAGTATTTCGATAGATACTCAACTCTGCAACGCGTCCTTTGAGGAGAGTGAAAATGAGCCCTTCAAGATCGGGGTAAGAATCCCGAAGATATTGGACTTCGCACTGCAAATCCAAAAGAGACATGTGCTCGACTTTTCCGAGCCATTCTCGAAATTTGACACTGAGTTCTTCATAAAACTCTTTTGATCTGGTATTTGAATGGGTGCTACGCAAGATTTGCACATTGTGTTTCCAGAGATCGCGAAAATAGTCTTCAATGACAGGTGTGAAAAGCAGTTTATACTGCCTTTCCCATTTGTCCGCCGACTTTAGTAAAATCTCGGAATCGTAAGAAGACATGATCGCCTGTTGCTACTGTCTTTGCAAGATTTTTTTACACTTGATTGCAACGTCTCTTTCAGAAATGAAGTTGCGCACAGAAAATGGTATATTTTTCAATTTTAATAGTTGAAAGAAAGCACGATGCCAGGCAAACTCCGAAATTCTGAAGGACGAAGAGTCACTGTTGAAGAAGACGACGAGAGTGAAGATCTCATCGAAACGGAAGACACCGGGACTGAAGATGACGAGGAAGAGGAAATGGAAGACAGCCAAGATGGTGATTATGAAGAGGAATTTGCCGAGGATCAAGAAATGCTCGAAATTGAGGAATATAAAGCCTTGTCAACTCAAGATTTGGTTGTCCTCTTGAAAAATTACATTGACAACTTGAAAGTGCAAGTCGAGTCTGCCTATGCCGACCGCAAGAAATACAATCCTCCCCCCAAAAAGAACACGGATGATTCGCGTTGTATCTATGCCATGGAATCGGATTATCCCAAACTTTTATGGCTTTTTGAAGAACTCTCCACCTTACCTGCCGAGGACAGCAACCGCGGTCGTATCATTTATATGATCGATCAAGTCCTCAAACCTCTTCAAGAATCTGTCCACGAAAGCCATCAAAACAAAAGCTTTGACCCAACCCTTGTATTATCTCCCTTGGTCAAAGGATTAGACTATTGCTTATCCGACATCTCGATGAATTTCTTGATGAATTTCTCTTTAAACATTGACGAAGAAGAAGAGGACGAAGAAGAGGAGGAAGAAGAAGAGGAAGAACAAGATGATCTGGAGGTGGTTGATATGGAAGAGGACGAGGAAGAAGAGGAAGAAGAAGGACCCAATGAAGTGTTTGATATATTATTGACTGATTTGGTCGAAACGGAAGCCGAGTCAGAAATCGAGGCAGCTGAATTACAGGGTTCGGTGTATGCTGCGTTTAAAAACTTTTTTGGCGATTTTACCTCCTATTTGGAACGAATTGGTGTCAAGACCTCTTCTGACTTGATTCAAAATGGCGATTCGGGAATGTATATGTCCCTGTTGATGGTCAACCAACTCTTCCAATGCTTTCATAAGGCTCTCGAACATATGAAAAACAAGCCCGAGAAAAAGTTGAATCGCAAACGCTGTGTTTACTTGTTCCGAACTGTCAAGATTTTGAGAGAAGAAATTACGACAGAGACTCAAAAATCCTACTTGAACTTGTTGGCTTCCCGTATGGAAAATATGTTGAACGTAATTGAGTGCGACAAAATTCTTGAAGAATACGTGGATTGGAAACTTATTGAAGTGGAACGTGTCAAAGAAAAGTTCAGCCGTAATCCTGCAACGAAACGCACCTACTCCTCAACAAGCCGACATTGATCATTTATTCTCGGCATGCTGCACAAAAATAAACGAGTACATCTTCACACTCTTGAGTTATTTGATCTGACGGTGTTGCTTGCTCGCACGAAGTGCAACGGTAGTAGAGTTCAGGGTGTACAGAGGCAAGAGGAAAGTGTGCAATCCATGTGCTACTTTCTTTTGGGTGTGAATAACCCAAGTCAAACGTCTGTCGAAAAGCATGGCTATAGACGGGTGGAACATGGCGAACTGGGTCGAATAATAAAATAGGGGATGTGTCAGGAATGAGCATTTTTTTGAGGGTTGTGCGATAGATCTCAAAAGCAGCTGGGTCTTCTAACAGGGCCATCGCTCTCAGTTTTCGTTTAATATGTGGTTTTTTCTTGGGCAAAGAGACAGGGGGTTCTTGAGTCCCTTCCTCTCCAAGCTCTTTCTTTACAAGATTTTGGATCTTGCTTGATTCGGCCATACTTTCGAGTCGATCATGTTCATAGTTTTTGAGCTGGGAAATAGAGGTGCTTTGTTGTTCATTTTTGTTTAGTTTGGCAAGAAACCGATGATCTCGGGCTGTAAAATTATTTTGGCCGCGTTGTTTCATGGTGGTGAAAAAGAACTACTTCCTATTTCAAGACGCTAAGATGGTGTAATCTTTCTTAGCGCCTTGGAGTAGGAAATAGAAAAAGGGGGGTTTGGTTGCCATAGTGATGGCCGTTTTGTGGGTAACCCGGCACATTTCTCGCCAACCCCCCGGAAATCGAGAAAGCTTCCATACATCCAAGTCTCCTTTTCCTAAAATACATAAATCAATAGACAAACCAACGGGGTAAGAAAGGTGTAAGCGTCAAGTGACAGCAATCCCATATTTAAATTTGTTCTAGACGAATCAGGAACCAAAGGAGAAGACGAGAAGAAAAAAGGAGGCAGCGGGGAGAAGGGGAAGGAAAGAAGAGGGAGAAAGATGATGCTTAAAAATGCGAGATATGGCACTCGATAGATCCCATCAGGCTTTGGACTTTTGCTTTCTATCTCTTATTAAAAACAAAAAAATAAAATTGCTCAACTTGACTTCTTTTTTGGAAATGAGAAAAATAAAGAGGCACGTCTGCATTTCTTGTAAAAATCATGACCGTTTTTAATAGTGGACACGATGAGGTTTTGGCTTTTCGTTACTATTTTCTTGGTCGTTTTGGCTTTGTTGATTCTCTTGTTCATCATTTCAATTGGTTATGATGAAGAGATTGTTGACAAACACTTTTCTCCGAAACGTCACAAGAACAAGGAAATACAAGAGCAAAAGGTTTCTGTGACCTATTTTCTTATCGATGGGCTGAGCAATGAAGTATTTCTCAAACTTTTGAATCAAGGCGAGCTGCCCAACATAAAGCAATTAATGGATCAAGGCTTGTACTATGAAAATTGTGTGTCTTCCTTTCCAACAGTCACTGGATATGGCTACTATCCTTTTATTACTGGGCACGATGCAACAAAGTCGGGTATTATGGGATTGCGTTGGATCTCACGGTTTCCTCGGAAGATTAATCGTGCTCTTGGCAAGCGAAATTATATTGGACAAACTGCAAGACAAATGAGTGATGATCTGGATCCTTATCCTCCGACTGTGTTTGAACTGTGCAAGGATGATTATAGTTGGTCCATTCAATCCTATGCCAGCCGCGGCGTGAAGAAATCTGTGCTCAAAAAAGTAGACTATACCAAAACAAAGATTTGTAATTTGATTGGTTACGACGGGATCAACAAATGGAAAGAATATGAAAGTATGATTATGAAAACATCCATCGATGAACTTTTAAAACACAAAACTAGAATCCAATGGATAACGCTAACGAGCACAGACGGTTCTTCTCATTACCATGGGTTCAAAGAAGATATCTATTCTGGTTTTTTGAAGCACATTGACACGTTAATTGGAGATTATGTAAAAGCTTCCAAAAAATTGAACGAGAAAAGAATCTTCTGTGTTATCTCTGATCACGGTATAGAAGACGTTAAAAAGAATATTGTTCTTGGGACTGAAATGGCCCAGAAATATGGATTTAGTAGTTATATTAATGGTGGTGTCTTTTATTTCAAAAGGAAATTGAGCAATGGATTTCATTCGTTCAAGAACTACAATTTATTGTCCTCTGTTCACGGAAATGGATGTGCTTCTATTCATATTCGACCTCTTCACAAAAAGTGGAAAGAACGGACTACCTATTCTGAATTAACTCACTATCGTCTTGCGAGCGGAAAAGAAATCGACGTGATTCAAGCAATGGTAGAGATTGAAGGTGTAGAGTTTGTGATGGTTCGTGGTGAAGAACCCAACACTGTAGAAATTCATTGTCTTGTTGGTGTTGCAACCATACATTCCAATAAGGAAGGTTATTACACTTATTCTCTGAAAAGTGGTATCGATCCATTGGGCTATCCACAATCTCTCTTTAACGTTCCTCTCCACGACCAAGTCTGGCTTGAGAAGACCATTGATTTCAAATATCCCTATGCACCACCAAGGTTATGGAACTATGTCAACAACCCTTCTGGAAACGCAGGAGATTTGGTTGTAACGTCCCTTCCTCATTATGATTTTGACCTCTTTAATTTTGCAACCCATGGGGGTATTCGAAGAGATCATAGTGTGGTTCCGATGATTGGTAGATTTCGTTTTTGAATTCCTCATCTCTCAAGTTTCTGGTTACGGGGTCGATCCCGGTCAAGTCCGAAAGGCCGTTCGAAGTGAGGATTTGGGGGCTACGATTCTTGATGTCTTGGGTCAAGACCCTTCCTCTGTCTCTGGTCAAGTGTTCTCTCTCAAAAAAATGTGAACAAAAGATTCAAGATTGTTTATAATAAATATCAAAAAAGTGGGGAGGAAGAAGAGACATCTTTTTGGGGGGCCATTGGGTTGGGAGGTCTCGTTCGCCTGACTGAATCAAGCCTCTGTGCGAGTTGTACTGTTCGGAAATGGTTCTACAGAAACGACCAATGATTTCATGACGAGTCAGAAAGTTTAAGGTCTTGTTGGCTCTCTTTGGCAGGTGGTGTTTGTAAAAGTGTTGAAAAAAGGTCTGAGCATAGAGCAGAGTTTCGTGCTGCCAAGGAGCTCGTTGAGCAAAGTCAATCTTCAAATATGATTCTATTTGCATCGCCACCACTTCGGCAAAACAGTCAATCATTGGCATTCCATGTTGGTTTAGTTCAACGTCAATTTGGTGATAATACATGGACAGCGGTAGATACTCTTCCAAAATAAAATTGCCAGCAATCACACAGGCGTCCCAGCTTGTGACCACTTCGTGAATGAAACCAGGCACGATTACCACGGATTCTCCTTTTGCCACAGTTTGAGAGAAGGCACCCTCGAACGGTTTGCCTTCGCCAAATGACTGTCCATTGGCAACCTTTTCGCGATAAATCTCCAAATTGTTCTTGGTGGGTGGTGCAAACCGGAACTCTTTGACACCAGACTGCACTTGGTACCAGGCCTACTCTTGTGAGCCAAGAGAGAAAAAAGATAAGACCGCTGTTCCAGCAAAATCAATATGAAGGCCTGTTTTTGCGATTTCACCTTCTCGTTTTTTGGTGGAAGCTCCATTGAGCGAGAGAATGATATAAAGATGAGCTTTGTTGATGGGTATGTTTTCTTTTGGGTCGGCTCTTTCCATTTTCTGAGTGTAAGCGTGAAGCACATCTGTTTTGACAAGATCGGGCATTCGAATTCTTTCCGTCAATGGTTTGACGTCAGAAATCTGCAACACATAAACCAAAAAAAAATAATTCAACCTCGCTAATACGGTGGTAGCAAAGTCCTTTTCGGTTTTTGGCTTGAATCTGATCAAGAGGGATGTTGGGTTGATTCGATTGGAACAACACATAATCACTTCCTGCACCGTAAGAAAAAAAGACAAGATAACAACCCATAATCTCCATAATATCGGAGAAAGATTCGAGGTCGGTGTAGAATCCAGACAAAAACCCAGTCAGATGAAGAGGAGCTCGAGCTTGTAAAAAGTCTTGGCGTTTGATATGGCTCGCCAAGAAAGAATGATTGAAAGATTCCTCTAGTTGACTTTTCACTTTTTGTAATTCTTGAAGAGTCTTTTCGAGCTTTTCTTTGAGTTCATGAGTGTCTTCTTCTGACGGGCTCGTTTCTTTTGGTTTTTTGATGGGTGAAGGACTTGAAAGAATTTCAGCAAGGTCTGGTTTTCGTTTCGAGTAACACCGAAGAGAATTCTCGTTTCTTGGTCGATGATAGTGAAGAAAAAAGACTTGATAGATAAATCTCCATTTGCACCGTTGTAATTTTAATTCGTTTTGTTTTCGATAAGCGTATTGAAACAACTTTTCGTCTTCTTGATTGAAATGTAATCGATCCTTAAAATCTGTTCTTTCTTCTTTCAGTAGGCAAATTGTTTGGAAACGAGGAATTGAGAAGATGTCAATTTCTTTGGCAGACAACTCTTCAAATTTATCAATCAACTCTGAATTTTGTAAATTGAATCAAACAAAACAAAAACCTTGAGCTGAATGCCACTGATCATAAAACTCTTGAATTTCTTGAGACAACATCGCAAATCAAAGAAAAATGTTTTGATCTCACAACGACCACTTGATGGTCGGACGCGGGCGACCACAAAAAAATTTCGGGCATATATTTATTTGACCAGGAGACGACCGAATGGGGCTATTTGTTGGTAGCACTGTCTTTTTAGAATCAAATCTTCCATTTCTTCACTGGTGATTGGACATACTGCAAACCGAACGCACGCATGTCTTGATTTCGCTTCCAACATGGAAACAATACTGGAAGCAAATCCCTTTCGACGAGAATTTTCTGGTATGAAAACCGTCTTTAAGATGATACACTTTTCACTTTGTTCAAAGAAATACGATGGTAACTTCATGGATCGCAACAGGATCGTTGGGAATGGTTTGCAAATCAAGTTCCCCAGTTCTACATCCACATAAATACTACTTTCGTCCTCTTCATTTCCAAATTGAAAATTCTCCAAGAGTTGAGGATCCCAAGATTGGATAGCTTGTTCCAAGTCACAGAGTTCCAAGGGGCCTTGCATTTTATAAGATTTGTGTAAAGTTTTACTTGAAATGGTGCGCTTTGAGCCCTGATCGCAGATATTTTTTAAAACTAGTTTTATTTTTGTTTTCAGAAACATGGATTATCCAGAACAACCATCTTTATGGCCACATTATCTTGGCGAGTTTATTGTCAATAGCCTTGAAGACCTGAATCGACCAGAGTATGTTTCGCCAAACCTTTACCACCCCGAATGTGTTTGTGATGCGTGCGACCTCTGGGACGAATATTGCGACCCTTCCAATGCGACCCTAAACAACTCTTGGCATCAAGAACAAAGAGAACGTTTTGAAAAGTTCATCTTGAAAAAACGACCTATCGAGCCAAGCACTCCCGTCTTGCCTAAAGTTGCCCGTGTTTATGTCAAAGCCATTTCTCGCCCCTTGCAAGAATGCAACTGCTCCGTGTGCCTTGGGGAATTGGTCCGCCAAGTGACCTTCCACATCAAGTGTGGTGAGCAAATGATTCTTCAAGCCAAACACTGCCAAATGATACGCGATATTCTTTTGGCTCAAGTCAGCGACTCGGTCATTTGTACTGGTCAAAAACAGCGGTGGTTTCATTTGGGCGGAAACAACTCGATCTTTGAGGTTCAATACGACAACCAAAAACAAGAGCTCTTGTTAAAGATCACAAGCACCTCTGACGATGCCCTTGATGTGTTTCAAAATATGGAACAACACAAAAGAGAAAACGTCCAATTTTAAAATAAATTGAATTAATTGTATTTATTATCTGAACGTCCTGGCACAATCAATAATAAACCAAGTGAGAAAGAGCACAATAACAAGACAAACAAAGATGAGAAGGACGATGAGACCGACAGGAAACTCTGCTTTTGTCAGTGTAATTTCAGAAGCGGCTGGGCTGTCAACAGTAAGGACCGCTGACCCGCTCGTGGTACACTCTGAAAAAGTAGCTTGTTCATCGATATTTATAAGGTTGCGACCTGTTAATCGAATGGAAGTTTTCTTAATGTTGCCTTCGATAATCCCTGTGAGGTTTGTTTTGATCAATTGCAGTGAAGAAAATTCTTTTTCATACAAAACCTCCTCACCACAGGTGATTGAAATTTTTGCGGTAAAAGGGCCAGAACCAGAGGGAAAATTCACACGCAAATTATATTCATCCTCAACAAGATCAAATGTTTTCGCCATCTCTAAAAAAGAAAAAATAATTTTTCATGAAGGCGCGCTTTTATCGGATCTACGATGTTTTGATTAAATTTCGTGTCGCGTTCATTTTTGAATTTTTTTTGCACCTGCTTTCGACCTAGTTTCAACCACCAAGAATGTTGTTTGTTGATTTACCTCGAGATCTTTTGATTTCGATCCTTTTGCATTTTCTGCCTTTGAAAGAACTATTTTCCATAGCCAAGACAAGCAAGTAATCAACCCTTTCAATCTTTTTTCACTTTTTTATAGATTTTTTCGAAAGTTGGTTCTCGACCTGGTCGTTCTTCATATGAGACCCCGCCTCGTCAAAGTGCCAAGTCCTCCTACCACAAAAAATTCGATACAACTTCCACCCTCAAAATTTCACGTTGCATTTGTGTGGTCACCTTCTTCCTTTTCAAATTAACAGAATCAGGGATGACAAAATGTGGATCCATGGAGGCCATACAACATTTCCTTCAAACGAAAAAATCGATTTTGTTTTCCACAATTTTCTGTATTATGATTTTGTCAAGCGTTTATGGAATACTTTTGATGTTGAATTGTCAATAACAGAACATTCAGCCTGTGTTTATAAAAACCAAGTATTCATATTTGGCGGAACAGATGAAAATAGATCAAACAAGCTCTATATTCTTGATTTCTCAAGGAAAAAATTAATCCACAAAAAAACATCTGGATTAATCCCATCCCCTCGATCTGCTCACGTTGCAGTCGTTCACCATGATCTCATGTAATTGATTCTTTTTCTATTTATCTTATAGGTTTGTATATGGGGGTTGGAATGGGCTTTCTCCTTGTGAAGATGATCTATATTGCTTTGATTTGAATCGTTTCGTCTGGAAAGAAATCAAGGTAGACAATAAAACACAAAGGCCCGAGAAACGATGTTCTCATGCCGCAACTATCTCTGGAAATAATCTCTGGATCTTTGGCGGGTATTCTTTTACAAAGGGGTATCTTGGAGATTTATGGTCTTTTAATCTTAAAACGAAACTATGGACACAACACGCTTGTCCAATCCCACCTCGTTCTCGACTCCGCATGGTTTCGTGGAGGGGATGTCTCTATCTTGGAGGTGGATGGAATGGTCAAACATATTTCAGCGACTTTTATCGATATTCCATTTCACATCAAACTTGGACTGAGATTTCTTTTGGACCAAACCAAGGTTTTCACAAAATGCAGCACAGTATGGTTGAATACGAAGATGCTTTTTATATTTATGGAGGTTTTGATTCTCAATCAAACAAACCTTGCAACAAACTCTTTAAAATTCTCCCTTTGGCACCCAAATAAAATTTCATTTTACGCGACCTAGTTATGACCGGGTCCCAGACAAGTTCACACCCAGGGATATAAAATTCACCATCCAACTTTTTCATTTGCAATGATTTCTGAAAACAATATGTCTGTTTCTCAACTTCAAGCTCTTCAAAACGAAGGAGCCTTTTATATCAGCAGCGAACGACGTCCTGAAGAATTTTTCAGCACTTCTGGTGTTTTATATGTCCAAGCCCGCAAGGAAAAGAAGGATTGTATTTCAGTTCGGGCTGTTCTCAAAAATGACAAACATGTAAAGGATTATTCTCGTATTTTCGTCAAGTTGTATTCTGTTAAAGGAACTTCCTTTTTGATCAGCAAAAACCCTCGTTTTGTTTCCGAGAAGCCCAAGATTTTGAGCGATATTAATTCTCATACGCAACTATTTTTCCCTATCAGTCCAGTACATCGCGACAATACTGAGAAAAAACAAAAACTTTCTGAAGCTCGGTACTATTTGGTCTTGATTGGTATAGATGCTGAAAACAAGGAGCATATGGTAGCTGCCTCTTCAGATTTCACGATCAAGTCGAAAGAAAGAAAATCACAACATATGAGAACCATTATCAAACCTCGCAAGCAAAACACAAAAGTTATTCCAAACCACGTTCCACGTGTCGATTTATCTAAAGCGGAATAATCGATGATCGTTCATAAATAAAAAAATAGAAACCCAATTTCTGATCTCTTTCATATTTATTTCAAAAAAACTTGAAACATGGATTTGTGATTGTGCAAGAAATAAAACATCTTTCATGGCTGTTTGTATTTTATTCTAGAACACAGGTTTGTAACAACTATATTCCACTCAGTTATAGAATGTTCAGCAACTTGAACAGCTGAGTACCCGATATCTGACTTTGTTAAATCGCTATCGTTATCATCTACAAATGCAGCAATATCAACAACATTTGCAAAGCAGTAGATATCTTTACAATATACAATAAATCATTCTCTTGCCGATCCGAGGGTTGGGGCTTTTGAAATTTCCCTCCAAAAATACAAAATCAAAATTCGTTATGTCTTCATCTTCTTTTGCTTCTCCTCGAGTTGAAATTGCACAAAGTCCTTTTTTATGGGGATCTAGGTCTATTTTCTGTGGAGATGTTTGATTTTTGTAGAACAGGAGTGTACAAAAAGCCGGTTCGATTAGATCACGATATGATGGAAAATGTGGACGATTTTTTTGAAAGTAGCTCGGATGAAAGTGACGAATCTCCTTTTAGCCCCGAATCTCACAAGATATTAAACAAAGATGAAGCAACAGAAACAAAATATTCAAAATCGGCCACACCTCGAGCTCCCATCTCTGCTGCAGCACTTCGATTACGGTATCGAGTTCGCCTCGACCCTGATGGGTTTGAGAATGTAGACGACTTTTTCACCACCCCTTAAACACACAAGTAAATAGAAAAAAGATAAATTGTATATTTTAACACAGAGAATGGTTTAAAAAGTATAAGAGCTCAGCTCCCGCACGAGTTTCCTCCTCTTCTTCCAGTTCTTCACGAGTGATATTCAAATCAATTGGATCGAAAGACCAGAGCAAGTCTTGGGAGGAATAAGAAAAGCATTCAAAGTCGAGAGGTTCGCCGGGAATGGCTTCCAAATCGATGGGCATCTCGACGCAGAAACGTTTGGCAGCATATTCAGAGACTTGGAGGAAAGCTTGGTCGAAAGAACGTTTGATAGGCATGATTAGAAACAGAGGAAGGAGGGTGTGAAAAAAAGTTGATTGTCAATAATCACCAAGTAGGTCATGGCCCGGTCATAATTGAGCCGGAGAATTTCTACGATTTCCGCTTGTTGAAGAAGGAAATTTTTTTTGGATAGGACAGTAGTGGGTTTGTATTTTGATGATGTCGGACACGATTCCACATATTATCCATCAGATATGGTTCCAGGGCGAAGAAAAACTGCCTGTTTTGTATCATCCGTGGAGGAACAAATGGAAGCAATTACATCCCTATTGGCACCACATGTTTTGGGGAGAAGAAGAAATGGGACAACTCCTCGCAACCAAATACCCTCACGCTCTTCTCATGTGGGAATGTCTTGAGAAAATGATCCAAAAAATTGACTTTATGAAGTATTTTATTCTCCTCGAGTATGGAGGGTGTTATATCGACATGGATATCGAACCCATCCTTCCCATCGACCCTCTAGTTGAGCGTCACTCGATCGTGTTTTCAAAAACGACCTTTTCCAAACTAGAATCTTTTTGGGCAGCAAAATTCAACCTCACCAATATCGCACAACTCCATTTCAATAACGCATTTATTGCATGTGCCCCAAATCACCCTGTTATGCAACGACTCGTCGAATTGCTCCCAACTCATATCAAAATGAAGCACATGGTGTATCAAGTGCAACAAGCGATCACGGTGGGTCCAGAAGTCTTGTGTAAAGCGTTCAACGAGACAAAAGAGATGGGGTTTTCATTTTTAATACTCCCCTATGAAGTCGTAGAATCGAAAAAACTAAACAAGAGTTCTTTTGCTATTCATCACACTCTCGAAACCTGGACAGATGGCCCAAAACGTCAGGAACTTGTAAATATTTTTTGGATTGCAATCTTTTTTGTTGTCGTTTCGATCGTACTTGCCATCGTCATCATCAAGAAAATGCGACGCAAGAATTAAATACATTGTGAATTTATTGACTTTCTGCGACACATTGTTCATAGAGTTTCTTCTTTCGTTCTTTTTCGCGTTGTATTTGTTCGTCAGTGACGTAGAGATAGGTCGCAATGCCCATGCCTCGAAGTTCATCAAAAAGAGTCTTGGCAGCCCAAGGGAATCGAGTGCGGTGAAAGGTGGTGCTTTCGCAGTTCAGGCAGAATACTTTGCCAGTTCGGTCATCTTGACAGGCGAGATAAGCACATTGATCGCAGACCCAGAACGAACTCTGATCAGACAACTCATTCACTTGTTGTTGAATGTGAGAGGTGCTCCAGGCTCCCAAACACTTGACTTCCATTTCACCAAAACGACCACCACCGTCGTTTCGCTTGCCGCATGTGGCTTGATGAGTGATAAAGTTGACAGGGCCTGTAGCACGAGCGTGGTTTTTCAGTTTGGCCATGTGTTTGAGCACTTTGTAGGAAATAAACCCACAAAAGATCTTTTCGGGATAGCGTTCGCCCGTAATTCCATCATAAGCCCAATATTCAGAAAATTGGTTCATTTCTGCCTTTATCAGGTCGTCGTACAGATCGTGGTGCGAAAACAGTTCAAACGAGGTCGCGTCTCCCAGCAGTCCCTTTTTGACACAGAGCATGCCAAGAGCGAGCTCCAATTTCTGTCCTTCTGTCATCCGCGAAGGAAAGCCGTGTGGGTTGAACTCGAGGTCAGGTCGGATGCCTCCCAGTTCAGGAATGAACATCATGTTTTGGTGTTTTTCAACGCGAGAGATAACAGCCTTTTGTGCATGATTGGAAGAGTTGCCCGTCCATTGTTGATGACCATGATAAGAGATCAAAAATGGGGTGTCTTCCAAATCGGGGCAATAGACAAACTCACACAGTTGATTTTCTTCTTCTTCCAATTCGCTCCGGGTGATCACCGAAATTTGCTGAGAGTCAATCTTTTCCGAAAAACGCTTTGTCACAGTGTTCCATTTTTTGATCGATACCACAAATGTTGATTCCGAGTATTGGTCCGCGACAACATGGAATTGGTGCTGCAAAAAGACAAACACGTTGGTGAGCAGGTCGACTTTTTTGGCGGACGAGAAGAAGATCTTTGATCCACGACCGTGTTTTTTCAGATGGAAAAAGAACATGGTGAGATTTTCGTGTTCTTTGCCAGAGGTTGCCCAAAAATAATAGGCAACGTCAGCCCAGTTTCCTTCATTTCGGAACATCCTCTTGACCCAATTCATGATCTTGTCAAAAGTTTCGTTCGACCCTTTGCTAGCAAGGTAAGACGTTTCGGTGCTTGAACGCAAATCGAGATCTTTCAAAATCATCGTCTTCCATTCGGCTCGAAGACTTGGCAGGTCTAACAAATCTTTGGGCAGTAGCCATTCAGTGTCTGATTCCCATGGGAAATAGTTGTCGTTTTCATCCTGATGGAGGGCAGCGGCCAAGAGCAGAACGATGGCAAAGGTTGCATTTCGGTGCATCTTGTCAACGATGTGTTTCCAATTCTTATCCGCCTGTTCCTCGATTTCTCCCATTCGCATATAGCTTTTGATGTAGCAGGACAAATGAAGCGTTTCTTTCACTTCTCGAATGGGTGTCAAAAAGTGGTCGGAGAAATCATCTTGACGACTGACGCACAGTTTGTGTTCGTTCGTGCACACGAGAGGATATGTTTTGGTGTTGATTCGTGAAAGGGTGTTGTGTTCTCCCACTCCATAAATGTGCCAGTTCTTGGGTTTCCGAAAATAGGCTCTTCCGTGATCGTCAAGACATAAGATGTGCACGTGGAGCAAGTCAACAGCCTTGTCGATTCGAATCCAGCCTTTTTCCAAGGTAAAGATCAGTGTCCATGGGGGTAAACACATCTTGTCTCCCTCACTGAGTTGAGTATTGGAACGAAGCAGTACAGAGATGTTAAAGTCGCCATTTGTTTCAGACATGATCACACGTTGAACGATGGCCTCACCTCGGTTGTATGTCTTGGAAATATCCTTTGGGATTTCGCCTTGCTTTTCTTTCCCGAAAAGAACATTGGCTTTGATATGTTTGTTGGCCAGTTCGGGAACAAGAGTGTTGTTGAAATTGAGCACACGACCTGTTTCTGCTTCGAGAATAACGCCATTCAAAGTGATCGTTTTGCTTTTGGGTTTGACACGTTCTTGAGCGTTAATGCACGCACCAACGATTGGCAGTCCATCGTTGTCAATGGCAGAAAAATTCTTGCTCGTATTTTCGGAGGCATTTGCTGGCTTTGCAAAAACAATAGTATGTTTGTCTTGTTTCCCTTCCAGTGTCACTTTGACTTTGTCTTCCTCTTTTCGATAGATCGTAGTTCGGCCCATTCCTCGTTGAACAGGTGCGTCTGAAACAATGATGGCATCATCAATATTGGAATTCGATGTCTTGATTGCCATAAAAAAGTTTTGCACAGTTCCGTCTTCTTCAAAACGATCAATCGCACGACGATTCTTTGTCATGCAAAGTGGACGTTGGGGATACCAAGTCACAAGTCCGCCAGTGGTGTATTGATGATAGGGTTTCATAAAAGGAAGAGAGGTGGCTTGCTTGCCCATCGATTCGGCAAAGGATGTGCGGGTAGTTGGACCCGTCCCAACAAAAGGCAAAATGGCTCCAGAAAAAGAAAAGACGATGCTTGGGTGAATCTCACACCACTGGTATTTAGTAATTTGTCCCGTAATCTTGTCAGGCTTGTTGAGATCGGAAGGGTAGACACAAATGAGATTGTTGGAGCTTTGCAATTCTTCGGATCCAAGGTATTCGATGTAGCCTTTGTACATCAGCATGCCTTCCCAGCCACTGTTGAACGGATGAAACGCATGTTCTTTGGTGGCCATGTTCTTGACCACTTTGTTCACAGCGAGATATTGACGACCAGTTATAGGATCAGTTTCAATCACCAGAGCAGGGGTCATCATGCGGCCTTCGGAACACTCGATAAACAAACTTTGTTGCGAACGCTTGTAGTAGATGGATGTTTGCCAACTGATTTCGCCCAAGCGTTTCATTTGCCGAAGTTTTTGCTCCAATTGCACTGGATCTGAACACATCCACTTCCACATGCCGTCAATAAACACTTTGGTCCATTCAAAAATTTGTTGCGGAGTGCATTTTACAATTGGAATTCCATTTTCGTCCATGATGTCAAACAAATCGAAAGGATTGTCTCCCGTTGTGACGATAGAAAGGACGGTCGAGTAGTTGACAAATCCGACAGTGTGACCTTCGGGCGTTTCGGAAGAGCACAGATCTCGCACTCCTCCTAGATCGACTTCACGAGGGCTGATGAGCGGCGAGTCACGAAGGGCCGGGTTATCATTTTTCACATAGCTGGAAGCTTGGCAGTTGAGGTTCATGAAAAGCGGATTGGTCAGTCCTGTCTTTCCGGGTTTGCCCGAAGACATGTTGGGGATGGTTCCATTTGATAAGAAATGTGTGAAAAACATTTTCGACCATTTAAAAGGCAACACGTGCAAAAGACCAGGATTGGGACGGTCTGTATCAACAAAGGCTTTGAGTTTGTGGACGGCCTCTTTCACCATTTTCTTCAGAAAGAGGGAAGCAAGAACGCGAAAATAGGCAGCATCAATTTCAATTCGTTTGTTGATAATCTTTTCTCGGTCATCGGGTTCGCATGGCATCTTTGTGACAGGGTCAATCACTTGGCAGGCAACGTTCAACAAACGTCGAGTCATCATTCCAAGGAATGCATATTTTTCTTGGAACACAGTACCAATATGACAGAGAAATGAATTGGCTAAAAAGTCTTCGGCATATTTAATTCGTTGCTTGACAACTGTCTCTTTTTCTTCGACGGTTTTCTTATCCAACAAATCATAGGAAGACATGGAGCGACAACCAATATAGATTTTGGCTTCGTTCTGCAAGTTTTGGGGGTTGTTTCGACAGATGGAGAGCATGTTTTTCACTTCTTCGTGCAAAAACAAATCGTTCAAGATGACAGCCATTTTTCGGTTGACGGACGGATCGCGAAGGTTTCGAGTGCCAACCACAATTTCAAATACGTCTTCGGGACAAGTTGCTCCAAGAGCGAAAAACAAGATGCTGAGTGGAATTTCAGCATTCAAAAAGGTCATTTCGGCATTGAGTTCATGAATCGAGTTCTTCATGCTTGGCGTGTAGTTGATGACCAGTTTGGTGGAGGACTTGTTCAGGTTCCAATTACGACAACGAATTTCTGCTGCATATTTACGACGAGGATGGTTGGGGTTGTGATGGATAAAAATATGGTTGAACTTCATCACGAAACCGCCAACAACAACACGAGGAGTGCCATGAATGATAAAGTGCCCACCGAAATCGTTCCAATCGGCTCCAATTGAGGCAGGTGGTCGATGCCCGGTCGAGAGTACGTCCAAGGCCGAGTGCACCATGACAGGCACTTCTCCAAGAAAGAGATTTTCAATCTCGTTGGTTTCGACAATCTTTCGCGTAAAAAAGTCATAGACGGTATGTCTGGCTTTCGACACAAACATAGAAGCGAGGTAAGAGGCTTTTCGGAGCT
This sequence comes from uncultured Gammaproteobacteria bacterium, assembly GCA_964552205.1. Taxonomy (GTDB): domain Bacteria; phylum Pseudomonadota; class Gammaproteobacteria; order Natronospirales; family JAIVGZ01; genus JAIVGZ01. The sequence continues at coordinate 17,688 of CAZKFT010000033.1, forward strand.
CGCATTGCACGTGATCCAAAAGGGTGTTGGTGTCAGAATTATCGGTGTTGCTGACGTCTGAAAAGTCGATGGTCTTTTCGTTCATTTTTGGTTTGGAGTAGAACAAATTGGAGAACTTGAACTCGTGAATCTTGCCTCTCTGACGAGAGATCACTTTGATGGTTTCATTTTCAATCATGTGGGGTAAATCACGAAACATAAAGTGGTTGTACGAAGCAATGTGGCGTGCAGAAGCGGGATGAAAGTCACTAGCCAGGCTGTAGATCTCCATGCTGTCATTGTAGTTGAGAGATTCAGGCCCAACGGATTGGCGATGACTAGAAGGAGAGTACATGTCGGAGAATTTGCCATAGCGTTGCCAACCTTCCGATACGTTGGTCAAAGAAGCGATACACTCGAGAAGGCTTTTGCTCGATTTGATTTTTTCAGCAGTTGGTCCATCAAAATGCATCTCAACCTCTTGTTTCCAATCAATATCTTCTTCCATCGGATCCATGGTGTAAAATGGACACATCTCCCATCTTCCCTCGTTGAGGTGCGCGATGAAAAACATTTTATATAGAAAACATATGAGTGAGCCAACTCGAACTGACATAATAGTCGGTTTTTTGTTGCTGGATCTCGACGACCGCTCCACGACCTAGTCCTTCAAACCGACTCGAAGTTTCAAGTAACATTGCATATTTTTCGTGCAATAAAAGAGCAGGAATGACTTCATATTGTAGACGCAAACGAATTTCCGGACACTTGCCCAAAAAGGCCAATGTTGTGTCTATGATTAACAACTCCTTCTGTCGAGCTGGTCGAACTTTATTTTTCATGGCAACAACTTTCTACTGCTTACAAACGATAAAAAAGCCGCACTAGTATTCGACAGTTGTAAAAACTTGCCCTGGTTGTGCAGGAGCAAGAAATTCTAGTGGTTGCCCTTTTTGCTGTCTTGATAGATAATATTCATCAAGTTGTTCGTCATACAATAGGGAATAACGATCTTCGAGATGCTGCCCACGTGTTGGGGGATTCAGTTCGAGCCAGTTCCAATCGATGGTATGTGCAGCATTAAAGATTTCATCATATTCTGTTGTGAATGCCACTTTTCGCAACTTGACATAACATTTCGTCTTTGCCACCACTTGGAAGACTCTGATTTGATACGAGGTCCTTAAGACAAATACCTTCCCCTTTACCTTGTCAAAGATTTCATCAGTAATCTCTGTAATTCGTTCTGGCATTTTTTATTATGCAAAATAGGTACAAATATACTTTTAATAGCGCTTTTCTTTCTTTTGTTCGGAAATAAGTTCTGTGAGGATGTTCATGCTTTCGGTGAGGTGCTGAATATTCTCCATCATAAGGGTATTTTGTTCCATGAGAAATTGTACCTTGCCTTCCAGTGATAATTGATCACTTTCCCACCGAAAGAAATTACAGCGAGGTTCCCCGAAAGGACGCGGACATGCGAAAAAATATCGACCCTTGTTGAGACCATCTTTTGAAACTCTTTTTTTTAACGCTTTTTCACCACATTCACAATACAACTCTTCCTTTTCGTTCATTTTACATGTATCTAATGTCAATCAGAGAGATAATGTTTTCGTTTTATCAACAAGATGGTCGATGCAGTTTCAAGAAAAAACTGTTCTCGCTTCCTTGTCAATCGTGTCAACAAATCACAACCTATGTGCATCCATTTTGCGAATCTTGCATGAAACTACTGTTACATGTAGAACTCAAACCTTCCTCGATTGTTGAAGCTGGTTTGGGTCTTTTTGCTGTGGAACAACCTACCAAGACAGTGCTGTTTCGAAAGGGTGATTTTATTGCTCCCTATATGGGTGAACTCATTACTCAAAAAACCCTAGATCGTCGTTATTCACCAAAACAAGACAATGATATCATATGTCCTTATGTAATCTCTGTAGACAAATCAAATTATTATCTGGATGCAGCTCTCTACCGAGGCCCCGCTGCTTACAGCAATCACCATTTTGAACGCAAAAAAGTGAATGCTTATCTGGTGGAAACAGAACCGAATGTGATGAGCCTGGTCGCTCGAAAAAACATCAAATCAGGAGAGGAAATCTTCACCAATTATGGCGATACCTACTGGAATGGAATATCAACAAAGTTTGAAACAATATAAGTTTATTCGAGCTGAAGAGCTTGAATCGCTTGGAGGTCGTTGTTCAACCATGTTCTGATCTCAATACACATTTCGTCATCGAGGATACCTTCGGCAAACATGCTCATGATAAACTCACGTTTCGTATTGTACAGTGTCTTGCAAGTGTTTAATGCCACTTGGTATTCTTTGAGGTGAGTCTTAAACCATTCCTCGTGAAAGATGAGCATTTCTCGATACTTGTTGAGTTCCCAATCGCTGAAAAGTTTACTGTCCTGGCATCTTTTAAACCAGATAGCCATTTTTTCAATTCGTGATTTCATCTCACGTAATTCGTTTACGACCAATTGAGCCTTGGCAAGTGAATTCTGGAAATGAGCACGATATTCCTCGTCATGTCCCTGTGATCTTTTTTTAGGATTCATTTCAGTAGATTTGAAGAAAAATTTCGATTACTACTTTCAGAAAACAAAAATGAGCAGAAATATCCCCACGGAAGCTTCTCCAACACAAAGTCCATTATCCGCTTCAGAAAGTCCTGTTTCTGGAGCAACTCCACCCAAGCAAAAAACTGGGAAGGGAAGAACTGAGCGAATATTCATGATCATTAGTAGTGTGTTGCTCTTGACAATTCTCCTTTTATTGTTTTTCTTCTGGTTGATGAATATTATCTACTTTAATCAGGTCATCGATTCAACACGACAGGCTGCTTATAACCGCACGTATTGTGATGAAAATCCAGGCAAGTGCGATGCTATCTCAGGCGAATCAGAACCTATTCTGACCAATTCTTCTCAGTTCGGTTCCTTGACGACTTTCAACAAGGAACTTGCACTTTTCTGCATTGCTCAAATTTCAGCCGTGGGAAATCAAACGCCTCCTCATTCCCAATTAACATCTGTCAGAGAACTCTTTACAAAAGAAAAGGGAGCTCCCAGCATTGGATTCACTGCCTTCCATCCTGCCACAAACACAGTCTATATTATTTTCCGTGGTACCCGCACACAATCCGAATGGGAACACGACTTGAACTTTTCTCAGAGACAACTGAAATCGGCTGATTTAGCACATATGGCGAAAATGGAGTATGTGTTTTCAAACCCTCTGAATCACAAAGACCACCCTCACACCTTTTCCTTCCACGCTGGCTGTTCATCCAACACCATGGTTCATCGTGGTTTTTACAAGGTGTTTGATGAAATTCGCATACAAGTAGATGCCCATATGAATATGATTTTTGCTAGTCACACGGTGCAACGATTTGTGATTGCAGGCCACTCGTTGGGAGCTGCACTTGCCTCCCTGACAGGTCTCTTTTTGAGGACCCATTTCTCTGTTCAGTCTGCTGGAAAGATTGTTGTCTACACCTTTGGAAAACCTCGTGTCGGTAATCCTGAATATCGCAGCTGCGTTTCATCTCTTTCAATTGTCGTCCATCGTGTGCAAAACGAGGATGATGTGATCACCGCAATTCCTCTTTCGGCCAACCCCAACTTATCAGAACACAAAGAGCCCTATTTGTTTGATCACGAAGGCGAACCCCAACATTATCAAAACAATTGGAAGAGCCTTTTGTGGACTCACAGCATCCAAAATTATCGCGATTATGTTAGCTCGCTTCCGTAATAATAAAATGAATTATGAAGCGTTTATTAAAGGGTG
>CAZKFT010000034.1:0-11024 GCA_964552205.1 uncultured Gammaproteobacteria bacterium
CTCGCGCCACCGCACATGTCGAACTTCATCTCGTCCATGCCCGGGCCGGGCTTGATGGAAATGCCACCCGCGTCGAAGGTCAGCCCCTTGCCGACCAACGCATGGGGCTTCTCACCTTTCTTGCCTCCGGTGTACTCGAAGGCGATGAGTTTGGCCGGCTGACGGCTACCGCGGGAGACACCCAGTAGCGAACCCATACCAAGCTTTTTCATGTCGGATTCTTCGAGCACCTTCACCGACAGCTTCTTCTGACCTTTGGCGAGCTTCTTCGCCTCACTGGCGAGATAGGTCGGGGTGCAGATATTGGGTGGCAGGTTCGCCAACTCGCGGGTAAAGGCGATTCCGTGGGCGACGGCGATGCCATGTGTGAGGCCTGTCAAAGCAGCGCTTTTTGCGGAGGCGCGCTTCTGTGAAGCGCGTCCGCTGGATGCGTTTTCAAGCAAAGCCACCTTCTTCAGCGCGCGCGGCTTCTCCTTGGTGGATTTGGTGGCATCGTAGCGGTAGAGCGCATAGTCGATGGCTTCAATGGCATGGCGCGAGAACCAGTAGTCGTCGAGCATGAAGCTCTCGAGGTCGTGGACGGAGAACACCGCGTCCTTGGCGCCCGTGGCACCGACGGTCTTCGCGGCTGGAATCAATGCCTTCCGCAGGGCAAGGGCGTCAAGTTTGTCCGCCGAGCCCATACCCAGGAGCAATATACGCTCAGCGGTGATGCCGTCCACGCCATGCAACATGGCCATCTGGCCGACCTTGCCCTCCAAGTCGCCCTTTGCCAGAAAGCGCTTGATAGCGCCCTTGCTGGCCTTGTCCAGAGCGGCAGCGGCTGGCGACAGCGCGCCTTTTTCGTGGACACCGACCACCAGGCAGCCGGTCTTGAGGGTGGCGAGGGATCCAGACTTGAGCGAGAACTCCATGAGTACTTCTCCTATACAATGAGCCGCATAGTTTACTAGAGTTCACCGGTGCTTACGACGCTCGACCGCTATGTGTTGCGTGAGGTGATCCAGACCTGGGTCGTCGTCACATTTGTCCTGCTGCTTGTCATGCTGAGTAGCCGTTTTGCCCGTTATCTTGGGGAGGCGGCCGCCGGTAACCTCCCGTCTGACGTGGTTTTCACCCTTCTGAGCCTCACTTCCATCCAATACCTCACGGTGTTGGTCCCAATCAGCCTGTTTCTGGCGGTGATGCTGGCCCAAGGGCGGCTGTACCGCGACAGCGAAATGACGGCCATGATGGCGTGTGGGATTGGGTATGGCCGGTTCCTGAGGCCGCTTCTCGTTCTAGCCGCCGTGTCCGGCATCGGATTGGCCGTGCTCTCGATGATCATCAGCCCTTGGGCGGCGCAAGCAACTCATGATGTACGAGAAGGGGCGCAGCGCGAATCCGAGGCCGCGGGTTTCGAGGCGGGACGTTTCCGGACAGGCGGTGGCGGCGAGACGGTGTTTTACGCCGAGCAGGTGGGCGACGGCGGTCGTGAATTGCAACGCGTGTTCATCCATACCCGCGAGGGGGATGTGGTGACGGTTTCACGCGCCGAGCGCGCTGAACAGCGACTGGATCGCGAAACTGGCGCACGGCATTTGGTCCTTTACGACGGGCATCGGTACACCGTACATCCTGGTCGGCCGGATTATCAGGTCATCAATTTCGAGGAGCACGGTCTGCGAATTGACGCGCCAGAGCGTGAAAGCAGTGCCGCCCGCAGGGCTGTAAGACCCACACGGTTCCTCTGGCGCTCGGATGAGTTGGGCGACAAAGCGGAATTGCAGTGGCGAATCTCGGTGCCACTGATGGGTTTGGTGCTGGTGGTGCTGGCCGTGCCCTTGGCGCGCAGTTCACCACGACAGGGTCGCTATGCGAAGTTGCTCGCCGCCATACTGGTGTATGTGCTGTACTCGAACTTGCTGGGAATCTCACAAGTCTGGATTGAGCGAGAACAAATTTCACCGTGGCTCGGCCTGTGGTGGGTGCACGCCGGCATGTTGGTGTTCGCTGCGGTGTTGGTACTCAGGCATTACGGGTGGCGGTACATGGTCCGATGAGCATTCTCGAGCGTTATTTGGCGATGGCAGTCATCGGCGGCACGCTGTTGGTGCTGTTGGTGTTGGTTGCGTTGGGTGCCTTCTTCAATTTTCTTGGCGAGGTGACTCGTATCGGGTCTGGCGAGTACGGCATGGCGCAGGCTGTCGAGTATGTCCTGCTGTCCACACCATTGCAGGCTTGGGAGATGTTCCCGGTGGCGGCACTCATAGGCACCTTGATGGCGCTGGGCAACCTGGCCTCGGGAAGTGAGTTGATTGCGATGCGCGCGTCAGGCATGTCGCTTCTGCAGGTTGCAAGGGCATCCGCGTTTGGCGCGGTGCTGCTGGCGGTCGCCTGCTTGTTGCTCGGTGATGTGATTGCACCACCGGCTGAACAGTATGCCCAGAGCCGGCGCGCGCTCGCGCAACATGGAGAACTCAGCATCGCCGGTGGGCAGGGCGTATGGGCCCGGGACGGCCAATCCTATGTAAATGTGCGCCAACTGTCCGACGAGCGTCGCATCGATGGTATTTACTTTTTCGAATTTGATGAGGACGGACGACTTACCCGCAGTGCACAGGCACTTGCGGCACGATTCGATTCTGAGGGTTGGGCGCTGGAAGGTTTGGAGGAAACGCTCATCGATGACCAAGGGCGTGCGCGTATCGGGGCACAGTCCGAATATCGGTGGAACACGCGCTTGTCCCCTGATCTGCTGAATCTGTTTGTCATCGATCCAGGCAGTCTCTCTGTTCTCGGATTGAGCGAGTATGTGGACTACCTCAAGGGGAATGGATTGGACGCGCGGCGTTACCAGTACGCGTTCTGGAGCAAGTTGGTCGCCCCATTCTCGGTCATCGTGATGGTGGTGTTGGCGTTGCCGTTCGTGTCTGGCTCACCGCGCTCGTCCGGTGCTGGCCAGCGCTTGCTGATTGGTATGCTGATTGGCGTGGCATTCTTCATGATCAACCGCGTACTTGGGTTCTCCGGGGAAGTGTTCCAACTGAACCCGGTCATTGTTGCTTGGTTGCCGACGCTGATTCTGAGCGGTGCGGCGGTCGTTGCCTTAACGAGGATGCGTTGATGATCACACTGTATGTGAATACCGGTTACACCAGTCCCTACGCACTGTCGGTGTTCGTGTGCCTCAAGGAAAAAGGGATTCCCTTCGAAATCCGCGAGGTGAACCTCAGTAAGGGGGAACACAAAGCGCCGGAGCTCGCGGATGCCTTCGGAACCATGCGCGTGCCCATGTTCGAGCACGACAGTTTTCGACTGACCGAATCCTCAGCGATCTGCGAATACATCGAAGAAGTGTTCCCGCAGGGTCCCGCGTTGTTTCCGGCCGATTCCAAAGATCGTGCCCGTGCCCGTCAGATTCAGGCCTGGGTGCGAAGCGATCTTATGGCTATCCGCGAGGAGCGCTCCACCGAGTTTGTTTGGCATGGTGTGAAGCAGCCGCCGCTGTCGGCGGCAGGGCAGGTCGCAGCAGAAAAGCTGTTGCGGTTCGCGGGTGCATTGCTACCCACAGGCCAGTCGACGCTGTTTGGCCAGTGGTCCATAGCAGACACCGACTTGGGTGTGATGTTGGGTCGCCTTGTGCTGAATGGTGATGATGTCCCTGCACATCTCGCCGATTACTCGAACGCCCAATGGAACCGTCCATCGGTCGCCGCCTGGCCGTCCCGCTCCCGATAACGCCTCGTCCCACTAGCGGGACAGAATGACCGGTGGGGTCAGACCCCATGCTGGGGTCTGACCCCATAGTCATTTTAAAAATCAACAGGTTGCAACTTTAAGGCTCGAGTTGGCACGGGCCTTGCAACACATGGGGCATGGACACCAGTCGCTCAACAATGATTTACGGCCCCATCGCCGCCATCTTGATGATGGCGCTATGTAGCTGTGACTTCTCTGTCGGGCGCGTCCTCGCCCAAGTCGAGGCACACATCGCGCAGGTGACGGCCATCGTCGTAGCGCCCATCACCGCACATTCACAGTCAGGGAGTTTGAATGGATATTCCACGCCCAGAAAACAAGCGTAAGAAGCGACTGCGACAGATCGCCATTGGTGGGGGCATTGCCGTGGTCGTGATTGCGCTGACGCTCGGTCTGTCTGCACTCGAGCCCGCTGCACCGTCGGTGTCACGCGCGTCCGTATGGGTCGACAGTGTCCGGCAGGGCGAGATGCTGCGCGAAGTGCGCGGCCCGGGAACGCTGGTCCCGAAGGAAATCCGCTGGATTGCCGCGCAGACCGATGGTCGTGTCGAGCGCATTCTGGTGCGGCCGGGTGCTGTGGTTGAGCCGGACACCATCATCATGGAGATGTCGAACCCGGACCTCGTGCAGCAGACCGAGGAAGCGCGGTTGCAGCTGGATGCGGCAGAGGCGGAGTACACCGAAACCTCTTTGCGGCTCCAGAACCAGCAGTTGGACCAGCGCGCCTCACTCGCGCTCGCCACGGCAGACTATGAAAGTGCGCGCCTGCAGGCCGAAGCGGAGGAAGCGCTGGCTGCCGAGCACATCATTCCGGCGATTCAGTTCCGTCGCTCGCAGTTGCTCGCGGAGCAGCAGCAGATTCGCATGGACATCGAGCGTGACCGCCTGAACCAATTCGCGCAGTCCATGGAAGCGCAGTTGGCCTCACAGGGTGCGCGTCTGGAACAAGCGCGCAACGCCTACCAGCGCCGCCTTGACCAGACTGCCTCGTTGCAGGTTCGGGCCGGCATTGCTGGCGTATTGCAGCAGGTGCCGGTGGAAGAGGGCCAGCGTGTTGGCTTGGGCACCAATGTCGCCCGCGTCGCTCGCCCGGATGAACTTCAGGCCGAGCTCCGTATAGCGGAAACCCAGGCGCGCGATGTCACCATCGGTCAGCTGGTTCGTGTTGATACCCGCAACGGCATTGTCGAGGGCCGTGTCACGCGTATCGATCCCGCAGTCCAGGGCGGTACGGTACAGGTCGATGTCGAACTGGTTGGCGAGTTGCCGCGTGGTGCACGTCCAGACCTGTCCGTGGATGGCACCATCGAGATTGAACGGCTGTCGGACGTGGTATTCACCGGCAGACCTGCGTATGGCCAGCCGAACTCGACGGTCAGCTTGTTCAAGCTCACCGACAACGGGCGCGTGGCCGTCCGCGTGCCAGTCCAGCTGGGACGCAGTTCCGTCAACGCCATTGAAATCATTCAGGGTCTCACGCCGGGGGAACAGGTCATCCTGTCGGATACCTCGCAGTGGGATGAATACGACCGCATCAGGCTCAACTGAGGAAATGTGATGAACGATACAAATGCTTTAATCAGACTCGAAGATCTCAAAAAGGTGTTTTTCACCGATGAGGTCGAGACCCACGCGCTCTCGGGAGTGCATTTCAACATTAACCAGGGTGACTATGTCTCCATCTCCGGACCGTCCGGTTGTGGCAAGTCCACGCTGCTCTCCATCCTCGGCCTGCTGGATACACCAAGCGGCGGCCACTACTGGTTGAACGGGGTGGCAGTAGAAGAACTGGACCATAGCCAGCGCGCCCACATCCGTAACAAGGAAATCGGTTTCATCTTCCAGGCGTTCAACCTGATTGGTGACCTCACCGTGTTCGAGAACGTGGAGCTTCCGCTCACCTACCGCACCGGTATGAACAAGGAAGAGCGCAAGCAGCGCGTCATCGAGTCACTCGAGCGCGTCGGCATGGCACACCGCCTGCGCCACTATCCCTCGCAGTTGTCTGGTGGTCAGCAGCAGCGCGTTGCGGTTGCACGCGCATTGGTAGGCAAGCCCTCCATTCTGCTGGCGGACGAGCCGACGGGTAACCTGGATTCCAAGAATGGTGAGGCAGTCATGGCCTTGCTGGCCGACCTGCACAAGGAAGGCGCCACCATCTGCATGGTGACCCATGATCCGCGCTACGCCGAGTACGCCGACCGCAAGATTCACATGTTTGACGGTCGGGTAGTGGATGAGGAAACCCTCAACCGCCTGCGAGCCGAGGAAGACCAGCGCATCGTCGAGCAAGCGAAGCGCGGGCGGGCCTGAACGCATCATGGAGCACTTCGGCGCCGCGCTGGCAAAGGTAAGCACAGTGATGTGCCTCTTTGTCATCAGCTTCTCCGTAGTGGCTCAGCCACAGCCGCGTTGCACTGCTGACGAGCACCGTCAGTTCGACTTCTGGATTGGCGAATGGGTGGTGCGTAACGCCGAAGGCAATGAACTCGGGCGCAACACCATCACATCAATTGCCAGAGGTTGCGGATTGCTGGAGAACTGGATAGGCGGTGAGGGCGGCAACGGCATGAGCCTGAACGCGTTCGAGGGAGTTCGTTGGACGCAACGGTGGGTGGGTGTGGGCACCAACCTCTGGCTTGAAGGCGGTCTGGACGCCTCGGGCAACATGGTGATGACCGCGAAGGCGCCGCGCGTGACACCACGCGGTACAGTGCTCGACCGCATCACTTGGTCGCCGCTGGAAGACGGGCGCGTGTTGCAGGCATGGGATGTTTCCACGGACCAGGGCGCCACCTGGGCGCGGGTCTTCGAAGGGTACTACTCCCGTGATTAACCCATTGCGAAGCTTGATGCGAGCACCGGTAACCACCGCTGCTGCGATCGCAACTGTTGCGGTTGCGGTAGGTGGCGCAGTCGCTGCCTTTGCACTGGTCGAGAGCGTGCTGTTGCGTGACCTGCCGTTCAAGGAACCTGACCGGCTGGTCGCAGTATGGGTTGACTATACGAAAATTGCTGAGACGGTTGGCATCCAGGACCCCAAGCGTGAGTGGACCAACCTCGCCAACCACCGCGACATCCGTAGTCGATCGGAAACACTGGAGGACCTCGCGGTATTCACCGGGTACAACGCGACCGTACTTGATCCGGAAGGGAGTTGGACCGTGCCGGCGGCTGCGCCGAGTTGGAACGGGCTTCGCGTCCTAGGTGTCCAGCCGGTATTGGGTCGCGATTTCCTTGAGGAGGAGGGTGCTCCAGGCGCCGAAGCTTGCGCGGTCATTATCGGTCACTCGCTGTGGCAGACACGGTACGCAGGAGACGCAGGGGTCATCGGACGCGCGGTCAGCACACCGGGTGAGACATGTACGATTGTCGGCGTCATGCCGGCGGGATTCCGTTTCCCGTGGGTGCCGGACGCTCAGTGGTTTTCTCCCATTCGCAACAGCGGTGACGATCGTGGCGCCGCTTTCCTTCGTCAATACGGCAGGCTTGCATCAGGTGCAACCCTTGAGCAAGCACGGGCGGAACTGGACGCCATCGCCGGTGCGTTGCAGTCGGAGTATCCGCAAGCGAACCGGGATTTGGAGCACTTTGTCGAGCCGTTGCAGAACGCTCTGGTACTCGGCGTCGAAGACCGGCTGGTGATGTTGCAGTTCGCCGCGCTACTCGTGTTGGTGGTGGCGTTGGCGAATCTGGCGAGTCTTGTCGTCGCCCGTATGCAATCGCGTTCCGGTGAGTTCGCTGTCAGGGCGTGCCTGGGTGCGAGCCGCTGGGCCCGATTCAGACTAATCTGGGTTGAGTGCATGGTCGTCGGCGGTATCGGCGCAGGGGCGGGCTTGCTGTTGGCGAGCCTTGGTCTTGAGCAGCTGGTCACCGTGTTGCCCGCCAACTTCACCAATGCATGGGAGGTCCAGATTGGACCGCTCGCGCTGACTGCAGGCCTAGTAGCTGGTCTGGTTGCGGGCACACTGGTTGCCCTGATTGCGCACTTCTCGCTGGTCAGCACGAACACGATCTCTGGAGGCGGGATTGTTGGTCGGGTCGCTGGGAGTCGCGGCGGACGTCGGCTATCGGCTGGTTTGGTTGCGTCGAATTTTGCACTCGCGTTCGCTGTGACGGTGCTTGGGGTGCTGTTGTTCCAGTCCTATCAGAACCTGCGCGACACAGATCTCGGCTTTGCGCCCGAGGGCGTTCTGTCCGGGTCAATCATCTTGCGCAGCGAACGGTTCTCTCCTCACTATCCTGACAGTGCAGCGTTGACCGCGGCCTACGCACGGTTGCTGGAGTCGCTCGAGGGCGTGCCCGGCGTGGAGCAGGTTGGACTGGCGAGTTCCGTGCCGCTCGGTCAGGGCAACTCGGATACCTTTGTCTCTTTGGAGGGTTACCAGAATCCACGAACTGAAGATGGCCGTGTCCATGCCTGGTTTGCGCGTGTGACAGAGAATTACCTGCCCACGATGGGTATCCGGATCCAATCGGGCCGCGGGTTTGACTCCAGTGATCGCCTCGAGGGTCGTGACACGGTGGTCGTGAACGCTGCGTTTGCCCGTGAATACCTCAGCGGCACGGAAGCAGTCGGCAAGCGCATTGGTCTTGGTGACCCGGCCCAGCCACGGTGGTTCGAGATTATCGGCGTGGTCGACGATGTGCGCTTCTTCGATGTGTCGCAGCCTCAGACACCGGCGCTTTATCTGAATGCTTGGGCTGCGCCGGGTAGGAGCATGACCATTGTGTTGGATGCAGTCGTCCCGCCGGCCTCGTTGATTCCTGCGGTTACCCGGGTGATTCGCGACTTTGACGCGGATATCGCGCTCACCAATGTTCGCACGATGGACGATCGGGTTGCTGATGCCCTGATGGTTCCGCGTGCGGTCAGTGGCTTGACCGTCCTGTTTGCACTTTGTGCGCTCGCACTGGCGGGTATTGGCGTCTACGGCACGCTCGCGCAATCAGTCATCCAGCGCACGCGCGAATTTGGCGTGCGGAGGGCGCTCGGTGCGCAGGCTGGTGATGTCGTGCGCATGGTGCTGCGCCAAGGCATCGTTCCCGTGGTGGTGGGTGTCGTCATCGGAGTACCACTGGCTTGGTTTGCGACACAACGCTCCGAGGGCGTGCTCTACGGCGTCGCTGCAGGTGAACCCTTCACCTGGCTTGTTGCAGTTCTGTTGATCGGATCGGTGGCCGTAGCGGCTGCTGTTTTGCCAGGGCGACGCGCAGCGCGCGTTCCGCCGATGGAAGCTTTGCGAGAGGAATGACCCGATGTGGAACGATCTGAGGTTGGCTGTGCGTGCGCTGGCGAACCGGCCCGGCTTTTTCGCAGTCTGCGTGTTTACTTTGGCGCTCGGTGTGGCCAGCGTGTCGGCCATATTCAGTGTCGTGAACGGCACGCTGCTCAAGACGCTTCCTTACCCGGATGCGGAGCAGATTGTCCGTATCAACCGTACGCAGGGTCAATGGGGTGGCCCTATTTCCATGCCGGTTCTGGAGGATTGGCGCGAAGGAGCCTCCGGCATTCTGGCGTCGATTGGCGCCTTTACCTCACGGACGGTGAATCTGACCGGGGATGGCAATGCTGAGCGTCTGGCGGCGTACGCGGTCACTGCGTCGTTCTGGGATGTCATGGGCCTGGCACCGGAAACCGGCCGTTATTTCAACGCCGACGAGAACGCCAGTAACGAGCGGGTGGCAGTTCTCGGTCATGAGTTCTGGGCGCGACGTTACGGGGCGGACCCTGGCGTGGTCGGTCGTGACATCCAACTGAACGGACAGTCTTACCGGGTTGTCGGTGTCGTGCCGGAGTCATACCGTTATCCCGGAGGTACGCAGGTCTACATTCCGGTCGGATCGGACCCGATGTCCATGACCCGCGGATCGAACTTCTTGTTTGCGATTGGGCGTCTGGTTCCTGGAGCGGATGTCGCCCAACTCGACGCTGCCCTCGCGACTGTCAACGCACGACTATCGGAGGAGTATCCCGGTGAGAACGGCGGCCTAGGCGCTCGAATCACACCATTGCCCCAATTGTTGAATGGTTCTGTGCGCGAGCCACTGTTGATCATGCTGGGTGCGTCAGCAATGGTGTTGCTGATTGCGTGCGCGAACCTTGCCAACTTGTTGCTCGCGCGCGGTAGCCAGCGCGAGCATGAGCTCGCGGTGAGAGCTGCACTCGGCGCAAGTCGAGCCCGGTTGATGGGCTTGGGGCTCGCGGAAGCGGCAGTAATCGCGCTCGCCGGTGGTCTGCTCGGGGTAGTTCTCGCTGGGGGAGCGGTGCCGGCCTTGCTGTCACTTGCACCTGCCATGATGCCGAGCCACGCGACCCCTGCAGTCGATTTCACGGCAGTCTGGGTGTCGTTGGCGGTGACCGTCACCACGGTCCTGCTATTCGCCATGTGGCCTGCTTGGCGTAGTGCAATCGCAGCACAGGCTGCGGCCCTCAAGGAAGAGTCACGTGGAACAAGCGGCGGGCAGGTGAAGACGCGCGCACGTGCCGTCCTGATTACCGCCGAGGTCGCGTTGTCGCTTGCACTGTTGGTCGGTGCGGGCCTGCTGATCGAGAGCATGCGTCAACTTTCGCGCGTGGACACCGGGGTGCAGGCAGAAGGTGTTTTGACTGCCGCATTTCTCGTGGACGGCGTTCCACCCGTGCCGGGCGAGAGCATTATGGAAGGCTTCAACCGTCACGTGGAAGTCGTCGCGCCACAGGTCGAACGGATTCTCGAGCGTATCCGGGCCATCCCGGGTGTGGAGAAGGTGGGTGTCACCGATGCGTTACCCCTGTCCGGGGTGAACAATGTGAGTTCGGAAATTGCCATCATCGGGCGTGATGTTCCCGATGGCCAAGAACGGCCGGGAGCGACCTGGCGTTTCGTGAATCCGGATTTTGCGGCATCGCTGGGCATCCGGTTGGTGGCAGGTCGTCAACTGACTGATGCCGATTTCCGCATTGGGTCCGTGCCTGATGCGGTCCTTGTGAACGAGACTTTCGTACGCCGCTATCTCGCGGATGTGGATCCGATTGGACAACGCGTGACCTTCTTCGACGGTGGGGAGAAAACGATTGTTGGTGTGGTTCGCGATACCAGTGGACTGGGCCTTGACCGGGACCCGCTCACAGAGATTTTCATGCACAGCGGGTTCACACCCTTCCGGCAGTTTTACCTATCTATGAAAGTTCAGGGCGACCCGGTGTCGTTTGCAGAGACTGTGCGTCGCGCCATTGCCGAGGTCGAGCCCACGGTGCCTGTGTTCGAGGTTCGTTCGATGGACGATGTGATTGGTGGTCC
>CAZKFT010000034.1:11124-19408 GCA_964552205.1 uncultured Gammaproteobacteria bacterium
GCTCGCGCGGTTCATCAGTTCTCAACTATATGGCATCTCGGCATGGGATCCGGGCGTGGTGGGCGTGGTGGTGCTGGTCCTGTCGATGGTCAGCATCGCCGCCGTCGTGATTCCCGCGCGCCAGGCGGCCCGTACAGCACCTATGGAGGCACTGCGGTATGAATGATTTGCGCTATGCGCTGAGGCAGGTAATCAACAGACCGGGCCTCAGTATCGTCGTCGTCCTGATGTTGGCGCTGGGTATTGGTGCGACGACGGCCATGTATTCGATTTTTCATCAAGTGCTGCAACGCCCGTTGCCGGTACCGGTGCCGCAGGAGTTGGTGAACCTGGGTGCGCCGGGTCCGAAGTGGGGCATGAACTCCTGCACCACCGCGGGCAGTTGCGAGAATACTTTCAGCTACCCGATGTTCCGCGACCTCGAGCGCGAGCAGACCGTATTCACGGGTCTCGCAGCACACCGCCAGTTCGGGGCCAACCTCGCTTTTGATGGCAGTGCCTTGAGCAGCACCGGCATGTTGGTGTCTGGCCAGTACTTCGATGTATTGAACCTCCGTCCCGCACTGGGTCGCCTGATCGGTACCCACGACGAACCGCAGGTTGGTGAATCGTCAGTGGTCGTGCTCAGCCATGCGTATTGGCAGAACTCCTTCGGGGGTGATGAGAGCATCATCGGTCGTCGTCTGACGGTGAATGGTCGCTCGATGGAAATCATCGGCGTGGCGCCGGAAGGATTCTCTGGCACCACGACCGGCGTGCGCCCGTCGGTGTTCGTGCCGTTTACCATGGCGTGGGAGATGATGCCGACCTTCCAGCGCAATGCCGAGAATCGCATTGCCTACTGGATTTATGTGTTCGGCCGCCTGAAGCCGGGGATTTCGATTGAGCAGGCGAGTGCTTCCCTGAACTCCTTCTACTCCGGTGTCATCAACGAGGTGGAAGCGGAGCTCAATTCGTTCATGCCGCCGGATGTGATGGAGCAGTTCAAACAGCGCCAGATTACGATGGAGCCGGGTTTCCGCGGGCAGAGCTCGCTGCCCCAGAGTTTCGAGCGGCCGTTGCAGATACTGCTCGGGCTCACTGTGTTGGTATTGGTCATCGTCTGCGTGAATATCGCCAATCTGCTGCTTGCCCGCGGTGCGTCACGCGCAGGTGAAATTGCGGTACGAGCGTCGGTGGGTGCCAGCCGCTGGCAGTTGGTCCGTCAGTTGCTGATGGAGGCGGGCGTGCTGGCGGTGCTCGGTGGTCTCGCGGCGCTGCCAGTGGCGGCCATCACCATGGGCATCATCACCGCGATCATGCCGGAGTCACTGGTGCTTTCTTTGGCGCTGAGCCTGGATGGCCGGTCGGTGGTTTTCGCAGCTGGATTGGCAGTGGCTACCGTGTTGGTCTTCGCATTGTTCCCGGCCTATCAGGCCACACGCACCGACCCTGGTCTGGTGTTGAAGGGCCAGTCGTCACAGTCGCCGGGTGGTCGCGGTATGGTCCGGTTCCGTGGGGCACTGGCGACTGTCCAGATTGCGTTCTCGATGGTGCTGCTGGTCCTCGCGGGTCTTTTCTCGCAGAGCCTGATCAATGTCGCCAGAGTCGACATCGGCATGGATGTCGATTCCGTCGTGTCCTTTGCCGTATCACCGCGGCTGAACGGCTACTCCCCCGAGCGCGCGATGCAGATTTTTGACCGCATCGAGGACGAGGTTGCCCAAATCCCGGGTGTGACTTCGGCAGCCTCATCCATGGTCGGTGTTTTGTCCGGCAACAACTGGCAGAACTCGCTCACCGTCGAGGGCTTCGAGGGTGGTCCCGGTGTCAACACCAATTCGCATACCAACGAAGTGGGTGTGGACTACTTGCAGACCATGTCCATACCACTGTTGGCAGGACGGTCGTTCACGGCAGCGGACACCGTGGGATCACCTTCGGTGGCATTGGTGAATGAAGCGTTCGTGCGCAAGTTCGAGCTCGGCAATGATGCTGTCGGCCGTCGTATCGGCATAGGCACCGGTGACGCAGTACAGATGGATATCGAGATTGTTGGTGTCGTGGCAGACGCCAAGTACAGCGAGGTCAAAGGTGAAACACCGGCCCAGTACTTCCGACCCCGTGCGCAGAATGAGAACCTCGGGCAGCTCATCTACTATGTGCGTACTGCTGGGGATCCCGATGAATTGCTGCGCGTCATCCCGCGGGTGGTATCGGGCATCGACCCGGATCTGCCCGTCAGCAACCTGACCTTGATGAGGCGTACCGTCGAGGGTAGCTACTTCATGGATCGCATGGTCTGCTCACTGTCGGTTGGTTTTGCCGTGTTGGCAGCGCTACTCGCGGCCATAGGCTTGTACGGCGTGCTTGCGTACAACGTGACACAGCGTACCCGCGAGATCGGTCTGCGCCTCGCGCTCGGCGCCAACCCATCCCGGTTGCGCCGGATGGTGCTACGTCAAGTGGGTTGGATGGGTGTCATAGGTGGAAGCATTGGTATTGCCGCTGCCATTGGTACGGGCCGTACGGCAGAGTCACTGTTGTTCGGAGTTACTGGTTGGGATCCGATGGTGCTCGCACTGTCGGTAGTCCTGCTGAGTGTCGTCGTCGGCCTGTCGGGTTACCTGCCAGCACGCCGCGCCTCCAATGTCGCGCCGATGGAAGCACTTCGGTATGAGTAGGGAGTGAGCCATGTACAAGTTGATTCAGGAAATCTCGTGGGCGGTGCGCAGGATCATCCGGCGCCCGGTCTCGGCGACCGGCATTGTCATCACCTTGACGCTGGGCATCGGCATTACGGTCGGGATGTTCAGCGTGCTGCACGGGGTCGTGTTGCAGGCGCTACCTTACCCCGACGCGGGACGCCTGGTGATCATCCACTCCGCAAACGCGGAGCGTGACGTCCCACGCGGGTTGCTGACGCCGGCCGAGGCGATCGAGGGCTTGGTGGATGTGCCCGGCTTCGACCGCGCCGCGTACTTCCATTGGGGCGCGGTCACACAGGATGTCGATGGCAGCCCGCGCAACATCACGGCATTGCATGTCAGTGATGACTATTTCAGCGTCTTCGGTGCACCTGCCGCACTGGGTCGTACGCTGGGCGCGGCGGACATCGCCGAGCAGAGACAGGTGATGGTATTGAGTCATGCGGCGTGGGTGAGTATCGCGGCGGGTGACGAACAGGCCCTTGGCCAGACATTCACCTTCCGGGACCGCCAATTCGAGTTGGTCGGGGTGATGCCTCCGGAGTTCGCTCATCCCGCCGCCGGTCAGGTGGTCTATCTGCCAATCAACCCCGTGGCATTGGCTGCCAATCCCGCCACCTACCCCAACGCGCGCTACATGAATGCCCTGGGCAGACTCGCCGTGCGCGGTGAACAAGGCCTCGCAGCAGAGGGGCTGGGCGCCCGGAATGCTGCAGTGCGCGAGGCGCACGCCCTGGCGGATCAGGGCTGGCGCATCAGCTACAGCAGCATGCTGGACGATGCAGTCGGAGATGTCCGCAGAACCTTGTATGCGTTGTTTGCCGTTGCAGCTTTCGTCCTGCTGATCGCCTGCACCAACACTGCAAGCCTCGTATCCATCCGGCTCGAGCAGCGCCAGGCGGAACTTGCCGTTCGGCGGGCCTTGGGTGCGAGTGGCGCCCGCGTGGCAGCCGATGTCATCACCGAGTTGTGCATCCTTGCTGCGTTGGCGGCGGTCGGTGGCCTTTTGCTCGCACATTCGATGATTGAGGTACTCAAGCCGCTGGCAGCGGGGAGTCTGCCACGCGCATCCAGCATCGAGGTTGATGGTGCTGTGTTGGGCTTCGCGGTTGTGGCGGTGCTCTTCAGCATATTACTGAGCGGAAGCGGGCCGCTGTTGCGCGCATTGCGGGTCCGGCCCGCAGAGAACCTGCGTGGTGGCACCGGTCGGGATGTACGCGGTAGCGCCCGGGTCGCTTGGCTGCCGGTCGCCGGCATCGGTCTGTCCACGCTGGCCTTGGTCGCGGCGCTGGCGCTCACGACCAGCCTGGTACGACTGAACGCGGTCGAGCCCGGGTTCCGGACGGATGGCATCGCTGCGCTGCAGTTCTTCCGAAACAATCCGTCCGAGGTCCCGCAATTCGTCGAGCGTGCAGCCGAAGCACTAGGGGCGTTACCGGGCGTGCAGGAAGTCGCGGCGGTCTCTGCGCCCCCTCTGTCGGTCGTCGGGAGCATGAACATAGATGTCCTGGTCCGCGGTCGGGACCAGGTTGAGCCTATCCAGGCGGTGAGCCGGCGGGCGACAGCCGACTATCATCGCTTCATCGGCACGCCGATGCGCGCCGGCCGGGACATCGGGATTCACGATGTGGATGGGTCGCCCGCGGTCGCCGTCATCAACGAGACGCTGGCCCGACGTGTGTTCGGTGACACCGACCCGGTCGGTGAGGTCCTCTTGCTCCCCCTCGGCACTTCAGAGCGCGTACCGGTGGAAGTGGTGGGCGTCGCCGCGGATACCCGGAACGCCGGATTGAGGTCCCTCACGGAACCGGAGGTCGTCGTGGCCATGGCGCAGCTGCCCATGAACGCCGTCACGCTGATGGTCGACTCGTCGGTCGTGCCGCCGAACTGGCTGCGCACCTTGCGCGAGACCCTGCAGACCGTCGATGCGCAGCAAGCGGTGTTCCGCAGCTTCACCATGGAGTCAGAGCTCGATCGTCAACTCCAGGGGGCTCGGTTCTTCGCCACGGCCACTGGTTGGTTCGCGGTATTCGCTTTGTTGCTCGGTGCCGCTGGAATCAACGCTGTGGTTGCGGCCATGCAGCGTCGGCGTACCCGTGAAATCGGCCTGCGTATGGCGCTGGGTGCCTCGCCTCGCGAGGCGGCGCGGTTGGTGTACATCAATACTCTGACGATGGTCGGTCTGGGTGTCGCTTTCGCTGCCATCGCAATGCTCCCCGCCATCAACTGGATGCAAGGCCAGTTGTTCGGTGTTGGCGCCGCTACTTTGGGTGTCATTTTCAGCGTGGCCTGTCTGGTCCTGGTGGTCGCCGCAGGGTCCGCCGCGGTCTTCCCTGCGTGGCGTGCGGCACGGGTCGCACCGATGGAGGCATTGAGATATGAGTAATCCAATCGATCAGTTATTTCTCACGGACGGGGGCCTTGAGACCACGCTCGTGTTCTTGGACGGCGTTGAGTTACCTGACTTCGCAGCCTTCCACCTTTTGAGCACCAGTGAGGGGGCCGCATTGGTGGAGCGCAACCTGCGAGCCTATGCGGAGATCGCTCAGGCCGCGGGGACGGGGTTCCTTTTGGAAACACCGACGTGGCGGGCGAATCCGGACTGGGGTGAGCGGCTAGGATACGACCGTGCCGCATTGCGCGAAGTGAACTTGCAGGCGGTCGCCCTGGCAGAACGTATCCGTCGAGACTACCGCGGCAGGATGTTGGTTAGCGGGTGCATCGGGCCGCGGGGTGATGGTTATGTAGTCGGTGGTCGGATGACGGTGGATGCAGCCGCGCAGTACCACGGATTCCAAGTCTCGTGCTTCGCCGGGACCTCTGTCGACATGGTGTGCGCGATGACGATGACCACGGTGGAGGAGGCCGCCGGTGTGGTGTTGGCGGCTCACCGCTGTGGGCTACCAGCCGTGGTGTCATTCACCGTGGAGACGGATGGGGCGCTACCGGATGGTACGCCGCTTGGTCATGCAATCATCGCCGTGGATGCCATTACCGGTGACTATCCGCTGTACTACATGGTGAACTGCGCACACCCGGTCCACTTCAAACATGTTCTCGACCCGGCAGCCCCGTGGGCAGCACGGTTGCGTGGTATCCGTGCGAATGCATCCACCCGGTCCCACGCCGAGCTCGAGTGTTGCACCGAACTGGATCGAGGTGACCCTGCCGCGCTCGCGCTTGCCTACCGGGCGTTGCGTACCAAGATGCCAGCACTCGACATACTGGGTGGATGTTGCGGGACTGACCCTGATCACCTGCAAGCCATCGCCGATCAGCTGGCTGCCAGGGTCGCCGCATGAGTGACCTGCGTTTCGCGCTCAGGCAATTGCTGCACCGGCCCGGGTTGGCGGCGGTGGCCATCCTGACCCTGGCGGTCGGACTGGGCGCGAGCGCTGCCATTTTCTCCGTGGTCAACGGCGTGTTATTGAAGCCGCTGCCGTATCCGGACGCCGACCGCATCGTGTCCCTGTCCCATCTGTCCGAGGGTGGAGCGAGCAGCAACCTGCCGGACCCTGACTTCCTAGACCTCCAGCAACGCAGTCGCAGCTTCGAAGCCATGGCTCAGTACGGGGCGGGCATCGTGTCGGTCTCGGGTGGAAACCAGCCGACACGGACGGTGCGTGCACGCGTATCCGCTGACTTCTTCAGTGTGATGGGTGTGCAGCCGGTGCAGGGCAGGGTGTTCGCCGAGGCTGAACCGGTGGTGTTGGTCAGTGAGCACTATTGGCGAACTTACCTGGACGCGAGCCCGGACCTGTCCGGTTTGTTCCTACGGATTGATGAAACCGAGCATGCGGTGGTGGGCGTGATGCCCGCTGGGTTCGGGTTCCCTGACGGCAGCGATATCTGGACGCCCCGCGAGCTCATGCCATATACCGCTGCCCGGACCGCACACAACTGGCAGGCGGTCGGTCGTCTGCAACAAGGAGTATCGCTGGACGCGGCAGTTGCAGAACTGGGTGTGATCGTCACCGCACTGCGTGCCGAGCATGGCCAAGACATAACACTGGCCGCTGTCGGCGTAACCACCCTGCATGAACATGTGGTCGGTTCCTTACGCCCGATGTTGCTGGTTCTACAGGGCGCTGCGCTCCTTTTGGCACTCATCGCGTGGGCGAATGTGGCGAGCTTGTCGCTTGCGCGCGTCACTGCCCGTGAGCGTGAGCTAGCCATCCGGGTGGCGGTCGGAGCCGGTCGTCGACGCTTGGTGGGACAGTTCCTGACCGAAGCGGTGGTGTTGTCCGTGATCGGTACGGTCGCGGCCTTGGTATTCGCGGCCTGGGCCTTGGACGTGTTCCGTATGCTGATGCCCAGCGGCTTGCCGCGGGTCGAGAATGTGGCCTTGGATGCCTGGGTCATCGGCTTCACGTTCGGCATGGCTTTAGTTGCAGCACTGGTTCTCGGCCTCGTGGTTTCCGCCAGAGCCACCCGAAGCGCCATTGCAGGGGCAGCCAGCGAACGCTCCGTGGCCGGGGCGCGAATGCCGGCGACGCGTGCACTTGTCGTCGCGCAGGTCGCACTTGCGCTAGTGCTCGTCATCGGCACCGGGTTGTTGGCCAGAAGTTTCGCCTCCGTGATGCAGGTGGATCCCGGGTTCCGAACCGAGAACATTCTCGTGATGCGCTTGGCGTTGCCGTGGCCCCAGAACGAGCAGGATGGTGTGCGCCAGACGCAATTGCACCAGACCTTGTTGGAGCAAGTGCGAGGGCTGCCCGGCGTCGAGCGTGCCGGTATCACCAACCTTTCGCCGATGACCCCGGGCATGTGGAGCGGGACATTCCTCAAGCTCGAGCGACCGGATGAGATTCAGGGCTTCGAGGATTGGGGCAATCTGATGCGCGTACCCGGGCGGAACGGCCAGGCGCACTATCGCATCGTCAGTGATGGGTGGTTCGAGACCATGGGCATGCGCTTGGTCGCCGGACGACTGTTGGCATCGGAAGATGCGGGTATGTCCGTACATGCAGCCGTGGTCAGCGAGTCGCTGGCCCGCGAGCAGTGGCCGAACGAGGATCCGCTTGGCAAGCTCATCCACTTCGGCAACATGGACGGCATTCTGGTGCCGTTCACGATTGTTGGTGTTGTTTCCGACATTCACCATGCAGGGCTGGAGCGCCCGACCGCGCCGATGGTGTACGCGCATTTCCTACAGCGCCAGCCGCGACTCGCCCAGGCCGCTTACACGGTCGCCTCACACGGCGATCCGCTGGCATTGATTCCGCAGATGCGTCAGGTGGTCCAGGCAATCGATCCAGCATTGCCGCCAGCGTTCACCACAATGAACGAACTGATGGCGAGTTCACTTGCCCAGCGGCGGTTCTCGCTGGCGCTCCTCGCGGCGTTCGGCGTCTCGGCGCTGGTTCTGGCCATCGTGGGCGTGTACGGCGCGGTCGCCTTCAGCGTCAGCCGCCGAACACGCGAAATCGGACTACGGATGGCCATCGGCGCGTCCGCCGACGGTATCGGGCGCATGGTGGTCACGGAAGGGCTGCGTACCTGTGCGATTGGGGCAGCGCTGGGGCTGATGGTCGCATTGTTACTCGGGCGAGCCGCGCAAAGTCTGGTGTGGGGAATATCGGTGTTTGACCCTGTGA
>CAZKFT010000035.1:0-2312 GCA_964552205.1 uncultured Gammaproteobacteria bacterium
CATTGGCGAATGTCGGAATCACCCAGATGGTCACGATGGCCATGGCGATGGCGATCGCGACCATGACGATGATGGGGTAGCGGATGGCGGATTTGATTTTCTCGCGTGTTTCCTTGTCCAGCGACAAGTACTGGTACATGCGTAGGAAGGACTCCTCCAGTGACCCCGAACTCTCTCCTACGCGAATAATTGCGACATACAGCGGCGAAAATAACTTCGGGTGCTGCGAGAACGCCGTCGCGAGGTCGCGCCCGGACTCCACCGTTTCGATGATGTCCTCGATGGCAAACTTGAGAACGGTATTGCGCGATGACTCGGCGATGCCCTTGAAGCCACGGATGAGCGGTACGCCCGCCTTGGTGAGCGTATACATCTGACGACTGAACAGGATCAGGTCATCCAGCGAGGGCTGGCCCGCACCCAGCTTGCGCAACCAGCGCTCAAGCGGATCCTCACGATCCACGACCTCATCAATATGGATGGGTGTGATACCGAGGTTGAACAGCTGGTTGGCGACCGCGTCGGCGGTTTCTGCCTCGACCTTGCCCATCACGGCATCGCCGCGTGGATTGCGTCCCTTGTAGACGAAGTTCGGCATCAGCGGGCGATGTCCTCGATGTCACCCGAGAGACGCATGGCCTCGGACGCCGAGGTGGTGCCGTCGCGTACGAAGTCGATGGCGTTGCGAATCAGCGAGCGATAACCCTCCCGTGTTTCCGCCAGTTTGATGAACTCGCTGGTGTTCTCGCGGCGCAGCGCGTCCGCCAACGGACCGTCGATTTCCAGCAGCTCATAGACACCGATACGCCCACGGTAGCCGGTGTTGTTGCAATACGCACAACCGGTACCGGTCTTGGTCTCAAGGCCCTTGATGTCGTCCTCGCCAACATGTGCGGCCAACCAGGCGTGTTCGGCGGGTGAGAGCTCATGAGGAACCGCGCAGTACTCGCAGATGCGGCGCACCAATCGCTGGGCGATGACCGCGTGCAGGGCGGCCGCCACCATATACCCCTGTGCGCCCATGTCGAGCAGGCGGGTCACAGTGGCGATGGCATCGTTGGTGTGCAGCGTCGAGAGAACCAAGTGGCCGGTCATGGCCGCGCGCAGACCGATCTCGGCGGTCTCGCGGTCGCGCATTTCACCGACCATGATGATGTCCGGATCCTGGCGCAGGGCCGAACGCAACACGCGCGCGAAGTCCAGGCCGATTTTCGGATTAATCTGCACCTGGTTGATACGCGACAGGCGGTACTCGACCGGGTCTTCCACGGTGATGATCTTGGTGTCGGCCTTGTTGATTCGCGAGAGCGTCGCGTACAGCGTGGTGGTTTTGCCCGAGCCGGTCGGTCCGGTGACCAGCAACATGCCGGAGGGCTTCTGCGCACTCTTGACGAAGGCCGGCAACATCGACGCAGGCATACCGAGGTCTTCCAGCTTCATGAGTGTCGCGGACTGGTCCAGCAAACGCATCACCACGGACTCGCCGTACTGAATGGGCATGGTGGACAAGCGCACATCGATGGTCTTGTCTTTGACCTTGATGGAGAAGCGACCGTCCTGTGGCATGCGCTTCTCGGAGATGTCGAGTTGTGACATCAGCTTGAGCCGTGTCACCAGTGCCGAGGTCACGCGCTTGCCCTCGATGATCTGCTCGTGCAGTACGCCGTCGACGCGCTGGCGGATACGCAGGACCTGTTCGTCCGGCTCGATGTGGATGTCGGAGGCACCAACCTGGACGGCGTCCTCGAACATGGATTGCAGGAGCTTGATGACCGGAGCATCCACGACGCCCTCGGCCTCCATGAGCTGTGCAAGGTCGAAGTCGCCCTGCTGCAACTCGGCACCCAGCTCCTCGGCCAGCGTCGAGATTTCCTCGGTGCGGCGGTAGACGATGTCGATGGCCTTGAGCAGGTCCCCTTCGCGCACCAAGGCAAGGCGTACCGACTTCTTGAGAATGCGCGCCAGTTCGTCATAGGCAAAGATGTCGGTGGGGTCGGCCATGCCGACCAGTACGCCGTCCTTGCCATCTGCCAACACGATGGCGCGATATCTGCGCGCATGCGTCTCCGGCAACATGCGTACGACATCCGGCCGGAACTGGTAATGCTTGAGGTCGATGAGCTGGGTGCCGAGCTGTTGCGCCAGGAACTCGAGCAGACGGTCCTCGGTGAGGTGGCCAAGCTCGATGAGTACCCGTCCGAGCTTGCGGCCGGATTTCTTTTGCTCCGCCAAGGATTCCTTGAGCTGTTGCTCGGAGATGATGCGGTGCTGGACCAACAGGTCACCGATGCGAATCTTCTGTCTGGGCTGGG
>CAZKFT010000035.1:2412-16837 GCA_964552205.1 uncultured Gammaproteobacteria bacterium
ATGATGCGGTGCTGGACCAACAGGTCACCGATGCGAATCTTCTGTCTGGGCTGGGCGGGTGCGTTCATGGGGTTTCTCCTGCAGCCAAGCTTAACGCAACGACTCGTTCGCGGATGAAGCGTTCGAC
The DNA here is from genome assembly GCA_964552205.1 of uncultured Gammaproteobacteria bacterium. Lineage (GTDB taxonomy): Bacteria > Pseudomonadota > Gammaproteobacteria > Natronospirales > JAIVGZ01 > JAIVGZ01. Next base: position 2,540 of record CAZKFT010000035.1, read on the forward strand.
CTCGGTGGAGAGGCGCGGGTCCTCCGTCGCCCTTCGATAGGCCCCGAGCGCGGCAGAATGTCGTTGCAGGGCTTCGAGCGAGATGCCTAGCCCCATCCACCACAAGCCCTGGTCGGGGCGAACCTCGACCAGGGCCGAATAGGCGGCGGCCGCCGATTCATGATGGCCGGCCCGCTGCAAGAGTGCGGCAAGCAGCGCATGGTGTTCCGGGTGTGCCGCCAGCGCAGGCGCAGAATCCGAGAGGACACCGATGGCGCCGGCCAGATCTCCGCGCTCAAGCAACAAGCGGGCGTAGCGGTCTGCCAGCGCTGGCTGACCAGGAGATACTCGCAAACCTTCCTGCAGCTGGAGCTCTGCCTCCCGGATATGACCTTGGGTGACCAAGAGATTGACCAGCGCGACGCGGGCATCCACCAAGGAGGCGTCGTGGCCGACCGCTTCACGGAACTTGGCCTCGGCCTGACCGCGACGACCCTCGCTCAGGAGACGGATCCCGTCGCTGAAAGCGGCTTCCGCGCGTTGACGCGGGCTCTGGGTGACAAGCGTGCGTTCGGACACCACCGGTGGCTCCACCGGGACGGGGTCCGGCGTCACAACGACCGGCGCCGGCCGGGGTGGTGCTGGCATGGAGAGGGTTGCGGTGACGAAATCCGGTGCGGGTCGCTCTGCCACGGAAGAGGCGCGTGCATTCAATTCCAGTGTCAGGCGCAAGGAGCCATCGGGGGCTTCTGAATAGACCCAATCCGAAAGTGCTTGTTGTGCGGACGGGACCGGCAGTGGTTTGCGCAAGGATGGGTCGGCCCCGATGAAATCGAGGACCAGCCGGTTGGGTTCGGTGAGATTGAACGCCCGCAACTCGATGGCGCCATCAAACTCGAATTCCAACAGGACGCGTTGGTTGCGTGTATTCATGACCACACGGCGCATACCGGGGCGTGCCGGCTCTGGGTCGGCAACGGGTTCGACCACGGGTGTCTCGACCATCGCCGCGGGGGCATCCGCGGGTTCGGTCTGCGTGACGGGAACTACCGGGTCTGGGGCGCTGAACCACAGCCGGTCCACGGCGAACAAGGCCAGGCCTATCACCACTGCCAGGACTGCCCAAGGCAACCAGGGCGGTATCGCCCGGGTCGCACTGGACAGCGGTGCCTGATAGCTGCCGGCCTTGTGCTCACGGTTGCGACGTTGCTCCAGATCCTTGAGTACCTGGTTCATCAGGCTCATGTCGCAGTCTCCGTGATGAGTTTCAGCATGACATAGATGGCAAGCGCGGCGACAGCGACGGCTGCGGCCATGACGGACTTGCGATACCAGACATCATTCAACCAGCCCCGTGTGTCATCGGTATCGCTGATGGCGAGTCGTGCATGTTTGGTGGTGACCATGCTGTCGCCGGGACCGAATGCGGCGAGGAGCGACTTGTGGCAGAGCACGTTCACCAGTCGCGGTGTGCCACGGGCTGCCGCGTAGATGACATCCAGCGCCTTGGTGTCGAACAATGGTGCACCGCGGTATCCGGCGACACGAAGGCGGTGCGCCACGTAGTCGTCCAGCGAGTCGCGGGTCAGTGGCTGCAATACATAGGAATAGGTAATGCGTTGCTTGAGTTGGCGCAGGTGTGACTGTGAGAGACGCTGATCCAGCTCAGGCTGGCCGAACAGGACCACCTGCAAAAGCTTGAATTTTTCTGTTTCGAGATTGGTGAGCAAGCGCACCGCCTCCAGAGTCTGGTCCGGCAACTCCTGTGCCTCGTCCAGGGCCAGCACCACATGCTTGCCCTCCTTCGCCAGCTCGAGCAGTTTGTAGGTGATCAAGCGCAACAGTTGCTCTTGGGTGACCGCCTCGCTGGTGTCCAGTCCGAGCTCCTCGGCCAGCGCCACCCGCATGCTCGCCGGAGACAGGTGCGGGTTGGGGATGTAGGCGGTCACATACTCGCTGCCCAGTGAGTTGAGCATCTTCCGGCAGATGAGCGTTTTGCCCAAGCCGACTTCACCGGTGACCTTGATGAAGCCCTCACCTGAGCGCAGTGCGAGGGTCAGGACATTCAGCGCTTCGTGATGACTCGTGTACTCGAACCAGAAATTCGTGTCGGGCGTCAGCGAAAACGGTGGCTCGGTCAGCCCGAAGTGTTCGAGGTACATGTCACCTGCTCAATAGCTGACCGCCCCGGTCATGGCGCGCACGCGGCGGTCATGCTCGCGCAACTGCTCACCCCAGGTGCTGTCGTCCACGATGATGGGCTGTAGCAGGATGACCAGTTCGCTCTTCACCTCACGCTGGCGGTTGTGGCGGAAGAGCGCGCCGATTCCCGGGACGCGACTGATGCCCGGCGTTCCAGCCATGTCGTCCCGCAAGGATGTGCGCATCAGGCCACCGATGACAATGACCTGCCCGCTGCGCGCACGCACGATGGAATCCGACTGACGCACGCTGCTGAATGCCAACGGCAGACTCTCGGTACGCCCGGCGACCGTAAACGTCTTGGTCTGATCTGTGACCTCACTGACGGTCGGTTGGATGTGCATGATGACGACACCATCCGCACTAATCTGCGGTGTGACATCCAGCGCGATACCGGAGAAGAACGGCGTGAGCTGGACCTGCGTGTTGGTGTTGGTTGCGGTGCCGGTGGTGGTCTGGCTGCCGATGCCGGTGACAAAGTACTCGTCACTGCCGACCTTGATGACCGCTTTCTGGTTGTTGACGGCAGTGGTGCGGGGGCTGGACAGAACCTGCGCTCGACCCTGCGTGGACAACAACTCCATGAAACCGTCGAAGTCGCGGGTGTCTATGCCTACCCCGAACACGCCTCCGAATGGCTGGCCCGCTGGCGGCGTCTGGCCACCGGGAACCGGCTGCGAGCCCGTGCCATTGCCCTGACTGCTGCTGAACAGGTCACGCCCACGCACCACACCCCCAAACACCCGCGGTGTTCCGTCGGCAGCGCGGCTGGCGATGGCGCTCCAGTTAATTCCCGTCTCGAAGCCATCGCGCAATTCCACTTCGATGACCTTGGCCTCGATGATGACCATGCGTTGCGCACTGTTTTGCACCATGGACAGGTACCGCGTGACCTCACGCAATTCTGCCGGCATGGCGCGTACCACCACGGTGCCGGTCTGCGGATTGATGATGACTCCGCGGTTTTCGCCGGTACCGATCATGGACTCCATCGTGCTACGCAACGTGGCCCAGAAATCCGCCTCGCTTTCGGTTTCAACACTGGAACCCGACAGCGAGTTACCGCGCCCTTCCTGACCGCCCGCCAGTTGTTGTTGTCCGCCGAAACCACCCGCGCCGGGCTGCATCATGGCCGACGGATTCTCCGTGCTCTGGCCGCTGGAGACCCGCGTAGTGGAACTGCCGGAGCGCGTGACATTCAGGTAGTTCACCTCGAAGACCTGGGTGCGCACCTGTGCGGGTAGCACCATGTACCCGGAACTCGTTGACTGGAACTCATACCCGTAGGCATCGCGTGCGATGTCCATGACCTCGGCCACGCTGACATTGCGCAGGCTCAGTGAGATGGTGCCGCTCACGTCGGGATGCACGACCATGTTGTACCGTGTTCCCCGCACCAAGCCCATGAAGAAGGCACGAGCGGACTGGTTTTCCACATTCAGATCGAAGCGGGGCTCGACGAAGGTGTGCGGGTCAGCCCCGCCGCCGTTAGCTCGCGGGATGAGCGCATCGGTCACCGCAGCTGGCGGTGCACTCGCGCGCGCACTGGACGCCCGCGCCTCCTCCATCGCGCGGCTGATTTCCTGGCTCGCGTGACTTTCCCTGTCCTGTTGCGTTTGCTGGCTCGCACAACCGGCCACCAGCAGTGCACAGAACGCCATGAGTAGCGGCCCACGAATGACGTTTTTCATCTAGTTTCCTCCGCCTACAACCCGCTTGGGATCGTTGTCGGTTAGTTTCAATTCCAAGGTACCGTTAGCTGTACGAATGCGTACGGCATAGGTGTCGATTTCAAGCACGCGGGCACCGTTGATACGGTCACCCACCATCAGCGCTTCACCGTTGATGACGGCGATGCGTCGGTCATCAGAAATCAGTGTCGACTGAAGGACCCAGTTCGTTGACCCGGCACTGGCGCCACGCGGCCCTGTCATCGAAGTGCGTTCGGTCGGGTCCGGCAGTTGCTGCGCCAGCACCGCCGTTGGCAACGCCAACATCAATATCACGGCCAGCCTAAACACCGAGCGCCCCCGGGCGGCTGCCCAATGTATAGACGACGATGGTGATTTCACTCGAGGGATGCTGCTCCACCCGAATTTCCACCGAGTCCCAGAAGAAGTTCCAGCGCAACTGCTCCAGGGCCTGCAGGTACGTCAAGGCGTCGAGATAGGACCCCCGTACACGCACGGACAGACCGTGCCGGTAGTAACCGGTTTCCATCCCCGCATTGAGGATCGGCTGTGGCTCCAGCGTATTCATTGCCTGCAACTCGAGTTGCCCGGTCTCGACCAGGACCGCTTCGAGCAGGGCCGCCATGTCACCCGGTTGCACCAAGTCGCGCATGAGGTCGGCAAGCCGGGCATCCAATTCGATATTGGCTACGCGCAATTCGGCCAAACGCCGACGTGTCTCTGCCTCAGGATCTGCCGTGCGTGTGGCTGCAAGCGTCTGGATGGATCCATTGAGATCTGCAACCTGTTGTGAAAGGGAAGTCATCTGTTCCTGACGTGCAGTTTCCAATGCACGCAGCGGCGCCATCAGTGCGTTATCCCACAGTGCCCACAGCAGGGCCATGACGGTGAGCGCGACCATTCCCCGCTCGCGCACCGACATGGCATCCACCTGCGCAAAGACTTTCTTCACCTGAGAAGGAAGCTTGAACTGGAAGTTCATTCCGACACCTCCGGAGCGGTGGCAACCTTGAAGGCGATGGGCTCCGCTTCGGTGAGGCCGCGATGCAGTTCAAGGCTCGCGAACTCGGTTCCAGCAAAGGCCTGCTCACGGCCAAGGCGTGCCAGATAGCGCGGAAGCAGCTCTCCCGCTTCTGTGGCACCGGCAAGCTCGACGCCGCCGTCACGGATGAGCACATGCGTCAGCCAGAGGCCGTCCACTCGCTGGCGGGCCAGACCGCTCAGATGTGGGGAGAACCCGCGTGTATTGCCGATACGGCGGGTCTCGAAGGCCTGCATCTGGGATTGCTTCTGCTGGTGCGCTGCTTCCGCGTCGGCGAGTTCGCTGGCCAGTAAACGCGACCTTGGCGCGGACTGCTGGGTGGAGAGCGATTGCAATTGCGACATGGCGGTGGCGCGCTGGGCCTCAAGTCCGGCGATCTGGTCTTCCAGCGCGCTGACCTGATAACGCGCGAATCCGTAGATGATCAGGAGGCCAAGAACGAATACGCCGGCAATCTCTACGATAGTCGTCGCAGAGAAAATCTGCTTCTGCTTGCGGAACATCGGCTGGTAGAGGTTGATTTGCTGGCTCACAGCTTCACCTCCTCTAAGCGCAAGGCCGCGCCAATGGCGGTCAGGCACCGTGCCTGGGTAGATGCGTCCGGAAGCGTTGCATCCGGAAAGAGTTTCCCGAGGTCGAGCGTGCTGATCTCGAGACTCAGGTTGCGCGCCAGATAATCCTTGATGAAGGGCAGCTCCGGGGCCGTAGGGGAAATCACGAGCCCACTCACTGGCGGTTGTGCGAAGTGCGAGTCGTAGTAGTCAAGCGACCGCTGGATCTCCAGCGTGACCTGGTCGAGGTACTCACCCAGATGCTCGCCAAACTCGCCATTCGCCGGGTCGCTCTCCTGCGCAGCACTGAACAGCTGATTGGCGCCTATCTCGATGCGACGGGAGAGGAACAGCTCACCACCTCGCGTAATAAGAATCAGGCCGTAGTCGTCACCGAACCAAAGCAGTGCCGTTCCGCGCGCGTCTTCCGGCAGCAGCGCGGTGAGATTACGCAGCGCGAGCTCTTCGATGTCGATGGACTCGAGCGCGAGCCCAGCGTTGGCCATGCGATCCGCGCATTCCTTGACCTTGCTTGTGCGGGCGGCGACGGCATACATCTGCCGTGTGCGACCGCGCGATTGTCCCGGAATATCCAGAACATCGATGACGGCATCATCAATGTGGAAATCGATGAGGTCTTTCACACGCCAACGAATGGCGGCACGCAATTCCACCGGCTCAACATCGGGTGCTTCCACGAGTAACAACTGGTAGGCATCGGGTGACAGCAGCGCGGTGCCTCGCGTTCCGGTAGCTTCGTGCGTTTGTACCAGTTCACGCAGCGTGCGCGCTGCATCTTCACCTAGGGGTTTGAAATCGCAACCAAGGAGCTTGGCTGATGAGGGAGAAGTTCTGAGGACCCGGGCCACGGCGGCCCCGTCGGTGGTCAGCGTGACCGCGGTGAGCGCGTTCCCGCCAGACTTACGCTTGAAGAAAAGCAACAGGTTCTGGCCCCCTAGAGCTGCTCAATAATCCCAAAGACTACAGGCGCGCAACGGTTTTGTAAACGATTCGTTATCAAAATAACCCAACGAATCAGAATCTTGTACGAACTACCTTATCCTGAATGACAACCTGTGCGGCTTGGGCTGGCGTCCAGAGACCCGACGAGGTCAGAAACACTCGCAAGTCCATGACGGGAAAGATAATTTTCAATGCCGTCGTTGATCTTCCGGCAGAGAAGCGGGTCGTAGAACAGTCCAGTGCCGATTCCGACAGCGCTGGCCCCGGCAATGATGAACTCGAGCGCATCGTTGGCGTCCATGATGCCGCCCTGGCCGATAATCGGAATGCCGGCCGGCCCTGCGACCTGATAGACCTGCCAGACCTTGAGTAGGGCGATGGGCTTGATGGCGGGGCCGGACAAGCCCCCCTGCACATTGCCGATGATGGGTTTGCGTAGCTCCGCGTCGATGGCCATACCCATGACGGTATTGATGACCGACAAGCCATCCGTGCCAGCCTCGATACAGCGCTTGGCATTGTAAGCGATATCCGTCTGGTTCGGGGAAAGCTTTGTAATCAATGGCTTACGGGTGGCCTTACGGCAGGTCTCGACCACACGCGCCGACATGTCCGGATCATTGCCGAATTGCACGCCACCCTCTTTCACGTTCGGGCAACTGATATTGATCTCGATGGCGTCGATGGGCGAGTCGTCGAAGCGACGCGTCACTTCGTAATACTCATCCAGAGTGGACCCGGAGACATTCGCGAGGAAACGGGTCTCTGAAAAATCCAGTGTGGGCAGGATGTTGTCCACGACATCGTCCACGCCCGGGTTCTGCAAGCCGATGGCATTCAGCATGCCCATGGGGGTTTCGTAAACCCGGTGTGGGGGATTCCCGAGACGCTTCTGGCCCGTGGTCCCTTTCAGGACGATGGCGCCGACGTCACGATTGGAGAAGCCCTCCACCCGCGTATACTCTTCGCCGAAGCCCACGCAACCCGACAACAGGACGATTGGGCTGCTCATCTGCAGGCCGCAGAAATCTATGTTTAACGTCATTCTATTTCAGCCCGAAATCCCGCCTAATACCGGCAATATCATACGCCTTTGTGCGAATACCGGTGCGACTTTGCATCTCATCCACCCGCTCGGATTCGAGCTGGACGAGCCGCGACTCCGCCGAGCCGGACTGGATTACCACGAGCTGGTTGCCGTCCGTGAGCACCACACCTTGGATGACTGTTTGCGCACCTTGCCGGGCGCCCGGGTATTTGCCTTCTCGACCAGAGGTGCCACGCCCTATCACGAGGTGGCGTACGTGGTGGGGGACACTTTCCTGTTCGGCTCGGAGACCGCGGGTTTACCGGAGGAGATCCTCGACCGATACCCTTCCGAGCGGGTCTGCAGATTGCCGATGAAGCCGGGCAATCGAAGCCTCAATCTGTCCAATAGCGTCGCTGTTGTGGTGTTCGAGGCCTGGCGACAGCAAGGATTTGCCGGGTCGTGATACGATTTTCGGACAACGCGGAGGGGATCCGATGGACAACCCATTCAAGTTCCTGAAAGAGGAAGAATGGCAGGGGTTGACGGCGCAGGCGACCGCCAAGCGGTTTGCGCCGGAAGAAGTCCTGCTCAAGGAAGGTAGCCGTGCCAGTGGCATTCTCGCCATCAAGAGCGGTGAAGTGAAGGTGTGTCACGATGTCGCCGGCTTCAACTTGGTGATTTCCGAACAGGGGCCTGGCGCCATCTTTGGTGAGATGTCATTCATTGAGGCCGAGGAAGCAGACGTCAGCATTATCGCGATGACCGAGGTCGAAGTGCTGTTCATCACACACGCGCAGATGCAGGAAGCCATCAAGAAGAGCCCGGCGCTTTATGGCCGGTTCTTCCAGTCGCTGGCGTGGATATTGTCGCGACGCTTGCGGGAAACAACCGGCAAGATGGCCCAGCGTCAGGGCGACGACTGGCTCGGGACCTGAATCATTCCTTTTTGAGGTCGCGCGCCATGAGGGCCTCGAAGGCAGCCAGTGGCGTGAGGTTTTCAAACAACACGGCGTGAACCTGCTCACAGATGGGCATCTCGATGTCCATGCTCTGGGCCAGACGCATGACTTCGCGCGCAGCACCCACACCCTCCGTCACCTGCTGGATCTGAGCCTGTGCGTTGTCCCGTTGCTCACCCCGGCCCAGCGCCAAGCCGAGACGGCGATTGCGTGATTGGTCGTCGGTGCAGGTGAGGATGAGATCGCCGATGCCGGTCAGTCCCAAAAAGGTGTCCTGCTGACCGCCCAGCGCGACGCCCAGCCTCACCATTTCCGCCAAGCCGCGTGTAATCAATGCCGCACGTGCGTTGGCACCGAAACCCAGACCGTCAGAAAGCCCTGCACCAATGGCCAGCACGTTCTTGACCGCACCGCCGACCTCGACACCGATCAAGTCATCACTGGTGTAGGCGCGGAACCGGTCACTGCGCAATGCCTGAGCCATATCCGCTGCGAACGATGCGTTGGATGAAGCAACCGTGATGGCGGTCGGCATCCCGGCAGCAACTTCCTGGGCGAAGGTTGGACCGGAGAGGACAGCCACAGGAATGTCATTGCCGAAGACCTCCGCCGCGACCTGGTGTGGCAACTGCCCGCTCTCCGGCTCGAAGCCCTTGGCGGCATAAGCCACGCGCGAGTCGGGCGCCAGCATCGGGGCGATTCGCCAGAATGTCTCGCGAAGCGCATGGGAAGGCACCACGACCAGGACATCCCGCGCACCTGCCAAGGCCGCTTCCAAGGAGGGCTCCAGTGTCAGGTAGTCGGGGAAGCGAATCCCCGGCAAGTAGCGGGTATTCTCCCTGGCTTGGTCAAAAGCCTTGAGTTGTTCCCCATCGCGCCCCCAGAGTCGGACAGTTCCTGAGCGCGCCAGCTGCATCGCCAACGCGGTGCCCCAGGACCCCGAACCGAGGACGGCGATGGGCGCCTGGGTCACTGGATGGACGGGCTCGCGTCAGTCGCTGCGGCTTGCTGTGCCTTGCGTGCCTCGTAGTACTGCTCGAAGTTCACCGATGGCAACAGGAGCTGGGGGAATCCTGCATGTGAGGACATGGAAGACACCACCTCGCGTGCAAACGGGAAGATCTGGGTGGGTGCCCAGATATTGATGATGTGCTCACGATCCGCCGCATCAAAGCCCTTGACCTCGAAATTGCAGGCGTATTTCACTTCAATCAGGAAGAGGGTCTTCTCGCCCATGATGGCCGTGGTCTTCACCGTCAGGACAACTTCGAAGGCATCCTCGCTGTACGGGATGGTTTCAACATTGAGGTCAATCTTGAACTGGGTTTCGCCGCTGGTGCCGAACACCTGCGGAGAATTCGGGCACTCGACCGAGCAGTCCTTGAGGTACATGCGCTGAAGCTGGAGCGCGCGTTGTGTCTGGTCATTCATTATGCTGGTTTCCTTAGTATAGAAATCGTGGGTCTATGGTTGGGTATGGGGGTTGGCGAGCAATTCATCAAGTCCGCCGGCGCGATCCAATGCATAAAGGTCGTCGCAGCCGCCTACATGGACGTCGCCAACGAAGATCTGTGGCACCGTACGACGACCACTGCGCTCTACCATGGATGCGCGAAGTGCCGGGTCCTGGTCCACCAGGATCTCCTCGAACGACACCCCCTTCCGGGCCAATAGCTGTTTTGCGCGGTGACAATAGCCGCACATCCTGCTGCTATAGATGACGACACTAGGCACTACTTCCGGTCTCGCACCACTGGCAAACCCGCGCTCTCCCAAGCAGCGAGGCCGCCCTTGAGATTGAACACTTTCGGCAACCCGGCGGCGACCAACTCGCCGGCAACCCGGCCCGAATTGATACCCGTCCCACAGTAGACGATGAGCGGGTGTTCGCGGTGTTTCTCCAATGTGGCCATACGGTCCTTGATCTCGCCCGCCGGAATATTGATAGCGTTCAATATGCGCGATTTGCGGAAATCATCCACCGAGCGGGTATCCACCAGGATGGCATCGTCATGGTTGATGAGACGCGGTGCATCAGCCGCCTCCACCTCGCCATAGCCACGGGTCGCCCGTCGCACCTCGTAGCTGATGATGACGAAAATCAACGCCACAGCGGACGCGCTGAGGAACGGATGGTTGGAGATGAACTCGAGGTACTGTGCCATAGGGTCGAGGATTATAAGTTAAAATCGCCCCATGCCCACACGACCCCGTCCCGTAGCACTCATCATCCTCGATGGCTGGGGTTACAGCCCCGATCCTGAGCACAACGCGATACATGCCGCAAACAAGCCGTTTTGGGACAGGCTCTGGGCTGAGGCCCCGCGGACATTGGTGGATACCTCCGGGCATGCAGTCGGCTTGCCCTCAGGGCAGATGGGGAATTCCGAGGTTGGGCACCTGAATATCGGATCCGGGCGCGTGGTGTATCAGGAGCTCACGCGCATTGGCAAAGCCATAGACGATGGCAGTTTTCACGATAATCCCGCCCTGACCGGGGCAGTGGATGAAGCTGAGGCAGCGGGTGGCGCCGTCCATGTACTTGGTCTGCTGTCTCCCGGCGGTGTCCACAGCCACGAGGATCACATACACGAAATGGTGACATTGGCCGCACGGCGCGGTGCGCAAGTGTATGTCCATGCGTTTCTGGATGGTCGCGATACGCCGCCGCGAAGTGCCATGGCATCATTGCAGGCGTTGGCGGCGCACTGTGCTCGTTCGGGCAATGCACGTATCGCCTCGATTTGCGGTCGCTACTTTGCCATGGACCGCGACAAGCGTTGGGACCGCGTCCAGTTGGCTTACGACCTGTTGTCCTTGGCAGACGCGCCCTATCAAGCGACCGATGCCATGGCCGCGCTCGAGGCGGCCTATGCGCGCGACGAGTCTGACGAATTCGTTAAACCCACAATTGTTGGTGATGCTGTGAGCATCAGCGACGGTGATGCGGTGGTGTTCATGAACTTCCGCGCGGATCGCGCGCGCGAACTGACGATGGCATTCACGGACGAGACATTTGATGGATTCGAGCGCCGTGTACGACCACGACTGGCGGACTTCGTCACGCTCACGGAATACCATCAGGATTTCACCTGCCCGGTCGCTTATCCGCCGGAGGCACTGCGCAACGGACTTGGCGAGTACATCGCCGCCAAAGGTTTGCGCCAACTGCGCATCGCCGAAACCGAGAAGTATGCGCATGTCACTTTCTTCTTCAACGGTGGTGAGGAGCGCGAGTTTCCCGGCGAGGACCGCATTCTCATTCCGTCGCCAAAAGTGGCGACCTACGACCTCAAGCCCGAGATGAGCGCGCCGGAAGTCACTGACAAGCTGTGTGAGGCCATCCGTTCCGGCACCTACGACCTGATCATCTGCAACTATGCCAATCCGGATATGGTCGGGCACAGCGGCAAGTTCGATGCTGCGGTGAAGGCGGTGGAGGTGATAGACACCTGTCTGGCGCAGCTTGCGGTGGCACTCGATGAGGTTGGTGGTGAGATGGTCATCACAGCAGACCACGGCAATGTTGAACAGATGCATGACGAGGACACCGGCCAGGCACATACGGCACACACGACCAACCTCGTGCCATTCGTGTATTACGGCAAGCGCGCGGTGCGCATGACAGCGGAAGGCGTGTTGTCTGACATCGCCCCTAGCCTGTTGGTACTGATGGACCTGCCTCAGCCTGCGGAGATGACCGGCAAATCCTTGCTGGAGCTCGGTTGATCCCGCGAATCTTCATTTTGCTTGTTGCGCTGGTGATGGCGCTCCCGGCTTCAGCCCACGCCCAATCCGACGAAGCGGCGGTCCGTGCCGCGGAGCTCGAACAACTCCGTACGCGTATCCAGTCACTGCGGCAGACGCTGGAGCGTGATCTCTCCCGCCACGACCGCGCACGCACTGAACTACGTCAGCTCGAGCAGACCGTGGCACGCCACGCCACCGAGTTGCGCGCAACAGATCGCCGATTGCAGGCCGGCCAGCGGCGTCTGGAATCCTTGCGCAATGACCGAGGGTCGCGGGAGCGGGAGTTGGAGCGGGAACGCGAGGCGCTTGCGGGACAATTGCGGGCAGCCTACGCAGTCGGCCGCCAGGACCGGCTGAAGATGATGTTGAATCAAGAGGATCCTGCGGCGGTTGGCCGCATGTTGGTGTATCACGACTACTTCAATCGGACCCGTCTCGAGCGCATGCAGCGCGTGACGGAATTGATTGATGATCTCGCCGTTCTTGAGCAGGACATCATCGCCGAGACTGCCGCACTCGAGCTCGAGCGGACCAGGCAGCGCGCGGTGTTGCAGGCGCTCGAGTCCACCCGAACGGAGCGCGCTACAGTGGTTGCCGCCATCGAGCGTGAGGTCCGTAGTCAGGGTCAGCGACTTCAACGCATGGAGTCGGATGAGCGCACGCTGGCGCAACTTCTCGAGTCACTGTCCAATCTGTTGGCGGATGTGCCAGCTGAACTTGGCGACCAGCGCGCCTTCTCCTCCATGCGAGGCCAGCTCTCATGGCCAACGCGCGGAGCGGTCATCGGCCGCTTCGGCCAGCGACGGGAAGGCGATGCGGTTTGGCGTGGTGTCTTGATACGTGCCTCCAGCGGCACGGAGGTGCGGGCGGTGGCTTACGGTCGCGTGGCATGGGCGGGGTGGATGCCCCACTACGGCAACCTGATGGTGCTCGACCACGGCGATGACTACTTCACGCTCTATGGCCACAACCAGGCCATGCTCCGCGAAGTCGGGGAGTGGGTGAGTGCAGGCGATGTGATTGCGCAAGTCGGCGATAGCGGTGGGCAAGCACAGGCAGCGTTGTATTTTGAGATGAGAAAGGGTCGTGACCCGCTCAACCCGTCTCAGTGGTTGGGTGCACGATGAGGTTGGTGTGGGTCCTGCTGTGTGTGTTGCTGACTGACCCCGTTGTCGCCATGCCGCGTATTGCCATCATCATTGATGACCTCGGAGACCGGATGACCGAGGGACAGCGTGCGGTCGCTTTGCCGGGGCCGTTGGCCATGGCGTTCCTGCCACACACACCGAATGCCCACGCGCTTGCCGCGGCGGCCAGGGAAGCGAACAAAGAGGTGATGTTGCACCTGCCGCTGCAAGCGGTGTCGGGGAATGATCTCGGTCCCGGCGCCATCACGCTGGATACCACCGAGTCGGAGTTCAGGCGGTTGTTTCGTGAGAATCTCGACTCGATTCCTGGCGCGGTCGGTGTGAACGGCCATATGGGAAGTTTGCTCACGAGGCACCCGGGACACATGACTTGGCTCATGGCTGCCATGCGTGAGGTTGGCGGCTTGTTCTTCGTGGACAGCTACACGACCCTGGAGAGTGTCGCCTTGCAGATGGCCGGGGAAGCCGGCGTGCCAGCCGTCAAGCGCGATGTATTCCTCGACACCGATCCCGACCCCGCCGCCATTCGCTTCCAGTTCGAACGATTGATACGGCTGGCGAAAGCACGCGGGTCAGCGGTCGGGATTGGCCACCCCTATCCGACGACATTGGAAGTTCTCGAGGAATTGTTGCCGCGCGTGGAAGCGTATGGGGTGGAACTCGTGCCAGTCCGTGCGCTACTTGAGGAATAACACCAGCGCGAGAAGTGCGGCACCCAGAAGAAACGCCACGAACCGGAAGCGGTTGCCTTTCCGGATTTCTTCACGCAAGGCGTCCAGCTGTGCAGATTCCAATCGTACGGTGAGTGTGCCGGCCTCTGCGTCCCTGAAGAACTGCGCAGCCAATCTCGGCATGTCCACCAGCGCCTGAGCGTTCTCTGGCAGATGCTTTTGCCAATGCTCGAACAAGGCCTTGGGACCAATGCGCTCCTTCATCCAGCCTTCCATGTAGGGCTTGGCCGTCGCCCATAGGTCCAGCTCCGG
>CAZKFT010000035.1:16937-19024 GCA_964552205.1 uncultured Gammaproteobacteria bacterium
CCTTCATCCAGCCTTCCATGTAGGGCTTGGCCGTCGCCCATAGGTCCAGCTCCGGATAGAGCTCACGACCCAGCCCTTCAATGTTGAGCAGTGTCTTCTGCAACAGCACGAGCTGAGGCTGCACCTCCATCTCGAATCGTCGTGCCGTCTGGAACAAGCGAATAAGCAGCAGGCCGAAGGAGATGTCCTTGAGCGGGCGGTTGAAGATGGGCTCGCACACCGTCCGGATCGCGCTCTCGAACTCATCGACCCGCGTGCCGGCCGGTGTCCAACCCGACTCGACATGCAGCTCAGCAACCCGGCGGTAGTCGCGGTTGAAGAAGGCCAGAAAGTTATGGGCAAGGTAGTGTTGGTCATCCGGGCTCAGTGTGCCGACGATGCCGAAGTCCACCGCCAGCCACCGCGGGTTCGCCGGGTCACGCACGTCCACGAAAATGTTGCCCGGGTGCATGTCGGCGTGGAAGAAATTGTGTGAGAACACCTGCGTGAAGAAAATCTCCACGCCGCGTTCCGAGAGCACCTTGAAATCCACGCCGGCCGCACGCAGGCCTTCGATGTCACTCACCTGGATGCCAGAGATGCGCTCCATCACCAGGACATTGCGTCGTGCCAGAGGCCAATGAATCTCGGGTACGTACAACAACGGCGAGCCTTCCCAATTGCGCCGGAGTTGCGTCGCGTTGGCGGCCTCGCGCAGCAGGTCGAGTTCGTCGGTAAGTGTCTTGTCGAACTCGTCCACTACGCCAACGGGGCGCAGGCGGCGACCATCCTTCCAGTAACGCTCGGCGAAGGTCGCTATCAGGCGCAGCACCTCCACATCGCGTTTGATCCGCTCCTCCACTCCCGGGCGCAACACCTTGACCACGACCTCACCACCCTCTTTCAAGGTAGCGGTGTGCACCTGGGCGATGGAAGCAGAGGCAAGCGGCGTCTCGTCAAAGTCGTCAAACAATTCAGCGACTGGTTTGCCCAATGCGGACTCGATTGCCGCCCGTGCTTGTGCGCCGGGGAACGGCGGGACCCGATCCTGCAGGCGTGCCAACTCCGTTGCGACATCGGGTGGGAGCAAATCGCGCCTCGTGGAAAGCATCTGTCCGAACTTGACGAATATCGGGCCGAGCTCCTCCAAGGCCTCGCGGATGCGCTGCCCTCGTGGGGCGCGGGTGCGCGTGACCCAGTTCCAGGGAGTCAGGTAGACCAGCCAGCGTATGGGGCGGAACAGGTGTGTGGCGAGAATGATCTCGTCCAGACCGTGCTTGGCCAGCACAAAACTGATGCGCATGATGCGCGTGAGGTTCCGGAGTGGCATCAATCCGCGCCCTGTATCCTGCGCAACCTCGCCTCGGCGCGGTCCACATCATCACGCAGGGCGTCCACTTCCGCGACGAAGCGCGAAACCTCATCCGGTCTCGGCAGGTCACGCGACTCGTGCTTGAGGAACTCACCGACCATCTGCTCCACTCGTCGCAGCGTGTCCCTTGCAAGCGCATCAACACCACGGGCAAACCGCCCGAATTCATGCGCAGGGACATCCCCTACGATTCTCGCCAGGCGCTCCTCCGCATCAAATGGAACATCGCGCAACAGGTCACGCATGGCTTGTGCGAGTTCTGCATCTCCTTCGATATGAATTCTTCCTGTAGCGTCCCCTGACCCCACGCCTCTGGACATGCGCAGCAAGTCCAGACTGGGTGCACGGATGCGGGCGTCGGCGGCGGGCTCATCACCGACTTGAACGGCGATGCCATCCGCTCCCGGGCGCAGGGCAATGGCGATGCCGAGATCGCTGAGTTCGACGACAACACATTTCCCTGCCAGTGATGCACAGCGCTGGCGTGCTTCCGGCGCATCGGCCATCCAGAAATCCACGGCGGATTGTAGAAGTGCACTCATAGCCTGTAGCCACGGTGGGCGGCGACAATGCCACCACTCATATTGAACCACTCGCACCGCTCGAAACCGGACTGCACCATCATGTCGCGCAGGGTCTCCTGGTCAGGGTGCATGCGGATGGACTCCGCCAGATAGCGATAACTTGCCTCGTCGTCGGCCACCAGTTTGCCGAGCAAGGGCAGGATGCGGAATGA
>CAZKFT010000036.1:0-18889 GCA_964552205.1 uncultured Gammaproteobacteria bacterium
TGCAGGACCGTTCGTCGCTTGCGTTCACTGATGTCTGGGGTGGTTTCGACGACCGGATCGAGGATGCCTCTGCGCGCTACCGGCCGAACGCAATCCTCATCGGGAGACTGTTCCGGGTGGATGCAGCGCGGTGGGGCGCGCGATGGTCCCTGATGGACGCCGGTGTTACTCGCACCATGGAAACGCCGGCAGGCATTCTCACATCGGTGCTGGCAGAAGGCATGCATTGGGTTGCGGATGCTTTCGGGGCGCGTGGCGCCTTGTTGCCGGATGGCATCCAGGACGGGCGGACGCGCGTGGTCGTGTCCGGTGTGACCGGGATGTCGGATTACGCGCTTGCAACGCGCTACCTCGAAACGCTCTCACCAGTCAGTGCCGTGACATTGCTGCAGGTGGACGGCGACCGCTTGGTGTTTGCTGTGGAGCTTCGTGGCAGTGAGGAACAGCTGCGTCAGGCCATCGCGCTTGGGAGCCGGCTCCGCGAGGTAGAGGACAGCGGCGACTTCGGCCTGCTGGCACTGCATTACCAACTCCTTAGATGAGACCACTCTGATGGCCCAGTTACCGCTTGGCATCGGCCTGCCCGACAGTGCGGTATTCGCAACATTCCATCCCGGCCGGAACGCCGCGGTTGTTGCCGCTGCGAAAGCATCCGCCCTGGGAACGGGGGAGCCGGTGCTGTATTTGTACGGCGCTCAGGGGAGTGGCAAGACGCATTTGCTTCAGGCTGCCTGCCATACCGCTCATGAACAGGGTCGCCGCGCGGCGCTTCTGCCTTTGTCGGAGGTCGCCGAGCTCGGTGTTGGGGCGGTTGAAGGGTGGGAGATGTTTGACCTTGTATGTGTGGATGACATGCATGCCATCGCAGGCAACGGCGAATGGGAAGGCGCGCTGTTTACGCTGTTCAACGCCTTGCGCGCGCGGGGCGGTTGTTGGATGGCTAGCGGCGTGGATGTCCCGGCGGCGTTGCAGCTCACGCTTCCGGATCTGGTGTCGCGACTAGCTGCCGGCCCGGTGTACCAACTGCATGAATTGGATGACGAAGGTCGGGTGCTCGCGCTTACCCTGCGAGCGACTCAGCGCGGTCTGGACATGCCGCCAGAGGTGGGCCATTTCCTTTTGAAGCATTTGCCGCGGGATATGCGCACGCTCTACGCTGCGCTGGAAGTTCTGGATCGCGCCTCCCTCGCGCAGCAGCGCCGGCTTACGGTGCCGTTCGTGAAGTCCGTGCTTGGCGTGTGACCATGAATCCCGCACCAAATCCCGCCACTGTCGCCAGCAATTGAATCCAGGCAATCGGATGTGATCCGCCCGCCGCGTACAGCGCCGCAACAGCCGCCGAAAAGTAGGGCATCAACAACAGGTTGAACCAGAAGTAGGCGCGCATACGGTCATGCAACAAACCCCGCAACGGAAGCAGGAGCGGACCCGCGCACAGGAAAATGAGTACCGCTCTCGGCACCGGGTTGTCCGCCGCCAACCACCCCCACCAGAGAATCTGGGTGATAAACAAGGCGGCCCACGCCGCGAGTACGACCAACCTCACTGCGCGAGTTTTCCGGCGATGGTGGCGACTCGCTCACCCAAGGCGCGTGCAATGGTGATTTCTTCCGGTGTCAGTTTGGGTGTCTTCTCGTTGCGCGCGAGATGCGAGGCGCCATAAGGGCCACCACCACCTGTGGTCTCATTGATGGCGATCTCGGTATACGGGACACCGACCAACACCATGCCGTGGTGGAGCAGAGGTAGCATCATCGACAGCAATGTGGACTCCTGTCCACCGTGTGGTGATGCGGTGGACGTGAACACCCCGGCGGGTTTGCCCGCGAGTTCGCCAGATACCCAAAGCGCCCCCGTCGAGTCGATGAAGTATTTCATTGGAGCAGCCATGTTGCCGAAGCGCGTTGGGCTCCCTAGCACCAGGCCGTCGCACTCTCTCATGTCCGCTTGACTCGCGTAAGGGGGGCCATCGTCCGGTACAGAATTCTCGGCCGCCTCGACTACCGTGGAAACCGGGGGAACCGTACGTAATCGTGCGCGGCACCCGCTTACAGATTCAATGCCTCGACACACTTCCCGTGCCAACGCTGCTGTTGCGCCATGGCGGCTGTAGTAGAGGACCAGAATTTCGCTCACAGAATCTCCAGGATGCGCTCAGTGGGTCGCGCGATAACCGCACGCTGGTCATCCACGACAACAATGGGACGCTCCATCAGTGCTGGGTCTGCAACCATGGCGTCGAGGATACGCGACTCGTCCAGGGCGCGCAGTTCCGTCCCTTCCTTTCGCAGGAGCTCAGCGGCCGATATGTCGAGCAATGCCAGCAACCGCTGCAGTCCGTCACGACCGGGCGGATTCTTGAGATATTCGATGACATCGGGGTTCAACCCGCGTTCCACCAGCAGCTCGAGCGCTGCTCGGGACTTGGAACAGCGGGAATTATGGTAAAGAGTGACACGCATCACGCTATTGTAATGTATTGCAGGTAACATAGAGGTCACGAACTCAATAGATGGAGAGCAACATGTCCACGGTTTCCGCCAAATCCCTTCTCACGGTCGCCCTGATTTCGCTCGCGCTTACCGCATGCGCGTCGCGCCAGCCGGAGGCTGAGGCACCCGTTCAGACCGGCCCGTCTGCTGCCGAGATTGAGGCGCAGCGCCGCGCTGAAGCCGAAGCCGCACGCCGGGCAAATGAACAGGCGCTTGCGCAGGCGCGTCAGTTGCTCGCGCAGGCGCGGGAACACACCCACCTGAACGCGGACCAACAAAGCCGCCTTCGTACCGGTGAGCAGGCCATCAACAACGGCGAAGGTCGTCGTGCGGTTGATATGCTGAACGCGTTGCTGTCAGAGCTTCGCGCCGCCCGCATGACCTATGTGGTCGTGAGCGGTGACAGTCTTTGGCGCATAGCGGGACGTGCCAATGTCTACGGCAATCCCTACCAGTGGCCGCTCATTTACAAGAACAACGCAGCCAGCATCCGTGATGCGGACCTGATTCATCCAAACCAGCAGCTCGACATTGTGCGCCACCCGCTGCGTGGCGAAGTGGATGCCGCGGTGAGTCATGCGCGCAACCGGGGTGCGTGGGAGCTCGGACGTACGGAAGATTCTGACCGCCGTTACCTGGGTCGCTAACTTCTTTTATGGGCTAGAATCTGCCGATGAAGACCGTCGCGGTGTGGGTGTTTTCATTGGCAGTGTTTCTGGTATCGCAGGTCTCTGCGGATGAGGTCATGCGCGTCACCGTTGTCGGTCAGGCGCTGGTCAAGACCGACCTCAGAACCTTTGCCCCACTGGCCGTGGCGCAAGCGCGCGAGTACCTCCCTGAACAAGGTGCGGTATTCACCAACCTTGAAGTGGCCGTTGCCCCGCCGGACGCTGCGGTGGTCAAACGCAGCGCCGCGGTCACCCATGTCGAGCCGGATGTGCTCGACAACCTGCGCGAGATGGGCTTCAACATGCTCGCACTCAGCAACAACCATGCGCTCGACTTAGGGGTAGCTGGACTTTTCACCACCATCGAGGAAGTCAGTGCGCGCGGGTTTGCATACGCTGGCACCGGTGCGGATGCAGCGGCTGCTGCAGCCGCTGGATTTCTGGATCGTCCTGAGGGTCGCTATGCACTCATCGGCATAGCCTCCGGTGCCGTACAACTGGTGCCCGAGACGTGGGCGGGGCCGGGCAAGCCAGGCGTCAACTTCCTGCAACTACAAGAAGATGGCACGCTCAACGCCGAGCAACACGCGCGTATCCTGGACGCCATTCGCGCGGCAGCGGAGCAGGCAGACCTCGTCATCGTGTATCACCACAATCACTATTGGGGTGCAGCGGACGGGATTGCCGGTCCGCCCGGCCGCGATTTGCGTGCTGACCGTTTCGACACGCCTGAGTGGATGGAAAAATTTGCGCGCGATGCCATCGACGCCGGGGCAGGGATGTATGTCGCGCACGGGAATCCGGCTTTGCACGGCATCGAAATCTACAACGGCAAACCCATCCTGTACGGATTGGGGAATTACATCTTCCAGGCAGTCGCGCCGCCGGATCGCTACGGTCCTCTGGCCTACCACAGCGCGGTGATGCACCTTGAGTTCGATGCCGACCGCCAAGTCAGTGGCATCCAGATCAGACCGCTGGTGCTGGCAATCAACCAAACCGAGGAGACGCCGCGCGGCACGCCTTATCTGGCGCAGCGCGGAGAAGCGGAGGCAATCCTTCAGCGGTTGGTATATCTATCACAGCGCTATGGCACCACCATCGACATCGATGGAGAGACAGGCTCCGTCAGGCTACGCTGAAATCGGAAGGGGAGGGTGCGTCGCATGGTGTGACCTGCACTGACCGCACGCGTGCCAGCATCGGACCCTTGTGCAGCCAGGCAATGAGAGCATCCACGGCCGCATCGTCCCCACAAGCAAGTACTTCCACAGTTCCATCTGACAGATTGCGCGCATGGCCGGTGACACCCAGTTTCCTGGCCTGCTCTTGCGCGGAGCCTCGGTACCACACCCCCTGCACACGCCCGCTGACGATGCAAAGCACCGACTTCACTCGCGGTACCACCGCTCAGAGAGCGCGGTGAGCACGCGGTCTGAGTACCAACGCTGACCGGTACTGCCGTTGTAGCGCGCCAGGGCGGCAGGGAGGTCCCCGCGTTCGCGGTCCAGATAGTGTTTCAGGATGATGCATCCCATGCGGACATTGAGGGCAGGGTCGAACAGGTTGTTGTGCTCGACCTCCAACTCTTGCAGCCAGAACCCCATGATCTGCATCAGTCCTTGCGCGCCTGCATGGGATACAGCGAAGCGATCGAATCCGCTCTCGACTTCCATCACTGCCAACACGAGTTCTGGGGCGATGCCTACGCGCGTGGCCTCGACATGGATGATGCGCAGGAGATGCAGGCGTTCCTCGATATCCGGGACATGACGCGCCAGGCGCTGCGACATATCCAATAGCCACACTTCGGCATCGAAGCGGTCAACGAAACTGTCGCTTACCTCGATTGCAGCGCGCAGGGCACGGCGAAGTTCATCATCCTCCTGCTGCGGAATGTTGTCCGCCGCCGCAATGCTCGTCGCAGACAACATAAGAGCAAAAAGAATCTCTCGCAGAGAACGCAGAGAACGCAGAGAAAAACCAAAATATGAATTTTTAATTCCCAATCTATTCCCCGCACTCTCTGCATTCCCCGCGAGAAATCTTGCGAGGCGGCAGATTCAGGAGAAAGAGCATCTCTCGCAGAGAACGCAGAGAACGCAGAGAAAAACCAAGAGATGAATTATTCAATGCCATTGTGGCCTACGTAATCTCCGCGAGAAATCATGCAAGCTGGAAGATTCAGGAGAAAAAGCATCTCTCGCAGAGCGCGCAGAGGCCGCAGAGAAAAACAAAAATATGAATTTTTAATTCCCAATCTTTTCTCCGCGTTCTCTGCGAGAAACTAATTCTTGTCTTTCAGCAGCCGTTGGAGGTGCGAAACGATGTCGGCGACGGGTATGTTCATGGCTTCAGCATCACGCCGACCCTTGTATTCCAGCGTCCCGGCATCCAGACCTTTTTCCCCGATGACGATGCGATGCGGAATACCGATGAGCTCCATGTCGGCGAACATCACCCCAGGCCGGACATCGCGGTCGTCGAGCAATACTTCGAAGCCGGCTGCCGTCAACTCCTCGTACAGCGCATCGGCAGCTGCCCGCACCCGCTCTGATTTACCTGCGTTCATGGGCAGCAGTGCCACTTCGAATGGTGCAATCGGGTCCGGCCAGCAGATTCCGCGTTCGTCATGGTTCTGTTCTATGGCTGCGGCGACGATACGCGACACGCCGATTCCGTAGCACCCCATGGTCATGACGCAGTCACTGCCGTCCTCGCCCACCACAGTCGCGTTCATCCGCTCGCTGTAGTTCGTACCGAGCTGGAAGATATGACCGACCTCTATGCCGCGGGCGATGTGCAGTGTGCCCTTGCCGTCGGGGCTGGGGTCGCCTTCGATCACCTGCCGGAGGTCTGCAGTGACAGGTTCGCCGAGATCGCGTGCCCAGTTGACGCCTTTGAAATGGAACCCATCCTCGTTCGCGCCGCAGGTGAAGTCCGACAACAAAGCCGCTGCGTGGTCGACGACACAGGGGATGGGCAATCCCACCGGCCCCAGAGAGCCTGGACCTGCGCCGATCGCTTCGCGTATGCGCTCTTCACTGACGAATGTCAGCGGGCTTGCCACGCCTGCGATGAGTTCCGCCTTGACGGCGTTCAATTCATGGTCGCCGCGTAGCACTAGCGCGATCAAGCCATCCTTCTCCGCCTCCACGATGAGGGTCTTCACGCCCTGATCATGCTTGAGGCCGTGTTTGGCGCAGAGCTCGTCCATGGTCCGTATGCCGGGCGTCGCGAATCGGTCCATTGTCATCGACGGTGCCGCGCGCGCGCCCGTGGCGATGGCTTCAGCCAGTTCGACGTTGGCGGCGTAGTCGCTGCCGTCCGAGAATGCGATGGCATCTTCACCCGAATCGGCCAGCACATGGAACTCGTGGGAGTAGGAGCCCCCGATGGCGCCAGTGGCTGCGCGTACAGGTCGGAAACGCAAACCTGTGCGCTCGAAAATGCGGGTGTAGGTGGCATGCATGAGGTCATAGGCCTCCTGCAGCGACGCTTGATCGGTATGGAAGGAGTAGGCGTCCTTCATCAGGAACTCGCGAGCCCGCATCACACCAAATCGAGGCCGGATTTCGTCACGGAACTTGGTCTGTATCTGGTAATAGATGATCGGTAGCTGCTTGTAGCTTTTCAGCTCCCGCCGTGCGAGATCGGTGATGACTTCCTCATGGGTCGGACCGAAGCAGAACTCACGCTGGTGGCGGTCCTTCATGCGCAGCAGCTCGGGGCCGTATTTCTGCCAGCGGCCGGATTCTTCCCACAGCTCGGCGGGTTGCACTGCCGGCATCAACACTTCCAAAGCGCCCGCCTTGTCCATTTCCTCCCGCACGATGCGCTCGACTTTGCGCATGACCCTGAGGCCCAGCGGGAGCCAGGTGTAGAGGCCGGCGGCAAGCTTGCGGATGAGGCCCGCACGCAGCATCAGCCTGTGGCTGACAATCTCGGCGTCGGCAGGGGTTTCCTTGACAGTATTCAACGGGAAGCGACTGGTTCTCATGCGGCGGATTCTATCACCCGATGCGGTGCCGGGGCCCGGCTTGTGGCACTCTTATGCCGCTATGGCGCTCAAATCGTGGACAGATTCCGACCTCAACGACGACCTGATCGCAGGTCAGCGTGTGCTGGTCGTTGGCTATGGCGCGCAAGGACGTGCACAGGCTCGCAACCTGAATGACACCGGGGTGGATGTGGTGGTCGGGCTACGTGAAGGGTCGTCGTCGATAGCGCGTGTGCAGGCAGACGGTGTCGCGGTCGCGCCGCTCGATCAGGCTGTGCCGAGTGCCGACATCATCATGTTGTTGCTACCGGATGAGGCCCAACCCGCGTTTCACGAAGCTACATTGCGACCGCTGATGAAGGCCGGGGCCGCCATCGTCTTTGCACATGGATTCAACATCCACTATCAGCGCATCATGCCTCGCTCCGATGTTGACGTTCTGCTGGTCGCACCCAAGGGCATCGGCGACCAGGTTCGATCCACCTTCGAGGCGGGACACGGTGTGCCCGGACTCGTGGCGGTGGCGCAGGACGCCAGCGGGCGTGCGTTGGACCGGGCGTTGGGCTATGCCCGAGCCGTGGGGCACGGTAGGGCCGTGATTCTCGAGACGAGCTTTGCCGATGAGACCGAGACGGACCTGTTTGGCGAGCAGGCGGTTCTGTGTGGGGGGCTCACGGCGCTGGCTCAGGCGGGATTCGACACCCTGGTGGAGGCCGGGTATCCGGAGGAGCTCGCCTATTTCGAGTGCCTCCATGAAATCAAACTCATTGCGGACCTCATGTACCAGCGGGGTATCGTCGGCATGCGGGGGTCGATTTCGACCACGGCAGCCTATGGCGACGCCACCCGCGGGCCACAATTGATTGATGTTGGCGTGCGCACCCGTATGCGGGAAATCCTTGCACAAATCCGGTCAGGTGCCTTCGCCGATGAATTGGCTGGCGAGGATGCCAAGGGATATCCAACCCTGAACAAGGCTCAGGCCGCAGCGGCCCTTCACCCCCTCGAAAAGGTGGGTGCGGAACTGCGGGCCAGAATGCCGTTTCTGGGTACTGGTAAACGTGACGGAAGCGAGTAGAATACGCCGCTTTTAGCCGGATCTGGATTTCCCAAAAGATGGCCCACAAGCAGCACCCAGGCATCGCCCGCGAGGGTTGGCCTTTCATTTCAATCGCCGTCGGCGGCGGTCTGGTCGCATGGTTCCTCAACCCGGAATGGGTGGTGCTTTTCGCGGTCATCGCGTTCGCATTGATGCTCAAGTTCCGGGACCCGGAGCGGAGTTTTGATTCAGAGCCGCTTGGTGTGGTGAGCCCGGTGGACGGCATCGTCGAATTGGTGGAGAAAGGCGAACGCGTACGCATCCGGATCCGCCTGCCTATTTTTGGATGCTACAGCGCCCGTGCGCCGGTCGAAGGCAAAGTTTCCGATCATCCGAAGCTGGCCAACGGTGGCCCCCGTGGACTGCATTTGATGACCGACGAGGGCGACGAAATCACGCTCATTCTCAATACGGCACCCTCATTCGCACGACCGCGTGCGACGCTCGGCTACGGTTCGCGCGTCGGTCAAGGGCAACGTTGCGCCTGGCTGCGAATGGCACGGGTCGCTGAAGTCTATCTGCCAGCGGGTTCCCGGGTGCTTGCGGAGCCTGGTCGCAGGGTGTTGGCCGGGTCGGACCTCATCGCCACCTTGGTCCACGACTGATAGGGTTGCGGGCTGCGGTATCATGGGCCCCATGCAACAGAACGAAGACCCCAACAAGGTAGATTCTCCGGTCGATCGAAACCGAGCCATCTACCTGCTGCCCAACCTGTTCACCACCGCGGCGATGTTCGCGGGCTTCTACGCCATCATCGCTGCCATGGGTGGACGCTACCGCGCTGCTGCCATTGCCATCATCGTTGCCGGCATCCTTGACGGACTGGATGGGCGGGTCGCCCGCATGACCAATACCCAAAGCGACTTCGGCAAGGAATACGACTCCATGTCCGACCTGGTCTCATTTGGTGTTGCGCCCGCGTTGGTCATGTACCTGTGGGCGCTTGAAGGCCTCACCAGCTACGGCTGGCTCTGGCAGAAGCTCGGATGGCTTGCAGCATTCTTCTATACGGTTGCGGCTGCATTGCGCTTGGCACGCTTCAATACCATGGCGGGCGTGGTGGATCGGCGGTACTTCGTCGGGCTTTCCAGCCCCGCTGCTGCCGGCCTGCTGGCCACGCTGGTGTGGGTGTCCACCTACCTGGGGTATGAGGGGGGCGATCTGGCGGTGATTCCCATCCTGTTCACTGTCGCTGCCGGCGCCTTGATGGTTTCACGAATCAACTACCTGAGCTTCAAGGACCTCAACCTCGGCCAGCGTGTGTCTTTTCCCGTGCTGGTCATGGTGCCCCTGTTCTTCATCCTCATTTCAGTGAACCCTCCGGTGGTGTTGTTTGCCATCGCGTTCATTTATGCCGCATCCGGACCGGTCATCGAGTCCTGGAGATGGTTCCGTCGCCGTCGTGGATGAGCGCAAGCGGCATTACCTCGCTGCAATGGATGTCCCCGTGTATGTTCGTCAGGGTGAACCTGACGTGGACGATGCGCCAATAGAAGAACCAAGCAATGACTGGGCGGAACTTGAATCGGCTGTCGCAGGCTGCCGAAAGTGCGAGTTGTGCGAGACCCGCAGCAACACGGTATTTGGCGTCGGCAATCGCAATGCACGCTGGATGGTCATCGGCGAAGCGCCCGGCGCAGACGAGGACAAACAGGGTGAGCCTTTTGTTGGTCGTGCGGGCCGACTGTTGAATTCAATGCTCGAGGCCGCTGGCGCACCTCGCGAATCGGTGTTCATCGCCAATATTCTCAAATGTCGTCCACCTGAGAATCGCGACCCCAAACCCGAAGAAGCCGCACTGTGCCGCGATTATCTCGAACGACAGATTGCCTTGGTACAGCCCGGCCTGATCATCGCGGTAGGGCGTATCGCCGCACAGAATCTGCTGCAGACGGATACACCGATCGGAAAACTGCGGGGCGCGGTGCACCGCTATGGAGACCAGGAGATTCCTGTCATCGCGACCTATCATCCTGCCTACCTGCTGCGCTCCCCGGGTCAAAAGCGGCGGGCCTGGGAGGACCTGAAATTGGCCATTGGCACGTGTGCTCCAGATGGCGGCGCGTCCTGATCCCTTCGCAGTGCAGCTGCGCCCGATGGGGGCATCTGACATCGCAGCCGTTATGGCCGTCGAACTCGCTGTCTATCCCTATCCGTGGACCGAGGGCATCTTCCGGGATTGCCTGCGAGTGGGTTATTGCTGTTGGGTAGCAGACTCTGCGGATGGTATCGCCGGGTATTTCGTCCTTTCCGTCGCCGGTGGTGAGGCGCACCTACTGAACCTGTGCGTCGCGCCCACTAGCCAAGGTACCGGCCTAGGGCGCCGACTGTTGCGTCATGCACTCAGGCTGGCGAGAGAGCACGGTACGGATACCATTTTCCTCGAGGTACGGCCTTCAAACGCGGCCGCAATCGCGCTTTATCGTGACAGCGGCTTTGTCGAAGTCGGCCTGCGACGGGGGTATTACCCTGCGTCCAAAGGTGAGCGGGAGGACGCGCTGGTGCTCGCGCTGGTCCTGTAGGGGCTCTGAATCGTTTAGAATGCGCGGCTCCATGAGTACCCAACCTGAAATCGCCCGCCGCCGCACGTTTGCCATCATCTCGCACCCGGACGCCGGTAAGACCACGCTTACGGAAAAACTGCTGCTGTTCGGGGGCGCCATCCAAATGGCCGGCACCGTGAAAGGCCGCAAGGCCTCCCGCCATGCGACGTCGGACTGGATGGCGCTTGAGCAACAGAGAGGCATTTCCGTCACGTCCTCGGTGATGCAGTTCCCGTACAACGGGCGTGTGGTCAACCTCTTGGACACACCGGGCCACGAAGACTTCTCCGAAGATACCTACCGCACGCTGACCGCTGTGGATTCCGCGTTGATGGTCATTGACTGTGCCAAGGGTGTGGAGGAACGCACCATCAAGTTGATGGAGGTGTGCCGGTTGCGTGATACGCCGATTTTCACCTTCATCAACAAGCTCGACCGCGAGGGCAGGGAGCCCATGGAGTTGCTGGATGAGGTTGAGCGCATATTGGGTATACGCTGCGCACCGGTGACATGGCCTATCGGCATGGGCCGTTCTCTCAAGGGTGTCTATCACCTGCAGAACGACACCATTTGCCTGTACCAACCCGAGAAGGGTGGCAAGCTTGGCACCAGCAAAATCATCCAGGGTCTGAATAGCGAAGAGGCTGATGCTGTGCTTGGCCCGATGGCCGCAGAATTCCGAGAGGAGATCGAGTTGGTGCAGGGTGCCAGCCATGCTTTCGACCTCGATGAGTACCTGCGCGGCGAGCTGACCCCGGTTTTCTTCGGCTCCGCTATCAACACGTTCGGAATCAAGGAACTCCTGGACAGCTTCGTGGAACATGCGCCAGCACCACGCCCGCGAGCCACCACGACCCGCGAGGTTGCGGCCACCGAGGAAGCCATGACCGGTTTCGTTTTCAAGATCCAGGCCAATATGGACCCGCAGCATCGTGATCGCATCGCCTTTCTACGCATTTGTTCCGGCGCGTACACCAAGGGCATGAAGCTGTTCCACGCACGCATGGGGCGTGAGGTCCGCATTGCGGACGCGCTGACTTTCATGGCTTCCGAACGCGAGGCCGCCGAGGAGGCATGGGCGGGCGACATCATCGGACTGCACAACCATGGCACCATTTCCATCGGGGATACTTTCACCCAAGGTGAACAGTTGCAGTTCACCGGCATCCCGAATTTCGCTCCCGAGCTCTTCCGGCGCGCAGTGCTGAAAGATCCGTTGCGCATGAAAGCGCTGCAGAAGGGGCTCGCGCAACTCTGCGAGGAGGGCGCGACCCAGCTGTTCAAGCCCTTGCGTTCGAACGAACTCATCCTGGGGGCCGTAGGTATCCTGCAGTTCGATGTGGTCGCCTACCGCTTGAAAGACGAGTACGGGGTCGAGTGTCTTTTCGAACCCGTACAGGTCGCCACGGCGCGTTGGGTATACGGCAAAGACGAGAAGAAGCTTGACGAGTTCCGCACCAAGGCGCACGACAACCTCGCCGTGGATCACAGCGATGCGCTTGTCTATATCGCTCCAACCCGGGTGAACCTGCAGCTGACCGAAGAGCGTTGGCCGGATATCGAACTGCGCCCAACCCGCGAAGTCGCTACCTGAGCGCGCGCACCGCGTCAGCCATGGCGTCCAAGTCATGCTGCGTGGGTGTCACGCCATACCGCATTCTCACGTACGCTTCGATGAAGCGTTGCACCGTCTCTTCCAGTTCGGGGTGCGTGCTGGCCACCCTTGCCGCATAGTCCGTGGGGCCTTCGAATGGACGCCGTGGGGTGACGCCACGCTTCTCCAGGCGTTGCTGCAATTTGCGGTAAAGCCGCACGGCGGGCTCGCGAGAATGCTGCGGTCGCACCTGCCAGAACAACCACAAGGCCAGTGCAGTCATCACAACGACGAGTAGCGCCATCATCACTGCCACAAGCGTGGTGTAGTCCGCGTCCTCAATCCCGAGACTTTCAAGCAGCGCCTGCTGGCTTTCCATGTCGTAGCCCAGAACAAAGAGATTCCAGCGGTTATTCACATCGTCCCAACGCAGGCGCAGCTGGTTGAGAAGGCGGAAATTGCGCAGTGGTCGAGCTGGGCGGCCCTCGAGCCCGTCGATCGAGTTCATGCCGCTCTCGATCCGGTCAGGTGCCACTGCCCCTGTCGGATCCACCCGGACCCATCCCTCATTGTCGATGTACACCTCGACCCAGGCGTGGGCGTCGGACTGCCGCACGATGAGGTAATTGCCGACCGGATTCAGCTCGCCGCCGTGGTAACCAAGTACTACCCGCGCCGGGATGCCCGCAGCCCGCATGACAAAGGCAAAGGAGCCCGCGTAGTGCTCGCAGAAGCCGCGACGGGTCTCGAACAGGAACTCGTCCACCGAATTCTGACCCAACAAGGGAGGTGAGAGCGTGTAGAAATACGGTTCCGTGCGCAGCTTCTGCAGCATCGCCACGACCGCCTCGCGCGGGTCGTCATGCGCTTCTCTCAGCGACGCCGCGAGCTCGCGTGCCTGCGGGTTGCCGCGAACAGGTAGCTGCAAAGCACGACGAATTTCCCATTCCGACGTTTCGACGCCCGTTCGATAAACGAGGTGCGAGGCCATCGGGTACTGGATGCGCTCCCGTATCGGGGAATCACTCATCAGCTGGAAAGTACGGGTGATGATGGCGTCGTCAGGCAACACGCTGGGCAGGTCGAGAGCGAACAACCACCGCTGCCTGTGTGGCTCGAGTACCACCTCGTAGTGGACGGCGGCATCCATCGCGGTGTAGCTGAAACTCTCCACCGCAACCTCGTCGCCTTGTCGCCAAGCACGTCCATCGAAGTTGCGAAGCACCGGGCCGCGCCAGTACAGGTTGCGGTAGTCGGGCGCTGGGCCATCAAACGACACGCGAAAGGCGACCGCTTCAGAGAGCGACAGCTGGGCGATGCTTCCTGGCTCCATGGTGTCGCTCAAGCCGGACACTGACTGTTGCCCAGCCGGTACGCCCCACAGCGGTCCGGGGACTCTTGGGAACAGCAGGAACAGGATGGCGGCAATCGGCAAGGCCTGCAGCAACAACACTGCGGCCTGGCGGAAACGGACCCGGGTCGGAATGCCAGTGGTCGGGTGGGTGAGGTGCAAAAGCGTCGCAGTGATGCACCATGTCACCAGCACCATGTATGCACCTGTGGGAAGCGTCTGCGAGTAGAGGAAGTTTCCCACCACCAATACATAGCCAACGAAAACCAGTACCAAGCCATCGCGCTTGCGCACGGCCTCGGTGAGCTTCAGCGACATCATCACCACCAACATCGCGATGCCTGCTTCCTGTCCGCCCCAGGCACGGAACTGGACGCCTACCGCTGCCATTCCGGCAATGGCAAGAATCGCGCGGGCCCACGCCGGCACCATGCCCCAGCGCATGCGCGCCGCCCCAAGCCGCCACATGGCCATCGCCACGAACAACAGACTGATCCACACTGGAATGCGCATCATGTGTGGCAACAGGACCAGAGTCAGGCAAATGAGCAGCCAAACCAGGCGGTCGAAGGACAAGCGGGTTTCGCCGAGATGCGCGACGGTGTTCATGGCGCGTTTCCGAACATCGCCAATGCTGTGAGGCATTTGGCGCGATGTGCGTCACCTTGGCCAGGCGCAATCTCAGTTCCCGGCAAGCGCAAGCCGTAGCGCAGCGCATCGCGTTCCGCATCCAGTACCCAACGGCACATCACCGACAGGCGCTGTTCCTCATCCAGTCCGTCCAGTGCATCGAACTCAAACCACTGGCTAGCCTGCAGCGCCCCGGAAAACTCCTTGACCATGAGCGGCTGCCCGCGTGCGTAGGCCTTCCAGGCGATGTGACGAGGGGACTCGCCTCCGCGGTAATCTTTCAGTCCGGCGAAATCGTCCTGGCCGCGTGCCTCGAGTGCGCCGCGTCCATCACCCGCGCCTAGCGGTGGCGAAGGCGCGTCCTTGGCAGGTGCCGGGTACACGACCACGCGCAAGTCCATGTGCAGTGCGACCCATGCGTGGAACAGTCCGAAGGGGAACCGCGTGTAGAGGCGCGTTCTTGGTACCTGTAATAGTCCACGTCGCGGCGCGCTCACCAGAATCGGTAGCGTTGTCGCACCGGTGGCGGGAACATCCGCAAACCAGCTTGGTGTTTCACCATCATCAGTGCCTACGGCCCAGCGCGTTTGCGCGGAGGGATTCACGATGCGCAACGAGAACTCCGCTTGCTGGCCCGCAAAAGGCGGCTCGATGCGTCCGCGTTCCACGACCAGACCGAGCAGATTGCGATGGGCGTGGTGCATGGCCAGCAGGAACAGTGCACCGAGCAGAAAGGTCAGCATGAAGGTCATGCTGTTGGAATAGTTCAGTGCTCCCATCAGCATGCCGAAGACGAGCACCGCATACAGGAGGCCGAACGGGGACGGTACGATGTAGATTCGGCCCCGTTGCACCTCGACGCGTTCCCCGTCACGGCCCTGGCGGGCAAGCACCCAAGCCTGCGTGCGCGCTTTCCAGCGCTGGCGCAGCGCGTCGAACATAGGCGTCAGGGCACCGGGACGGCGGTGATCAACTGTTCCGCGAGCCGTTCGCCATCTGCATCCGCGAGTTCACCGGCGCCTCGCAGTCGGTGACTGAAGACTCCGGGTGACACCGCCTGGACGTCTTCCGGTAGCACTGCGTCGCGGCCTGCCATCAAGGCCCAGGCCTGCGCAGCGTGTACCAGTGCCAGTCCGGCGCGCGGCGAAAGCCCCGAATCGAATTCCGCCGACTCACGGCTTTGTTTCAGGAGCCCTTGTACGTAATCCAGCAAGGCATCCGCAACATGCACCTCACGTACGCGTGCCTGCAGATCGAGCAACTGCGGCGGTGTCATCGCCGGTTTCAGTGAGGCCACCATGGTGCGGCGGTCTTCTCCCTTGAGCAGCGAACGCTCCGCTGCTTCGCCGGGGAAGCCTAGGGTTATGCGCATCAAGAACCGGTCCAACTGCGATTCAGGTAAGGGGAATGTACCCACTTGGCGCAACGGATTCTGGGTCGCAATGACGAAGAACGGTTCGGGCAGGGGCCTCGTTTCACCCTCAGCCGTCACTTGGGTTTCTTCCATGGCCTCCAGGAGTGCGGACTGTGTCTTCGGCGTGGCCCTGTTCACCTCATCGGCCAGCACCAACTGCGCAAAGATCGGTCCAGGGTGGAATCGAAACACACCACCGTCGCGGTCAAATACCGATACACCGATGATGTCCGCGGGAAGCATATCGGAGGTGAACTGGATGCGCTGATATTGCAGGCCCAGTGTTCTTGCGAGGGTGTGCGCCATGGTGGTCTTGCCGACTCCCGGCACGTCCTCGATGAGGAGATGGCCTTTGGCCAGCAGGCAGGCCAACGCGAGGCGGACCTCATGCTGCTTGCCGACAATGACGCGATTGATCTGCTCGAGACAGCGGTCTATGTCATTCATGCGTCGGTGATGATAACTCATCCAGCAGGCCCATCAGGGCGTTGTAGGACAGCGTCATGGCGGAAGGCTCGATACGGGCGTAGGTGTCGCCCTGAGTGTGAATGGTGAGAAACACCCCCGGCATGAACCCTTCGGCGATACCGGAATGCTCGCGCTGGTTCATCATCAGCCACAGCTGGTGAACCTCCGTCACCGGCAGCACAGAGAGTGAGATATTCGGAATGCCTACGCGTTGGAAAGCGAGATTGTCGCTGGGCGGGTACACAGGGAAATCCACACAGCGCAACAGTTGCTTGCCGCATCCCCGATGCAGGGCCTCATAAAGATGTCCGTGGCCGTGTGCCGTATGCCCGTAGAACACCGTATCGCCATAGCCATTCACATCGAGGTTGATCATGGCCACTGTTTGTTCCGGGTCCAGGTTGTCCGCGAAATAGCGTGCACCAACGAGGCCTACTTCCTCCAGGTCGAAGAGGACAAAGCGCACTCGGTGTTCGAGTGCCATGTCTCGCACGGCCTCCATCGCGTGCAGCAAGACGATGATGCTGGCACCGTTGTCCACCATGCCTTCACCGACGCCCACGCGGTCGTAGTGTCCACCGATGATGAGGTCGCGGTCACCAGCTCCGATGTCCACGATGATGTTGTGGCCGGTTTCACGGGTATCGCCACCGCGTCCTATGTTCGGAAATGCTTCCAGACTGGCTTCAAACCCTGCCTCTTCAAGCAGGGCGAGAATGGCATCCCGTCGCTGGTCATTGTCGGACTGATTGAGTCGGCGCAGTTGTTCCATAGCGCCTGCAAGTTCGGTCACCGACGCATACGGCGCCCGATCGCTCGCAGTGGGTGCATCCTGCGAACGCGGTTGGCAGGCGGTCATGGACAGGACGACGAACAGCACCAGCAGGAAAGATCGATTCATTCAGCGCTCCAACCAGGTGAGATAGTCCCGCAAGTGTGCCAGACCGACGGGGTTGAGGTGATAGAGGCGCCGGGTACCCATGGGTTCCTCGGCCACCAGCGCCGCGGCTTTCAGGACCTTGAGATGTTGGGAAACGGCGGGTCGGCTGACGGGTAGGCCAGCCGCCAGTGCCGCCACCGACAGCGGTCCACCGCGGAGTCGTTCCAGAATCCGGCGGCGCGTCCCGTCAGCAATAGCCTCACATTGCAAGTGGTAAGTCATAGCTAACGGTAAGTATAAACGAACATTAAGGACTTGCAAGGCATGACCCGGGGTGGATAAATGAAGTCCATGAGCCAACACGACGACAACCAACGCCTGCCCATCAAGCTGGATACCACTTCCAACGGCGAGTTCGAGCCCATTCCCCTGGAACCCGTCCATGAACAGGCCAATGCCCTTGCCCAGTCCCGGGCGACGGACGCGGCGCGCAAGCTGGGTCTGTCCAGACGACAGTTCCTGATCAGCACCTGCGGTGCCGCCTCGACGCTGTTGGCGATGAATGCCGCCTACGCCGCGGTTGGCCGCACCGGCGGCTACTACGCCCTCTCTGCGAATGCAGGTCTCGACCGCGATGCCGCGCTGGATGCCCTCGGCAAGAAAGAATTCATTTTTGATGTCCAAGGACATTTCGTGAACCCGGATGGCGCATGGCTCACGCGACTGCCACCAACTGCCAGACCCCTCAGCGGATTCGAACACGCCGGGTGCGCCGCCGGTCAGGGCCCAGGCAACCGCGACTATCTGGCCTGTTTTTCCGGTGAGTCCTTCGTCAAGGATGTATTCATGGACTCGGACACCGACATGATGGTGTTGTCCTTCGTTCCCTCCACCCGCGAGGGAGAGCCCCTCACCATCGAGGAAGCCGCCGCGACGCGCGATATCGTTGAACGCATGGAAGGCACGCAGCGATTGATGTTGCACGGGCGCGTGAACCCGAATCAGGCGGGTGATCTCGAGGACATGGAGCGTCTGGTCGAGCAGTTCGAAATCGCAGCATGGAAGACCTACACGCAGTGGGGGCCGGATGGTGCGGGGTTCTGGATGACCGACGATGTCGGCATCGCCTTCATCGAGAAAGCGCGGTCCCTGGGTGTGAAGAACATCGCCATCCACAAGGGTATCCCCTTCGGGCAGCGTTCCTACGAACACTCCCTGTGCGATGACATCGGTCGGGTAGCGAAGAGGTTCCCGGATGTGAACTTCCTCATCTACCACGCCGGGTATGTGCCCAACAAACCGGAGCTAGCGTTCGACCCCGCCCACAACGACGGCATCAATTCGCTGGTGAAGACCTTCGTCGAGAACGATTTGGTCCGAAACCACAGCAATGTCTACGCTGAACTGGGCTCGACTTGGCGCTTCCTCATGCGCGACCCGGATAGCGCCGCGCACGCGCTCGGCAAGCTCATCAAGCACCTCGGCGAGAACCAGATCCTCTGGGGCACGGACTCCATCTGGTACGGATCACCGCAGGACCAGATCCAGGCCTTCCGCAGCTTCCAGATTTCTGACGAATTTCAGGAACGGTTCGGTTACGACGCCATCACGCCGGCAGTGCGGGCACGCATCTTCGGACTCAACGCGCTCAAGCCGTACGGCATCAGCATCGAGGAGATGCAGCAGCGCGCGAACCGCGACCGCGTGGCCATGGACCGCGAGGCCTATTCAGAACACCCGGACCCCCATT